>JAVBJU010000019.1:0-147456 GCA_031546825.1 Microvirga sp. | reverse complement strand
GGCGTTTTGTCCGGGCTCTTGGCTGCCGAGGGCAGGTCCCGCTTATCGTTGCGGTCGTCTTTCGGCTCAACAACGTCGGCCACGCGATTGGCCTTGGGCTTCGGATTGGGCTGAACGGCTTTCGCCTTGGGGTCGCCCTTCGTGATGAGCCCAAGCGCGTCTTCTGAAATCACGTCAACCGGAATGCCTTCCTCGGCATCGGGGAAGCTGTTGGCTGGAACCAAAAACAGCAATGCCACGAGTGCTGCCACATGCAGCCCTCCCGATATCACCGCGCCCGGTTCTGTTTTTATCAGCTTCAACACGGGGGAAAACGCCCTCTGATCCGGTTATTGTTCGGTTGCGGTAACGAGGCCGACCTTGGAATAGCCAGCGCCTGTCACTTTCGCCATGATCTGGGCGACGCGACCGTAATCGAGCTTCTTGTCGGCGCGGATGAAGATGCGCTCTTCCATGCCGTTCTTGGCAACTGAGCCGAGCTTCGACACCAGCGTCTCGTCCTGCACCTGATCATCACCCACATAAATCTGGCCGGTTTCCTTAAGGCTGACCACCAGCGGCTTGGCATTGGTATTCATCGCGGTCGCGCCGCCTTTGGGCACATCCACGGGAATGCCCGATGTCATGAGCGGTGCCGACACCATGAAAATGACGAGTAGCACCAACATGACATCGATGAATGGCGTCATGTTGATTTCGTTTATCGCGCCGCCGCCGTGGCGACCGCGTCGCCCGCGCCGTCCGGAATTTCCTCTGAAATTCGCCATCAGACCACTCCGTTTCAGGCGGCGAGCGCGATGCGCTCGTCAATCTGTCGTGACAGGATGGCTGAAAATTCGTCGGCGAAGGCTTCAAGCCGCGATTGCAGTTTTGAGACTTCCGATTGCAGCTTGTTATAGGCCAGCACCGCCGGAATGGCGGCGAACAGGCCGATGGCAGTCGCAAACAGCGCTTCGGCAATACCGGGAGCTACCACGGCAAGCGATGAGCTTTTGGAGGCGGCAATCGAGGTGAAGGCGGTCATGATGCCCCACACCGTGCCGAACAGGCCGATATAGGGACCCGCCGAGCCGATGGATGCCAGGAACAGAAGACGCGATTCGAGCACGCCGACCTCACGCTGGATGGTGACATCCAAAACCTTGTCGATGCGTTGCGACAGGCTCTGAACCTGGCGACCCGAACCTTCAAACGAGCGCTTCCACTCATTCATCGCCGCCGTGAACAGCGCGGCGAGGCCGTATGCGGGCCGGTTCTGCAGGTTGCGGTAAAGGTCTTCCAGCGGCTGGCCCGACCAGAAAATTTCTTCGAAGCGATCCATCGCCGCCTTGGTGCGGCGAAACAGAAGCGTCTTGTCGATGATGATGGCCCAACACCAGATTGAGGCACCGAGAAGCCCCACCATCACGAGCTTGACCACGAAGTGCGCCTGCCAGAACAAACCCCATAGGGTAATGTCATGGACCGCTTGCGTCGCCGTTTGGGCAATATCGGCTGGGGGCATTTTACTTTCCATCCTTAACCATGCTGCGTCCGCACAACAGACGCCGCAACGTGCCGGATCATCCGGAACAATAATGTGAGCCCTTGTTCGTTCGCCTGCGAATCTGTCGAAAATAAGGGCAGACAAGCAGATCCCAGCTTTCGGGCATCGTTGTGCCCTTTTGGCATCACTATGGTTAACGCTTGGTTAGGATTATGGCGGCGGCAGAAAAATTGCGTGCGCCGTTCTGGCTTCATGGGGCTGGACACGCAAAAACGCCCGCGCGATGGCGGGCGTTTCCGGTGTTGCGATTTAAAAATTGAAGGTGTTAGCGCGCGCGGCCAAACGTGCTGAGGCGCGCCAGCAGCTTTTCCGCCTGCGCATCGGGAATGACACCGGCGACATTGTCATTGAACTTGCGGCGAACGTCGTCCTCGGTCAACGGATTGTCAGGATTGCCATAATTGATATCGAGCCGTTTCTCGATGCGGCGTCCATCCTGGAGCGTGGCGGTCAACCAGCCGGGGAAATAGCGCGGGAAGGTTGTTTCTCCCGGCTTGGCGTCGCGGTAGCTGACCTTTTTTGCCAGTGCGAGCAGGTCGGGGCGCTTGATATTGTCCGGCGTGAAAGTCGGCATCCCCACGGTACCGTCCTGTAAGGCGGCGGCAATCATGAAGGGGAGCGAGAACTTGGCTTCATAGGGCGTTTTAGGTTCATGCTTGCGCTCGAGCGGCACGCAGATCAATGCCGCTTCGATGGGGTCAACCACACAATCAATGCTGGCGACCGTCTCGGGGCGAATGCCCTCCTCATGCAGCATCAGGGCGCAGGAGATGAAGGCGTGGCCGAAATGGCAGCAGGGATAGGGCTTGATGGAAACCTTGAGCATCTCCCAGCTTTTGCCAAGATCGGCGCTGACGGTCGCGATATTTGCCTGTTCCGGCTTGCCGTGGGTGACGTAGAGCCCGTAGCGTCCTTCGAAAATCGTTTCCGGTGCGGTCAACCCGGCTTTGGCAAGGTAAGCCGCCATGATGCCGGAATGGGCTGACCAACCGGCGTGGAAGCATTTCGATGCCGAGCCGTTGGTAAGGTATTCGGCAACGCCGGAGGTCTGGCTGCCCGCAAGCCCAAGCGCATAGACCATCTGTTGCTGATCCAGCTTGAGGAGCTTGGCTGCGGCAACCGCTGCGGCGAAGGTGCCAGCAATGCCGGTTGAGTGAAAACCGCGCTCATGAAACGCACCGCCCGCAGCCGTGCCGATGCGCGCGCCGACTTCCCAGCCTGCGACATAGGCAACGAGCATGTCGGCGTCACTGGCGCCCAACTCCTCGCCCAGCGCAAAAACGGTCGGTGCGAGAATGGTGCTGCCGTGCAGGATCGAATCGGTATGGGTGTCGTCGTAGTCAAGCACATGCGCCGCAACCCCGTTGACAAGGGCAGCTTCCGCGGCCCGGAGCATGGGGCCAGTCGTATTCCACACCACGCTCTTGCCGCCGGTGCCGGGCATGGCGGAAACCGCCTTCAGGGCGTTGACCCCATGGGGCTGGGTTGAGCCGCGAAATGCGACCCCGAAGGTATCGATGAGGTGAAGCCGGGCGCGGGCGCGAACATTTTCCGGAATGTCGGCCAATGTCAGCTTTTCCACGAAGTCACTGATACGCTGGGAATGGGTCATGACGATCACTGTTTTCATTGCAATGGAGATATACGTTCCCCGGCCGGATGCCTCAGCTCGGGCGCGCCGTTCTCACGGGGTCAACGCCGCTTCGAACCATTGGTTCGCCGCGGATACCGGGGGAATGCCCCGGTATCCAGCTTCTTGAAAACGCGCTTCGCTCTAGTCGAGCCAGCGGCTCTTGGCGACGATGGCCAGGGCCTTGTCGACCGATTCCGGTGCGTTGCCGACATAGGTGGTCGGGTCCAGCACATGGGCGAGTTCTTCTTCGGTCAGAACCTTGCGGATGCGCTCATCGGCGAACAACGCATCACGGAACGAGGTGCCGCCTTCCATGCCCTTGCGGGAGGCCTCATAGATCAGCTCATGGGCGGTCTGCTTGCCGAGCTTGTCGGACAACACGAACATCACGCGCTCCGACAGCATGAAGCCGCCGAGCAGATCCATGTTATCGCGCATCTTCTTCTTGTTGACGATGAGCCCGCCGAGCGCGAATTCCATATTGCGCAACACCACCGAGGTCATCAGGCAGATTTCGGGAATGATCTTCCATTCCATTTTCCAGGCCGCGCCATCGCGCTCATGTTCCTGACGCAGCATATCCTGGAGAATGTAGATATTCCCCTTGATGGCGGTCGAAACCGTCACTGCGTTTTCACTGACGGCGGGATTGCGTTTGTGCGGCATGGTGGATGAGCCGACCTGGCCCTTGTCGAAAGGCTCGTGCAATTCGTCAATTTCGTTATGGGCCAGCATCAGGATTTCATGGCCGATCTTGCCGAGCGTTCCGGCAATCATGCCAAGCACGCCGCCGAACTCAACCAGTCGGTCGCGGGCGGGCTGCCAGGAAATTTCCGGCACATTGAGGCCGAGGCGCTTGAGAACGCGCGCTTCCAGCTCGTCAGCCCGGTCGCCGAAGGAGGCCTTGGTGCCCACTGCCCCGACCACACTGCCGACGAATGTGCGCTCCTTGAGGTCGTTGAGGCGCTGCTCGTGGCGATAAAGCTCGGTGAGCCAGATGGCCGCTTTATGGCCGAAGGTGATGGGCAGCGCCTGCAACGCGAGGGTTCGCCCGGTCATCGGCGTGTTACGGTGCTCTTTGGCGAGCTTGTAGAGGTGCTGGCCGATCTTTTTGAGGTCCGCTTTAATCAGCGCGTAGGCTTCCTGCAATTGCAGCATCATGCCGGTATCAACCACGTCCTGGGTGGTCGGGCCATAATGCACCCATTCGCCATGGCCATTGCGGCATGCGTGTTCCAATGCGCGCACGGTAGGCACAAGGCCGTGCTTGGTACGGGCGGTCTCTTCGAGAATCTTGGCCATGTCGAGGTTTTTGACCTTGGCACGATCGGCAATTTCTTTGGCCGCGTCTTGCGGGATGATGCCCATATCAGCTTGCTCGATGGCAATGGCCGCCTCGTAATCGAGCCATTTCTGCATCCGGGTCTCTTCCGAAAAGACCGCGCGCATCTCGGGGGTGGACCAGGAATTCCGCAGAAGCGGGGAATCATAGGCGCTGGAAGTCATGGTTTAGCTCCTGAAAAGTTGGTTCTTATGGGGCGTCGGAAAAGCCTTGGGCGCGCAGGGAATCAAACAGCACCTGAGCAACCTTCATGGTGTTGTCGCTGCGCATGTAGAGATAGAAATTGAAATCGGGAAGTCGAGGAAAGCCATCGGCTTCGTGCAGGGTCTTGAGGCCCGGACTGATAAATTCCATGGAACGGGGCGTGATGCCGAGACCTGCCGCAACCGCTGCCTTGGCTCCCGCCAGTGTGGTGGTGACATAGGCAATGCGCCAGGGAATACCAGCCTCGTTCAGGCTGTTGATCCCCACATTGCGGTAGATGCTCGGGTCGTTCAAAACCACCAGTGGCACCGGCAAATGCTTCTCAAACACGTAATCTTCTGCCGCATACCAGTGCGTTGAAGACCGTCTAATCTGGATCCGCGGGTGCTCGGTAATATCAATGGCTGATATGGCAAGGTCGATGTCGCCGCGTTTCAGCTTTTCCATCAGGAAGGGGCTGCGATCGACTTGAATCTCCATCATCAACTGCGGGTAGGCTTTGGAAAAGCGTGACAGGAGATGGGGCAGAATGGTGTTGGTGATGTCATCGGGTGCGCCGAGCCGCAGCACACCAGCCAAGCTCTCGGCATTCATCGCCATGCAGACTTCATCGTTGAGTTGCAAGAGCTTGCGCGCATAGGCCAGAAGCTGGATGCCGGAATGGGTCAGGGCCTTGGACCGCCCTTTCTTCACCAGAAGCTCTTTGCCGACGAAAACCTCAAGCCGTTGCATCTGCTGGCTCACAGCAGCTTCGGTACGGAAAACCACACTCGCCGCTTCGACGAAGGTCTGCTTTTCAGCGACTGCGACGAAGGTTCTCAGAAGGTCGAGATCAAAATTGGCGTTTGTGGGCATTAAATCCTACCTGTTTTATCGGGTTTGGGCGGAGCGGCGATCACGCTGCTCCGCCCCATCCCGTTTAGCGCATTTTCTTGAGGCTCTGCTCAATGTCTTCGAGAAGATCGTCGATATCTTCAAGGCCGATATGCAGACGCACGAACTGGCCGCGGCCGCTATAGTCGGTTGCGGTACGGGTGCCGAGAACATTGGCAGGCAACACCAGACTCTCGTACCCACCCCATGAGGCCCCGATACCGAACAGCTCCAGCCCGTCGATGAAACGGTCGGCCTGCTCGGCGGTGAATTCCGGCTTGAATTCAACGGTCAGGAGACCATTCACGCCAGTGCAGTCACGCTTCCACAGCGCGTGGCCGGGGTGATCTTCCAAGGCGGGGAAAAAGACCTTGGCAATCTCTGGTCGTTTTTGCAGCCAGCGAGCGGCGATGGTGGCGCTCTTCTCGTGGGCGGCAAGCCGCACGCCGAGCGTGCGCATTCCGCGCAGAACGAGATAGGCGTCGTCGGGGCTTGCTGTCTGGCCGAGCACTTCCGGGAAGTCGCCAATGCGCTTCCATTCCTTCTCATTGGCAACGACGATGCCCATCATCACGTCCGAATGGCCGCACAGATATTTGGTCGCGGCGATGCAGGAGATGTCGGCACCGAGCTTCAGCGGATTATAGAACCAACCGGAGCCCCAGGTATTGTCTGTGGCAACCGGAATTCCGCGGGCATGGGCTATGGCGCAAATGGCCGGAAGATCCTGCATTTCGTAAAGCAGTGAACCCGGGGCTTCGCAGAACACCAGCGCTGTGTTGGGCTGCAGCTTTGCCTCAAAGTCGGAACCATCAGCCTTGAAGAACGAATATTCGACCTTAAGAGGTTTGAGCTGGTTCTCACAGATGGCGCGCATCGGTGCATAGACCGAATCGGCAAACAGAATGTGTTTGCCAGCCTCGGCGTAGCGCAGGATCACGGTCGCAATCGCTGCAAGCCCGGTTGAAAACAACTGGGCACGGTGGCCGCCTTCAAGCTCAGTGATGAGCTGCTCAAGGGCGAAAGCGGTTTCGGTGCCGCGTGCGCCGTAGCTGAGAACGCGTTGGGTTTCGCGCAGCTTGCGCGCGCCGCGCCAGGTGGCGATATCATCGAAAATAATGGTCGAGGCGCGCATAACAGGCGGATTGACCGGTCCGACAGCGCGATGCTCACCGCGACCCTGATGGATGAGTTTTGTCTTGTTTCTGGACATGGTTTAACCTTTCGGGTTCGGCGGATCACAGGCCCTGCAGATGATAAACCATCAGGGCGAGGTTCAGGATGGCGGCTACCAGCATCGGGAAAGCCGTGCGCTTAACGACTTGCAGCGGCGAGACGTCGGCCATACCGGCGATGGCGATGATCGCAGGGGTGATGGGCGACACCACACGACCGAAGCTGGTCATGATCTGCATGGGCAGCAGCACTGTGACCACCGGAACCGCGAGACTTTCAGCAATTTTTGGTGTGAGCGGCGCGAAGGAGAAGAAGGCCGCGTTGCCCGAGCCCATGAAGAAGGCTGAAATAGCCAAAATAAAAGACATGGCGATGGTCATTGCGATGACGCCGAAGCCTGCGGTTTTGGCGGCATTGATCAATGTGTCGACGAAGCCGATGGCAATCAAGCCAGATGCGAACACCTGCGAGCAAATGACTAGCGAAACGGTGAGCACGAACTGCTTGCCCATGCCATCAAAGAATAGCGACAGCGAATCCATGACCGTCTTGAGGCTCTTGAGCCGAATAAATTCAAACACCATCGCGATCAATGTTGAGATCAGCATCGCCGTCACCACGTCCATCTTGATTGTGGTTTGGATGATCGGGCTGAAAGCTACGATGAGCACGAGGGGGATGATCGGCAGGAATGCATAGATCTTAGGCGGGCTAGCGGTGTCCTCTTTCACGATCACGCCTTCTTCAGGCTTGCCGGTAAAGACGAAACCGTCACGCTTGTCCCAAAATTTCTGCGAGACGAAATGGGCGACGGCCACCGCTGCGATGATCGGCAGGGTGATCGGCAACTGGTGATGGACGAAATAGATTGCCGGATCGAGACCGGATGTTTTGGCGGCAAAGATCACATTGCCCGAACCGGGGCCATGGTCGATGAATTGGCAGGTGGCGATGACACCCAATGCCGACATGCGACTGATACCGGTACGGATCAGGATCGGATACATCGTCACCATCAGCAGCACGCCGAGGCCTGCGTGGCTCGGGATGAAGATGACGAGAATCTGCGTGACGATAAAGGCGACGACCAACAACAGGTAAGGTGATTTAACCCGCTCCAGCGGACCCTGGAACACGGCGAACAAAGCCGGGCTTGCGCCAACATGTTCCATATAGCGCGCGAAGCCGGCAATCGACATCAGGATCAGACCGAGACCAGCTAGGTTGGAACTTGCTTTATCACGGAAAACATCGAAAACATCGACCCAGACGGAGCCGGTTCCCTTGGTTAGGGCTTCCTTCGGAAACGTGTTTGTGATGAAGAGGCCCGCGCAGAGCAGCAGAACAAAACCCGCGAAAAGGAGAACTGGCTGCGCTTTATATTGCTTGGCAAGAAGATAAACGATCCCTGCAAGCACGAGGATAGTAATAATGGTACCTAACATGGCTGTTCCTGTCTGAAGTTCGGGAAATGAGCTTCAGGCACCGGAGCAAGGCAAACTGGATTCGGATCAGCGGGCGGCTCCGCCACCTGGCATATATTTTAGACCTTCTGGCAAACCTCATATGACGCATCGTGCTTTGCAGCTCACGTGAGCCGAACCCTCAACGTGGCGAAAAACAAAACATAATTTAAGCTATCCCAGTTCCAGAGCGTTAAAAAGGCAAAAATAGCGCTAAAAATCGTATAATTTTTATGAAAAACTTAAATCGTCCTTAAGTTAAGATTTATTATTGCTATGGTTGCGGTATCACGTGGGTTTTACGATCGAAATTCTTCTCCGGGCATCGGGAATACGCACGCATGGATAACTGTCGCAGTTGGTTGCGATATCAAGTCCTTAGCGGTGGTACATCAGAGCAAACGGTGATGCTGGCGCTGGGCGAAAAACAACCAACGTATCGACCGGACGGACTTATCAAACAGGCTGCTTTATCACCCCCATGGTCCGCGCTGACGCGGAGGTGACGCTGGCGCTGTGTTCTGCGGCACAGGGCGCGGCATCATATCTCTCGCCTGTTCTTCGAGGGCGGCGATGCGGTTTGCGGTCGCCGGGTGGGTGGAGAACAGGCTGTCCATGCCCTGGCCGGTCAGCGGATTGATGATGAACAGCGATGCTGTGGCCGGGTGCGCCTCGGCCTCGGGGCTCGGATACGTGGCGACGCCGTTTTCAATCTTGCGAAGCGCCGAGGCAAGCGCCAGCGGATTGCCGCAAATCTCGCCGCCTTCTCGGTCCGCCTCATATTCCCGCGAGCGGCTGATGGCCATCTGGATGACCATGGCGGCCATGGGGGCGAGGATTGCGGTGGCAATGGTAACGACTGGGTTGGGTCGCTGTTCGCCGCGCCCGCCGAAGAAAAATCCGAACTGGGCAATGGATGAGATGGCTCCGGCCAGCGTCGCGCCAATGGTCATGATCAGGGTGTCGCGGTGCTTCACATGGGCCAGCTCATGGGCCATCACCCCGGCAAGTTCATCGCGAGTCAGCATGTCCATCAGGCCGGTATTGCACGCAACCGCTGCATTCTGCGGGTTCCGCCCAGTGGCAAAGGCATTGGGCTGCGGGCTGTCGATGAGATAAACCTTCGGCATCGGCAATCCAGCCCGCGTTGCAAGCTGGCGAATGAGGTCGAAAAATTCCGGCGCTTCGTGCTCGCTCGCTTCCCGCGCATTATAGGAATTGAGCACCATCTTGTCGGAGTTCCAATAGGCGAACAGGTTCATGCCCATCGCCATCACGAAGGCAATCATCATGCCGCTTTTGCCGCCGAGCAGAAAGCCAGCGCCACAGAACAGGGCGGTGAGCCCGGCGAGAAGGATTGCGGTTTTGCCGTAATTCATGGGTTCATGCGTCTCCCGGCCACTGAAGCCAGCGTGGCCGTGCTGTGCATATGGGGATTGGGCTTTTTTTGGAAAGGGTTGGAGCGGAATAATTCGCCATCCGCGATGGCATTTCAAACCGCTTGTGGTTTCCTGAAAGGCGCCCAATTGGCGCGTTTGAGAGGGTGAGGCATCCTGTCACTCCATCAAAAAACGTGTCACTCAAGCTGCTTTCTATCTCCACAAAGGAAGAAAGCTGCCGTAAAAGGCCGCACAAGCCGATAGGCAATAAAACCGTAAAACAACAATACCTTTAACAGAGATGCCTTGGTGGTGGTGGGCGGAAAGCCCTCTAGATTCTACCTTATTAGGGGGCGTCGCAAGCTTGGGAATTATGCGCATGAATATGCTGAAAGACTTGAAAATTCATGCATTGTGTTTGATTGTGGTGCTCATAGCGGAGTCCATCGGGACTTTCAGATATGGGATCATCGTTCTCGTTCCGATGCTCTATGCCATGCTGATGGGTGGCGTGATAAGCATTCCGAAACTCAAAATTCTTTCGGAAGATAATATGAAGCGGGCCAGCGGCGTTCTGACCGCTGCCCTTATGCTTCTCGTCGTCAAACTGGGTCTCGATATCGGCCCGGCCTTGCCGCACTTGAAGGAAGCGACTGGCGCCTTGCTGCTGCAGGAAATCGGCCACTTCTTCGGGACAATCATGCTCGGCCTGCCGATTGCGGTTGCCCTCGGCATGGGCCGCGAAGCCATCGGTGCCACCTTTAGCGTCGGACGTGAGCCGAATATCGCGATCATCGCTGATAAATACACCCTCGACAGCCCGGAAGGGCGCGGGGTCATGGCGACCTATCTGATGGGCACCCTGTTCGGTGCGGTGATTGTGTCGATGCTGGCCAGCATGATTGGTTCGCTCAACATCCTGCATCCCTATGCCCTGGCCATGGGCGCAGGTGTCGGCAGCGGCAGCATGATGGCTGCGGCGACCGGCTCGATTGTGGTGATGTATCCGGGCATGGAGGCGGAAATTCGCGCCTATGCAGGTGCGGCCAATCTGATGTCCACAATTCTTGGCATCTACATTTACATGTTCTTTTCACTGCCTTTCGCCGTCAAGATGTACGCGGTGTTCAGCCGGTTGTTCGGAAAGAAAATTGACACATCAGGGGAGCAGATCTGATGACCATGAATAAAACCATTGAAATGGTGGCTCTGTTTTTTCTGTGTGGAGCGATCATGGCCGCCGGTAACACGGTGGGTTACAAGATCAACGTGATGGATTCCCTGTCCGGCGCCTTCGTGATTGCAGCCATTGCGGCGATTGGCTTCCTGATCAGCAAACTGCCTGTCTTTAGCAAATTGCCTGTGGTCTTCTGGGTTTCGATCATTGCCATCTATGCCTCGACCAGCCTGTTCCCATGGTCGGGATGGGTGCTGGCCACCGCCAAGAAGATGCAGTTTCTTGCCGTCACCACTCCCATTCTGGCCTATGCCGGTTTGGCCGTTGGCAAGGACCTCGGGATGTTCAGGAAAATCTCATGGCGCATCGTTCCGGTGGCTATTGCGGTTTTCGCCGGGACATTTCTGTTCTCGGCCATCCTGGCGCACTTCACCCTGCGTTGGCAGGGGATTTATCACTGATTGAAAGGGCTGGCGGCGGGGCGTTTCTCCCCCCGCTGGCCTTATTCATACCATGGTTTCATGTGTGTCTCGGAGGCGGAAGATTGCCGTCAACCGGAGTGCATGGCGCAAATCGGCGTGAAGACCGCGAGGTTGTTTTCACGCGATGATGAGGGATTTAATCATGTTGTCCGAATTGAAAAATGCCATTGCCGCAGTTGAGGGAGACGTCATCCGCTGGCGCCGCCATCTGCACGCCAATCCGGAACTGACGTTTCATGAGTTCGAGACTGCTCAGTACATTTATGAGCAGTTATCGGCTTTTCCCAATCTGACGCTGACACAACTGACCAAGAACAGTGTGCAGGCCCATCTGAAGGGTGCGCGGCCCGGCAAGAAAATTGCCCTGCGCGCCGATATTGATGCGCTGCCCCTCAACGAAGAGAGCGGCGAACCTTTCAGCTCAACCAAGCCCGGCGTGATGCACGCCTGTGGCCATGACGCCCATACGGCGATGCTGCTTGGTGCGGCTAAGGTTTTGTCCGGGATGCAGGATAAAATCGCCGGTGAGGTGCTGTTTATTTTCCAACACGCCGAGGAAATTCCTCCGGGTGGTGCCCAGGAACTCATCGACAAGGGCGTGCTCGACGGCGTCGATATGATTTTCGGTATGCATGTCTGGCCCGCCTATCCTGTGGGCTCAATCATGGTGAAACCAGGAGTTTTCTGCGCGTCCAGCGACAATTTTGACATCACCATCAAGGGCCGTGGTGCGCATGGCTCGATGCCGCAGCTCAGTATTGATCCGATTGTTGTCGGCGCACAGGTTGTCTCGGCGCTGCAAAGCATCGTCGCGCGCCGCCTCGACCCCCTTGGTGCTCCGGTAGTAACGATTGCAACTTTCCGCGCCGGGGACAGCTACAACGTCATTCCATCGACCGCCGAGCTTGCGGGCACCATCCGTACCCATGACAAGGACGTCCGCGCCAAGGTTCCTGCCATGCTGGAGCAAACGCTTGCCGGTGTTTGTGCTGCTTACGGTGCTGAATATGAGCTCAAGTGGACCCGTGGCTATGCGGTGGGGATTAATCATCCCGAGGCGTGTGAGATCGCCGGTGCGGTGGTCAACACCTATCTGGACGGCATAACACTGAAACCGATGCCTGCTCCCATGTTCGCGGCTGAAGATTTTTCGTCTTATCTGGAACACGTGCCGGGTAGCTTCCTGTTTGTCGGCGCGGGTAATCCAGCCAAGGGCGCGATCCATGGCGTGCATAATCCGCAATTCAAGCTTGATGAAGATGTTATGAAAACCGGCGTTTCTCTGCATGTCGGATTGATCCATCGCCTCTTGATGCAATGAGGTTTCGCGGCGCGCCTTAAGGCAGGCGCGTCCGCCTATTACCCCCTAAGGCCATTTTTCAACCCGGAGATTTTGTGTGAACAGCGTTTGTGACATGTTCAGGATCGGTATTGGCCCATCGAGTTCCCACACGGTTGGACCAATGAGAGCCGGCAAAGCATTTGTCGATCTGCTGTTGAACAATGGCCAGATGGCGGAAGTGAGCCGCATTGCGGTGGACCTCTATGGGTCTCTTTCAGCGACCGGCAAAGGCCACCATACAGATAATGCCATCATCATGGGTCTGGCAGGGTATGCGCCGGATAATGTCGACATTGCCATGATTGCGGATTTTATCGCGCATGTCGCAGCCTGTGAACGGCTGCCCTTGGCGCAGGGTCGGCACGAGGTTGATTTTCCGCGCGACACTGCGATTACATTCCATGACAACGCGCTGCCGCTGCACGAGAACGGAATGACCATCACGGCGTTCGCCAGAGAAGCCGTTATTTGCTGCAAAACCTATTATTCCATAGGCGGCGGCTTTGTTGTCGAGGAACAGGACTTTGGCAGGGAAAGCGTTGATGATGCGAAGGTTCCCTACGCGTTCGCGAACGCGGCTGAGTTGCTGGCACACTGCGAGGCCACGGGATTAACTTTCTCCGATCTCATCCTGCAAAACGAGCTGGCGATGCGCAGCCAGCACGATATCGAAGCGTATTTCGGGCAGATATGGGCGACCATGCGCGCCTGCATTGTGCGCGGGATGCATAGCGAGGGCCTGCTGCCCGGCCCATTACAGGTGCCACGGCGCGCGGCCGCGCTCCACCGTGCGCTGGTTGCTCCGCAAGGGACAAAAGTTGACCCCATGCAGGTGATGGATTGGGTCAATATGTTCGCACTTGCAGTGAGTGAAGAGAATGCGGCGGGTGGACGGGTGGTGACGGCCCCGACCAATGGCGCGTGCGGCATCATCCCGTCGGTCTTGGCCTATTACGACCGCTTCATCGCTCCAGTGGAAACTGCGCATTGCCTGCGTTATTTCCTGGCGTCGGGCACAGTCGGGCTGTTGTACAAGATGAACGCCTCCATCTCCGGTGCCGAGGTGGGCTGCCAGGGCGAGGTTGGTGTCGCTTGTTCCATGGCGGCGGCCGGGTTGGCGGAGCTTTTGGGCGCTAAGCCGGAGCAGGTCTGTATCGCCGCTGAAATCGGGATGGAGCACAATCTTGGCCTGACGTGCGATCCGGTCAATGGTCAGGTCCAGGTGCCGTGTATCGAGCGTAATGCCATTGCCAGCATCACTGCCATCAATGCTGCCCGCATGGCGCTGCAGCGCGACAGCAAGCCACGGGTCAGCCTCGATACGGTGATTGCGACGATGTACGAGACCGGCAAAGATATGAACAACAAATACCGCGAGACTTCCTGTGGCGGGCTTGCCGTCAAGGTTGATTGCGGCCAGGCGTGTTTCTCACGCAGTTGTTCGTGACGGCTGGTTTTTTATAGCAACACCGCCCGCTGAGAATAAAATTGCGCCCCGGTCAGGCATTTTAGAGTAACGCGCGTTTTAAGTGGATCGCCGGTTAAACGCAAAGCGTTACGGCATCAAAAAATCTAGAGCGAAGTGCGTTTCATATTAAACGCGCTTCACTCTAGCCCTGACCGGGGTGTTCTTTTATCGGGGCGTCAGAGCACCAGCCCGCCGTCGATCTTGAGGGTTTGGCCGGTGATGAAGGAGGAGCGATCGCTGGCGAGGAACAGAACGCCCTCGGCGATTTCTTCCGGGCGGCCCATGCGCTTCAAGGGCGCTTTGTCGCGCATGTAATCCAGAACCTTTTCCGGCAGGTTGACGGTCATCGGCGTTTCGATGAAGCCCGGCGCAACGCAATTGGCGCGCACCTGGGCACCCTTATAGGCAAATTCCTTGGCCCAGCCCTTGGTCATGGCAATGAGGCCACCCTTGGTTGCGGCATAATTTGACTGCCCGATATTGCCATCCGTGCCAACCACCGAAGACATCGACACGATGGAACCCTTGCCCGCGACCATCATGACCGGGGCGACGGCTTGCGTGAAATTGAACACACCGGTGAGGTTGACCGCGATCACCGCATTCCAGTCGGCTTCGGTCATCTTGCCGATCAGGGCATCGCGGGTGATGCCCGCATTATTGACCAGAACGTTGATGCTCTGCTGCTTTGCGCCAATTTCGGCAATGAGCCGCTCAATCGCCGGGCGATCGGTCACGTCAAGCGCCACCGGGATGACATTGGCGTGCTGCTGCTTGAGGTCGGCGAGGCCATCCACATTGCGGTCACAGGCATAAACCGCCTTGGCGCGATTCTTCAGGAACAGTTCGGTGATGCAGCGGCCAATGCCTTGGGCCCCGCCGGTGACAATACAGATTTTTCCGTCGAGCATGGTTGTAGTGCTCCTCAATGGATGGAGTTTTTATAAAAAGTGGCGGGAGAATGCGCTCCCGCCACTCGGTTTTATTCAGTGTGTAGCGACCTTAGTAAGGGAACATCAGGAACGCCGCAGTCGCGATTGCAAAGATAACCACGAAGCCTGCGAAGGTGTAGGGCAGGATCGTCTGGAACTTGATCCGGAATGTCGCCAGGAACGCCAGCGTCCAGAACGGCTGCAGGCAGTTGGCCATCTGGGAGCCAGAGCTGTAGGAGTTGATGATATGCGCCACCGAGATGCCCATCTGTTGGCCAGCCGGCACGATGAATGGCGCTTCAATGGCGAATTTTGAACCGCCTGACGGCACGAAGAAGTCCATCAGAACAGTGTAGACCATCACGATCCAGGCGTAGGTTCCCGGCGTGGAAATATAGACGAACGCCGCAGTGATATGATGGGCCAGACCCGAATAGGAAATGATGCCGAAAATCCCGGCATAAAGCGGGAACTGGATGATGACGCCATACGTGGTGCCAATTCCGTTGCGCACGGCATTGACGAAGTTCGCCGTTGTTTTCTGCAGCAGGAATGCCAGCGCGAGGAAGAGGAAGTTGAGCAGGTTGATATCAACTTTCCCCATGCCTTGCAGCCAGATGGTTTTACCAACCCAGAACAGCATGAGCAGAGCGATGATGGTGGGTAGAATGCGTGAACGCTCCCAGCGCTCGGCAGGGCGCATTTTACGCACTTCTTCTTTGGTTTCAGCGACCTTGGCCGGGGCGGAAAACTCTTTCCACAATGCCTCATCAATTTCGACGACTTTGTCTTTCTTCGGGCTCAGGAAGACGAAGAGGGCAATCACGGCGACGAACTGGCACATGACCATGGTGAGCAAGAACGGAGAAAGAACCGTTTCTGAAATCGGCACGAGGCGACCAATGGTGCTTTCCAGGAAGTTCCCCGGCGTTGCCGCGATGAGGGGAGCCGATTGTGACGGCCCGTTGGCCATGACCAGGTAGACGACATAACCCGCGGCGACCATCAATGGGTAATGGATGCCGATACCGCGCTTGCGAACCGCAATTTCCTTACCCATGACCATTGCAAGCATGTAGCCCACGCCCCAATGGAGCCAGCTGAAGATGCCGACCATCACGCAATAGAAGATCAGGGTCGAGGTCGCACTTTTCGGAATGTCGATCAGCTTGATCAGACGGGTTTTTACAAATTCGGAATCCACGACGACAAAGCCGGTGAGCATCAGCAGAGACAATTGCATCGCAAATGTCAGCAAAACCCAGAAGCCTTTGGCATAATCATCCACCAGTTGCATCGGACCTCTGTCGGTGAGGGCCAGAGCAAGGCCGAAAATGATGACCGTCAGTGCCAGCACGAAAACCATTGAGTCTGGAATCCAGCTCAGGCTCCATTCGGTAATTTTTTCAATGAAGGTCAGGTTCTTTTTCTCAGAAGCCGGAGCCCTCTCGATGGTGTGAGATGACATGTATTACTCCCCGAAAATTAAGTGCGAGACCGACGCTCATTGAAATGAGAGCTGGTCTCGGCACAGCGTTTAGAAATTCCGGAATTCACCGTGTTTTTGGTCTTTCAAACCGACGGCTTGCCCATACGTTTTCATTTGCTCAGAATGGCCCCAACAAAAGCAACGGCTATGGAGGTGCCCATAACACTTCGTTTTGTGGGGGATGCTTTCATTTGAATGCGGCCAACAGAGCGTCGAAACGGCTCAGGTAAGAGAAATCATTGACGCCTTTTCTGGCTTCGGCTTCCTTGACCAACTCGATAATCTTGTCGTTGAACGGGGTTTTAACGCCGAAATTTTGTCCCGTTCGGGCAACGATGCCGTTGATGTAGTCGATCTCGCAAGGACGGCCTTTCTCAAGGTCTTGCAACATGCTGGCCTTGGTCTTGCGGTGCCTGTCCCAGACCTGGTGGTAGAGCGGCAGCTTGTTGGCGATATCGGCATGGTTGGCGAGCTCGAGCCTCTCCATATGCAAACCGTTCATTTCCACCATGCGATGGCCGGAGGCGCGGCATGCCTTGACTGTCTCATCCGCGACATGGGCGAGGCATTGCATGGCCTTGTCGTCATCCAGCACGTCGCCGAACGTGCAGCCGAGAGCCGCCGACATACCGCTGAAGGTGGCATTCATCAACACCTTGGACCAACGGACGTCCATCAGATCGGGTAGGACGATGGTTTTGCCGACAAGGTTCAGGATTTTCTGGACGGCCAGGATACGGTCCGTTTCCTTCCCGTCCATTTCCCCGATTTCGAAGGCAAAATTCTCTACGGTGGCGGCGGTGGATGTCAGTTCCGAGACGCCAGGCGAAAGCCAGGTCGCGCCGAAGCCGACCGTGCCGCCAATGGTCCGCGATTTGCCAATGATTTCGGCAACGGACTGCTCTGGAATCCCGTTTTGCAACGTGCAGACAGTGCTCTTTTCGTGGAGGAAGGGCAGGATTTCCGCCAATGCCGCCTTATTGGTGGTTTGTTTGGTCAACAGGATGATGAGATCATACTGGCCTGACAGCTGGTCAGGTGTGTAGGCTTTGACAGGCACAACGAGGTCCATGAAGCCGACGACCTTTGCGCCGCGTGTATTCAAGGCATCAATATTGTCCTTGAATGAATCAATCAGATCAACCTGACAGCCCTTCTTGTTCAGCAAAGCTCCGATCACTATGCCCAACGAACCGGCACCGAGTATTGCAGTTCTCATTCTGGTTTCTCCTCAAATCTTGTCGCCAAGAAGCCCGTTTCCGAAGTCTGTGGCCGGACGCTTTGACCAGCAGGTTATCCCCTCGCAGAGCGCCGGAAGCGACGTAACAGGAGTGACGGATCGCTGTGGGGGCGGGCCCTGAAGTGGTGTCATCTGCAGCGGAAATCCGGGTTTCCGCTGCAGATGGTGCCTTGACGGAGGCAAGACGTCGGCATGTGTGAAATGCCGACGGCAGACTTTCCTGGGTTTGTAGCCGTCAGAAGGCGACGGCATTGGCTCCCTTGAGCGCCATGATCTTGCGGACTTCGTCGGCGGTGTAGATTTCGAGACCCAGGCGCTCGATGATTTCGCGCATGCGCACAACCAGTTCGGCGTTGGATTTGGCGAGAACGCCGGGTGACAAGAACAGGTTGTCCTCAAGGCCAACGCGCACGTTGGCACCCATGGCAAGCGCGGTTGCGCAGATGGGGAACTCATGGCGTCCGGCAGCGCAAACCGACCAATGGAAATCGCCGATGAGATCTTTGGCCTGACGGTGAAGGGTCACGAGGTTCTCAACCGACGCGGGGAGGCCACCGAGGATGCCCAGAACGAACTGGATGTAAGGCGGGCTCTTGATGATGCCCTTTTTGAGGAGGAACGCGATGTTGTTGATCATGCCGACATCGTAGACTTCGAACTCGGGACGGGTGCCGACTTCCGCCATCGTCTTGTTGAAATGCTCAAGAGCATTGAAGTTATTGGCGAATACGAGATCCCAGGTCTTTTCGAGATAGGGAAGCTCCCAATCAAACTTCGCGCCGCCGCTGCGCTTGACGGCGTCTGCTGCGGGCACGAGGCAGAAATTGATGGAGCCAGCGTTGAGCGAGGCCAATTCCGGCTTGAACTTCGGCACGGGCGACAGGCGCGTTTCCAGCGTCATACCAAGCGCACCGCCGGTGGTGATGCAGATGATGGCATCGCAACGCTGCTTAATGCCCGAAACAATTTCTTCCATCAGCCCAAGATCGCCGCTCGGCTCACCGGTCTTCGGGTCGCGGGCGTGGATATGAACCACTGCAGACCCGGCTTCGGACGAAGCCACGGCTTCATCAATAATCTGACGGGGTGTGATGGGCAGATAGGGTGACATTGCCGGGGTATGAACGCCTCCGGTAATCGCCGTCGAAATCCAAACTTTTTTAGACATAGTAGATAGCTCCTTTTGCTTAATAATTTTTTATGGGTTTCATGATTTTGGCCGGAGCGGCAGCGTTTGACTGCTACTCCGGCTTTTGCTTATTGACGCCAGCGCTAAACCCAGCCCGTCGCCAGGAAGATGCCGATCACCACAAAAACCGCTGATGTCTTGATGACAACGAGCGCCGCGATATCGGGGTAGGATTGTCTATGGGTCAGTCCGCAGACCGACATGATGGTGATCGTGGCACCGCTATGCGGCAGGCTGTCGAGACCGCCTGATGCCATTGCCGCCACGCGATGCAGGACGGCGGGGGACAGCCCGATGGAATTTGCCCAGGTCAGCCATTCCTGTGCCATCAGCGACAACGCGATGGACAGACCACCCGATGATGATCCGGTGATGCCAGCAAGCGTTGTCACGGTGATGGCCTCGGAAAACAGCGGGGTGGAGCCGATCTGAATGCTCAACAATGCCTTAGAGATATGGGCAAAGCCCGGCAGTGAGGCAATGACGTTGCCGTAACCCACTTCGGAGGCGACGTTCATCAGTGCCAGCAGGGAGCCAATCGCACCAGCGTTAAGCGCGATGGCGAGATTTCCCCCGCGCAGGTTGCGCCAGCCCATGATGATGGCAAGGATAATTCCGACGCTGACTGAAATGGTCAACGACCAGATAGCGCTGACATTCTTGACTGCAGGCGAAAGCAGGGGGAGCCCCATGGCCTTGAACGGGTCAAGCATATTGGGGTTCCAATGGAACCAGTAGCTCAGGTACAGGTTCAACCCAAGAACGGCAATGAGTGGGATGAAGGCGATCCGCCAGTCAATTGCAGCGCCGCTGGTGACACTGGTCGGTTCATTCTGATGGTTTTCGCCGTAGAACTCGCCGCGATTATTTGCCGCTTTCCTCCGATATTCCATCCAGGCGTATCCGCCGAAGAAAATAATCAAACCACCGATAATTCCAAGAATCGGGGCGGCAAACACCGTGGTTCCGTAAAAATTGGTCGGAATGATATTGGAAAGCTGCGGGGTGCCCGGCAAGGCATCCATGGTGTAAGTGCAGCCGCCCAACACAATCGCGGCCGGGATCAAACGCTTGGGCACTCCCGTGACCTTGAACATGGCCGCAGCAAACGGATAGATGATGAAAACGACGACGAACAGGCTCACGCCGCCGTAAGTGAGGACGCTGCTGGCCAAAATGACCGCCAGCATGCTTCTTTCCTTGCCGACCAGGGACAGGATTTTCTCAGCAATGGCCTGCGCAAGCCCGGTTTGTTCCATCACCTTTCCGAAAACGGCACCGAGCAGAAAGACCGGGAAGAAGGCCTTAATATAGACCACAGCCTTCGTCATGAAGAGTTCGGAATAGGCGGGCATCGGCGATAAGCCCTGGCTAACCGCGGCGAGTAGCGCCAATATAGGCGCACATAAAATAACGGAATACCCTCGGTAGGCCAGAAACATAAGCGCAAAAAGGCTCAATACAATTCCAATAACGTCCATGTTTAAATCCTCATTTTTGTTATTGATCGTATGAATTATGTTGCGGAGGCGAGGATGCCATCGAAGCGGCTGAGATAGGAGAAGTCGTTGATGCCCTTACGGCCTTCGGCCTCTTTGATCAGCTCGACGACTTTGTCATTAAACGGGGTGGCAATTCCGAGCTTGGCGCCATTTTTCGAAACCACGCCGTTGATGAAATCGATTTCGCACGGAATGCCTTTCTCGAGATCTTGCAACATACTGGCTTTTAACAGCCGGTGGCGGTCCCAGCCTTGGTGGTAGAAAGGCATTTTTGAGGGAATATCCGCCTTGGATTGCAGTTCAAACACCTCCATGTCGAGGCCCTGCATTTCCACCATCCGATAGCCGAGCGCATGGCAGACCTTGATGGTCTCGTCGGCGATATGAGCCAGACAGCTCATGGCCTTGGTATCGTCAAGTACGGCGCCGAAGGTGACGCCGAGGGCAGCCGACATACCGCTGAATGTGGCATTCATCAGGAGCTTGCTATAACGAATGCCCATGAGATTGGTCAGAATGACAGTGCCGCCTGCGCGGGCGAGGACATCCCTGATTTTTTCAATTCGCGGTGTGACCCGCCCATCAATTTCGCCAATTTCGAAGCCGTAAGTTTCGATCGCTTCGACGGTTGATGTTAGGCTAGATACGCCCGGTTCAAGCCATGTCGCACCAAACCCCACAGCCCCGCCGATGGTGCGTTCCTTGCCGACAAAACCCGGAACAGATTCTTCCGGGATGCCGTTTTGCAAGGTGCAGACAATGCTGTCGGGATGAAGATGCTTGAGCAGCGGCGGCAAGGCCACCGCATTGGCGGTCTGTTTCGTCAGAAGAAAAATAAGGTCGTATTGGCCCTCCAACTGGTTGGGAAGAAAGGCTTTAACCGGAACCGTAAAATTCATCGATCCGGTGACGGTTGCGCCTTTGCTGTTCAGAGCATCCACATTGGGCTTGGACGCATCGATCATATCGACGGGAAAACCGCTGCGGTTGATTAATGCGCCGATGATTGTTCCGAGAGATCCTATGCCGAGTATTGCGGTTCGCATTGTCATCCCCTCCAGGTAATTGGTTGCTCAAGTTTGCGGTGTCTACGTCAGAAGGCGACCTCATTGGCGCCCTTCAGAGCCATGATTTTGCGGACTTCAGCGGCCGTGTAGGTCTCGAGACCCAGGCGCTCGATGATTTCGCGCATGCGCACAACCAGTTCGGCGTTGGATTTGGCGAGAACGCCGGGTGACAGGAACAGGTTGTCCTCGAGGCCAACCCGCACGTTGGCACCCATGGCGAGCGCGGTCGCGCAGATGGGGAACTCATGGCGTCCGGCGGC
Organism: Microvirga sp.; assembly: GCA_031546825.1. Classification (GTDB taxonomy): domain Bacteria; phylum Pseudomonadota; class Alphaproteobacteria; order Rhizobiales; family Beijerinckiaceae; genus Hohaiivirga. Next base: position 125,692 of record JAVBJU010000019.1, on the reverse strand, counting down.
GCAAACCGACCAATGGAAATCGCCGATGAGATCTTTGGCCTGACGGTGAAGGGTCACGAGGTTTTCAACCGACGCGGGCAAGCCGCCCAGAATACCCAGAACGAACTGGATGTAAGGCGGGCTCTTGATGATGCCCTTTTTGATTAGGAAGGCGATGTTGTTGATCATGCCAACATCGTAAATCTCGAATTCGGGGCGAGTGCCCACATTCGCCATCGTCGTGTTGAAATGCTCCAGGGCATTGAAATTATTGGCGAAGACGAGATCCCAGGTCTTTTCGAGATAGGGAAGCTCCCAGTCAAACGTTGCGCCACCGCTACGCTTGACGGCGTCTGCCGCAGGCACGAGGCAGAAATTGATGGAGCCCGCATTGAGCGAAGCCAGTTCCGGTTTGAATTTTGGCACTGGCGACAAGCGCGTTTCCAGCGTCATGCCGAGCGCACCACCCGTGGTGATGCAGATGATGACATCGCTGCGCTGTTTGATGCCGGAAACGATTTCTTCCATCAATCCGAGATCACCGCTGGGCTCACCGGTCTTCGGATCGCGCGCATGGATATGAACCACTGCGGAGCCCGCTTCAGCGGAGGCGACAGCTTCATCGATAATCTGACGGGGTGTGATGGGAAGGTAAGGCGACATCGCTGGAGTGTGAACGCCCCCAGTGATCGCGGTCGTGATCCAGATTTTCTTGGACATGGTTTTTCTCCAGTTTGACTGGAGGTGTATCGCAAGAACCGTGCCAGTTGTCGGAAAATGGCCTATTCAAGCGGTTTTTTTCCGGGTTCGCATTGTGCAGACGGAGCGTTGAAGGGTGTAGTGATGAATTATTTCATCGCACAGTGCAGAGCGCTGCGAAATTCCTGAATGAAACCACACGATTGAGAGCGATGAAATTATTCCTCGTGCATGATGAAATATTTCATCATGATTTTGCCCAGGCTTTGCGCTTCTTGACCAGTGTGGATTGGTCGACATCCAGGGCTTTGGCCGCTTTGCGGAGGGTGCCGTAGGTCTCAATGGCTCTTTCGATGACCTTCTGTTCAAAATCCCCGACGATTTCCTTGAGGCTGGCATTGCTGCGCAGAGGAAATTCGTCTTTCGCCAGCCCCAAAAGGGGGCGCAACTGCTTTTCCGAGATGGCATCGGACGGCATCGAGATGATGATCAGGCGTTCGATAATATTTTGCAATTCCCGGACATTGCCGGGCCAGGGATAGGCGCAGAGGGCGTCAAAGGCCGCACCGACGAAGGTGACATTCTTGTTATATTTATCGTTATAGATGTCTGAAAAGTGCTTAGACAGTGCGATGATATCCAGCTTACGCTCCCGAAGGGGCGGGATTTCAATCGGGAACACGTTGATCCGGTAAAACAGATCTTCCCTGAATAATTTGCGGGCGACCTGTTCTTTCAGATCGACATTGGTTGCCGCGATGATCCGCACATCGAGGGGTGTGGGCTTACGCCCGCCGATCCGGGTCACTTCCTTGTGCTGAATGACGCGCAACAGTTTTGACTGCAACTCAAGCGGCATTTCACCGATCTCATCGAGCAGGATCATGCCGTGATCCGCCAGCTCAAACAGGCCAATGCGCCCCGTGGGCGCGGCACCGGTGAACGCGCCTTTTTCATAGCCAAATAGTTCCGCTTCAAGCAGATTGGCCGGGATCGCCGAGCAATTGACCTTGATGAATGGCCCACCGCGCCGCGCAGCGTGTTGGTGAATTTCGTTGGCCACCACTTCCTTGCCCGAGCCACTTTCGCCAACCAGCAGAACGGTCACATCAAGATTGGCAATTTGCTCAATCTGCTCGCGCAGCATGTCGCAAACATGGCTATCGCCAATCAGGCCAGACATGCGCTGCTGCGCGCGCAGATGTTTGATTTCACGTAGTTTTTTCTCGGCATCTTCCTCAATGGCCTCCATTTTTTCGCGCGAGGCTTCAAGCTCAGCCCGCACTTCGTTCAAGCGGGACAACTCGCGACCGATCACGACGACGTATTTGATATCGCCCGCTTCATCAAAAATCGGCGTTCCCGTAACCAGCATTTTCATGTGCGCGCGCGGTACGCCGCTCATGGAGTTGACTTGCCGTTTCAGCCGGATGACCTCCGGGGCCACCGCATTCTCGAACAAACCTTCGGCAACGATGTCATGAACGCGCCGACCCTGGATTTCAGCGAGCGATACGCTGGTCATCCGGGTGAAGGCTTTGTTGACATAAAGCGTCTGGCCCGCACCGTCGGTAATATAGATGCCGTCATAGACGTGATCGGCAATTTCCTTGAAGTCGATCGCGTCGACTGCAACTGACGAAGACGATTCAAGTCCCGCTCCATGGCTCAATGTGGCCGGTTGCTTCACACGCACGTCTTTTGGTTTGGCGTATGCAGGGTGATCACTCATGGCCATCGCCCGGCCCCCGGCCCCTCTTGCGGTGGGATTTGGCGCTGCCAATTGCTGTTCAGGAAGAGGTAAACGGCGGCAATTATCTGAATAATCGCGAGAACAACGGCGAAGCTGCCAGCGAAAGCGGCGGCGGCATTGCCACTTGTCGCCAGTGCTCCGATATCGGGGGGTGTGAAGAAGAATACGCCGCCCGTAACCAGCATTAGTCCGGCAAGGCAGAGGGAGGCTTGCTGCATCCAGGGGTCTTCTCGGCGGGCGCCTGTGGCCACCACGTGATTGCCGATGGCCAGGGCGAGGCAGAGCACCGCTTTGAAATCAGCGGTGGCGAAGTCTGCGATCCGTGTGGCGAAAGCGGTCAAGGCACAGAGTACAAAAAACCACGCCAGCAGCCGGTGTACCCTGACCGCGTTCTGGCGCTGACCGGTGAGTGGTCCGGACTGATTTGTCATGATTTCTCCTTGTCCCCTCTTTTAGCGCAGCCTTTTCCCCAGGAGTACATCGCGCAGATGGTCCGGGATGCGTGCAGGCTTGCCGCCTGCAATTGCCGCAACCCGCACTTCGGCGGTGACGATCACCTCTTCACCGCGCAGAATTTTCTGGTCGATGATCAGGGAGGCACCGCGCACTTCACGGGTGTGGCTTTCGATATGCAGCACATCGTCCATTAGTGCGGGGCGGAAATAATCAATTGTCATGCGCCGCACCGCGAAAATCAGCCCTTCGCCATCGGCGTGGAGATCGGATTGAGCGACGCCCGCAAGCCGCAAGCTGTCGGTGCGGCCGCGTTCCAGAAAGCGCAGGTAATTGGCGTGGTAGACGACGCCGGAAAAGTCGGTGTCTTCGTAATAGACCCGCACGGGCAGCACATGCACATCATTGCGGAAAAAGCCCGAAAGGCCAGTTGTTTCACTCATGATCGCCTCCGGGGAACAGGCCAAATTGGGGTGTGTCCGCGCTCGGCTCCTTCATGCCAAGATGGCGGTAGGCATGGGGCGTGAGCACGCGCCCGCGCGGTGTGCGCTGCACAAAACCAAGTTGGATCAGATAGGGCTCTATGATTTCCTCGATGGCATCGCGCGGCTCGGAGAGCGCGGCGGCAATGGTTTCGATACCCACCGGGCCGCCGCCGAACGACAGGGCAATGACATTGAGATATTTGCGATCCATCAGGTCGAGCCCAATCGGGTCGACATCAAGAAGCCGCAGCGCGCCGTCGGCCAGCGAGCGTGTCACTTCGCGTGCGCCTTCGACAATGGAGAAGTCCCGCACCCGGCGCAGCAGCCGCCCGGCGATGCGCGGCGTGCCGCGCGAACGGCGGGCGATCTCTTCCGCGCCGTCTTCGCTCATATTGACGCCAAGCACCCGTGCGCCGCGCTTCACGATGAGCAGCAGTTCTTCAATGGTGTAAAATTCCAGCCGGACTGGAATGCCGAAGCGGTCACGCAACGGTGTGGTCAAAAGACCGGCGCGGGTGGTGGCGCCAACCAGGGTGAATTTCGGCAGGTCAATCTTGACCGAGCGTGCCGCAGGGCCCTCGCCGATGATGAGATCAAGCTGGTAATCTTCCATCGCCGGGTAGAGAATTTCTTCAACCGCCGGGTTGAGGCGATGGATTTCGTCGATGAAGAGCACATCGCGTTCTTCGAGATTGGTGAGCTGGGCGGCAAGGTCGCCCGCCTTGGCGATCACCGGCCCCGAGGTTGACCGGAAATTAACGCCAAGTTCGCGGGCAACGATCTGAGCCAGCGTTGTCTTACCGAGGCCGGGCGGGCCGACAAACAGCACGTGGTCGAGGGCTTCTCCCCGTGTCTTGGCGGCATCAATGAAGATTTGCAGGTTGGCGCGTGCGGCCTTCTGGCCAATGAACTCCTGCAACACCAACGGACGGATGGTGGTGTCGGTGTCATCCTCGCGGCGCTCTGGCGTCAAAAGGCGGTTATGTTCATCGACCACGTTTGTTCCGTTTCAAAAACTGTTCCGCAGGCAAGGCCTGATTCTGGACCGCTTCCGTTTCTATAGCGCATATCGGTGCGAAGCGGGACCTCATGAACCTTGTATTTTTGCGAGAAAATGTTAGATTGGTGGAGTGGCAGCCGGGCTTTTGGCCCGCCCCCCGTTTTTTAGATATTAAATCGGACCCTGATGCTGAGCTTCCAACTCGTCCGGGTCCTTTTCAATTCTAATGTGACGCTCAGCGGTAAGAACCACATCGTCACCTCCATCTGGAGAACGAGGCTGTCGCCACAGCCGGGTAAGCCCATCTTCCCGGCGCGCCGGTTGGCACGGCGCGGCTGCTTTGGTTATACAGACGGCGAGATTATAACCGCCCTTCATGAACAAACAAGGAACAAAACCGCGCGCGTGCAGCGGCGGGAGTTCAATTTGTTGAGCCTGAAGTCCCCAAGCCGTGCCTTTTGGCGGCCTTCAGCATCGAAATTATCCGGGCTCAGCCACGCCTCAAAGGCGAAGCCGAAATGGTTCGCGGCTATCTTGCATAATAAAAGAGCACATTGATTGTGCCTGGCGACGGGTGCGTATGATCCGAGGTACGCGGTACGTGCCGTTTAAAAGTTAGGCACTTCCCATGAAACCGAGTTCCCTTGCCGTTTTCACCGCTATTTTTGAATCGTGGCATGACTATGCCCAAACTCGCAAGGTCGACAAACTGCTGTCGCTGTACGCCGATGATGCCACGCTGGAAAGCCCGCTGGTGCCCGCCATCATGGGGCGCGAACGCGGCGTGCTGCAAGGCAAAACAGACATCCGCGAATTCCTCGAAAAAGGCACGCAACGGCGCCCTGATGAATGGGTGAAATGGCACCGTACCGACAAGTTTTTTTGTAACGACAACACCCTCATCTGGGAATACCCCCGGGTGATCCCCGATGGTGAGCAGATAGACATTTTGGAAGTCATGGATATTGTTGACGGCAAGATTGCCGCACATCGGATTTACTGGGGCTGGCTGGGCACCGGGAAATTGATCAAATCATACCAACGGCCCTTTTCAGTGACTGATGTGAGCCCATCCCTGCATTCCGATTGATGTGATGACCTCGGGAAGCGTGATGAGGTTTTTCCAAGCGCGGCATGCGGCATCAATGATTTGCAGGATGGCGCGGGGGCGCTGGCAGCTGGCAACATTACGCTGCTTACAGCAATGCCGCCCCGGATTTGACGGTATCGAACGCCCGTGCAGCATTCGTCTCCGGCTTCGCATGGGTCATTGTCTTTGTGCTAGCTGTTTAGGCCACACCATCAATTGCCGGGACTAAACAGCTAATGTGTGGCCTATCGGGCCCTGAAATCCTCTAGCCGTTTCTTCTGGTGGCCTTCGGCATCAAAGTTCGTCGGGGCGAGCCAAGCCTCAAACGCGACCTTCAGTTTCGGCCATTCATTGTCGATGATCGAGAACCAGGCGGTGTCGCGGTTGCGGCCTTTGATGATGAGATGCTGGCGGAACAGCCCTTCAAACGAGAAACCGAAGCGCCTGGCCGCGATTTTTGATGGCTCGTTGTTGTTGTCGCATTTCCATTCGAAACGGCGGTAGCCCAATGTGTCGAATACATAGCGCATCGTAAGATAAATGGCTTCGGTGGCTTTGCGCGAGCGCTTCAGCTTCGGCCCGAAAATCACAACGCCGACTTCGGTTACGCCATTGGCTGCATCCGTCCGCATCAGGGCGAAAGAACCTTCGGTGCGCCCGGTCTCGCGATTGACGATGGCGTAAAATACGAAATTGTCGCGGTTGTTAAGGTCGTTGAACCACTCATCGAAAGCGTTGCGATCATTCGTGTAGCGGTCCGGGAGATAGCACCACAGGGCCTCGTCGCGCGTTTCCTCGAAGATATCATCGCCGTGGCGGGCGAGTGTGAGGGGTTCAATGCGGACATAGGCTCCCTCGAGCGTGACAAGTTCGGGGTATTTCTTCCTGGTCCAATTCTGCAAATTGCTCATGGTATCCTCCAGCCGCTCATCGCATTGTGCTTTTCCTTCACGCGCCGTCAAGAACTGCGTTAAAAGGATTGTCATTAGGAAACACGGTCCATGTCCGCTCCCACACTCATCACCGAACGCCTTCGCCTCCGACCGTGGCGCGAGGAGGATCTTGAGCCCTTTGCCAGGCTCAACGCCGACTCCGATGTCATGGCGCATTTCCCCAAAACCCTGTCGCGGGAAGAAAGTGACGCGATGGCGGCGCGTATTCGTGACGGGCTTGCCCTCAATCCGTTCGGTTTTTGGGCCATTGAGGCACCGGGGATTGCTGATTTCATCGGCTACACGGGCTTGTCACGTCCGAGCTTTGCCGCTCCGTTCATGCCTGCCATCGAAGTGGGCTGGCGGCTTGCGCGGAAGTTCTGGGGGCATGGCTATGCGAGCGAGGCTGCCGATGGCGCGCTGCGCCACGCGTTTGAGGCATTGGCTCTGCCAGAGATCGTTGCTTTCACTGTGCCTGAGAATATGCGTTCGCGCGCTGTCATGGAGCGGCTCGGCATGGGGCGTGACCCGAGCGAAGATTTTGAGCATCCGGCTTTGCCGGAGGGGCATCCCCTGCGGTGGCATGTACTTTACCGGATAACCTCGGCGGAATGGCGGGCACAAAAAACGCGGCGATCCGAAGACCGCCGCGCGTGATATTCAACCGAAACAAATAATGCCATTTCAGCGGCGCAGCTTGGCGCAGGCCTCGCTGGCTAGTTTGCGGATACCGGCGAAATCGCCTGTATCGATCATCTTCGCGGGCGCGACCCAGGTGCCGCCCACCACCGGCACATTCGGCAGCGCCAGATATTCGGGTGCGGAATTAAGATCAATACCGCCGGTCGGGCAGAAGGTCAGGTGAGGCAGGGGGCCGTTGACGGCCTTGAGCCAGGCCGTGCCGCCAAAGACTGAGGCGGGGAAGAATTTCAGGGCGAGGAACCCAAGATCGGCCAGTTCCAGCGCTTCGGTTGGCGTTGAGCATCCGGGCATCACCGGAATATCTGCGAGCGCCAGGCGTTCGGCCATGAGGCGGGTGGTACCGGGGGTGACGATCATCTTGGCACCGGCGTCGATGACGGCGGTGATCTGATCGCTGTGCACCACGGTGCCCGCGGCAACCACCGCCTGCGGAACTGCCTTGGCGATGAGACGGATTGCTTCCAGCGCCGCTGCCGTGCGCAGCGTGATTTCCACCACCGGCAAACCGCCCTCGACCAGAGCCTCCGCCATGGCCACAGCGTTTTTGGCGTCGTTGATCGTTACCACCGGGATGACGGGGCCAAGCTGTGCATAGGACAGGATGGCTTTCACTTTATTCTGCATGATCGCAAACCTCGAAATGGCCCCAAATTGCCGAAAATCGGCCATGGACCGGAATCAAACTGTCAGCACCCGCTGCCGGGGCCGCCGTGTCGCATACTCTATAGCATCTTGGTGATATATTAACGACAGAAATCACGCTGAAAATGCGACCATTCATCCCGGTCCGCGCGATTTCAGAACGTCACGCTCGAATGCGCCAGTTTCTGGGTCTCCGGGTTCTTCTTCATGTAGGCGACAATGAAGGAGCATTCCGGCACCACCTTGAGCTGTTCCTTTTCGGCCTTTGCCATTGCAGCAGCGGCGAGCAGCGTGCCGTAGCCGCGTCCGCCGAACTCACTGGGAACAATGGTGTGGGTTATCGCCATGACATCACCGGTGATTTCGTATTCGAGTACCGCAACGCGGCCTTCGGTTTCGATTTCCAGGCGGGTTGCATCGTGGTTGTCACGTACTGAGACAGGGGTGCCAGACATTGCAGTCTCCATGGGTTGTGGTGAGAACAGGATCGTGACGGACGAGGGGCGCTTCGTCTGTGCCGGAGCGCATGTCTCCGCCTAGAGTGAAGCGCGTTTTATGAAACGCACTTTACTCTAGATTCTTTGATGCCATAACGCTTTGCGTTTAACCGGCCATCCACTTAAAACGCGCGTTACTTAGCTGTTACGAGTGACGCTCAAGCCGGCAAAGCTCTGGCACACCGGCATCAATTGCAGCGTGTTGATATTCACGCGGGCCGGGCGCGAAATCACCCAATGCACGGTTTCGGCAATGTCTTCGGGGGTCAGCGGGTCAGAGTCCGCATAGACATTGGCGGCCTTGGCGTCGTCGCGCAGGCGGACATTGGAAAACTCCGTGCCGCCAACCATGCCGGGCTCAATATTGGTGACGCGCACCGGCGTGCCGGTGAGATCAGCGCGGAGATTGAGGCTGAACTGGTGTACGAAGGCTTTGGTTGCCCCATAGACGTTCGCGCCGCGATAGGGCCATTCGCCCGCGGTTGAGCCCATATTGACGATGTGGCCGCGTCCGCGCGCGATCATGCCCGGCAAGATCATACGCGTCACCGTTACCAGCGCCTGACAATTGGTGCGGATCATCTCGTCCCATGCGTCGAGATCAGCTTCCTGGGCGGGTTCGAGGCCCCGGGCCAAGCCGGCATTATTGACGAGAACATCAATGGCGGCGAAGTGCGGGGGGAGAGTGGCAAATGCGGCAGAGAGTTTTTCGCGGTCATTGACGTCAGCAACGATACCAAAAAATTTATCATTGCCGAATTGCTGCTTCAGTTCTTCGAGCCGCTCGCTGCGACGTCCAACGCCCACAACCTGCCAGCCGGCACCAATCAGATTTTCGGCGATGGCACGGCCAAATCCGGCGGTCACTCCTGTGATCAACGCGATCATATGATGTCTCCCATGGAACGCATCGCGAAAATAGCAGAATGCCGCGGCGTTTCTAGTCGATCATATGGCATGCTCTTTCAGCGCCTGCAAAGGATGAGATATCACGCGCGTCAAAAAATAGTATTTGCCACAATATATTTTCAATTAATGTCAATTTTAACGTAAAAAATGATGGGTATTGATAAAAAATAAGCATTAAATTTTAAAATCGTTAGTTTTTCTTTGGTATTAATGGTCAGCAAATAGCATAAGCGTTGCAATAGCATCGTGTTGTGACATGAACTTTCTGCTAGGGCGAAGCAAATATTGCCATCACCAAAGTTGCATTGCAGGCTTTGTTATCGCCTCTAAATTCTAAATTCTCGATTTACAAAGGTAAGGAACCCAGGCCGTGGCCCTCGAAAAGGCGACACAAGCCGCCGATTTGTCGGCGTTGTATTTTGAAGATCTGGCCGTTGGTCAGTCGGCCAGCCTTGTGTGTACGGTTGAAGATGGTGTTGTTCCCAGTCGCGATGACGAAAGCGATGGTGCGCTTGAAGTGGCCGATCCGCCAGAAGCCCATCCCGAGCGATTCCGATTTGGCCAATACGTGTTTTACGGCATTTTCACCTCGGGCCTGGTGTCCCATCTCATTGGCACGCGGTTGCCGGGGGTTAGCGGCGTGTATCTGTCGCAAACCTTCCAATATATCGCGCCGGTGCGGGTCGGCGACACCATCACCGCGCGGGTCGAGATTGTCGAGATGGTCTATTCCCGCAAGCGGGTTAAGTTGTTTTGCGAGTGCCTGCGTGACGGTGTGCCGGTGCTCGAAGGTGAAGCCTGGATTGCCGTGCTCGCCCGTGCCGACGAAATGGATGCCAAGGCCGCTCCCTAAAATCCTGTCACCACTCCGATTTTTGGGGTTGGGAATCCTTTGGAAACGCCGTATGTATCCCCGCCGGTAACGAGAAGAGTGTGCGCATCCGATGGCGACATCATTGACTGTTCTGAATGATCCGCACGCGGTGCCGGAAGCCCTGCGTGGGGCTTATGTGGCCATTGGCAATTTCGATGGTCTGCATAGCGGCCACCGTGTCCTCATCCAGGAGATGGCCAAGCGGGCGCGGGCGGCCAAAAAACCGGCAGCCGTTTTGACTTTTGAGCCCCATCCACGCCAGTATTTTGCTCCAGACAAACCTTTCTTCCGGCTCACGCCCGGTGTCGCCAAAGAGCTCATCCTCGGGCATCTTGGCCTTGATGCGTTGTTCGTACTTCCGTTCAATGCCGCTTTGGCGCAAAAATCCGCGCCTGAATTTGTTGCCCTGCTGAAGGATCAACTCGGTATTGGTGGGGTGGTCGTCGGTGCGGATTTTCATTTTGGCCGCAACCGTGAGGGAACGCCCGAACGCCTCAAGGCGCTATGCGCCGAGAACGCCATTGATTTCGTCGCGGTTGAGCCGGTTCGGGACGGCACGGCGGTAATCTCGTCGAGCCTGATCCGTGCCGCTTTGACGGCGGGAGATGTGGCCCATGCCAACGCTCTGCTCGGCTATCGCTGGTTCGTCCGCTCCACCGTAATACATGGTGCAAAGCGCGGGCGAGAACTGGGCTTCCCCACCGCCAATCTTCCGTTGGAGCGCGATTGCGGCCTGCGCCTTGGCGGCTATAGCGTGCGAGCGCAGCTTCCCGATGGGCGGATTTTCAACGGGGTTGCCAGCTTCGGCAAACGGCCGATGTTCGACAATGGTGCGCCGCTGCTCGAGGTATTTCTGTTCGGCTTTTCCGGCGATCTCTATGGGCAAGCACTTGATGTGGAAGTGATCGGCTGGATTCGTCCCGAGCAGAAATTCGCCGGGCTTGATGCGCTGATCGCCGCCATCCGCTCCGATGCCGAAATCGCCCAGCGGCAGATTGCGGCAGATGCCATGCCGTCCATGCTTGGCTGATGGCCTGCAATCCTCTTTATTTCGGCGCACGGCGCTGCTACAAGCGGCGCATGGTTATGCAGAAACATAGTGCTGTGGCGGCAACGGGCCGTGCGCCTCGAATTATCGGCCCGGCTTTCGCCTGAAGGCGAAGGTCCGGGTAACGCTGTTTCGCTGTGAAGCAACCCCTGATCTTTAAAGAGGCGTTGCGTGATCGAAGTAATGACATTTGCCTCCGCCGCTTTTTTTAAAAGCGCCCACCGGGAGGCCGTATTTTCGGGTTTGATCCATGACTGACAAGAACGCTGACGCGCGCGACTATTCCGAAACCCTGTTCCTGCCTGAGACACAGTTTCCCATGCGGGCTGGTCTGCCCCAGCGCGAGCCGCAATTGCTGGAACGCTGGAATAAAATGCACCTCTACGGCAAGCTGCGCGAGGCCGGGAAGGGTCGTGCCCGCTTTGTGCTGCACGATGGCCCCCCCTACGCCAACGGCAACATCCATACAGGCCACGCACTCAACAAGGTGTTGAAGGATCTCGTCGTGAAGTCGCAGCAGATGCTCGGCTTCGATTCAAGCTACGTTCCCGGTTGGGATTGCCACGGTCTGCCCATCGAATGGAAAATCGAAGAGGAATACCGCGCCAAGGGCAAGAACAAGGACGAGGTTCCGGTGGTGGAATTCCGCCGCGAGTGCCGCGCCTTCGCCGAAAAGTGGATTGATGTTCAGCGCGAAGAGTTCAAGCGGCTCGGTGTGATCGGTGATTGGGATCACCCCTACGAGACCATGGCCTTTGCCGCCGAGGCGCAGATCGCCCGCGAACTGATGAAATTCGCCGTATCCGACCAGCTTTATCGCGGCTCAAAGCCGGTGATGTGGTCGCCGGTCGAAAAGACCGCGCTGGCCGAAGCCGAGGTCGATTATGCCGAGAAAACCTCGCCAACCATCTGGGTCGCCTTCCCGGTGGTCAAGACCACTGATGCCGAGCTGAAAAATGCCCGTGTTGTCATCTGGACGACGACGCCCTGGACCATCCCCGCCAACCGCGCCATCGCCTTCGGCCCGGAAATCGAATACGGCCTTTATCGCGTCACGGACGCTGCAGAGGACAACTGGGCGCGGGTTGGTGAATTATATGTACTGGCTGACAAGCTCGCTGAGAGCGCCTTCGTTGCTGCCCGTGTTGAAAAATTCGAGCGTGTGCGCGCCGTCGATCCTGCAACGATCGCACTCTGTGCCCACCCATTCCGCGGCCTGGCAAATGCCGAAGCCTACTGGGATTTTGACGTTCCGGTGCTGCCCGCCGATTATGTGACCGATGACGCCGGAACCGGCTTTGTGCACACAGCACCCGGCCATGGTGCCGACGATTACATGCTGTTCGTCAAGCACCGCGCGGCCTTTGCCGCTTGTGGCGTCGATCAGGTGCCCCATACCGTGTCGGAAGATTCTTCCTATTACCCCCATGTTCCGGTTTTCGCCGGCGTGAAGATCATGGACGAGAAGGGCAAGGATGCCGGGGCCAATGAGGCCGTGCTCGCCAAGCTTGTTGAGGTTGGTGCGTTGATGGCGCGTGGGCGCATCAAGCACGAATACCCCCATTCATGGCGTTCCAAGGCTCCGGTCATTTTCCGCAACACGCCGCAATGGTTTATCTCGATGGATAAGCCCATCGCCGGAGAGAAGCCCTCCCTGCGCGAGACCGCACTGAACGCCATCAAGCAGGTTGAATGGGTGCCGTCCGTCGGCGAAAACCGCATCACCGGCATGATTGCTAACCGTCCCGATTGGGTGGTGTCACGCCAGCGCGCCTGGGGCGTGCCGATTGCCGTGTTCGTCAATAAGGAAACCGGCGAAGTCCTCAAGGATGAGCGGGTCAACGAGGCCATCGGCAATGCCTTCGAGAAGCAAGGTGCCGACGCGTGGTATCTCGACATCGACGGCTCCTCCTTCCTCAAGCCCTTCGGCTATGACGCGGCAGAGTTTGAGAAGGTCAACGACATTCTCGACGTGTGGTTTGATTCCGGCTGCACCCATACCTTCGTGATGGAAAAGCGCGACGATCTGAAAACCCACCGCAAGATCGACGGCGGCAAAGATACAGTGATGTATCTTGAGGGCTCGGATCAGCACCGTGGCTGGTTCCATTCGTCGCTGCTTGAATCCTGCGGTACCCGGGGCCGTGCGCCCTACGATATCGTGCTGACCCACGGCTTCCTTCTCGATGAGAAGGGGCTGAAAATGTCGAAGTCGGTCGGCAATACCGTTGCGCCGCAGAAGGTGATGGCGGATTCCGGTGCCGATATTCTGCGCCTGTGGGTGGCGGCTTCCGATTATTCCGACGATATCCGCGTGGGTGCGGGCATCCTCAAGAACTTCGTTGAGGTTTACCGCAAGCTGCGCAACACCATCCGTTGGATGCTTGGCTCCCTGCACCATTTCAATGAAACTGATCGGGTTGCCTACAAGGATATGCCGGAGCTGGAACGCTTCGTGCTGCACCGCTTGTATGAGCTTGATGGTGAAGTGCGCGAGGCCTACAAATCCTTCGATTACAAGAAGGTGGTGTCGCTCCTCACCAACGTCATGACCGGCGATCTCTCGGCGCTCTACTTCGATATCCGCAAGGACACGCTCTATTGCGACCCGAAGTCGAGCCATGTGCGCAAGGCGACCTTGACGGTGATCGACGAAACCTTCCGCCGCATCGTGCCGTGGCTTGCGCCCATCCTCAGCTTTACCGCCGAAGAAGCCTGGCTCGACCGCTACCCGTCGGAAACCGGTTCCGTCCATCTCGAAACCTTCCCCGAGACCCCGGCCTCGTGGCGCGATGATGTTCTGGCGGCCCGCTGGAGCCGTGTGCGGCGCGTGCGCCGCGTCGTCACCGGCGCGCTTGAAATTGCCCGTGCCAGCAAGCTCATTGGCTCGTCGCTGGAAGCTGCGCCGAAGGTGTTCATCGCCGACAAGGACCTGATGGATGCCGTGTCTGGCCTCGACTTTGCCGATATCTGCATCACCTCCGCCATTTCGGTGGAAGCGGGTGAGGGCCCGCAGGATGCCTTCCGCATTGATGACGTGAAGGGCGTCGCCGTGGTGTTCGCGGCGGCTCAGGGCCGCAAATGTGCCCGTTCCTGGAAGGTGGTGCAGGAGGTCGGCGCCGACCCGGCCTATCCCGATGTGACACCGCGCGACGCTGCCGCGCTCAGGGAATGGGATACCGAGAGGGCCGCACAATGAAGGGCCTTAGCCGGGCCGCGCGCCTTGGATGGTTATGGGCGTTGTTAACGCTCATGGCCGACCAGGCGTCCAAGCTCTATTTGCTGTTCGGCTACGAGTTGCCGTTTCGTTACCCCCTGTCGCTCACCTCGTTTCTGGACCTCACGGTGGAGTGGAACCGGGGCATTTCCTATGGGTTGTTCCAGCAAAGCTCGGATATGGGTCGTTGGGCGCTGATTATCATTTCCATCGCCGCCGCAATCGGCCTGGCCATCTGGATGAGCCGTGTGGCGTTCACCGTGCTTGCGGTGTCCTTGGGGCTGATCGTCGGCGGGGCCATCGGTAACGCCATCGACCGCGTCGCCTACGGTGCGGTGTTCGACTTCGTTTATTTTCACGTGGGCGCGTTCTCCTGGTACATTTTCAACATTGCCGACGCGGCCATTGTTGCTGGTGTCATCGGGCTGCTGATCGACTCGTTTTTCCTGGAAAAACAACGCGCGAGACAGTGACGCCCTGTCTGACAAATCAACGCATGGACATGGCCGACGGAGTGGCCTATCCTCGGAATGCCTTAACAAAACCATATTAAGCCCATAGGGCCGGTGGTGGTTTAATCGGGACGAATACGACAATGACTGGTTTCAAGAGTCTGCACTGGGCACGTCTGGCAATGGTCGGTTTCATGGCGTTTGCGGCAAGCAGCGCGGTCACCGTGGCCCATGCCGAGGAAGAAGGCGAGCTCGCCAAGAATCTTCTGGGCAAACTCGGGTTCCTGCCCGAAGACAAAGACCCCATCGAATACCGCGAACGCGCACCGCTGGTTGTGCCCAAGGGGGGAACCCTTGCCCTGCCGCCGCCCGTCGAAGGCGGCTATGGCGAGCGCAAGCTGACCAACTGGCCGAAGGACCCGGATGTCGCCGCCGCCCGTGAGCGCAAGGCAGATGCAGTCCGGCCACGGACCCAAACCGAAGAGTGGAATGCCAACCGTGCCGATGGACGTTTGCCTGCCGATCAGTTGAAAGCAACACGCTCAGCCGGGCGCGACCCCAATGATCGCACACCGGTGAATGCCCCCAATTCGAAAATGAATTCCGCAGGCTGGGTTCCGCCAGCGGAATTGCGGAAGATGGGTCGTAGCAGCACCTCCGAGGAAACGGCACCTGGGGCCGAGCCTTCCCGCAAGGCCCTGACCGATCCGCCGTCCGGCTATCGCAAGGCTGCGGGCGGCGGCACCATCAAGCCGACCTACGACGCTGAAGACAAGGAAGATCCGTCCAGCGCTTATTATATCCAGAACCAGAAGCGCAAGCGGGACGCGGAGCGCTAGAGTAGCGCCGCGAACTCCGGTCATTCTCAAAGAGGGCGCATCATGTCATGCGCCCTTCTGTTTGAATGAACGTGCCGTAAAAAGACGGCCCCGCTTTTCAGCGGCAGAGATACGAAGCCGCCACCCAATGCGGGACTGGCAAGAGAGATATGGGTTGGTGCAAGCGAACCGCCTGATGCTGAAAGAAACCGAGCACCGGATGATTTATGAAATCGTGGGGTGCTCTATTTGATACTCATGGCAAGGTGCACACAGTTATGGTCTGTCGTCGCACGGTGAACGGGGTCGATGACAGCCAACGGCGGCGCGCCGCCTTTGCTGTCCGGTTCACAACGGGAAGGGCGGAAATATGTCACAGAAAATAAAGCCGGACGCCGATAAAGGTGCCGCTTTGATCGGGGAGTTCGGGCCGGATATTTCATCCTTCACGCTCGACAATGGCCTTGATGTGGTCGTCATTCCCGATCATCGGGTGCCGGTCGTCACCCACATGATTTGGTATCGCAATGGCTCTGCCGATGATCCGATCGGTCATTCCGGTATCGCCCATTTTCTCGAACACCTGATGTTCAAGGGCACTGCGAAGCACCCAGAGGGCGCGTTTTCCAAGGTTGTCTCAGCGCTTGGCGGGCAGGAAAACGCTTTCACTTCCTATGACTACACGGCTTATTTTCAGCGCATCGCCAGCGAACATCTCGAAACCATGATGGAGTTCGAGTCCGACCGTATGGCCAATCTTCTGCTCGAGGAGAGCGTCATTGCGCCCGAGCGCGATGTTGTGCTTGAAGAACGCCGCATGCGTGTCGAAACCGACCCGGCGGCGCAACTCGGCGAGGCGATGGCGACGGGCCTGTTCGTGCATCACCCCTACGGGCTGCCGATCATCGGCTGGATGCATGAGATCGAAACGCTCGGTCGCACTGAGGCCATGGATTATTACCAGCGGTTCTACACCCCGGAAAACGCCATTCTGGTTGTTGCCGGGGATGTGACGCCTGAAACCGTGCGCACAATGGCGGAAAAGACCTATGGGCAAATCGCGCCGCGCGCCCGCCCGCCGGTTGCGCCCCTCCGGCGGCGTCCGCGCGAGCCTTTGCCCGTTGCCGCGCGCCGCGTCACCGTTGCCGACCCCAAGGTCGAACAGGCCATGGTGCAGCGCATGTATCTGACGCCGTCCTCCCGCACGGCAGAGGGCGATGACGCCCATGTTTTCGAGCTGCTCGCGGAAATCCTCGGCGGTGGCGCAACCTCGTATCTCTATCGCCAACTGGTGCTGGAACGCGCAGTCGCGGTGAATGCCGGAGCCTGGTATATGGCAGGCGCGCTCGATGATACGCGCTTTGCACTCTACGCCATTCCGGCGGAAAACGGCACGCTTGAGGCCGTCGAAGCGGAGCTGGACGCTGCCATTCTGCGGGCCCGTGAAGAGGCATTTACCGATGACGCCATCGCGCAGGCCAAGACGCGCCTGATTGCCGAAACCGTTTATTCGGCGGATAGCCAGACCTCCATGGCGCGCATCTATGGCTCGGGGCTCGCCATTGGTGAAACGATTGCCGATATCCGACGCTGGCCGATAGCCATCAATGAGATTACCCGCTCCGATCTGCAGGCGGTCATGGAACGCTACCTGACCCTGCCGCGCTCGGTAACCGGCTACCTCGTCAAGAAGGCAGATTAAAACATGAGCAATGTTAAAAATCATGGCCCGGAAGGGCGTAAGTCTCCGGCATCGGCGCGGGTGTTTGTTTCGCCAGGCGGCATCGAAGCCTGGTGCGTCCATTCCGATATCGCGCCGCTGATTGCCATCTCGTTCATGATGGAGGGCGGTGCCGCGCAAGACCCCATCGGTCGCGAGGGCACGGTCCAGCTCATGGCGCGGCTGCTCGATGAAGGCGCGGGCCATCTGACATCGGATGCCTTCCAGGAAGAATTGGCGGCGCACGCCATTGAACTGAGCTTCCATGCCGGACATGACGGCTTTTCCGGATCGCTCAAGACGCTGGTCACCCACGCCGATAAGGCTTTTGAGCTGCTGCGGCTCGCCATGCTTGAGCCCCGCTTTGATGCAGATGCCATTGAGCGTGTCCGTGCCCAGACCATTGCCGGGTTGCGCTACCAGCAGAATGACCCCGGCTTCATGGCGTCGCAAGCGCTGTCGCTGGCAGCGTTTCCCGATCATCCCTATGGACGCCAGATCAGCGGCACGGTTGAGAGCATCGCGGCGATTACCCGCGAGGATATCATCGCGGCGCACCGCAACATTGTTTCCAAGGCTCAGCTTCGGGTTGCTGCCGTCGGCGCGTTTGACGACGCCGAGCTTGGTGGGCTCATGGACCGCGCCTTCGCCGCGCTGCCTGCCGCCAACCGCCTCGTGCCGGTGCCTAAAGTTTCGCTCGCCGGTCGCGGCACCCGCGTGATTGACGATCTCGATGTGCCGCAATCGGTGGTCCGCTTCGCCTATGAAGGCGTCTCCTGGAGCGACCCGGATTTCACACCGGCCTTCGTGTTGAACCACATCTATGGCGGCGGCGCGTTTACCTCCCGTCTGTTCCAGGAAGTGCGCGAGAAGCGCGGTCTGGCTTATGGCGTCGGCACTTCGCTGATGAGCTATCGCGCCGCAGCCTTATCAATGGGCTATACTGCCACCAAAAATGAGCGGGTCGGTGAATGCCTCGAAGTGATCGCCAGCGAGATGATGCGCCTGGAAACCGACGGGCCAGATGCCGACGAACTGCAAAAGGCCAAGGATTATCTCACCGGCTCCTATGCGCTTGGCTTCGACACCTCGACCAAGATCGCGCATCAGCTGGTGCAGATCGCCTTCGAAGGCCTTGGGCTTGATTATCTCGAGAGGCGCAACGCCATGATCACCGCTGTAACAGCAGAAGACATCCGCCGCGTCTCCCGCCGGGTGTTTGGCGACGGAAAGATGCTGGTGGCGATTGCGGGCAGGCCGCAGGGGGTGTGAGTTCGGGTGCGACATCGAGTAGGGGGCGCAGTCGATGATGTGTGCGAAACCCGTTCCCTGTCGCCCCGCAATCCGCTACCTTATCGTCTCGAATCTTTGTTCATGCCGGGGTCAGGTTGGCTGCGGTTAAACGTCTGACGTTATGAATGATCTGGCCCGTGGGAAAACGATATTTCCCCTTTCACGGCTCTGTTCTCGAAGGAGATGACGCATGGCGCTTCAGCAATCGATTGATCTGGCCCGTTCTGAAAAAATCGGTGCCGGGGGCTTTCCGCAGACGGCGTTTTCGGCGGCGGAGGTGTTGGTGGATAAGGCGGTTGCTCGCCTGCGTGACGATTACGCGCAAAAGCGCCTGCCCCTGCTGCGGTTGCCGGAGATGACGGCGGATTTTGCGGCCATCGAGGCAGCGGCGACCAAGCTGCGCAAGGATGCGACCGATGTGGTGGTTCTCGGCACTGGCGGATCGAGCCTTGGCGCGCAGGCGCTTGCCCAATTGCGCGATTATAAAATTCCCGGTCTTGAGCGTTTTCAGGAAAAGCCGCGCATCCATTTCATGGATAACCTCGACCCGGTGACCTTTGGCCGGGTGTTGCAGCGGTTGCCCATTGCCACCACGCGCTTTGCCGCCATTTCCAAATCGGGCGGCACCGGTGAGACCTTGATGCAGTGCATCGCCATCCTCGCGCTTCTGGAAAAATCCGGTCTGCGCGATAAGGCGGGCGAAATGTTCGTCGGCTTGTCGGAGCCGCGCAAGCCCGGCGGCAAGAACGCGTTGCGTGATCTTCTTGAGCCTGAAGGCGTTACTTTCCTGGAGCATGACCCCAATGTGGGCGGGCGCTATTCGGTGCTGACCAATGTCGGCCTGCTGCCCGCCGCTGTGCTTGGCCTCGACATTGCCGCCATCCGCAAGGGCGCGGGCGATGCCATCGCCGGTCTCATCAATGGTGGCCCGGCCCACGCGCTGCCTGCGGCAACGGGGGCAGCGCTCAACCTTGCTGCCATCATGGAAGGCAAGCCGATCTCGACCATCATTGCCTATTCCGACCGCTTTGAGCGCTTCACCCGCTGGTGGGTGCAATTGTGGGCGGAAAGCCTTGGCAAGAACGGCCACGGCACGACACCGGTTGCCGCCATCGGCCCGGTGGACCAGCACAGCCAGTTGCAGCTTTATCTCGGCGGCCCCGCCGATAAGCTCTTCACCGTGATGACCACGGGTGTTGCCGGTAAAGGGCCAGTGATGGATGCCGCCCTATCGAAGCGCGCCCATGAGCCGGATTTCGCCGATAAGCATATCGGTGACATGGTGGCCGCCCAAGGCCGCGCCACTGCCGACACGCTCGCCCGCAACAGCCGCCCGACGCGGCGCATCCACATCGAGAGCCTCGATGAGCGCACATTGGGCGAATTGCTGATGCATTTCATGCTGGAAACCATTCTCACCGGATACGGCTTGGGCGTCGATCCGTTCGATCAGCCAGCCGTTGAGGAAGGCAAGATTCTCGCCAAGAAATACCTCGCCGAAGGCTGATAATGTCCATCCGTTATCTCGACCCGATTCTCGTCAATCAGATCGCAGCCGGTGAGGTGATTGAGCGCCCCGCCGCTGTGGTTAAAGAGCTGGTTGAGAACGCCATTGATGCGGGCGCAAAAGCCATCGACATTGCCGTCGAAGGGGGCGGGCGCGAGTTGATCCGTGTCACCGATGACGGTTCCGGCATGGGCGCAGATGACCTGATGCTGGCGGTGGAGCGCCATGCGACCTCCAAGCTGCAGGATGGCAATCTGTTTGCCATTGCCACACTGGGCTTCCGAGGCGAAGCGCTGCCCTCAATTGCCGCCGTGGCGCGGCTGAATATCCTGACCCGGACGCGGGAGGCGGAAACCGGCTCTGCGCTCACTGTCGAAGGCGGTGTGAAGGGGGCGGTCAAGCCCGCGCCCGCGCCGCGCGGCACGCGTATCGAGGTGCGTGACCTGTTCTACGCCACGCCCGCACGCCTCAAATTCATGAAGACCGACCGCTCGGAAACCCAGGCGGTGACCGAGACGGTGCGGCGCATCGCCATTGCTCATCCGGAAATTCGTTTCAGCCTCGCTCTTGAGGGTGGGGCACCCGCGCTTTATCCCACAGAGCCCGCAACCCACGAGGGTTTTGTGCGTCGGGCCGCCAAGATTTTGGGCAAGGACTTCCTCGATAACGCCATGGAGGTGGATCTGACCCGCGAGGGCACCACCATTTTCGGCTTTGCGGGCCTGCCGACCTTCCATCGCGGCACCTCAAGCCATATCCATTTCGTCGTCAATGGTCGCCCGGTGCGCGACAAGCTCTTGCTCGGCGCGGTGCGTGGGGCCTATGCCGATGTGATGGCCTCAGACCGCCATCCGGTTCTGGCCTTGAAAATTGACCTGCCGCCCGGCCAGTTGGATGTCAACGTACACCCGGCCAAGACCGAAGTGCGCTTCCGCGATGCGGTTTTGGTGCGTAATATGGTGGTCTCCGCCATCCGTGACGCCATCCATCGCTCGGGGTTCAAATCCGCCACCACCGGTGCCGATCGCACGCTGGAAAGCCTTCGGCCCGAGCCGGTGATGTTTCGCCAGGCTTCGTTCACAAGTTACAATCCGCCGCGTCCCCCGCCTGTCTCCGCACAGGGCTGGCAGCGGCCGTTCGAGACTATGGGTGCCGCCGCCGGGTTGCATGAGGAGCAGGCACCCTTTGCCGCCCCTTCAGCGGATGCCCGCGCGGGCATGGCCGAGGTCACGGCGGGAGAACTGGTGCTGCCGCTCGGTGCTGCACGCGCCCAGGTGCACGAAACCTACATCATCACCCAGACCGAAGACGGCATTGTGATTGTCGATCAGCACGCGGCCCATGAGCGGCTGGTCTATGAGCGGCTGAAGAAGCAGCGTGACGATAACGGCATCGAGCGCCAGCTTTTGCTGATCCCTGAAGTGGTTGAGATGGACCCCATTGACGCCGAGCGGGTCATGGGCGAGGCCGAAAACCTTGAAAAAATAGGGCTTTCGCTTGAGAGCTTCGGGCCGGGCGCGGTGCTGGTGCGCGAGGTGCCCGCCTTGCTGGTCAAGGGCTCTATCCGGGCGATCATTCAGGATGTGGCCGATGGCCTTGCCGAATTATCGGCGAATTCACCGGTCGAGGAGCGGGTTGACGCGGTGCTGTCGCGCATGTCCTGCCACGGTTCGATCCGGGCCGGGCGGCGGTTGCGGCCCGAGGAGATGAATGCGCTTTTACGCGAGATGGAAGCCACCCCGCTGTCGGGCCAGTGCAACCATGGCCGCCCGACCTACATCGCGCTGAAACTTTCCGACATCGAGAAGTTGTTCGGTAGGCGTTAAAGTAAAGCCTTGGCTCTAATTCACGCCCCCATCAACTTGCGCGCCTGTGCCGCGGTCATCGGGTCGCCGAATGCCGATCCCGACGCATAGGCACAGCCGAGCTGGTAGAGCGCGATGGCGCTCGACTCGGTCTCGGCACCCTCGGCGATGGTCTCCATGCCAAGCGCCGCCGACATGGTGACGATGGACGACAGAATGACCGGATTCTGGCCCGTTGCCAGTTGGCGCACGAAGGATTGGTCGATCTTGATGCTGTCGAAAGGTAGGCGTTGCAGATAGGACAGGGCGGAATAGCCGGTGCCGAAATCGTCGAGCGACAGGCCCGCGCCGAGGTCGCGCAGGCGCTGGAATATCTGAGCGGCAAATTCGGGGTTTTCCATCACCACGCTCTCGGTGAATTCGAGCTTGAGCGAGCCCGGCAGAACCCCGGTGCTGGCGATGATGGTCTTGATTTCCTGAAGTAATTCGTGGCGCAACAGATAGCGGCTGGGCATTTTGACCACGACGAAGATCGGCGGCTCAACTTCAAGCGCGCGTTGCCATACCGCCAGTTCTTCGGCGGCCTGGGTCAGTGCGAGGTGGCCCACTTCGAGGATCAACCCCGATTCCTCGGCGAGCGTGACAAATTCCTTTGCCTCCAGTCGCCCAAGACGCGGGTGCTCCCACACAAGATGCGCGTCAAACCCGGCCACCGTGCGGTCTTCCAGCTTTACGATCGGCTGGAAGTGCAACTTGATTTCGTTTTGGGTGAGGGCGCGCTTGAAATCCTGTTCCATCGCAATGACTTCGGACAGATCACTACGCATGGACGGGCGGAAGACTTCGATGCGGTTGCCGCCCTGGGCCTTGGCGCGGGCAACAGCAATTTCCGCGTTCTTGATGACTTCCATGGCATGACCGGCAAGGTTCGGGTCATAGAGCACCAAGCCGAGCGAGGCGGAAAGCGAGATTTCCTTATCGGCATAGGTGATCGGTGTTGTCACCGCACGCCGCACCATATCGGCGAAGGCAACGACGCGGTCAGGCTCACGCTCTGACAATAGAATGATGGCGAACTCGTCCGAGCCGAGCCGGGCAATGGTGTCCTGCGGGCGCATCTGACGGCTCAGGCGGCGCGAGATGGTCAGCAGAACGGAATCGCCCGCCGACATGCCGACCATTTCATTGATTTTCTTGAAGTGATCGAGGTCGATCATCAGCACGGTGGGCCGCCAGTGATCTTCGGCGGCGGCAACGCGCAGGAAGGTATCGAGACGATCGGAAAAAAGCTGGCGATTGGGCAGACGTGTCAGGTTGTCATGGATGGCGTCATGCAGCAGGCGCTCCTGCGCGGTTTTCGTCTCTGTGACATCCACAAGCGTGCCGACAACCCGCAGGACTTCACCATTTGCCCCCACCACCGGGCGGGCTTTGAGCCGGAACCAGTGGTAGCTGTCTGAGGAAGAACGCAGCCGGAAGTCCTGGCGCAACTGGCCACGCCGTTGCTCGGTCACTGCGTCGAAGGCGGCGCGGTACCGGTCGCGGTCGAAGGGGTGAATGCAGTCGAACCAGGCATCGGCAACGCCGCCCGCTAGCGTACCCTTTTTCAAGCCGAGCATTTGCTCAAGCTCGGGGCTCGCAATGATGCGGTCGGAAACCACATTCCAGTCGAAAACAATATCGCCTGAGCCCGCCAGCGCCAGTGAGCGCCGCTCGGAATCGGAAGCAGGCTGGTGGGCGAAGGTGCCACCGGCAAAGGCTTGCTGCATCACGGTGAAGCCGATCAGCATCACAATCACTACCAAGCCACCGATTAGCGCGGAGGGGACAACGTCAGTATTGAGATCGCCATTGATGGCGAAGCCGGCGGCGGCCACCCAGGCGATGAGCAACAGCCAGGTCGGCAGCAGCATGACGGCACGGTCATAGCCGTGCGTGACGAGATGCACCACCAGTACAAAGCCAATGGCGGCGATGGCAGCGATTGAGACACGGGCAACGCCGGCCGCAACATCTGGCGCAAACGAGGCCAGGCCCACCAGGGCGATCAGAAACAGGAACCAGAACCATGCCAGATGTTTGTAGCGCACATGCCAACGCCCGAGATTGAGATAGGCGAACAGCACCACGAACAGCGTCACTGCCAGAACGGCTTCGGCGGAGGCGCGATAGACCTGCTCGGCGGGTTGGCTGATGGTGAAAATGCGTTGTAGAAAGCCGAAATCGATGCAGGCATAGGCAAGGACGGACCACGCCAGGGCAGCCACGGCCGGAAATGCCAGCGATCCCCTGACCACCACCACCACTGTCAGAAACAGCGCGATCAGGCCCGCGATGCCAATGATGATGCCTTTGTAGAGGGTATGGCCGTTCTGCCAATCCTTATAGGCACCGGGGTCCCACAGGTAGAGTTGCGGCAGTTTAGCGGAACTCAATTCGGCGACAAAGGTGATCGTCGTGCCGGGGTCGAGGGTCAGCGTGAAGGCGTCGGAATCAGTTGTGTCCTCGCGGTCGGGTCGCGCTCCCTGGCTTGCGGTAATCGCGGCGATGCGTTGGGAGCCAAGATCGGGCCAGAACACGCCGGAGCCCGAGAGCCGAAAATGCGGAGCAACCAGAAGGCGTTCGATCTGTTCATCGGTATCGTTGGTGAGTGCGAACACGATCCAGCCGGGACGTGAACCGGAATCAAGCGCTTTGACGGCAATGCGGCGGACGATGCCTTCCTTGTCCGGGGCGGTCGAAATCTGAATGACGTCGCCATCGGCGTTATAGCGCTCAATCATCGGCGTCAGATTGATGGCCCGGTCGCCGGTTGTGACGCGCACGGCTTCAACGGCCTGTCCGGGCATGGCGGACAGGACCCAGGCGCTCAGCGCCAGCATCAAAGCGAGGGCAAGTTTAGAGATCCGCACTTCTAATGGACTCCCGCCCGATATGGCGGTGGTTGGAGGAAAACAGTCAGTCTTGGTAGCTAGGGTTTTGCTGCAAAGCAAGGAGCTTGAGCAACGCCGGAGGAAGTCTTGCCAAGTGTCGTTAATTTTTGACACCGCTCCGTCATGGCGGCGCTTTGCGGCAAAAACGAGATGGGGCCGACATTATTTGCAGGGATGTGGATGGCTCCGCTGATTTTGCGGGGTCGTGCCGGTTCAGGCACCTTTCCACACCGCAAAAACGATTTCGGTTTCGCCATAGGCGCGGCGCTTTATTTCTTCGAAGTCGTCGGGGAGTTGGACGGCGCTTTTGCGGCTTTCTTCCACCATGACAACGGCACCCTCGGTCAGCCAGCCGCCATCTGCACAGGAGCGCAGGGCCTTGGGGGCCAACCCCAGATTATAGGGCGGGTCACACAGAACCACAGAGAACGGGGCCATGGTGGATATCCGGCCCAACGCGGTGGCGTCACGCCGGAAAAGCTGGCTGCGACCGCCAAGCCCGAATTCTTCGAGGTTCTGCCGGATGAGGCCACGCGCGGGCGCGCCGTTGTCGACGAACAGTGCAAAGGAGGCAAAGCGCGACAGGGCTTCTATGCCGAGAGCGCCGGTGCCGGCAAACAGGTCGATGACGCGCGCATCCTGCACATCCCAGTTATGTTCCAGGATATCAAAGATGGATTCGCGCAGGCGGTCAGAGGTCGGGCGTATGCCCTCGGAAGAGGGCGCAGCAAGCGCGCGCCCCCTGAGGCTTCCGCCGACAACACGCATGGCTTAGCGCTCCCGGCCCTTACCGGGTCCGCCACTGCGCGGTCCGCCCGGCCCCGGCTTCTTGCCAAAGGAGGGTTTGCCCTTGCCAAAAGCAGGCTTGCCGCCGGGACGACCGGGCTTGCGATCTCCGCCAAAGCCCGGCTTGTCACGACCGCCGCCGAAAGAGCTGCGCGGCTTGAAATCGCTGTCACCCTCACGGCGCGGCGGACGATCACCGGTCGGCCTGTCGCGGCCTTCACCGAAGGAGGAGCGCGGCTTGAAATCGCTACCACCTTCACGGCGTGGCGGGCGATCACCTGTCGGTCTGTCACGGCCGCCGCCGAAAGAGCTGCGCGGCTTGAAATCGCTACCACCTTCACGACGTGGCGGACGATCACCTGTCGGTCTGTCGCGGCCTTCACCGAAGGAGGAGCGCGGCTTGAAATCACTGCCACCCTCACGGCGTGGTGGGCGATCACCGGTTGGCCTGTCACGGCCTTCACCAAAGGAGGAGCGCGGCTTGAAATCGCTGCCACCTTCACGGCGCGGCGGACGATCACCATAGGGCTTGTCACGCCCTTCGCCGAAGGGGCGACGGGGCTTGAAATCGCTACCGCCTTCGCGGCGTGGCGGACGGTCGCCGTATGGCTTGTCGCGGCCTTCACCGAAGGGACGGCGGGGTCTGTCTTCCGAACCGCGCTCTTCGCGCGGCTGGTAGGGCTTGCGCTCGCCGCGGGCTTCTTCGCCCGCTTCGGGAACGAAGCGTTCGACGCGCACGGTGCGGCCAGAGCCGCTTTCGATGGCGCCCACACGTTGGCGCTCACGCGGTCCCAGCGCCTCGCGCGCTTCTTTCGGGTCAGCCCCACGGCGCGGCACACGGCCAGTACGGCCCTGCGCGCCTTCGCCATCATCGGCACGCCACACGGCGCGGTTGCGCTCGCGGCGCTGCAGGGAATCGGCGTGTTCGCGCTCGCGGCGGGCGGCGTAGGGGTCGAATTCTTCCTCAACCGCTTCATCTTCGAACCGCTTGGGCGCGTGCGTTGCCACCGGTTCACGTACCGGGCGCACGAAATCAACATTGGCTTCCGCGCTCAGCGCGTCGCCAAGCTGTTCTTTCAGCACCTTGGTGCGAATTTCTTCAACGAGGCCCGCTTCAAGATCGCCAAGCTGGAAAGGCCCGAACGACAGGCGGATCAGCCGGTTCACGCTGAGGCCAATATGTTCGAGGATACGCTTGACCTCGCGGTTTTTGCCTTCGCGCAAGCCCAGCGTCAGCCAGACGTTGTCGCCCTGAACGCGGTCCAGCCGCGCTTCGACCGGGCCGTATTCGATCTCGTCGATGGTGATGCCACCGGCGAGCTTGTCGAGGTCGGCCTGGGTGATGTCGCCGTGGGCGCGCACCTTGTAGCGGCGTAGCCAGCCGGTATCCGGATGGGCGATGACGCGGGCAAGGCCGCCGTCATTGGTCAGGAGCAACAGCCCTTCGGTATTGATATCAAGGCGTCCGATGGAAATAACACGGGGCATTTCCTCCGGCAGGTTGTCGAACACGGTCGAACGGCCTTCCGGATCGCGGGCGGTGGTCACCAGGCCGCGCGGCTTATGGTAGAGCCACAGGCGGGTGCGCTCACGCTCCGGCAGCGGCTCGCCGTCGATGGTGATTTTGGCGAAGGGGCCGACATTGATCGCTGGTGAGGTCAGCACTTCACCTTCAAGTGTCACACGGCCTTCGGCAATCAGCGCTTCGGCGTCACGACGCGATGCAATGCCCGCGCGGGCAATAACCTTGGCAATGCGCTCTTCGGCATCCGCCGCGCGCACTTCCCCGATGGGCTCCACACGCTCCTTGCGATCGTCCCCGAAGCGGGGTTTTCCAAAACCGGGCTTACCGCCAAAACCGGGCTTGCCACCGAAACCAGGCTTGCCACCAAAGCCGGGTTTGCCGCCAAAAGCAGGCTTGCCGAAGCGGCTTCCACCGTCGCGATCACGGCCCTTATCGCCGAAAGGCTTGGGGCCACGGGATGCGGAAAAGCCCTTGCCGGGGCCGCGCTTGTCGTTGTCTTTGAAATCGTTCATGGGTAGGGTGACACTATCTTTAAATGACAACGCCCGGTTAAGTGGACAACCAGTTTACCGTAAAGGCGTTGTGGATACGAAATGTGGGAACAATTCCTGCTTTTTGGAGGAACCTGAATTGCTCGGGTGGAATAGCGGGAGCGTGCGGTCAAAATAAGACTGTACCGGAGCCTTCCCCTATTCTGCTACCCATGGCTCTACAGCATCGGGCAGGAAAGGGAAACCAGATTTTCCGAAGACGGCGGACTGAAACGGCGCACGGACGGCTTTTGGCAGAGAAAGCGGATTTGTTAGAGAAACGCATGAAATACAATCCTTCCTCCGAGGCGATGAATGCTGCTTTTGCCGAGGCGCACCGTGCCATGGCCTGCCACGAGGTGCCGGTCGGCGCGGCGGTGGTGCGCGACGGTAAGGTGATCGCTCAAGCTGGCAATGCGCCACGCGCCCTGCATGACCCGACCGCGCACGCTGAAATTCTGGCAATCCGCGCTGCCTGCGCCATCCTTGAAGACGAACGCCTGACGGGTTGCGATCTTTATGTGACACTTGAACCCTGCGCCATGTGTGCCGCCGCCATCTCTTTCGCCCGCATTCGGCGGCTTTATTTTGGCGCATCCGACCCAAAAGGCGGTGCGGTGGAAAATGGCGGACGTTTCTTCGCGCAACCCACCTGCCACCACGCGCCGGAAGTTTACAGCGGCATCAGGGCGGAAGAGGCGGCGGAACTGCTCAAGGGCTTTTTTGAGGGGAAGCGATAGGCGGTATGATTGGCAATTTGCTGGCAGATTCTATTTATTGATCTGATCTTGTTCGATTAATTCAATTACAAGCAGCTCTCCGGAACTTTCCAGGAAGTCCTCGCCTTTCAGCGGCGTACGGAATTTCAAATAAGTGGTTTCACCAATTTGCATTGTGTGCCCCGGCGCCAGCTCTGCGCCACTTCCAATAAGATACTTCAAAATGTCATTGAAAATTTCAGAATATTTTTGACCTTCATGATGCCCTTCAGCTAACGCGGCGAAGTCTGGCACGCCGAATTTATCAGCACCATACGTGCGCATCCATAGGCCCTGTACACCCTCTACCTGATACTTGACGAAGCCGCAAAACAGCAAGGTCAGTGGATATCCCTCGCGTAATATTTCCAGGCTTTTATCGCCCAACTCATCGGTGCTGAGGACCCCGATGGGGAGAGAGCTATGGGCCGTTTCGTTCAGAACGGCCACGGCGCCAAACTGTGCCAGTACGCCTGCGACAGCTGCCAAGGCGACATATTGCTCAAGCGGCGAGGGGTCGTATCCGGCATAATATAGGATGATATTGCTGACGGTTGCCCGAACTTGCTCTTTGACTTCTGGCGGGTAGGCAGCGGGTGCAACACAGGCCTCTATGGCATCGGCGGCATAGGGCATATTAAAGCCAACCATGCGAATGACATGTCTGCCCCAGCCTGCTAGCGCCAAAAAATCTCCCATATCGGGCTCGATTTCCCACAGGGCATTTTTCATAGACGGATGATAGGTGCGCAGTGCGGCATTCAAAGCTTCGCCCTGAAAATCGAGCAGCTCGCGAAATACAACTTGCAGGCTAAGATTGTCTTCGAAATTGGCGTTCGCGACTAAGGGAGCGGAGTGAGTGATAATCAAAGCAGAGTCATCTTTTCTGCCAAAAAAACGGGAAAGAATGCTCATGGTTCTATTGCCTTGAAATGATTGTGCCTAAGACGAGGAGGAGGTCGTCGCCATCAGCATATTCGCCAGTTCTTCAATCCGCTTGCTCAGGCGGGCGTTCTCTGCGGCAAGGGCTTCGCTGTTGGGGTGTGACGCCGCTTTGCTTTCCAGTTCGGCGTTGTGGGTGCGCAGCATCGCAAGCTCGCGCTCAAGCTTGGCAAGCGCCGTCTGCAAGGTCTCAAGCCGGTTGTTTTTTTCGCTGATGTCCAACATGGCTTTGTGCAGTGCCTCATCTCGTTTGGCGATGACCTGATCCTTGCGGTTTTCCACCAGCGCTCC
The DNA here is from genome assembly GCA_031546825.1 of Microvirga sp. Lineage (GTDB taxonomy): Bacteria > Pseudomonadota > Alphaproteobacteria > Rhizobiales > Beijerinckiaceae > Hohaiivirga. The sequence goes on along the minus strand of JAVBJU010000019.1, from coordinate 96,052 downwards.
TTCGGCGCGGATCAGGTCGCGTTCGGCCCGCACTTCATCGAGGGAGACGGGCAGTAAGGCCTCAACCCGGCGTTTTGCCAGCCTTTTGGCGCGGGCGTTGAAGGCTGGGAGCAGGGCGAGGGCAAGCAGGGTGGCGATTAAAAAGCCGAGGGCAAAGAACATGATCTGGGCAACCACGGGCTTTTGCCTCCTCAATGAAACTGCGTCACCTGAGAAACTGGGGCGCAAACCGCGTTCGGAAAGCGCCCGATAGTATCAGAAGGGGTTCCAGGTCGATTTCTGCGAAAACTTCAGGTAGCCGATATTGACGCCGAGCCGTGCGCCGACACCGGAGCGGATAGGCACGATGATGGTATCACCCGCGCGGACCGCGGTGATGCCGAACCCGCCGATAAAATAGGCCGAGCCATCAATGCCGCCGAAGCGTTGGAACATGAAATCCATTTTCGGCAGGCTGTAGACCAGCATCATTGTGCGCGCGCCCTCGCCACCGGCATCAAAGCCGAGTGAAGGCCCTTGCCAGAAGAGGTATTGCTGCTTGCCCGTGCGGGTGTAGATGGTGCCTTCGCCGTAACGCAGACCAGCAACGAAGGCCCCCGAGGCCTCCTGGCCGAGGATATAGGCGTTCGGCTTGCCCCATTTCTTGGTGACGTTCTGTACTGCCATGGCAAGGCCGCGCGAGGTTTTCCCGAAGAAGCGATGACCGGCGTCCACAATCTCCTGGGGCTCGAAGTTGTCCTGGGAGCCACGCGATTGCTGGGCCGAGACGGGCGAAACGGTGGCAGCAAGCAGAAGAGAGACCGCGAAGGCCATCACGAATTTTGTCAGGCGCATGTTCTTTCCTCGTTCAGCGGGCGTGGGATGCGGCTTCCTTTTTTTAAGAAAGCCCGTGCCGATTACAGAGGGTGAGTATAGTTTCTCAAAGCTTAACAATCACTCTACGTGGGAGCCAAGGCCACCGTGCATGTCGCCAGCATGGCTTTGGCCCGTGTTGGGTCGCCCAGAGCGACGAAGGGGCCATTGGCGTAATCGGCATGGGCCTTGCCATAGCGGAGCGGCTGGCCGTCGAGATCGCAGACGCAGCCGCCTGCGCGCAAGAGAAGCAGATCCCCCGCAGCCGTGTCCCATTCCATGGTGCGCCCGAGCCGGAGATATAGATCGGCCTGTCCTTCGGCGATGCGGCAAAACTTGATGGCCGATGAAATATGCAATCGATGGCGTGGGGCGAGGGCATCGAGGCAGGTTTCGGTTTGCGCGTCGCCGTAACGGTTGCTGGCGAGCACGGTGAAGCTGGCGGGTTCGGTTTTACGGGCGGCTATGGGCGTGATGCGCCCGGCCTCGGATGCCACATTCGCTGTCTCCCCGGCAAGCCAGGTGGTGCCTCCAGAAGGCGCGTGGATGACGGCGGCAACCGGGCGGCCATGCTCAATCAGGGCGATATTGACGCAATATTCTTCGCCGCCGTCGATGAAATCGGCGGTGCCGTCGAGCGGATCGACCAGAAAGAAACGGGTTGAGACATCCGTATCCCTGACCCGCTCCTCGGAAATGATCGGGATATCGGGAAAAGCGGCGCGCAGCCGTCCGACGATCAGGGTTTCCGACGCGGTGTCGGCGGGGCATGTTGGCGTGTCGTCGCTCTTGCGGCGCACTGCGATGTGCGTCTTTTTCACGTCGCGCAGCAAGCGCCCGGCTTCCCGTGCGATGGGGGCGAGCCGCAACGCGATATCGTTGTATGGGGTATTCACGGGTTAAGCGCTCCCCTGGCAGATCATTCTTCCCATTGGTATCGGTCTTTTGTGCCATAGTTGCAAGCTGCAAACCCCGCTCTGGAAGAGACGGCCCACGGGATTTGCTCCCCATTAGGGTCTTTTTCATTGTTATGCGCTATTCACCATGCAGGACCGTTTCTGGAGATACCATGCCAAAGATTTCGCTCGAGGCCCTCGATCTTTCCGCCCTTGTCAGTTCCCGCGTGTGTCACGATGTGATTTCGCCGGTTGGGGCCATCGTCAATGGCCTTGAGGTGTTGGAGGATGAGAAGGACAGCTCGATGCGCGATTTCGCCTTCGAGCTGATTCGCAAGAGCGCGCAGCAGGCATCGGCCAAATTGCAGTTTTCGCGCCTGGCTTTTGGTGCAGCGGGTTCCGCCGGGGCGATGATTGATCTGGGCGATGCCGAGCAGGTGTCGCGTGGTCTGTTTCCCGAAGGGAAGATCGAAATCACCTGGCGCGGCCCGGTTGCATTTTACCCGAAGAACAAGGTGAAGCTCCTGCTCAACCTGTTCATGATCGCCAGCGGCGCAATCCCGCGCGGCGGCGTGCTTGATGTGATCATCGACGGCGGGCCGGAGGATTGCAACTTCACGCTTACCGCAAAGGGGCAGAACGCCCGCGTCTCCGAGGAAATTCGCGCGCTGCTTGCGGGAAATTCAGAAAGTGGCACTGTCGATGCCCATTGCATTCAGCCCTATTACGCGGGTCTGGTAGCCGAGGCTGCGGGCATGGCCGTGACGGTGACAGCGGGCGAAAACGAAATCGTCATACGCGCCACTTAATCCATGAGGGCCGCGCGGCATGTCCTGCGATGGGCGGTGAGAGCCGTCGCGTCGTTGGTGATGGCCAGCGTTCTCTTTGGTTTTGCCGCTTTGATTGGCGCGGTTATTCCGGTGAACGGCGACTTCCGTGAACCGGACGACGGCATACCCATCGAAATCATTTCCAATGGTATTCATACGGAAGTGCTTGTGCCCATCCGCTCCGGAGCGGGTGACTGGCGCGATGCGCTCCCCATGACAGACTTCCTCACCGCCGACGCGCGCAGCAATTATCTGGCGTTCGGCTGGGGAGACCGGGCGATTTTTATCGACACGCCCACATGGGGTGATCTCAAGGTGACGAATGCGGCCAAGGCGCTGCTCGGCATGAATGGCACGGTGATGCATGTCGCCCCATATTTCATCGACGCCACCCTTCCCCCGCCTGCGGATGCCGTGCGCATTCGGCTGTCGGTCGCGCAATTGCGGGTGTTGACCCGCTATCTCGAAGCTGGCTTCGCCCGAGACGCCGATGGGCGCATTCCTAAAAAACTAACCGCGCCGGGTCCGTGGCGTTCCGACGCCTTTTATTCTGCGACCGGACGTTATTCACCCCTGCTCACATGCAATGAATGGCTGCGGCGCGGGCTTGCGGAGGCGGGCATTCGCATGCCGCTATGGTCGCCGTTGGCACAGGCGATTTTATATCAGGCGGGGAAGGGTGCGGGGCCGATTTCCGGGATACGGTAACGGCATCCTCCCAATAAAAAACCCCCGGCTCATGGAGCCGGAGGCGAAAGAGACCCTGTTATATTCTTATTCCTCAAACAGCGATGCGCTGCTCGATGTCGTCGGGTTCACGCAGCACGTAGCCACGGCCCCAGACGGTTTCGATGTAATTTTTGCCGCCGGACGCATTGGCGAGCTTCTTGCGCAGCTTGCAGATAAAGACGTCGATGATCTTCAATTCCGGCTCGTCCATGCCGCCATAAAGGTGGTTGAGGAACATGTCCGGGGTGAGCGTGGTGCCCTTGCGGAGCGCCAGAAGCTCAAGCATCTGGTATTCTTTGCCGGTCAGATGAACGCGGGAGCCGGAAACTTCGACGGTCTTGGTGTCGAGGTTGACGACGAGATCACCGGTATTGATGACCGATTGGGCATGGCCCTTGGAGCGGCGCACCACGGCGTGGATGCGGGCAACCAGTTCGTCCTTGTGGAAAGGCTTGGTGAGATAGTCATCGGCACCGAAGCCGAGACCCTTCACCTTGTCCTCAATCGTGCCCATGCCCGAGAGAATGAGAATGGGTGTCTTGATCTTGCCGACGCGAAGGTTGCGAAGCACCTCGTAACCCGACATATCCGGCAGGTTCAGGTCGAGCAGGATGATGTCGTAATCGTAGAGTTTGCCAAGATCAACGCCCTCCTCACCGAGATCGGTGGTGTAGACATTGAAATTCTCGGTCTTCAGCATCAACTCGACGCTTTGGGCCGTGGCGCTATCGTCCTCGATGAGAAGTACGCGCATTTGTCTTTCCCCAACCTCGGAGCCTCAGGAGCGTGCGGCGTTTCCACCTACTGTCCGGCGCTGGCTCTCGCGGCGGACGCTCGTTAACTGATTCGCAACGCTATCCAATGATGGTTAACAAACCGTGATTCACCTGTGCAAGTCACTTCCCGAACTTTTCCTGTTCTTTGAGAAGCCAACTTTTTACAAACGGGTTAACCTTTTCATCTCCAGCGCCATTCGTGATGCCCGCCTGTAGTTCTTTGCCCATGGCTTGAGGGGCGAAGCGGGAATCACTTGGTTTCGAGGCAAGTGTTAACGGAAATGGTAAATAAATCGTTGACGCCGCTTTCGTGGGGGCGGAAGATTTTTCAAGGTTGGCTGTAAGTAACGAATATTTAACGAAAAAAGTCGTTTCGAGTAAGAAACGGTCAACTTGTTTGGGCCATAGTGGCACCTGTCGTTGCGGGGGAACTGAGCACTCCTTGACGCATGAACCTTCGCGGCACCGCAAGAAAAAGCAGTGCCGACTTCAAGACAGGCGACCTTTGTGGAGTATAAAGTATGAAGCCGCGGAACACGCTCATCCGGCTCAAGCGTTTTCAGGTTGATGAAAAGCGCAAGCGGGTGGCTCAGATCGAGATGATGATCGCCGATTTCGACAGAATGGCTGCTGATCTCGCCCGTGAAATTGCGGCTGAGGAACAGAAATCCGGCATTTCTGACCCCGCCCATTTTGCCTATTCAACCTATGCACGGGCCGCGCGCCAGCGGCGCGACAATCTGCTCACCTCGGCTGAAAACCTCGGTGCCCAGCTCGACGACGCCAAGGCCTCACTCGGCGAGGCTTTCGAGGAACTGAAGAAGGCTGAAGTTCTCGAAGACCGCGAGCGCACCAGCGACAAGCTGGTTTCCGTTCTCAAGGAAACCGCCCTGTCGCTCGACGGCATTGTTGCCGGGGCCCGCGCCGGGTTCTGAGCGACCCCAACGCCAGTGATTATGGATTTTAAGCCGACAGTGATGATCCCATCGCTGTCGGTTTTTTCATGATGTGGATGCTCCAGGCGTGCTCGTGTTTCACAGCGCTTCTTTTTTGCCGCAATCGGCTGCTATCCCGCCAGTTGACTTCTCCCGTGCGGCACAATGCGCCGCTTGCGCAAAAACAAGGCTTGGTGCAAGAGAGAACGCGCTGTCGCCTCATGCGTTGCAAACAGATGCGATGGCGACGCAACTCGGGACAACATATCAAGAAAGAAACAACGTTTATGAAAAGCGTTCGGGATTTCCTCTGGCCCATTATTGGCATTCTCGCCGTCGTTTTGTCCTGCTGGCTGCTCTATAACAAGCTGCATTCCCTCTCGATTGCCGATGTGTGGGACAGTCTGAAAGCCATTCCGCACCATCATTACCTCCTGGCGTTGGTCTCGACGCTGGCCGCCTATGCGGCGCTGGCCTGGTATGACCGCATCGCGCTGCTGCATCTTGGGGTGCGCAATATCTCGTGGTGGTATGTGTCGGTGGCGTCCTTCACCACTTACGCCTTGTCGCATAATATCGGCGCTTCGGTTTTCTCCGGCGCGATTGTGCGTTACCGGGCCTATTCGGCCAAGGGCCTATCCACCGGACAGATCGCGGTTCTGGTGGGCTTATGCGCCTTTACCTTCGCGCTTGGCGTTATCATTCTGACCGGCGGATTATTGACCTGGAAGCCGATGCTGCTCGGTCATATCTCCGGCAAACTCGGCATTCCGGCAGATTGGAAGCAAACGCTGGCCTCCGCGCAGATGGGCCTGATCATCGGTCTGGTGCTGGTTGGTTTTGTGGCGCTCTATATCATCGGGTCACTTGCGCGCCTGCGTCCGCTGACCATTGGGCGCTTCCGGCTGGCCTACCCGACGCCGGGCGTGATGATCCGTCAGGTGATTGCCGGGCCGCTTGAGCTTCTTGGCGCGGCGGGCATCATCTATTACGCCCTGCCGGGTGAGGTGAACCCAGGATATGTCATGATCCTGGCCGTCTTCCTCGCCTCTTTCTCGGCGGCACTGATTTCGCATGCTCCGGGTGGGCTTGGGGTTTTTGAAGGGGTATTTCTGGTTGCTCTGCCAGAAGTGAGACAAGCCGATCTGATCGCCGCGCTCATCGTATTCCGGCTGCTATATCTGCTGATCCCCTTCGCCCTGTCCATCGTTGTCGTGATCGTGCATGAACGCGCCAACCTCTTGGGTGTGCTGCGGCGCAAGATCAGCGGAAACGCGGTCGACGGCAAATGAAAAAGCCTCAGCCGCACCCGGAGTGCGGCTGGCTGTAAATCTCTGAGGCCATCACATCCGGTATTGCTGGATGCGCGTCGTGCGCAGACCGGCAAGGCCATGCTGGTCGATGGACATCTGCCAACTGAGAAACTCCTCAGTGGTCAAGGTATAGCGGTTGCAAGCCTCTTCGAGACTAAGCAGGCCGCCACGCACGGCAGCCACCACTTCGGCCTTGCGCCTGATGACCCAACGGCGGGTGCTTGGCGGGGGAAGATCGGCGATGGTCAGCGGGCTGCCATCTGGGCCGGTAACAAATTTTGCCCGTAAACGGAATGCTTCAGTCATAGATACGCTCACACAAGGACTGATGAATTAACCAAGCCACACACTAGGCGAGGGGGCTTAAAAGAGTCCTAAGCACCGCGTTTATTTTTCTCTTCGCCGCATTTTTGTCGCAGTTTTACTTGCGCCCGCCCTCGAATGGGCATGTGAGAGGCCGCGTAACATTCTGTTTTTGCAACAAAAATACGATTGATCTGGAATTTTGACCGTGCCGGTCTATGTTAAAAACGCGGTAAATGAGCTCTAAACCGTGGCCGCACCTTTCTGCCAGTGACGCAGGAATTGCATTCCACTCTGGCGATTCCGGTCAACTCGGATTATAGGATGCCGTTGGCGTTGCCGGAATTTGAGCCGGCGAGGCGAGTGTTCAGACAAAATGACAGATATTAAGACACAGGAACGGTGGCGCACCGACAGTGCGGCCAATGGCACGGAGCAGGCGGGGGAAACCCACCTGGCGGCCCAAAATTCGCTTGGCTTGATGCGCACGCCCGAAAAGACGCGGGTTGTCGTGGCGATGTCGGGCGGGGTGGATTCCTCGGTGGTCGCCGCCATGCTGAAGCGCGAGGGTTATGATGTCATCGGCATCACGCTCCAGCTTTATGACCATGGCGATGCCATCCATCGCCGTGGCGCGTGCTGTGCGGGCCAGGATATCCACGATGCGCGCCGCGTGGCCGAGACCATCGGCATCCCCCATTACGTGCTCGATTATGAAGATCGCTTCCGCCAGGAGGTGATCGATCGTTTTGCCGAAAGCTATCTTCTGGGCGAGACGCCAATTCCTTGCGTGGAATGCAACCGTTCCATCAAGTTTCGCGATCTCCTTGCCACGGCAAAAGACCTCGGTGCCGATGTGCTGGCGACGGGCCATTACGTGATTGATCGCGCGCTGCCCGATGGCCGCCGTGGTCTGTTCCGCGCCGCCGATCCCCAGCGCGACCAGAGCTATTTCCTCTATGCCACCACGCCGGAGCAACTCGACATTCTGCGCTTCCCGCTCGGTGAACTGAAGACCAAGAACGAGACACGCGAACTTGCGCGCGAGCTTGGCCTTTCCGTCTCCGAGAAGGCCGACAGCCAGGATATCTGCTTTGTGCCCCAGGGGCGCTATTCCGACATCATCGAACGCCTGAAACCCGGTTCGGTCACGCCCGGCGATGTGGTCCATCTCGACGGGCGGGTGCTCGGTCGGCATGAGGGCATTATCCACTATACGGTCGGCCAGCGGCGCGGCCTCGGGCTTGCCACGGGTGAGCCGCTCTATGTCATCAAGCTCGACGCCGATGGAGCGCGGGTGATTGTCGGACCCAAGGAAGCGCTGGCGACCAAGGTGATCCGGGTCGGTGACATCAACTGGCTGGGCGATACCAAGCCCGGCGCTGACGGCCTTGAAATTGCGGTGCGGGTCCGCTCAACCCGGGAACCACGTGCGGCCATACTGCGTTTCATTGACGGTGGTGCCGAAGTGGAGTTATTGCAGGCGGAAGACGGCGTGTCGCCGGGACAGGCTTGCGTTTTCTACGACAGCGAAGACCCGCGGGCCCGTTTGCTCGGTGGTGGGACGATACTGCGCCACAACGCGGTGCCGCTGTCCAAGTTTGGCTAAAGGGGAATAATAATGGAAGGGTCGAGTACCACATCGATCATGCGCAAAGCCTATGCGCGCTGGGCACCGATATACGACATTCTCTATGACCGTTTGACCGCCCCGGCGGCCAAGGCGGCTGTTGCGGCTGCCGCTGCGGGTGGCCCGAAGATTTTGGAAGCAGGCGTCGGCACCGGGCTTGCGCTGCAATATTACCCCGCCACGAGCGAAGTGCATGGCATCGACCTTTCGGGCGATATGCTCAAGCGCGCCTCGGAGAAGGTGGAGCGCATGGGGCTCAACCATGTGAAGAGCTTGCAGGTGATGGATGTCTGCAAGACCGATTTTCCGGACACCTGTTTTGACGCGGTTTCAGCGCAGTTCATCATCACGCTGGTGCCCGATTTCGACGCCGCCATGAACGAGTTCGACCGGGTGTTGCGCCCCGGCGGCGTCATCGTGCTCGTCAACCATTTTGGCGCACAGGATGGGCCGGTGGCCGTCTATGAGCGGGCGGTTGCGCCGCTGGTGAAATATGTCGGTTGGAGCTCGAACTTCAAAGTGAGCCAGGTCGAGGATTGGGCGCGCCGCAACGGCAATTATACGCTCGAAGCGCCCACGCCGGTGTTTCCGGCCGGGTTCTTCAAGGTGTTGACGCTAAAGAAGCGGAGTTAGAGTAACGCGCGTTTTAAGTGGATCGCCGGTTAAACGCAAAGCGTTACGGCATCAAAAAATCTAGAGTGAAGCGCGTTTCATATTAAACACGCTTCACTCTAGAGAAAGTACGTTTCTGCTTAACGCATCTTGCTCCAAGTCTGTCTCATTCTTCAAGTCTGTCTCATTGGCTTTTCACATAGACTTCCAGCATCTCGAACACCGCTGCAATGTCCTTGCCGTGCATCATCGGATCGTAGGGAAGCAGAAGCGTGTCTGGCACGACCTGCACGCCATCATTGCGCGTGAGGTGGAATGACACCATTTCGGTGCCGTGGTGGCGGTTGGATTTGATCGTGAAGCGACGCCCTTTGTGCTCGAATTCGCGCAAGCTGTCAGTCATGCTGTCACCCTTTTTGAAAATGGTCACGGGCTGATCCGGCGATGATTGTGGTCCATCACAACGGTCATGGCAACTGGCGCTCTGTCGCATGGCGGGAAGGGGTGATAGCGACCGGCTTCGATCGTGATATTGGCGGTTCAAAAAGGCGTGGCTCGACGCAACGAAAAGAATGTCTGCTTACCAAAAAACGCATCGTTGTTTTGTCTGTGGGCATCGAATTGTGACAATATTTCTCGGGCGCGCCCTTGCCCCCATCTGCGGCTATTTCCGGTGATTTGTCTTGCATTTAATCAGTAGCCAGAGCGCTGCTAAATGCTCTAGATTGCGTCTGTCATCGTAAAATAATGAGGATGCGTCGATGCCTGCCGGGTTGCTCAAATTGCATGTGCCAGAGCCGGAAGTTCGGCCCGGTGGCACTCCTGATTTTTCCAATGTCGATATCCCCGAGGCAGGTGCGGTGCCGCGCCCGGAGGTCGATGTTGATCCCGAGGAAATTCGGAAGCTGGCGTTTTCCATCATTCGCGTGCTCGACCGCGACGGCAAGGCTGTTGGCCCGTGGGCGGGGTCGCTGACCGATGAGGAACTGATGGAGGGCATGCGCCATATGATGGTGCTGCGCACGCTCGACCAGCGCATGATTTTGGCCCATCGCCAGGGCAAAACCTCGTTCTATATGCAGCATCTCGGCGAAGAGGCGATATCCTGCGCCTTCCGCAAGGCGTTGCGTCCAGGTGACATGAACTTCCCGACCTATCGTCAGGCGGGGCTTCTGATCGCCGACGGCTATTCGCTGGTCGATATGATGTGCCAGATATTCTCGAATTCGAGGGACCCCCTTAAAGGGCGGCAATTGCCGATCATGTATTCGGTGCGCGATCGCGGCTTCTTCACGCTGTCGGGCAACCTCGCCACACAATATCCGCAGGCGGTTGGCTGGGCGATGGCGTCTGCCATCCGCAACGACGACAAGATCGCCTCCGCCTGGATCGGCGATGGCTCGACGGCGGAATCTGATTTCCATGCCGGGCTGGTGTTTGCCTCGACCTACAAAGCGCCGGTGATCCTCAACGTCGTCAATAACCAGTGGGCGATATCGACCTTTCAGGGCATCGCGCGTGGCGGCTCGGGCACGTTTGCGGCACGCGGTCTTGGCTTTGGTTTGCCGTCGCTCCGGGTGGATGGCAATGATTATCTCGCCGTCCATGCGGTGGCGAAATGGGCGGCTGAGCGGGCGCGGCGCAATCTCGGCCCGACGCTGATCGAATATGTCACCTACCGCGTCGGTGCGCATTCCAGTTCCGACGACCCGTCCGCCTATCGCCCCAAGGAGGAATCCTCGGCCTGGCCACTTGGCGACCCGGTTATGCGCCTGCGCAATCACCTGATTGCCAGCGGGGTGTGGAGTGAAGACCGCCATAAGCAGATGGAGGCACAAATTCTCGATGAGGTCATAACGGCCCAGAAGGAGGCCGAGAGCTTTGGTACCCTTCACGCGGGCGGCAAGCCGTCGATGCGCGATATGTTTGAGGGCGTTTACGAGGAAATGCCAGCCCATCTGCGCCGCCAACGCCAGCAAGCGGGAGTTTGAACGATGGCTCGCATGACCATGATTGAGGCGATCCGCAGTGCCATGGATGTGTCCATGGGCCGAGACGACACGGTGGTCGTTTATGGCGAGGATGTCGGCTATTTCGGCGGCGTTTTTCGCTGCACGCAAGGCTTGCAGAAGAAGTATGGCAAGACCCGTTGTTTCGACAGTCCGATTTCGGAATCCGGCATCGTGGGTTCGGCCATCGGCATGGCCGCCTATGGCTTGAAGCCCTGCGTCGAAATTCAGTTTGCCGACTATATGTATCCGGCCTTCGACCAGATATCCCAGGAGGCGGCGCGCATCCGCTACCGCTCGGCAGGGCAGTTCACTTGCCCCATCGTTATCCGTATGCCCACGGGCGGCGGCATTTTTGGCGGGCAGACCCATAGCCAGAGCCCGGAAGCGCTTTTCACCCATGTCTGCGGCCTCAAAATAGTGGTGCCTTCGAACCCCTACGACGCCAAGGGCCTGCTAATTTCGGCCATCGAAGACCCGGATCCTGTTATTTTTCTTGAGCCGAAGCGCCTCTATAACGGCCCCTTCGATGGGCACCCAGAGCGTCCAGCAACGCCGTGGTCGGCGCATCCGACAAGCGATGTGCCCGACGAGCATTACAACGTGCCGCTTGGTAAGGCCCAGGTGGTGCGCGAAGGGTCCGCCGCAACCGTGCTCGCCTATGGCACCATGGTGCATGTCGCCCTTGCTGCCGCCGAAGAAACCGGCATTGATGCCGAGGTTATTGACCTGCGCACGCTGGTGCCGCTCGATCTCGACACCATCGTTGCCTCGGTAAAAAAGACCGGGCGCTGCGTGGTGGTGCATGAGGCGACACTTACCTCCGGCTTTGGTGCGGAACTGACCGCGCTGGTGCAGGAGCATTGTTTCTACCAGTTGGAAGCACCGATTGCCCGCGTGACGGGATGGGATACCCCTTACCCCCATGCTCAGGAATGGGACTATTTCCCCGGACCAGCGCGTGTGGGCCGTGCTCTCATCGAAACCGTGGAGGCCTGACATGGGTGAACTGACAATCAAGATGCCCGATGTCGGTGAAGGCATTGCCGAGGCGGAACTGGTGGAATGGCATGTGGCGGTGGGTGATCTCATCCGCGAAGATGCCGTGATTGCCGCCGTGATGACCGACAAGGCCACCGTGGAAATCCCGAGCCCGCGCGACGGCAAGGTTTTATGGCTTGGGGCGGAACTGAACACCAAGGTGGCAGTTGGCGCGCCGCTCATCCGCCTTGAAGTCGAAGGCGAGGTTGTCGAGGCCCGCCATGCGTCGCGCGCGGAAGCGCCAAAATCCGCGCCAGCGCAGCAAACGCCCGCAACCGCTCCTGCCGCTCTGGCCAAGGCCGCTTCGCCCACGCCAACCACGCCTGCACGTCAAGCGCTTGCACCGCTCGGCGCGGCCATGCGGACTGAGGGTGAAAGGCCAATGGCCTCACCGGCGATCCGCTTGCGCGCCCAGGAGGCAGGCGTTGATCTGCGCCAGGTGCCGGGTTCCGGCCCTGCCGGGCGCATTACCCATGAAGATATCGACGCTTTTCTATCTGGCCGTGGCCGCCCTGCGACAACCAACGCACGCCGCGCCGATACCAGTGTCGAAGAGATCAAGATTGTCGGCCTGCGGCGTGTGATTGCCGAGCGCATGGCCCAGGCGAAGGCGCATATTCCGCACATCACCTATGTCGAGGAAATCGACATGACGGCGCTGGAAGAATTGCGTGAAACCCTCAACCGCGAGCGCAAGCCCGACCAGCCGAAGCTGACCATTCTGCCATTCCTGATGCGTGCGATGGTGCGTGCGATTGCCGTTCATTCGCAATTCTCCGCCCGTTATGATGACGACGCCAATGTGCTGCACCGCTACGGCGGCGTGCATGTGGGCATCGCCACACAAACGCCCACCGGGCTGATGGTGCCTGTGGTGCGCCACGCCGAGGCGCTTGATCTATGGGCAACCGCCCTGGAAATGCAGCGGGTGAGTGAAGCGGCGCGCACGGGTGCTGCCAGCCGTGAGGAGCTTTCCGGTTCAACCATCACCATCTCTTCGCTTGGGGCACTGGGTGGTGTGGTGAGCACGCCGGTCATCAATTACCCCGAAGTGGCGATCATCGGCGTCAACAAGCTGGCAACGCGCCCGGTATGGGACGGTGCAGCATTTGTGCCGCGCAAGATGATGAACCTGTCTTCAAGTTTCGATCACCGTATCATCGACGGCTGGGATGCGGCGGTTTTCATTCAGCGCATCAAGACGCTGCTCGAAACACCGGCGCTGATTTTCGTGGAGGGCTGACCGATGAAGGATATTTCCTGCAAACTTCTGGTCATCGGGGCTGGTCCCGGTGGCTATGTCGCTGCCATCCGCGCTGGGCAACTGGGCGTTGACACGGTGATTGTCGATCAGGGCAAAGCGGGCGGCACCTGCCTCACGGTCGGCTGCATTCCGTCAAAAGCGGTGATCCATGCGGCGGAAGAGTTCGACCGCGTCCGCCAGCTTTCGGGCACCAACCCGTTTGGCATCACAACCGAGCCGCCGAAGATTGACCTCGGCAAAACCATTGACTGGAAAGATGGCATTGTCTCCCGTCTTAACAGTGGTGTTGTCGCCCTCTTGAAGAAGGCCAATGTCAAGATGGTGCGCGGGGCCGCGCGCTTTGTGGACGGCAAGACGGTGACCGTTGCGACCGATACCGGCGCGCAGATCATCCATGCCGAAAAGATCATCATTGCCACCGGTTCTGCCCCCGTCGAGCTGCCATTCCTGCCGTTTGGCGGCAATGTGATTTCATCGACCGGGGCGCTGGCCCTCCGTGACGTGCCGGAGCGGTTTGTCATCATCGGTGGTGGCTATATCGGCCTTGAGCTTGGCACCGCCTTTGCCAAACTCGGTGCGCAGGTGACGGTGGTTGAGGCAATGGCGCGCATCCTACCGCAATATGACGCCGAACTCACCGCGCCGGTGCTGGCGCATCTCAAAAAGCTTGGTGTCACGGTTCTGACCGAGACAAAAGCGCTTGGCCTCACGGCTGCGGGCACGGGGCTGAAGATCGAGAACCGCAAAGGCGTCTCCGAACTGCCCGCCGACAAAATTCTGGTCACGGTCGGTCGCCGCCCGGTGACGGAAACCGTTGGGCTTGAGGAGTTGGTGCTCGATATGGATGGCCGTTTCATCCGCATCAATGACCGTTGCGAAACCTCAATGCGCGGCGTCTATGCCATCGGTGACGTGACCGGTGAACCGATGCTGGCGCACCGCGCCATGGCGCAGGGCGAGATGGTTGCGGAACTCGTGGCGGGCCACAAGCGCGTCTGGGATAAGCAAGCCATCCCCGCCATCTGCTTCACTGACCCGGAAATCGTTACCGTTGGCCTGTTGCCGGAAGCCGCGAAAGAAGCAGGCTTCGGTGAGATCACCATCGGCACCTTCCCCTTTGCCGCCAATGGCCGCGCCATGACCAAACTGGCCGAAACCGGCTTCGTCCGCGTGGTGGCCCGCGCCGACAACCACGTGGTGCTCGGCATCCAGGCGGTGGGCCAGGGCGTTTCAGAAATGGCAGCAGCCTTTGGCCTCGCCCTGGAAATGAACGCCCGCCTCGAAGACATAGCCGGCACCATCCACGCCCACCCAACCCAAGGCGAAGGCTTCCAGGAGGCAGCGCTCAAGGCGCTGGGGAGAGCGGTTCATATTTGACGGGGGCGATAGGATCGCGCGGATTCGCACATCTCCCGATGGGTTATTCCATCGGGAGATGCCACCTCACTGAAATCAACCAATCTTGTTTAATTTGCCGGCAACCAGTTTGCCTTTGTGCAGCACTGCCGCGCGGTCGGGGAGCCTGGCGACGGCTTCGGCGGAGCAACTGGCTTGGACGAAGTTGACGCTGGCTTCGGCTCCGGGCTTTGGCCAGATTTGCTCGCCTTTGGCGCTGAGTGGGGTGATCCAGCCGGTGGCGTAGCCCAGCGCCCGGTTGAGGCCAAGCTCGTCCTGGCTGCGATAGAGCTGGGCGACGAGGTTGGCCTTTTGCAGGATATCGCAGCTGCCGAAGGGGCTCCACCAGTCGATGATGCTGTCGGTGCCGCAAACGATGTTGACGCCGCATTCGCGCAGTTGCGCCAGCGGCATCATGCCTTTGCCGAGTGGCACTGAAGTGGCGATTGTCATGCCAAGCTGGCCCATGCGGGTGAACAAGTCCTTGCCTTCGGCGGGGGAGAGCGATGCCAGCGAGAAGGCGTGGCTGATCGTGACCTTGTTCTGGAGCTTGGCCTGTTCGATCATGTCCATGATGCGGCGGATGGCATTGATGCCGTTCGGGGCGCTTTCATGGAGATGGATATCGATGCCCTTGCCGGAATCAACCGCGAGTTGCACCATCGAGTCGATGGACTTTTCCATGGCGCCATCCACCACGGTCGGGTCGAGACCACCGACATAATCGACGAGGCCGGTCTTCATGGCTTCGCGCATCAGGCTCTCGCACTTGGAATAGAGCAAGCCGTGCTGCGGGAAGGCAACAATCTCATAGCTCAGGCCATCCTTGCGTTCACCGAGGGCGTGCACCAGATGCTCAAGGTTTTTTAGGCCGACGGTTGGGTCGATATTGCAATGACTGCGGGCGAAGGTCGTGCCCTTAGAATGCATCAGATCAACCATCTTGCCGGTGCGTTCCTCGGCGGTCGCCAGCAGTTTTGGCAGCAGAGCCTGCTCTTCCTTGATGCGGTCAAAAACGCCGTTGGGGTTTGGGCGCACCGCTTTCCATGGTCCGCCGTAATAGGTCTTGTCGAGATGGATATGGACATCGCGGAAGGTTGGTAGCATCAGCAAGCCACCGGCATCATAGGCTGGCAAAGTGCCTGCTGGCTTGCTGCCAGCGGCGGAGATTTCGGTGATTTTGCCGTTCTCGATGCGCAGGTTCTTCAGTTCGGTCTTGGTGCCGACGACTTCCTGCCCCTCGAATTCGAAGCCGGTCTCCAGGCGCGCATTGAGGATGAAATAGGCATTGCCGGGGGCTGTCTTCTCAGCCGCCTTGTTGCCTTGCGCTGCAGCGGGTGTGCTCGCGCCTGCCGCCAGTGCCAGGCTGCCCATTCCGACGCCTCCCATGAAATGGCGGCGCGATACTCCGTGATCCGATATGCCCATTTTAATACCCTTCAGTGAAACGCGGGGCACTGCCCCACAGGTGGACAACAGGCTGGAAGCGTATGATCGCAGCGGTATGAAAGCATTGGTGACTATGGATAATTTATTTCCATAAACTTATCCGTGCCGGATAAACCGGCTCATGTGGCAACGGTCGCCTTATCCTCGGCGGGGGGCGTTTCCGACAACAGACCGCCCATGGTGAGAATTCTCAGGCCAACCTGCACCATCAGCATGTCTTCGGAGTTTTTGAAGTCGATTTCGGCGATGCGGGCGATTTTTTCGATGCGGTAGACCACGGTTTTCGAATGGACGCCGAGCATCCGCGCGGTTTCATTGAGGTTCTGGTTGTTCTTCAGAAAGGCGTCGAGGGTTTTCATCAATTCGCCACGCGCCGAAGACTTGGCTGCGAGCAGTCGGTTGAGCGATGCGGGCACATATTCAAGCAGTTTGTCGCGGTCGCCTAGGCGATACAACATGCGAAAAATGCCGAGATGCGAGAAGAAAATGGTGTTTTCTTCGAAATTAAGCGCCTTGCCGATATCGAGCGCATCGAGGGCTTCGCGGTAGCTGCGCGCCAGATCGTTCATTGTTTCGGCGATTTCACCGACACCGACACGGATGGCGCTGTCTTTCTCCATGTCGGGCCAGGATTGGCTCAATTCCCGGTTCTTGTGCCGCAACTGATCTTCCCAGGATTTGCTGTTTTGCGACACGCCGTCCCACAGCAGAATGAGCCGGTCATCCTCCACCTGAAACGGCAGGCTGGGGGTGAACAGGCGGACCAGCTCATAGAGCCGGTTATATTTGGCTCTGGCATTGGCAAGGTGGTGGCGACTTTCCCCCGACAGAAGGTGAAAGACGACGACGGTATATTTCTTTCTGAGATCCCATTGCAGCAGATTGGCGCGGCGGTGGGTATCCTCCACCGACAGGTTCCGGCCGCTGAGCAAATCACCGATCAGGTCGCTGCGGAATTGCTTCTCCACCTCGATAACCGCGCGCTGCTTGAGGAAATCAAGCGCAAGCGCGTTGATTGCGCTCTCTATCGCGATGAAGTGTACTTCCTCAATCTCTTTGTAGACTTCGCTGATGGCCAGATAGAGATTGACGCCATCGCCGACGGTGATGGGAAAGATGAACTGTTTATAGCTCTCCGCCCCATAATCGGGAAAGGTCACGCTTCTGGTGAAATAGGGCGTTTCTTCCTTGTCGGATGTGGTGATCTCCGCATTGGCGAAGTTGTTGCTGACGGAAAACAGGCTGCGGAAGTTTTTGTCATAGAGCACGACCGGATTGCCGATGAAGGCTTCGAGCGAATTGACAATCCGGTAAAATCCCTGGTTTTCGAGGGAGATATTGACGAAGTAGTCGTTGATCTCCTTGAAGCGCTCAAGAACATTGATGCGGCTCGCCATCAACTGGCGGGTGATCGCCGAGGTGATATCGCGATAAAGGACGGTTTTTGATATCTCGATAATGGGAAGTTGGCATTTGCGCGCCGCTTCGACCATCTCATACGGCACTTCCTGCACGAACAGGCCGGTTTTGATGATGAGGGCAGCAAGCCCACGCTCGGCGACTTTTTCAACGAAAACATCCAGCGGCCGCAACTTGTCGATGGAGTAGAGGTTCGTCAGAAGAACATCTCCCTCCTGCACCCAATCGGCCACGTCGGGGGCTTCGATGACGTTGACGCCGGTGATCCGGCGGTCGATGCTTTCACTGCCGCAGACCAGCTTCGCATTGACGAGTGGCGGCAATTGGAACAGATCGGAGACTTTCAGCTGACTCATCCGGCGTCCTCAGAATGTGCTCTCTGGAATATTCAGGATACCCCATCTTCTCCCGCTTTGCGCCCGCATAATTGCCGCATTGAAACTTGTCGGTTCTTTTCCGTTTGGCGCAGCAATCCATAATGCGACGCCCGGTTGCTTCGCCGGGCGTCGCTATTTTTTCACGCTTTGGTTCAGGCGATCTTCGTGGCGAAAGCCTGAATTGCTTTTTCAAAGACATCAATCGGCGGGTAGGTGATGCCTGCACCAATCATGCCGATCCCCGCATCCTTGTGGGCAATGGCGGTGTTGATCACCGGCAGGATGCCGGTATCGACCACTTTGCGGATATCAATGCCGGTGGCGATGCCCTTGAAGTTGAGCAGCGGGATGGTGACATTGGGGTTTTCCGCCGAGGTGATCTCGGCCATCTTGATCGAGAAGCCGATGGCATCGTCAATGGTGCCGCCAACCAGCGCGACAATGGCCGGTGCGGTCGCCATGGCGAAGCCGCCGATGCCGTAGGTCTCGGTGATGGCGCTATCGCCGATATCTAGCCCGGAATCCTCAGGCTTATAGCCGGCAAAGAGTGGGCCTATCACCTTCTGGGCCGGGCCGGTGAACCAGGTGTTCCCCGCCATGCCGCTGACGCGGACGCCAAATTCAACACCATTGCGGCACATGGTCGTGACGATGGTTGAATTGGGAATGCCATGGGCGGCATCGAGCGCGCATTTGCACAACGCCATCCAGGTCGGGCCGGAGAAATAATCGCTCGATGCGACGAAATCAAAAACCTGGCGCTTCTGTTCGGTGGTGAAATTTGTCTCGAGGATATACGGTGTCAGGGCCTGAATCAGCAGGCAGGTTCCGGCGTTATTGCGGTTATGGCATTCGTCGCCCATGTGCAGGGCCTGCGACAGCATCAGGCGCAGATCGATTTCGCCGGCGAGCTTCATGGCATCCCGCAGGATCGGACCGAACACGTCGCGCATCCAGTTAAGGCGGTCGATCACGCTCTGGTCGTTGGCCCCCATGCGCAGGATCTTGGCCATCTGCTCGGAGAGATTGGTAAAGGCGACGTTGCCATAGGTCTTGTTCTTGACGATGTGCATGAACATCGAGGCGGATGTGACGCCCGCCATGGAGCCAACGCAGTCGTGCTCGTGGCAGGGCGAGAACGTGATCTCGCCGGAGGCTGCAAGTTCTGCTGCCTCGTCAATATTCTTCGCCAGCCCTTCGAATACCAGTGCGCCGGTGACGGCACCGCGCATGGCTCCGCACATGCGGTCCCAAGTGATCGGTGGGCCAGCGTGCAGGATGGTTTTCTTGGTCATGCCGGGCACGACCTCAATGGCGGGGGCAAAGCCAACCAGAACCGGATGGGACTTGATGATGCGCTCAACAGCTTCCTTGTTGGCGGTCTCGATTTTATCGGTGAGTGCTTTGCCAGCAAGTCTGTCGAGTGCAGCCACCACTTCCGGCTTGCCGCCGCCCGGTGGCTTCCATTCGAGATGGGTGGCGGGTGCGCCCTGGCGGATTACGTCGTCCTTGAACATCTCGATGCCGACATTGACGACATTCACCTTGCGGAACAGTTCATTGATGCGGGTCATGATCGATTATTCCTTTTCCACGAAGCCACGGGCAAGCAGGGCGGCATTCGTGCAAGAGCTGGCAATGGTCACATCGGCGGCTTCGAGCTTCTTCACCTGCTCGCCGAGTGATGGGGCGTCGATGTCGGTGCCGAGAACGTAACCGAGGATTTCAAGATGGCGGCCGTCGCGCTTGGCCTGAGCCTTGGCGGCGAGGATCGCGGGCAGCATCACCCCGACAGGATCCTCATGGGAACCGAAGCCAAGGATGAAATCCATGACGATCACGCCGACGGATGGGTCGCGGGCTTCCTGCTCGAAGCGCGCGATGCGCAGGGACGGATCGATCATCGGATGCGGGCGGCCACGGGTGAAGTCGTCGTCGCCGAAATCGATGAAGGTGTGCTCGCGACTCACCGCGAGGTCGGCCATCTTGTGGGCCGGGTCCTTGGCGATATTGCTGTAGACGTTGGAATATTTTTCCTTGACCAGCAGCATCATCTCATCGCACAACGTGCCGCCGCACATCAGGGCGCGGATATATTTCTGGCCGGGTGCGAGCTTGGCGCGGGTCTGTTCGATCAGCGGCAGGTTGAGGGCACGCTTGTTGATGTCCTCTTCCTTCTTGCCGCCGAGGATGACGGCCTTAAGCGCCGCTTCCTTGGTGGTTTTCGCGAAAATGCAGCCCGCCTTGGTCACGGTTTCTTCCGAGCCGCCGAGCAGGCAGACGATGACCGGCTTGCCGCATTTCGCCGCCTCGGCCAGCACCTTCGCCTCGACGGATTTCGCCGGGGGCTTGGACACCAGAACAATGACCTTGGTTTCGGGATCGGCGGCAAGTGCGCGCAATCCGTCGATCATCATGATGCCGCCGACCTTTTCGGAAAGGTCGCGCCCGCCGGTGCCGATGAGTTGGGTGATGCCGCCGCCGAAATCATGGATGCGGACGCTGACTTCCTGGCTGCCGGTGCCGGACGCACCGACAATACCGATATTGCCACGGCGCACGGCATTGCCGAAGCACAAAGCCACGTTATTGAAAATAGCGGTGCCGCAATCGGGGCCCATCATCAGCAAGCCCTTGTCATGGGCGTATTGCTTGAGGGTGATCTCGTCTTCGATGCTGACATTGTCGCTGAACATCATGACGTGGAAATTGTTTTCGAGCGCCTTGCGGGCTTCCCGCGCCGCGTATTCTCCCGGCACGGCAATGACGGCAAGATTGGCTTCGGGGATGTTGTGGGCGGCGGATTCAACCGTCGCGTAGCGGATTTCCGAATTGCCCTTGGCGGCATCTTTCTTTGTGAGCAGCACCTCAACCTCATCAAATGCGCGCGCACAGATAGCCTCGGTGGCCGCTTTAATGACGATCATCAGGTCGCCGCTTTTGGCGGCTTCCACTTCTGGCACCATCATGCCGACGTTATGCAAAACGCCTTTGTTCATTTCGGTGGCCATTGCCACCACCACTTGTTCGATGCCCTCAATCTTGTTGGCCCGTGTCGAAAGCGACATGAGCGAAACCGAATCGAAGTAAGTGTTTTTCTTTATGACGACTTTTAAAACCATGACCTTGTTCTCCAGTGCGACGGGCCTTTCCGAAGGGCGCGATCAGCGCCCCGCCTCGGCGGCCTACGTCTTGGCGATGAGCGTTGCCCTGGCGCTGATGTAATCCGGATTTTCCGGCGCGTATTTCAGGGCTTCGTTGATTTCCGCGAGCGCCTCTTCCGGGCGGTTCAGCAGCACGAGCGATTGCATCTTATGGAAGTGATAGAGCGGGTTGGTCGGATCATTGGCGATGGCGTTATCGATTGCCGTTGCCGCGTCCTGATGCCGCCCAAGCGAGCGCAGGCTGTTGGCCTTGTGGAACGAGTAATCGTAACGGTTGGGATCGCAGGCAAGCAACGCGTCCATCTCCGCCACCGCCTGTTCATGGCGGCCAAGCTCGCGCAGGTAATTGGATTTGTGGTAGCGGTGATAGGGCGCGTCGGGTTTGAGTGCCACGGCCTTGTCATATTCCCGCAAAGCCTCTTCCGGCTTGCGCATCAGGCGATAGGCATTGGCGGTGTAGAAATAGAATTCGATGGCCGAGGGGTCGAGGTTCAGCGCCTGATTGAAGGCGGCGATCGCCTCTTCATAGCGTTTCATCTCCGACAGGAAATAGCCGCGATAATAAAGCAGACACAGCGAGCTGCCGTGGGCGGGCACTGCTTTGTCGATTTCCGTCAGTGCCGCCGCGTAATCCTCGCGGGCCGCATAATCCTTGGCGCGCTGAATGATGTGATGAAGCGGTCCGGTTTCCGTCGGTTGGCGGCGGAGAATTTTGACAACGCGGGCCTGTCCCATTTCTTCGGCGTGTTGCAGGGACGATTTGCCGTCGCGGTCCTTGAGATGAATATCTGCGCCAGCCTCAACCAGAGCGGCGATGATATCTGAGTAAAGCCTGCCGCCATCTCCGAGGATCACCGCTTCCAGCAGTGCCGACCAGCCGAGATTATTGGCGCGGTTGGCTGCGATGCCTGCTTTCAGGCAGAGCTGGACGGTGCGCAGATAGCCCTTTTCGCTTGAGGGAAGCAGGGCGGTGCCGCCGAAGCGATTGACGCTTTTGATATCTGCGCCATGGGCGAGCGTCAGCTTGAGAATTTCATGGAAGCCGTTTGCGCCGGAGCACAGATAAGGCGTCAATTGGGTGGCGTCGCGGGCATTGACGTCGGAGCCAGCCCCGATCAGGAACTTGGCCATCGCCACATCATTGCGCTGGGTTGCCGCCATCAGAGGCGTGCGGCCATTGGCGTCGCGCTGGTTGAGATCGGCACCGCTCTTCACGAGATGTTCGACTTCAGCGAGGTTGCCACTATCCGCAGCCGCGATCAGGGCCAGATCCGCAGATTGGGTGCCCATGGGGTAACTCCTTGAATTTCAGATATTGTTTACGCATCTCGGCACAACGCCGAGATGCGATTTCCATGAGGGTGTTCAGGCTGCCGTTGAGGCTTTGCCCTTGATGTTCGCAACGCTTGCTTCGCGTTCATTGGCAAGGTGTTTGATCACGAAGATCGCAGCGATCATCAGATAGGCAATGATGAATTGCACCGAGTTGGGCGGCAGGATGCCCACGGACGGCATATGAATGACGCCGAAGGCCACCATGATACATCCCACAACGGCCGCAATCGCACCGCGTAACGGTTGATTGAGGATCGCAAAGATGGCGATACAACCCCAGATCATGCTGGCGAGCGGTGCGCCGTTACCGAGATGCACGAGGCCAAGATAGGAGACGCCCTTTTTCGCCAGCACATCGACGCCGACGACCTTGGCCGAGGTTCCCGCCGCCGACATGACGTTGTTGGCGAGCGTCAGAGCCCAGTTTCCGATCCACGGGAACAGGCAAACGAAGATCACGGGCACTTCGGGTTTAGGCGTTTCGCGCACGACCTGATTGGCGGTGACGATACCGATGTAGATCAGGATCGGCGCGACGGCTGCGGGCGGGATGACCGCAAGCAGGAATGCGCCAAAGCCGAACAGCGACACGATCAGCATCGATAAGCCGGTTGCAACCGTGTAGCCGATGCCAGAACCGATGGATTTCCAACCGGCATGGCCGACATAGACCGTCACCGGGAAGGGATTGCCGCAGAAGCAGCCCAGCAGCGACGAGACGCCATTTGCCAGCATGACCTTGCGGGTGTCGTATTCGTCACCGGCAGCGTGGGCGCTCTCGATATTTTCGAGATCGAAGATGTAGTTGGCAAGCCCGAGCGGCACAGCCGATGCGAGGTAAGGCAGTGCATGGGGCAAGCCTTCAAGGAAGCTGTTGAAGTACAGTTGCGGCGGATTGAAGCCGAACGAGCTCATCGATGCCTTGATGGCCTCGGGGCTTTGCAGGCCAAAAATCCAGGCAAGCGCCGTGCCGACCGCGAGGAGCAGGAAGCCGGTGGGAATCTTGGCAAACAGCGGCGACTTGCCGAACCAGTTGATGAAGATCAGAGCCAGAACGGCGAAGGCGACCAGTGGCGTTTCAAACGACTGCAACATCGGGTTCATGGCGAGCAGCAACAGCCCGAGACCCGAAAGGCAAGACAGCAGAACGGTGCGCGGGATCATCCGGCGGATGGCTTCACCGAGGAACGAGCCGACCACGAGGATCATCGATTCGACAAAGCACCACACGAGCGCGATCTTGAAGGCGAACTCGGCGTCCTTGGTCTGGAGATAGACCGGCAGGATGACGAGGAACGTCACCGTGAAGATGGATGGAGCGCTTGGCCCTGACGGCAATGCCGTAACATCCGTGCGCCCGGTTTTCTTGGCGAGGTTGATGGCGAAATAGCCGTAGAAAACGCTGGCTGCAAACACTGCCAGGCCAAAGGCCGGGGCGATCCGGCCATAAACCATTTCCTTCGGGAACCCGACAACAAAAAGAAGAAGTCCAATCATCGTCAGAAGATTGGTGAGGTTATTGGCGAGCAGACCGAAATATCCAGCCCAGTCGCCGCGTTTCCATAATGCGATTTTGTTCATGACAACCCCCTTTTCGCCCGTGCGGGCCAGG
Organism: Microvirga sp.; assembly: GCA_031546825.1. GTDB lineage: Bacteria > Pseudomonadota > Alphaproteobacteria > Rhizobiales > Beijerinckiaceae > Hohaiivirga. The sequence continues at coordinate 72,111 of JAVBJU010000019.1, read as the reverse complement.
ATCGAAGAGACGATACGGATGCCAAACCCAGCCTTTGGCATGAGGCATTTACGGGCAGCGCGCATTGTTAAGCCTGAGTAGGAGCGCTGCCTTGTCTACTGATGGCGATAATATGACAGCGCTATGAAGGGAGGCATCTACCCGCTGGGCTAATTTGCAATTTCATTTTTATCCAAGATGGATAAAAGCAGCGGTCCGCGCGGGAATTGTGGCGGGCGGAAAATGTTGGCCCGTTTTTGTGGTGAGAAGCGGGAGCCTCCCAATGGGGGCCAGAAACAAGAAACCCGCCTTTCGGCGGGTTTCTGAGCTGTTTACTTGGCTTCCGGCTTGGGATCAGCTGGCTTGGCGTCAGCGGGGGGCTTCGGCTTCGTCGCGTCGTCCGGCTTGGCGTCAGCCACCACCGGCATCTTGAGGCTGGCGATGCCTTTCCATTCGCCGTGCAACACTTCGAGGGCGGCGTAGAGCTGCTTGTCCTTCTTGGTGTCCGGCGGAATGTAGGCGGATGAACCGCCGCGCTCTTCCTTCTCTTTGGTAGCCGTGTTGGTGAGGTGGCCGCGCAGGCCCGCTTCACCCTTGGTCTCGTCGCGCCCTTTAAGCTCGGCGGGAATATCCTGCATCACCTCAATTTCGGGCACGATGCCCTGCGCCTGGATCGAGCGGCCCGCCGGTGTGAAGTAGCGTGCCGTGGTCAGGCGGATGCCGCCATTGCCGCTGAGCGGGAAGATCGTCTGGACAGAGCCCTTGCCGAACGAGCGCGTGCCGAGCACGGCGGCGCGTTTGTGGTCCTGCAGGGCACCGGCAACAATTTCTGACGCCGAGGCGGAACCGCCATTGATCAACACCACCAGCGGCTTGCCGCCAGTGAGGTCGCCCTTGGTGGCGTTATAACGCTCGACACGCGCCGGATCACGCGGGCGGGTCGAGACGATTTCGCCCCGGTCGAGGAAGGCGTCTGATACCTTGATGGCTTGGTCGAGCAAGCCGCCGGGATCGTTACGCAGGTCGATGATGTAGCCCTTCACCTTGGCTTCGCCGATTTCCTTGTTCAGGTTCTCGATGGCGAGGCGCAGACCGTCATAGGTCTGTTCGGTGAACTGGGTGATACGGATATAGCCGACATCGCCGCCTTCAACACGCGAACGCACCGGCTTGATCTTGATGATCTCACGGGTCAGCGTGACCTCGAGCGGCTCCTTGCGCTCCTTGCGTATCACGGTGAGCTTCACCTTGGTATTCGGGGCGCCCCGCATCTTCTCGACAGCTTGATTGAGGGAGAGGCCCAGGATCGCCTCGCCGTCGATTTGCGAGATGAGATCGTTGGCGAGAAGTCCGGCGCGGGCGGCGGGCGTCTCGTCGATGGGGGTGATGACCTTGATCAGGCCGTCTTCCATCGTCACTTCGATGCCGAGGCCACCGAACTCGCCGCGCGTTTGCACCTGCATGTCGCGGAAGCTCTTGGTGTCCATGAAGCTCGAATGGGGATCAAGCGAGGTCAGCATGCCGTTAATGGCGGCTTCGATCAGCTTGGTGTCTTCGGGCTTCTCAACATAATCGTTGCGAATTTTTTCGAAAACGTCGCCGAACAGGCTCAGTTGCCGATAGGTGTCCGCAGGAGCGGCGGCAGCAGGTGCTGGCGCGGTAAAAGTGCTCTGCGTAACCAGCGTTGCGGTGGCGGCACCAAACACGGCACCAAGAAGAACTAGAGATATTTTGCGCATTAGCCGCGAACCTTCTCGCTTTGCGATTTCACCCACCATGGGCCAGGATCAATGGATCCATTATCTTTTCTCAACTCAACATAGAGAACGGGGTCTTTCGTTGTAACGGCACCAGCGACGGCGGAGGGCTGGTTATGCTCTCCCATGACCGCGACCGGCTCACCCGCAAGAACGAATTGTCCCACGTCCACATTGATCTGATCCATGCCAGCCAGCAGCATATAATATCCACCGCCGGCATTGATGATCAAGAGACGACCGAACGAACGAAACGGGCCGGAAAACACCACCCATCCATCCGCTGGTGACACCACTACTGCTTTCGACCGCGTCGTCAGCGAGATGCCACGCATCGTGCCGCCGAAGCCGTCGTCGTTACCGAAATCCCTGATCTTTTCGCCCGAAACCGGCAAAGGCAGCTTGCCTCGGACAGAGGCAAACGGCACTTGCGGCGTGAGCCGTGAAGGGTCAGAGAATGCATTGGCGGCGAAGGCGTTGCGCTCCTGAAGGGCTTCGGAACGCTTGGCAGCTTCGGCCGCGCGCTGCGCTCCGGCCACTTCGCGCTCGGATCGGTCGATCAGATCGCTTAGGGATTTAGTCTGCGCGCCAAGTTCGGCCATTTTTTGGCGCTCGGCATCCACCGCTGCCATGGCTTCGGTTTCGCGCGACTGGCGCGCGTCCATCAAAGCGGCAACTTTGGTTTGTTCATCGGTCAGTGATTGCAACTGCTCGGCGAGGGTGGTGCGGTCGGTGTCGATGGCCTGTTTGAGACGAACCAGTTCGCCCAGATCTTTCGCCAGCGCATCGGCTTCGTTGCGCAGTTCCGGCAATACTGCGCCGAGCAGGATCGAGGTACGCACCGCAGCCAGCATATCTTCGGGTTGGGCGAGCACCGCAGGCGGCGGCTTGCGGCCCATGCGTTGCAGGGCGGCCAGCACTTCGGCGATTATTGCCTTTCGGCTCTGGAGCGAATCGCGGATGGCCGATTCGCTGCCGGTGAGGATTTCCAGCCGGTCCTCAAGGTCATGCACCTGCTGTTCGAACTCGCGGGTCTTTTGCGCGGTTTCAATCAGGGCGGTGTTGAGCTTGGTACGGTCGTTGCGAATGGTCGCGATTTCGATTTCGAGTTTGCGGCGCGCGTCGGCGCTCGCCTGAAGGCGCTGCTGTGCGGCCTGCAATTCGGCTTTGCTTTTGGCAGCCTGTTCGGGGGTGGGAACCGCATTTTGCTGGGCCATCGCGCCGCTGGCCATCAGGCACGCAACCGCGCCCGCCGCCGCAAGCCTCCCGAAGGAAGCCCGTCGCCTGAAATGCGATGAGGGAATGAACCGAAGCATAACGTTGTTCAACCGTCGCGGTGGTAGGGGTGTCCGCTAAGAATGGTGATAGCGCGATAAAGTTGCTCAGTTACTAACACACGCACCAATTGGTGGGGCAGCGTTAGCGCACCAAACGAAAGAACAAGATCGGCGCGAGCACGCAGTGCCGATTGCAGACCATCCGCTCCGCCGATCACGAAAGAAGCCTGGCTGCGTCCGGCATCACGCCATTTGCCGATCTGGTCGGCGAACGCGGTGGAAGACAGAGTTTTCCCGCGTTCGTCAAAAGCAATGAACAACCCGTCGCCAATTTTGCTGGCGATGGCCGAGGCTTCCTCATCGCGGCGATCATCGTCGCGGCGGGCGCGGCTCTCGGTGAGTTCGATCTCGGTCAGTCCGGAAAAGCCAAGGCTTTTTCCGATACCCTCAATGCGCTGCCGATAACGCTCGACCAGTTCGCGTTCGGGGCCGTTTTTAAGACGGCCCACCGAAATGAGGGCGAGGCGCAATGGGTTTACTGCCGGGTCGGAACTTCAATCCCTTCGGCCGGTCGGTCGACGCCCCACATCTTTTCAAGATTGTAGAACGCGCGCACTTCCGGACGGAAGACATGCACGAGGATGTCACCGGCATCAATCAGAACCCAATCGCAAGCGGGCATGCCTTCCACGCGGGGAAAGCCGTAACCGTTGTTCTTGAGTTCTTCCATGATGCGTTCGGCGATGGAGCCGACGTGGCGATTGGAGCGACCGGAGGTGATGACCATTTTATCGGCAATCGTGGTTTTGCCAACCAGGTCGATCTCAATGGTTTCTTCGGCCTTCATGTCCTCGATGCTCTCCATCACAATCGAGTAGATGTCCTTCTCCGGCGCAACCTTTGCTGCGGAAGAGGAGGAAAGCGAAGCTGTCTGGGCCAGTGGTAGTATCCTTCAATATCGTGGCGAGTAGCGCCACCTTTTAAACTATGTCGCATATGCGCCGAAATTCAACGGCGGTGTTGCGTTATTCCGTACACTTGCCGATCAATTACGGCAAATTTATTGAGAATTCGTCGCTTTTTTTCTGGCTCGCAACTCTGTCGAGGACAGAGGGGTGCGCGGGCCGTGCAGAAAAGTCCAGGAGGGAGGGGGCGAATCAGCAAGTGTCGCCGCCCGTATTTCCGGCATACGAAAGCGCGCTAAGGCTTGGGCAGCAGGGCTTTGCGGCGCAGAAAGCGTCCAGCCGGGGCGGTCGATGACGGCAAAGGGCACCGCCTCCGCAATCTCCCGCCAGCCGCGCCACCGATGAAAACTTGCCAAATTATCGGCACCCATCAGCCACACAAAATGGACCTGCGGGAAGCGCCGTGTCAAAAAAGTGATGGTGTCGCGGGTGTAGGAGACGCCGAGCGCCTCCTCGACGGCGGTGATGTCAATGCGGCTGCTCGCGGCGGTTTCTCGTGCCCAAGCGCATCGGGCCGCGGTATCGGGCAGGCCGTCATGATCTTTGAGCGGGTTGCCCGGCGAAACCAGCCACCAGACGCGGTCGAGCTTCAGCCGCCGCATGGCGATCATCGACACCAGCCGGTGCCCGGCATGGGGCGGGTTGAAGCTGCCGCCATAGAGGCCGATGCGCATGCCAGGCTCAACGTGGGGGAGCCGCTGGTGCGGGAGCAATGCCCCTGGGGGAAGGGACATGCCGCGCCTCACGGTCGTGTCTGCCCGTTGCCGTGAACGCGGTATTTGAATGATGTGAGTTGCTCCACGCCCACCGGCCCGCGTGCATGCATCCGCCCGGTGGCGATGCCGATTTCGGCACCAAAGCCGAACTCGCCGCCATCGGCGAACTGGGTTGAGGCGTTGTGCAGCACGATGGCCGAATCGACTTCCCGTTGGAACTTATGGGCAGCAGCGGCGTCATCGGTAATGATCGATTCCGTGTGGTGCGAGCCGTAAGTTTCAATGTGGTCGATGGCGGCGTCGATGCCGTCCACCACCTTCACGGAGATGATGGCGTCGAGATATTCGGTGCGCCAGTCTTCTTCGGTGGCGGGGGTGACGCGCGCATCCACCATGCGGGCTGCTTCGTCGCCTTTTACCGCGCAGCCCGCGTCGAGCAGCATTTCAACCAGAGGTTTGAGATGTGTGCCCGCTATTTTGCGGTCAACCAGCAATGTCTCGGCGGAACCACAGACACCGGTGCGGCGCATCTTGGCGTTCAGCACGACTTTTCTGGCCATGTCGAGATTGGCCTTGTCGTGGATATAGACATGGCAAATGCCTTCAAGATGGGCGAAAACCGGCACGCGCGCTTCGCTTTGCACGCGGGCAACAAGGCTTTTACCGCCGCGTGGAATAATGACATTAATGCTGCCGTTGAGACCCGAAAGCATTTCGCCGACAGCAGCACGGTCCTTGGTAGGCACAAGTTGAATGGCGTCGGAGGGCAAGCCGGCCTCGGCAAGGCCCTTGGCCATGGCACCGGCAATCGCCGTGGCGCTGGCAAGGGAATCAGACCCGGTGCGCAGTATGGCTGCATTGCCAGCCTTGAGGCATAGGGCTCCCGCATCCGCCACCACATTGGGGCGGCTTTCGAAAATCACGCCGATGACACCGAGCGGCGTTGCCACACGCTCGATCTTTAAGCCATTGGGCCGATCGAAAGAGGCCAGAACCCGCCCCACGGGATCGGCAAGAAAGGCAATGTCTTCCACTGCCTGGGCGATGGCCTCCAGGCGCTTTTCATCGAGCGCCAGGCGGTCGATGAAAGCGCCGTTCACATCGGGCTTCGCTCTGGCGGCGGCGATATCGGCGGCATTGGCGGTGAGAATATCAGGACTGGCGGCGCGAATATGGCGGGCCATCGCATGGAGGGCCGCATTTTTTTGCGCGGCATCGGCCAGCGCCACGGCGCGGGCGGCCTTGCGGGCGCGTTGGCCGATTGCCAGCATTTCAGTGCGAATATCGCTCATGGCAGTTCACTCCGCCGTCAGGACCATATCGTCGCGATGGATCATTTCCGCGCGCCCGGCATGGCCCAAAATGGATTCAATCTCGCCTGAAGCGTGGCCGATGATCAGTTTGGCTTCCTCCACATCATAGGCCACGAGGCCGCGCCCGATGATGCCCGACTTGTCGTGGATGGTCACGGTGTCGCCGCGAGAGAACTCGCCTTCGATCTTCTTGACGCCGACCGGCAAGAGGCTTGCGCCTGCCCGCAGCGCCGTTGCCGCGCCCGCGTCGATATGCAGGCTGCCGCGCGGCTCAATGGAGCCAGCAATCCAGGTTTTGCGTGCCGCCACCGGGTTCGAGGGCGTCATGAACCAGGTGCAGCGTCCACCGTCGATAATGCGCTTCAGCGGGTTTTTGTGGCGACCATCGGCGATGATCATGTGGGTGCCCGAAGCGGTGGCAATCTTCCCCGCCTCGATTTTGGTGCGCATACCGCCCCGCGACAGCTCCGATGCCGCGCCGCCCGCCATGGCGTCGATCTCGGCGGTGATCTTTTCGACCACGGGGATATGTTTTGCCGACGGGTCCTGCGCCGGGGGGGCGGTGTAGAGGCCGTCAATATCAGAGAACAGCACCAGAAGGTCGGCGCCGATCATCGTGGCAACGCGGGCGGCAAGACGATCATTGTCGCCGTAACGGATTTCGGAGGTTGCCACCGTGTCGTTCTCATTGACCACCGGCACGGCCCGGAGCTCCAGCAGCTTTTGCGTGGTGGCGCGGGCATTGAGATAGCGACGGCGCTCTTCGGTATCGGCAAGGGTGACGAGAATTTGCCCTGCGGTGATGCGGTGGTGCGACAGCACTTCCGCCCACACGCGAGCGAGTTCAATTTGCCCGACCGCAGCAGCAGCTTGGCTTTCTTCAAGGCGCAGCGGGCCGGAGGGCAGTTGCAGCAATGTGCGGCCCATGGCGACTGCGCCGGAAGAGACCACGAGCACGTCGAGCCCGCGCGTATGCAGTTCAGCAATGTCTTCGGCAAGGGCCGCGAGCCAGGCGTGCTTGAGGCGGCCCTGCTTGCTGTCAACCAGCAGCGATGAGCCGACCTTCAGCACCACGCGTTTAAAGTCGCGCAGGCTCGGCGGGTTCAGCGGCGTTCCAGCGCTGCTTTTCCCTGCTTTGACAAGCGTAGCATTCACGGCCGCCATCCCTCATTTTCCGACTGTGCTTTTTTCTCTTCGAGACGGGCCTCATCAATCACCTTGGTGAGTGCCCGCAACACTTCTTTGACCCCGTCATGTGTCGCGGCTGACAGCACGAGCGGCGTCTGGCCCGAGGCGCGCTTCAGGCGGGCCTTCTGGGTTTTTAACGTTTCAGCATCAAGCGTATCGGCCTTCGACAGGGCGACGATTTCTGGCTTTTCCGCCAGCTCGTTGCCATAGGCCGCGAGTTCGGTGCGGATGGTCTTGTAATCCTTGCCCGCATGCTCGCCGGAGCCATCAACGAGATGCAGCAGCACCCGACAGCGCTCCACATGGCCGAGGAAGCGATCACCGAGGCCCGCGCCCTCATGAGCTCCTTCGATCAAGCCCGGAATATCGGCCAGCACAAATTCGCGTTCGTCGCTGCGCACTACGCCGAGATTGGGGTGGAGCGTGGTGAAGGGGTAATCAGCGATTTTAGGCTTTGCCGCCGTGACCGTTGCCAGGAATGTCGATTTACCGGCATTGGGCAGGCCAACGAGGCCCGCGTCCGCAATCAGCTTCAGCCGCAACCATACCCACATTTCCTGGCCTTCAAGGCCGGGATTGGCATGGCGCGGAGCGCGATTGGTCGAGGTGGTGAAATAGGCGTTGCCGAAACCACCATTGCCGCCACGGCCCAGTTGGATCCGTTGCCCCACTTCGGTGATATCGGCGATCAGCGTTTCATTGTCTTCAGCAAAGACCTGGGTTCCGGCGGGAACCTTGAGCACCACGTCATCGCCCTTGGCACCGTGACGATTTGAGCCCATGCCGTGCTGGCCTTTTTTGGCCTTGAAATGCTGCTGGTAACGGTAATCGATCAGCGTATTGAGGCCGTCGGCGCACTCAATCCAGACGTCGCCGCCCCGACCGCCGTCGCCGCCGTTCGGCCCGCCGAATTCGATGAATTTTTCGCGACGAAAAGCAACGCATCCTGCGCCACCGTCGCCCGAGCGGATATAAATTTTAGCCTGATCGAGAAACTTCATGATGCCTCTTCCATAGGCGAGGATTGCGTTACAGGCAACGGAAATACGCGGGATAGATGTGTCATGGCGCTTACGAGCTTCCGTTGGTTGCGCTATTGCTTCAATGGAAGCGAACAGCGATATGCGTGAGCGGTGCAATGCGAAGATCAAAAACAGGCGAAATTCGCCGATTTCCGACATGCGGGCTGTTTTACGCCGCCATGGTGGTGGCGATGTTCTTCGGCCCCGTTACTGCCGCTGAAACACCAAAGCCCTCCGCCTATATCGTCTCCTTCGGCACGTTCGGCTCGCAGTCGGTTTTTGACAGCGAAGCGCGGGCCGCAGCAAGGCTTCTGGCGGAATATTTCCATCCTGCCGCCCCGCCTTTCATTCGCACCAATACCAAAACCACTTCCGCGGTGACGCAGCGCTCGCTGGGTGACGGGATGCGGAGCGCAGAACGCGCCATGGTGCGGGATCGGGATATTCTCGTTCTGTTTCTGACCTCGCATGGCACGCGCCGTGGTGTTGTGGTGCAGGGTAAGCGGGGCGTTTACGGGCTCATCACGCCTTCCACCATCGGGCAAATGCTCAAGATGAGCGGAGCACGATACCGCATCGTGATTGTTTCCGCCTGCTTCTCAGGTATTTTTTCCGACAAGCTGGCAGATAAGAATACTCTGGTCATCACGGCTGCGGCGGCTGACCGTGCCTCATTCGGCTGTGAAGACCGCGCTTCCTGGACCTATTTTGGCGAGGCGTTTTTTCAGCGTGCGCTGCACCCGGGTCGCTCCCTCGCGGAGGTCTTCACCGAAGCAAAGGGCTTGATTGAGGCGCGAGAAGCGGACGAACAGATGGCGCCCGCCTCGAACCCGCAATTCCGTGGCGGGGAAAACGTGCTCAAACATATGGGGCAATGAAGCGGGACATGGGCACAATTCCCACGCCCCGCGTCTTTTGATATCACGCTGCCGCCGCCTTGGTCGGCTCTAACCATTCGGACGGCTGCATCCATGGCATCTTTTCGCTCCATGCCGCGCGCGTCAGTCTGAAATGATCAACCGCCACCCTGTCGCCATGCGCCGGGCGCGATATCCAGCCCGAGCCGGTCAGTTCCATGCCTGATTTGATCAGCACGCGCCGCGAGGCTTCGTTTTCGATCATCACCGTTGCGGCAAGCTCCTGCTCGCGTGTCGAGAAGAAGAAGCTGTCGATCATGAGTTCAACTGCTTCCGTTGCCACACCCAGGCCCCACGACGGTTGCCCGACCCAGTAGCCGAGATGAGGCTTTCCCTCACCTGGGTCATGCCGGATGCTGATACAGCCGAGCAGGGCGTTGGGCTTGTTTTTGGCGGTGATGGCGAGTGCGAGCCCGTTGCCGTCGGCATTGAGCTTGCGGGAGTTGAACACGAAGTTTTCGGCATCCTCTACCGTCATCGGGTGCGGGATGCGGGCGGTCATGTCGGAAATTCGTTTATCGCCGGCAAGGCGCACGACCGCTTGCACGTCGGACATGCGCAGCCAACGCAGCCACAGTCTCCGGGTTTCAAGCATAAAGATGTCGTCGCGCGTGATATCGGGATACATGATCCTGGCTCCGAGTTCTTGGCCTTCCTCAAGGCCCTGAAATGACGAAAGGGAGGTGGTATCCCACCTCCCCCCGGGTCTCTCGGAATGTAGCCAGACCGCTTATCGCTGGTCCTTGAAGGGCTATTTTCCGCCGGGGTGGTTGGGACACCGGCGGTAGCTCTTCGTCTTAGCTATCGCCGTTTATTCTGCGGCCTCAGCGACCGGAAGTACTGATACAAAAGCTCGCCCTTGGCGCTTGCTAAAATGCACGCGGCCTTCACAGGTCGCGAAAATGGTATGGTCTTTGCCCATGCCAACGTTCGCGCCGGGGTGCCACTTGGTGCCACGCTGACGAATAATGATGTTGCCGGAAATGACGGCCTGATCGCCGAACTTCTTGACGCCGAGGCGACGGCCTTCGGAGTCGCGTCCGTTACGGGATGAACCGCCAGCTTTTTTATGAGCCATGGTTTTAGTCCTTTAAAATCTCAACATGCGAACCGTGAAACGGTTCCTCACTCGGCCTTGGCCGCGGCGGGGTTCTTCGCAGCGACCTTCTTGGCAGCTGCTTCAGCGGCAGGGGCCTCAACGGCGACTTCAGCCTTCGCGGCCTTCTTGGCCGGCTTCGCGCCGCCAACGGCGGTGATGCGAACGAGGGTGTAGTCCTGGCGATGGCCACGCTTGCGCTTGGAATTCTGGCGACGGCGCTTCTTGAAGGCGATGACCTTCGGGGTGCGCTTGTGCTCGACAACTTCACCGGTAACGGTCAGGCCGGCAATGATCGGGGTACCGATCTGCACGCCTGCGGCGTCGGAAAGCATCGTTACGGAATCGAATGTGACGGCGGAACCGGCTTCGCCTTCAAGGCGGGCGACGGCGATCACGTCATCGGCGGCAACGCGGTAAAGCTTGCCGCTGGTCTTGATTACTGCGAACATCGTTTTTCCTTCGTGTTCAGCCAAGTTCTCCGAATTTGTTCGGGACCAGCTTTTTTGCAGTTTCGTGGAGTGCAAGGCTTTCGTGAAGTCTTGCGGCGAATGCATCGGGCAAAAAGCCATGATGCAACAGCGGAGCCTAAACTCCGCGGACCGGCGTTGATAGCTTCACAGCGCGTTCCTGTCAAGCAAAGTACTGCGTTCGAGGGCCAGCGCAAGCAGCCTTTGGGATGAGCCGCGTCTTGCGATGCCAATTACTATCGCGCCGCCAACCCCCGCAACATCGCAATCACCACAATGCCGATCTGATTTTTCAATGTTTCGATGGGCATCTTTACGAGCTTTTCTTCTAGCCCAAGAAGAATCATGCCATGCAGCGCTGAAAACAGCGAGCGGGCGAGCAAGGCGCGGGCGTCCGGGTCGGGCTCTATGCCGAGTTTGGTCAACGGGCGTTCGATGAAATTGAACAAGGTGTTGCGGCGTTCGTTTTGATCTTGGGGCAGGGCGCGGCCTTCGGCGAGGCGGTGCTCGAACAAGGCGCGCCACAGCAGGCGATTGGCGGCGGCGAAGTCGAGATAGACGCCAGAGAGGGCGACGAGGTTGCCGGTCACTACGTTCAATGTGGCGGTGTCAGGCTCAGGATGCGCGGCAAGCTCCTGTTCCAGCCGGTGGAGCGTTCGCGCGTTGATCGCCAATATCAGCATGTCGAGATCGGTGAAAACCGTATAGATGGCGCCAAGCGAACAACCCGCTTTTTGGGCGACATCGCGTGCTTTGAGAGCGCCGAGGCCATGGCTTGCAACAATGGCTTCTGCGGCATTGAGAACGGCTTCGCGCAGAGCTGCCTTGCGTTCGCTCAATCCCATCGTGGTATTATTCCCTTAATCGCGGAGCCGCGTCCGTTTTGGCGCTGGAAATTATCGCTTGAACATTGTTCAAAAAACGGGCATTGTCCATAGTGAACATTGTTCATGTTCGAAAAACTTGCTGGGGAAGACCATTTCGTTACTGGATTTTCCCCCGCCAGCAGCCTACCCCTGATGGGGTAACCGCCCGGAGGCACACGCGACATGTTTGGAACCTTGATGACATCGCGGCGCTTTGCGCCTTTGTTCTGGTGTCAGTTCTTTTCGGCGTTCAACGATAATTTCCTGAAAAACGCCCTGGCCATGCTGATTGTTTACAAAATTGGCAGCTCGGCAGGTGACATTCTGGTGATTCTTGCCGGTGCGGTGTTCATCGCGCCGTCGTTCTTCCTGTCCGGACTCGGCGGGCAATGGGCTGACCGCTACGACAAGGCGCTGGTGGCCCGACGCCTCAAACTGTGTGAAATCGGCGTCTCGGCCTTGGCGGTGCTGGGGTTCGCTATCTATGAAATGCAGGTCACATTGGCCGGTGTTGCGGTGTCGCCGCTGCCGTTCCTGTTTCTCGCGCTGTTCGGCTTCGGCACCATTGCTGCTCTGTTCGGTCCGATCAAATACGGTATCCTGCCCGATCATCTGAAGCGTTCTGAGCTTCCGGCGGGTAATGCGTTGGTTGAGGGTGCTACCTTCCTCGCGATCCTTGGTGGCACCATTGTCGGAGGTCTTGCCATTGCCGGTGAGCACAATGCGGCGAGCTTCACTGTTCTCATTGCCGTTCTCATCGTCGGTTTTGCCATTCTGTGCTGGGTTTCGAGCCTGTTCATTCCGCTGACGGGTGAGGCGGCTCCTTCTCTTGTCGTGGACCGCAACGTGCTGCGCTCCACCTTCACCCTGCTGAAAGACCTCAAGCGTGAGCCGCGTCTGTGGCGCGGTGGCATGGTGGTTTCGTGGTTCTGGCTGATTGGCGCGGTGATGCTATCGCTGCTGCCGGTCATTGCCAAAGATGCGTTCAATGCGGCGGAATCCGTCACCACGGCCCTGCTGGCGGTTTTTGCAATCAGTGTTGCCATCGGCTCTGCCATTGCCTCGTGGCTGTCCAGCGGGCGCATCGTTCTGCTGCCAACCGCGATTGCCGGTGTGCTGATGGGCCTGTTCTGTCTTGATCTCGGCCTGCTGCTCGCCCTGCATGTACCATCCGCCGAGGTCATGGGCTGGCAGCAATTCATGGCCAGCGGCCACGGCATCCATGCGATGATTGATATGGCCGGGCTGGCGATTGCTGGCGGTATCTACATCGTGCCATCCTTCGCTGCGGTGCAGGCCTGGGCCGAGACCGACCGGCGCGCCCGGGTCATTGCCGCCACCAATGTGCAATCGGCGGCGGCGATGGTGCTTGGCGCGGTTGCGGTCGCAGTGATCAAAGCCGGGTTATCGGCCTTGTTGCCGCAATCCGGTGCCTCGTTATCGCTGACGGTTGCGCTGCTGGGATTGGCCTCGATTGTGGTTGGCATCATGGTGTTTCGTACCTCGCCAACTAATCCACTGGCCGATTTCTTCTCCATCCTGTTTCGCTCGGTTTACCGGGTTGAAGTGCGCGGGCACGAAAACCTTGCCAAGGCGGGGGATCGCGCCATCATTGCGCTGAACCATGTCAGCTTTCTCGATGCGGCTTTGGCGCTGTCGCTCTTCGGTGGCAAGCAGCCGCTTTTCGCCATTGATTACGCCATCGCGCAACGCTGGTGGGTGAAACCTTTCCTGAAGCTGGTGCGCGCTTTCCCGCTCGACCCAACCCAGCCGATGGCGACGCGTGCGCTCATCAACGAGGTTAAAAACGGCGAGACATTGGTGATTTTCCCCGAAGGTCGCCTCACCGTGACCGGCAGCCTGATGAAGGTTTATGACGGCGTCGGCCTGATTGCTGACAAATCGGAAGCCATGGTGGTGCCGGTGAAGATCGACGGGCTTGAAAAAACCGTTTTCACCCGCCTGTCGCGCAAGCAGGTGCGCCATCGCTGGTGGCCCAAGGTGACGGTGACGATACTTGAGCCGGTGCGCCTCGATGTGCCCGCCGACGTTCATGGCCGCGAGCGCCGCAAACAGGCGGGGCTCAAGCTCTATCAACTGATGTCGGACCTCGTTTTCCGCACTGCGCCGGTCGACCGCACAATTTTTGATGCGGTGGTGGCGGCGGGCAAAGAGCATGGCATGGGCCGCACCGCGGTTGAAGATCCGTTATTTGGCGCGATGAGCTATCGCAAACTGTTGGTGGTTTCGTCGCTGATCGGCAAAGCATTGATGCCAAGAACCAAGAAAGGCGACGCAGTTGCGGTGTTGCTGCCCGGCGCAGCCACCACGGCGGCCACCGTACTTGGCTTGATGTCTGCGGGCCGGGTGCCGGCGATGCTCAATTTCACTGCGGGCCTCGCCAATCTCGAGTCCGCCTGCCGCACCGCCGACGCCAAAATCCTCGTGACTTCGCGCAAGTTCGTCGAGAAGGCGAAACTGACCGCCGTGGTTGAGGCGTTGCAGCAGGGGCGCGAGATCGTCTATCTTGAGGATGTCGGCGCATCTATCACGCTGTTCGCCAAGCTTTCCATGTTCCTCAACTGCGGTAAGCCGCTGGCACGGCGCAAGGCGGATGACCCCGCCGCCATCCTGTTCACCTCGGGCAGTGAAGGCGCGCCCAAGGGCGTGGTGCTGTCGCACCGTAACATTCTGGCCAACGCCGCACAGGCTGCCGCTCGCATTGACTTTGGCCGGCAGGATAAAGTGTTCAACATGCTGCCGCTGTTCCATTCCTTCGGGCTGACGGCAGCGCTCATCCTGCCGCTGGTCTATGGCGTGCCGGTTTATCTCTACCCGTCACCGCTGCACTACCGCATCATTCCCGAGCTGGTTTACGGAACCAACGCCACCATCATGTTTGGCACTGACACCTTCCTGATGGGCTATGCCCGCAAGGCGCATCCCTACGATTTCCGCTCGCTGCGTTATGTGGTGTCGGGTGCAGAGCCCGTGAAAGAGGCGACCCGCAATTTCTATGCGGAGAAATTCGGCCTGCGTCTGCTTGAAGGCTATGGCGTGACTGAAAGCGCGCCGGTGCTGGCAATCAACACCCCGATGTTCAACCGCTTCGGCACGGTGGGCCGCATGCTTCCCGGCATGGATATCCGGCTTGAGCCAGTGGCGGGCATTGAACAGGGCGGCAGGCTTTATGTGCGCGGCCCTAATATCATGCTGGGCTACCTGCGCCCGGAAAACCCCGGAGTGCTCGAAGCGCCGCCCGATGGTTGGCATGATACTGGTGATATCGTTGCCATTGATGACGAGGGCTTTGTCACCATCAAAGGCCGCGTCAAACGCTTCGCTAAAATTGGCGGTGAAATGGTTTCACTCGCTGCCATTGAGGCCCTTGCCGCCCAGGCCTGGCCCGAGGCCACCAACGCCGCTGCCAACCTGCCCGACAGCAAGAAGGGCGAACGTGTTGTGCTGATGACCACCGAGAAGGGCGCAACCCGCGCCGACTTCCAGCGCTTCGCCAAAGAGCGCGGTGTGGCCGAACTGATGATCCCGGCCGAGGTCAAGACAGTCGCATCCATCCCGTTGCTCGGCACCGGCAAGCCCGACTTCAAGGCCATTGGCGAGCAGGCCGCGGCGTTGTTCGGCTGACACACCACGACGAGAGTGGAACCGGCCCGGAAACATGTTTCCCGACCGGTTCCTCCCCGATCTTTCGTTTTTCCGCACACGCAACCTTGCCAGCAGCCAAACCCCGTGCTAATCCCACGGCGCTTCAACCAAGTGACGATACGAAGCCTCGCGGAGAGGTGGCAGAGTGGTTGAATGCACCGCACTCGAAATGCGGCATAGGCGCAAGTCTATCGGGAGTTCGAATCTCCCCCTCTCCGCCATTACGCTTTATAGTCCATTGATTTTAAATTAAATTTTAAAACAGTCCGCCCAGATTCGATCAGTGCGGATGCTTTAGCGACCACACGGCGGCTTCGACTCGGGAGCGGAGCCCGAGCTTATGCAGCAGGCTTTTGACATGGACCTTGACCGTTCCCTCGGCGATGCCCAGTTTGCTGCCAATCATCTTGTTGCTTAAGCCGCCTGCAACCATTTTTAGAACTTGGTGCTCGCGGTCAGTCAGGACAACGGATTCGTTCGCCACCGGTCGGAGCGCCTGGGCCAGAATCTTGCTCAAGCCTTCGCTGACTACCAGTTGATCGTTCATCACCTCCCGCAAGTGGTCGACCAGCCGTTCGGGCTCCATGTCCTTGAGCAAGTAACCATCGGCACCGTAGCGCATGGCGTCACGGACGTCGCTCTCGCTATCGGATATTGTGAACAGCACGACCTTTCCCAGAAAACCCATGTCACGCAGGCGTTTCAACGTCTCGACCCCATTGAGCTCAGGCATATTGTTGTCGAGCAAAATCAGGTCGGGGCGGCAGGTGCTCACCAGTTCACAGACTTCGACGCCATTTGAAGCTTCGGCAATCACCCGAAAATCCGCTTCCAGTTCGATCAACTGGCGCAACCCCCGCCGCATCATCGGGTGGTCGTCGGCAAGCATCAACGTGCAAGTATGGTCCATTTTCATATTTCAGGCCCTTGTCTCGGAGTATTCTAAAAACTCCGGCGGGAACCGCAACAGGATGCGAGCGCCTTTTTTAACGCTCGAATCGATCATCAGAGAGCCGTCGAGGCTGCGGGCGCGCTCCTGCATGATGGAGAGGCCATGGTGCTGGCGGGTGTCAAAGTCTTTACCCATGCCGATACCATCGTCCTGGATGGAAACCTCGACATAACCGGCATCCTGACGCAAATCGATGCGGGCGTGGCTGGCCTGGGCGTGGTGGACGCAGTTAGAGAGCGCCTCGCGCACGATCTGCAGCACGTTGATCTGTTCGTTTGATGAGAGCGGGAACGCCAGGGTTTCGCAGTCCATGCTGACTTCGAGATCGCCTTTGTCGGCAAATTCCCTTACGGTGTCGTCCAGCGCCTTGGCCAGCCCACCATCGCGGACTTGCAGGCGGAATGTCGTGAGGAGTTCGCGCAGGTGGCGATAGGCACTGTTGAGGCCTTCGCGCAAGTCATGGCTGACTTTCAAGATCTGGTCATTTTGCTCGCCGCGCTGGATCAGGGTTTGCAGGCGGCTGACCTGAAACTTCATGTAGGACAGCTCCTGGGCTAGGGAGTCATGCAACTCGCGGGCGATGGTGGTGCGCTCATCCATCAGCAGTAGATGCTTGCTGCGCTCGCGTTGATTTTCCAGCGAGAGGGTTGCGCCGATGTAGTCGGCAAGCGCCTGTAGCAGTTCCTGCTCGGTGTCGCTCGGTTTTTGGCCATTGCCATAGATGGCCCGGATTTCACCGAGCGGTTTGCCTTGCGAGGTAATCGACACCACCTTGCCGCTCCGGTCGGTATACAGTTCGCAGTCGGAGCACTCGCTGATCGAGCAGATTTTGCGTTGCGCGTTGCCATATAAGGCAATCGGCTTTTGCGCTTCATGATCGTCGCCGCGCAGGCACAACGTCAGAATAAGTCCGGGCAGGTGCTTCTGAAAGCTGTCGATCAATTCTTCCAACTGACCGATATTGGCTAGGCTACTCGCCATTTTGCGGCTGCTCGACAGCAATAACTCCAACGCGGCATTGCTGCGCGCCAGATTGTGGGTTTTCTCCGCTACCCTCTGCTCCAACAACTGATGGGATTGCTCGATATCTTCGGCCATGGCGTTGAAGCGTTCGGCCACCACGCCCAATTCGTCTTCAGATTGATGGGCGACACGCGCATCGAGATTGCCGGCGCGGAAACGCTCGGTGGTACTGACCAGGGCGCGCAGCGGTTGCAGGACGCCATTATGGAGTTCATACATCCCGACGAACAGAATGATGATGGTCAGCAGCAACGCTGCGCCCTGGATGCCTTGCTGCCAGGCTTGCCGGGTTTCTGCCTGCCGTTGCAGGAGCTCGATGAAATGCTCAAGATGTGCTGTGAACGACGCTACCTGGTCTCGGAAGGCATCTTTGTTCCGTTGTTGCAACGCCGGCAGCAGGTTCCCTTGCCATTGTTCCGTCACTGCCTGATAGGCATCTTGGATACCCTTATTTCCGAGTGTATCGAGGCGGCTGACGAGCGCCTCGCTGGTCAAGCGCTGCCGCATGTCGTCGGCAAGTGCGGTCACATCGACCGGCATCGTGCTTTCGTCCAGTTCCCACACCATTCGGTAGGTGGCCATGCGTAGCGACCCGGCAGTGTTGATGGCGGCCGCATCGCCCTGGCTGATGCTAGCGATCAAGACAGCGCTGACAGCGCTGCACAGGGCAAGCGTCGCGATCAGGGTTACCGCGAACCCCGCCCGGGCGGATAGCGACGTTCTCAGCCAGCTCAGCATGGCATACCCCTTAATAGTCCAAGTCTCCGACAAGACATAATCAGACCTTGGACAGTAATTCATAACTCAATGAAATTGAATAAGAAAGCGGTGTCTTTCGTACTACCTCGTTAGAGGTATTTTGACATATCCCTCGTTCCGGACGCCGCGCGTTTTACCATGCGCATGTGCAATTTTTGTGTCTAGGGTTGCCACAGTTCAGCAGTGGAGGTCCAGTCCGTGGCCAGCTTCAAATCACAGCAAGCACTCGTGGTCGGTGTGAGTACCGCCGCTTTTACGATGTGTTTTATGGTTTGGATGATGTTTGCTGTTCTGGGTGTTCCGATCCAGAAAGTGCTGCTGCTCAGTGATACCCAATTCGGAATTCTTGCCGCAACCCCAGTCCTGACTGGCTCTCTGGTGCGGCTACCGCTCGGCATGATGACCGACCGCTTCGGTGGCCGCATCGTGTTTTTCGTGCTGATGCTGGTCTGCGTGTTGCCGATCTATCTGGTCAGCGAAGCCATCCAATACTGGCAGTTTTTGGTTCTCGGCCTGTTTGTGGGCATGGCCGGTGGTTCGTTCTCGGTCGGCATCGCCTATGTCGCCAGATGGTTCGATAAGTCCCGCCAAGGCTTGGCAATGGGCATTTTCGGCGCTGGCAATGCCGGTTCGGCGCTGACCAAACTGACAGCGCCGACGATTATCGCGGCCACGAGTTGGCAGATGGTGCCGAAAGTCTATTCGCTGGTCATGTTCGTCACGGCATTGCTGTTCTGGTTCCTGACCTACGACAACAGGGCCCATCGGGTGTCCAATACCGTCAGCATGGCCGATCAGCTGCGTTTGCTAAAAGACCCGCGAGTCTTGCGCTATTGCCAGTATTACTCGATCGTCTTCGGCGGCTATGTCGCGCTGGCGCTGTGGCTGACCCATTATTACGTCGATGAATACGGTTTCAGCTTGCAGAATGCGGCATTGTTGGCGGCTTGTTTCTCATTGCCGGGCGGTGTCTTGCGCGCGGTCGGCGGCTGGATGTCTGACAAGTGGGGCGCCCACAGCGTGACCTGGTGGGTCATGTGGGTGAGCTGGGTCTGCCTGTTCCTGTTGTCCTACCCGCAAACCGACCTGACTATCCATACCGTCGGCGGCGGTCGCACGACCTTCCATCTGGGCCTCAATGTCTGGGCGTTTACCGCATTGATGTTTGTGGTCGGCATTGCCTGGGCCTTCGGCAAGGCGTCAGTATTCAAATACATTTCCGATGAATTTCCCGGTCAGATGGGGGCCGTGTCCGGCATTGTTGGCTTAGCCGGCGGTCTCGGCGGTTTCATACTGCCAATCATGTTCGGGGTGCTCGCCGATATCACCGGCATTCGCAGTTCCTGCTTCATGCTGCTCTACGGCGTTGTCTGGGTCTCGCTCATCTGGATGTACCGCAGCGAGTTCCGCAAAACCGCTTTGATGGGCCAGCAGGCCCTGAATCCCAATTCTTCCGCATTCACGCAAATGTCCGCTTCAAAGTAACGGTGAATAAAACCATGTCCGCTTCAAATGTCTCCAATTCCCCCTATCCCCCCATCAAATTGGGGGCCGTCATCACCGATTGGCGCCCGGAGGACAAGCAGTATTGGTCGGTCGTCGGCAAGAAAGCCGCCAATCGCAATTTGTGGATATCCATCCCCGCCTTGCTGCTCGCCTTCGCCGTGTGGATGGTGTGGAGCACGGTCGCCGTGCGGTTGAACGCCGTCGGCTTCAAATTCACCACCGATCAGTTGTTCTGGCTCGCCGCATTGCCGGGAATATCGGGCACCATCCTGCGGGTATTCTATTCGTTCATGGTGCCGATCTTCGGTGGCCGGCGCTGGACGACGATCAGCACCGCATCCTTGCTGATCCCAACCCTCTGGATGGGCTTCGCCGTGCAGAACACGGAAACGCCTTATACGGTATTCGTGCTGATTGCCCTGATGTGCGGCTCGGGCGCCGGCAACTTTGCCTCCTCGATGGCCAATATCAGCTTCTTCTACCCGAAGGACCAGCAGGGAACGGCTTTGGGCTTGAATGCGGGCCTCGGTAATCTCGGTGTCTCTGTCATGCAGTTTCTAGTGCCGGTGGTGATGGGCTTTGCCCTGTTTGGATCGTTCGTCGGTGCGCCGCAGACCACCGAGGTGGGCACCCAGGTCTGGTTGCAGAATGCCGGTTTCGTCTGGGTGCCGCTGATCGTCGCCGTCACCCTTGCGGCCTGGTTCGGCATGAATGATCTCGCCTCGGCCAAAGCCTCCTTTTCCGACCAGGCGGTGATTTTCAAGCGCAAGCATAACTGGCTGATGTGCTGGCTCTATCTTGGCACTTTCGGTTCGTTCATCGGATTTTCCGCCGCTTTCCCTCTGCTGATCAAGCAGTCTTTCCCCCATATCAACGCGCTTCAGTTCGCCTTTCTCGGACCATTGGTCGGCGCTCTCGCCCGCCCGTTTGGCGGCTGGATTGCCGACAAGATGGGCGGCGCCCGCATCACCCTGGCGAATTTTGTTGTCATGATTGCCGCCGTGTTCGGTGTCGTTCATTTCCTGCCGGGCGACGGAAGTGCCGGCAATTTCTACGGCTATCTCGGCATGTTCATGTTGTTGTTTCTGACCACCGGTATCGGCAATGGATCGACGTTCCGCATGATCCCGGTGATCTTTCGCGGCCTGCATGACACATGGAGCGCGGGGAAAAATGAGACAGAGCGCGCTCGCGCCGTTCAGAATGCCGGAAAGGAATCTGCCGCCGTGCTCGGCTTTACCTCCGCCATCGGCGCATTCGGTGCCTTCTTCATCCCCAAATCGTTTGGCAGTTCGATTGCCGCCACGGGCGGCCCGGAAATCGCGCTTTATGGCTTCGTTGCCTTCTACCTGTCCTGCGTCGCCGTGACCTGGTGGTGGTATGCGCGCCGCGGCGCCGAAACCCCGTGCTGATCAACCAGTTGCTCCCATCGCAAAAATTCGAGGCCCTTTTCCGAGTGTGGGATTTGCGCCTCAAGGAGGAAATCAGATGAGTCATTTGCTCGATCAATTGCGGTTCTTCAAACGCAAACAAGGTGAGTTCGCCGACGGCCATGGCGAGACCCGTAAGGAATCCCGTGAGTGGGAAAACGTCTATCGCTCACGCTGGCAATACGACAAGATCGTGCGTTCGACCCACGGGGTGAACTGCACTGGATCCTGCTCGTGGAAGATCTATGTCAAGAACGGCCTGATCACCTGGGAAACCCAGCAGACCGATTATCCGCGCACCCGCAACGACCTCCCCAACCACGAACCGCGCGGCTGCCCGCGTGGCGCGAGCTACAGCTGGTACATCTACAGCGCCAACCGCTTGAAATACCCCAAGGTGCGCAAACCCCTGCTCAAATTGTGGCGCGAGGCGCGTGCAACGCTCTCTCCGGTCGAGGCCTGGCGGAGCATCGTCGAGGATCCGGTCAAGGCTGAGAGCTACAAGAGCAAGCGCGGCATGGGTGGCTTCATTCGCTCAAACTGGGATGAGGTCAATGAAATCATTGCCGCGGCCAATGTCTACACCGTCAAGCAATACGGCCCCGATCGCGTTGTTGGTTTCTCGCCTATCCCGGCGATGTCGATGGTCAGCTATGCCGCTGGCTCGCGTTATCTTTCCCTGATCGGCGGTGTCTGTCTCAGTTTCTACGATTGGTATTGCGATCTGCCGCCAGCGTCGCCACAGGTCTGGGGCGAACAGACCGACGTGCCGGAATCAGCCGATTGGTATAACTCCAATTATATCATCGCCTGGGGCTCCAATGTGCCGCAGACCCGCACGCCCGACGCCCACTTCTTCACCGAAGTGCGTTACAAGGGCACCAAGACGGTGGCGATCACCCCGGACTACTCGGAAGTGGCGAAGCTCACTGATCTGTGGCTCAATCCGAAGCAGGGTACGGACGCCGCATTAGCGCAGGCCTTCGGCCATGTGATCTTCAAGGAGTTCCACCTCGAGCGCCCGAGCCCTTACTTCACCGATTACGCCAAGCGCTATACCGATCTGCCGATGCTGGTGCTGCTCGACGAGAAGGACGGCACCTATCGCGCCAACCGCTTCCTGCGCGCCAGCGACCTCAGCAGCAATCTTGGTCAGGAAAACAACCCGGAATGGAAGACAATCGCCCTTGATGGCGTCAGCGGGGAACTGGTTTCACCCCAGGGTACCATCGGCTATCGCTGGGGCGAAAAGGGCAAGTGGAACATCGAAGCCCGCGAAGGGACAACCGGCCGTAATGTCGACCTGACGCTCAGCCTGATCGGCAATGATGCGGTCGAGGTCGCTTTTCCCTATTTCGGTGGTCTGGCACACGAGCATTTTCAAGGCGTCGCCGGCGATGACATTCAGATGCGCCGTGTTCCGGCACGGGCGATCACGCTCGCCAACGGCCGCTCGGTCAAGGTAGCGACCGTATTCGACTTGATGGCCGCCAATTTCGCCATTGATCGCGGTCTCGGCGGCGGCAATGTGGCAGCCAGCTACGATGACGCTTCGGCTCCCGGCACCCCCGCCTGGCAGGAAACCATCACTGGGGTCTCGCGCGATAAAGTCATTCAGGTGGCCCGTGAATTTGCCGACAACGCTGACAAGACCCGTGGCCGTTCGATGATCATCATCGGTGCCGCGATGAACCACTGGTACCACATGGATATGAACTACCGTGGCGTCATCAACATGCTGATCCTGTGCGGTTGTGTCGGCCAGAGCGGTGGCGGTTGGGCCCATTATGTTGGCCAGGAAAAACTGCGCCCGCAGACCGGCTGGTTGCCGCTTGCCTTCGGTCTCGATTGGCATCGCCCACCCCGGCAGATGAACGGCACCAGCTTCTTCTACAACCACAGTTCGCAGTGGCGTCACGAGATGATGAATGTGCACGAGATCCTCTCGCCCTTGGCGGACAAGAGTGAGTTCCCCGAACACATGCTCGACTACAACATCCGTGCCGAACGCGCAGGTTGGTTGCCAAGCGCGCCGCAGTTCAATCGCAATCCGCTGCAGGTCGCGCGCGACGCGGCGACGGCGGGCATGGAGCCGCAGGATTACGTGGTCAAGTCGCTCCAAGATGGCAGCTTGCGCTTTGCCTGCGAGCAGCCGGACAATCCCGACAACTTCCCGCGAAACATGTTCATTTGGCGCTCAAACCTGCTCGGCAGCTCGGGCAAGGGCCATGAGTACATGCTCAAATATCTGCTCGGCACCAAGAACGGCGTGCTCAACGAGGACCAGACCTCGAGCTTCCGCCCCAATGAGGTCGAGTTGGAGGAGCAAGGCGCCATCGGCAAGGTCGATCTTGTGACAACACTCGATTTCCGCATGTCATCAACCTGCGTTTATTCCGACATCGTGCTGCCGACCGCGACCTGGTACGAGAAGGACGATCTTAACACCTCAGATATGCACCCCTTCATCCATCCGCTCTCGGCGGCGATCGACCCGGCCTGGGAATCCCGCTCCGATTGGGAAATATACAAGGGTATCGCCAAGGCTTTTTCGGCCATGACCGAGGGCCATCTCGGTGTCGAGAAAGACGTAGTTACGGTGCCGCTCCAGCATGACAGCCCTGGTGAACTCGCGCAACCGTTTGGCGGGGCCGACTGGAAAACCACCGGTACCAAACCAGAGCCGGGCAAGAACTGTCCGCATCTCTTAGTGGTCGAACGCGACTACCCGAACACCTACAAAAAATTCTCTTCGCTTGGTCCCTTGCTCGAAAAACTCGGCAATGGTGGCAAGGGTATCGGCTGGAATACCGAGGACGAGGTCAAGTTCCTCGGTGAGTTGAACTACAAGGTGCGCGAGGAAGGTGTCAGCGAAGGGCGTCCGAAGATCGATACGGCAATTGACGCTGCCGAAGTGATCCTGACGCTCGCCCCGGAAACCAACGGCCATGTTGCCGTCAAAGCCTGGGCCGCACTGTCGGAATTCACCGGGCGCGATCACGCCCATCTTGCGACGCCCAAGGAGCACGAAGCGATCCGCTTCCGGGACCTCCAGGCGCAACCGCGCAAGATCATCTCAAGCCCGACCTGGTCCGGCCTGGAAGATGAGCATGTCAGCTACACTGCCGGCTACACCAATGTCCATGAACTGATCCCGTGGCGGACACTGACCGGCCGCCAGCAGTTTTTTCAGGACCATCCGTGGATGCAGGCCTTTGGCGAACAGATGCAGAGCTATCGCCCGCCGATCAACACGCGCACCATCGAGATGGTCAAGGACAAGACCCCGAACGGCAACAAGGAGATCGTGCTCAACTGGATCACCCCGCACCAGAAATGGGGCATCCATAGCACTTATACTGACAACCTCCTGATGCTGACGCTGAGCCGCGGCGGCCCGATTGTCTGGATGTCGGAAGTTGACGCGGCCAAAGCGGGCATCGTCGATAACGACTGGATCGAATGCTTCAACTCCAATGGCGCGTTGGTGGCCCGTGCAGTGGTCAGCCAGCGTGTCAAGGAAGGCATGGTGATGATGTACCACGCCCAGGAGCGCATCATGAACATGCCGGGCAGCGAGGTCACAAAAACCCGTGGCGGCCATCACAACTCGGTGACGCGCGTCGTGCTCAAGCCGACCCACATGATCGGCGGCTACGCGCAGCAGTCCTACGGCTTTAACTATTACGGCACCGTCGGCTGCAACCGCGACGAATTCGTTGTCCTGCGCAAGATGAACAAGGTCGATTGGCTTGATGGGCCCGATGGTGACGCCCTGCCGCAACCACTGCCCACCCGGATCGATTGAGGAGAGAGACCATGAAAATACGTTCTCAAGTCGGCATGGTGCTGAACCTCGATAAATGCATCGGCTGCCACACCTGCTCGGTGACATGCAAGAATGTCTGGACCAGCCGCGAAGGCATGGAATACGCCTGGTTCAACAATGTCGAAACCAAACCCGGCATCGGCTATCCCAAGAACTGGGAAGATCAGGATAAATGGAAAGGAGGCTGGGAGCGCAAGGACGACGGCTCGATCCGTCCGCGCATCGGCGGCAAGCTCGGCGTGCTCTCCAATATTTTCGCCAATCCCGATATGCCGGAAATCGACGATTATTACGAGCCGTTCGATTACGACTACCAGAACCTCCACACCGCCCCGCTCGGCGATCACCAGCCGACCGCGCGCCCGCGCTCGGTCATCTCCGGCCAGCGCATGGAGAAGATCGAATGGGGACCGAACTGGGAAGAAATTCTCGGTACTGAGTTCGCCAAGCGCCGCAAGGACCGCAACTTCGACAAGATGCAAGCCGACATGTACGGCGAGTACGAAAACACCTTCATGATGTATCTGCCGCGCCTGTGTGAGCATTGTCTCAACCCGACCTGTGCCGCCTCCTGCCCCAGTGGTGCGATCTATAAGCGCGAGGAAGACGGCATCGTCCTGATTGACCAGGACAAGTGCCGCGGCTGGCGCATGTGCATTAGTGGCTGCCCCTACAAAAAGATCTATTACAACTGGAAGAGCGGCAAATCCGAAAAGTGCATCTTCTGCTATCCACGCATTGAGGCCGGTATGCCGACCATCTGTTCGGAAACCTGTGTTGGTCGTATCCGCTATCTTGGCGTGCTGCTCTATGATGCTGACCGCATCGCCGAGGTTGCCGCAACTGAGGACGAGAAAGACCTTTACCAAAAGCAGCTCGAGATTTTCCTCGACCCCAATGACCCGCAGGTCATCAAGCAGGCGCTCGCTGACGGCGTGCCAATGTCGGTGATTGAGGCTGCTCAGAAATCGCCGGTCTATAAGCTTGCGGTGGATTGGAAGCTAGCGCTGCCGCTGCACCCGGAATATCGCACGCTGCCAATGGTCTGGTATGTGCCGCCGCTTTCACCAATTCAGAGTGCGGTTCAGGCGGGGCATCTCGGCATGAATGGCATCCTGCCCGATGTCGACAGCCTGCGCATTCCCTTGCAATACCTTGCCAATCTTCTGACTGCCGGGGATGAGCGCCCGGTCAAGCTGGCGCTCAAACGGCTACTGGCGATGCGCGCTTATAAACGGGCCGAGCAGGTCGACGGTGTTTGCGACACCAAGGTGCTGGACGATGTCGAGCTCAGCGTCGCCCAGGTCGAGGATATGTATCGCTATCTCGCCATCGCCAATTACGAAGATCGCTACGTCATCCCCTCACAGCACCGGGAAGAGGCGATGAGCGACGCCTTCGCCGAGCGTAACGGCTGCGGCTTCAGCTTCGGCAACGGCTGCGGGGGTGACTCCGACCTCAACATGTTCGGCGGCAAGAAAACCAATCGCCGCGACGTGCTCAAAACTGTCCAGAAGACGGAGGAATGAACATGCTCATTCTCAAGGTCATTTCGTTGTTGATGGATTACCCGACCGAGGCTCTGCGCGATGGGCGCGCCGAGCTCGCGGAGGCCATTGCCAACAGTACCCATCTCGATATCGACCAGCAGGCGGCATTGCGCGCGTTGCTCGCTGATATCGCCGATGGGGACCTGATGGACGTGCAGGAGCGCTATACCGAATTGTTCGACAGGGGACGCTCGCTTTCGCTTCTGTTGTTCGAGCACGTGCATGGCGAATCGCGGGATCGCGGCCAGGCGATGGTTGATCTCACCAATCGCTATGACGTTGGCGGCTTCAATATCGGCGTTCGCGAATTGCCGGATTACATCCCGCTTTATCTCGAGTTTCTCTCGACTTGCGATCCCGAAGAAGCCCGTGAGGGTCTTGCTGATGTCGCCCACCTGCTAGCAGTGCTAGCCGCGCGCCTTGATAAGCGCGCCTGCCTCTACAGCGCTTGCTTCCATGCGCTTCTGCACATCGCCGGGAAGGATCCGGTTGGCGCGGTTGCCGCACTCCGCGCAGATGTCGCTGCGGAGGCGCGCGACGATAGCCTCGAAGCGCTCGACAAGGAATGGGAGGACGAAGCCGTCAATTTCCTGCAGGCGGAACAACAAGGGCGCTGCTCGGGTATGGCTCCGCAGGGACCGACAAAGCGTCCCGCAGACGCATCGAAATCGGTGCTCACTATGGATTTCTTGAACAAGGGTCACGCCGCTGGCCGCGCCCGGGAGGTTCCCAATGTCTAACCTGAATTTTCTGACTTTCGGGGTCTACCCTTATGTGGCGCTTGCCATCTGTCTGATCGGCAGTTGGGCGCGGTTCGATCTCGCGCAATATACCTGGAAGACCGGCTCGTCGCAGATGCTCAACAAGAAGGGGATGCGGGTTGCCAGCAACTTCTTCCATATCGGTATCCTGCTCATTCTTGCCGGCCATTTCGTTGGCCTGCTGACACCGAGCTGGGTCTATCACAGCGTCATCAGCAGCGGCCAGAAGCAACTGCTGTCGATGGTCGCGGGCGGCATTTTCGGCGTGATGTGCCTGATCGGTCTCGTTATGCTGATCTTCCGCCGCCTGACCGATCCGCGCGTTCGCGCAACATCGAGCGCGTCGGACATTCTGATTTTGCTGGTTCTGCTGGTGCAGTTAATGCTCGGCCTCGCGACCATCGTCGTTTCGACCGATCATATGGATGGCAACGTCATGGTGCTGGTGGCGGACTGGGCGCAATATACCGTCACCCTGCAGCCGCAACTGGCGGCCGCCAGCATGGCGCCGGTCAGTCTGGTTTACAAACTGCACGTTTTTCTCGGCCTGACCCTATTCGTGCTGTTTCCATTCACGCGTCTCGTGCACATGATCAGCGCCCCAATCTGGTATCTCGGCCGCCGGTACCAGATTGTGCGCCAGAAGGGGTGAAAGGATTATCGAGCACTGCCGGGGGGCAATCAAAACATCCCGTCGACGGATGGCTGTTTTCTTTTCTTATCGCGGGACTTCTGATTTTTGAGGCGGTTGCCTGTACGGTGCTCTACTTGATGCTGGGAGACATCAAAGCCACTGCGAAACCGGGAAGCGATGGGGTGTCTGCGTTGTAATCGGTTCTGTCAGAGTGCTTCACGCGTTGCACACACGTGCTGGACAGCCACCGTAACCCCGGCTAATTTCGGCACGAAATCACTAACTTTCAGAGGGACATCACCATGGAAATCGAAGAAAAGGTCCTTTCCGCAATGCGCGCCGCCGGAAAGCCCACTTCCGCCGGGGAAATTGAGAAGGCTTCGGGGTTGGACCGCAAGGCAGTTGATAAGGCTTTCAAGACGCTCAAGGACAAGGGCGAGATTGTCTCGCCGGTGCGTTGCAAATGGGAACCGGCGAAGAAGTAAGCTCGCTGGCCCGTTCAGAATACAACAAAGCCCCGGACATCGCGTTCTGGGGCTTTGGTTTGAGATCTTCCGCCTTCGGGAAGCGCCGTTCGGCTGCGGAGCTGGCCGGCGCTTCCCGGCGGTTCAGAGCATCGGTTGGGGGAATTCGCCCAATGCTCCGAATGGGGTGTTAGCGCAGGATTGTCAGTACCACGTTGAAGACAAGCGACATCGCCGTTCCGAGCGGAGCCGCCACAAGCAGCAGCCTCGGGAACAAGCTGGTGCGGGCTTCATCATTGGCGCATGCGCCGAGCATCAGGCTGCCACCCGAGGAGAATGGCGAGATTGATGTGGCCTGAGCACCCACGACTATGGCGATGAACAGCACCATCGGGTCGAGGGAAAGCGAGGTGGCCAATGTCGGCACAATCGGGAACAGGGCCGGGGTCACGACGCCGAGGGTCGAAGAGAACAGCGACATGATGGCGGCGACAATGCCAAGTGCCACCGGCACGAGGTAAGCAGGCAATGCCGTGCTGATCCAGGACGCCAGCAACTGAATGGTTCCGGCCTTGATCGCCACCGAGATCAGCATGCCCATTCCGCAGATCATAACGATGGTGCCCCACGGCACGGTGGCGATGACCTTGCGCTCGTCGCCGAGCTTGAGGAACAGCGCAGCCACAGAGAAGATGCTGGCAATCAGCCCGATATCCATCTTGCCGTTGACGAAAGCGATGGAGGCGTTCTGCGGCAGCATGAGGCGCAGCACCGGTACGATCAGCACAATCGCCATCATCAGGAAAGTAAGCACCAAAGTGGCCTTTTGCTTCGAGTCAAACGGCGCCGGCTTGGCAATGCTGAGAGTCTGCGACTGCATCGCTTTACGATGTCCGGTGAAAAACACCAGAACGGTGATGACCACGAAAGGGATGATCATGGTGCTGAGGAAGATACCGGTTGCATTGATGAATGCCGGGTTTTCGGCAATGCCTGCCTTGGCCATCAGGGTCCGGAAGATAATGCCGCTCTGGCTCGACATGAAATTTGCCCCGGCCAGTGCGCCGTAATTGACCGACATGGCGCCGATAATCATGCTCATACCGGTGCGGGTGCACAGCATGAGGGTCAGCGGAGCCATGAAGGCGAGCACGGTATAATAGCCAGCTCCAAGCGCCGCGATCAGCGCCGTGATGAGGAAGATGGCGTAGGGCAACAGATAGGGGAAGTTGCGGCAGCGATAGAGCAGATGTTCCGAGAGCTTTTCTAGCGTGCCGTTGGTGATGGCGAAGCCGTAGAACAAGCACACCGAGAAGATGATGAAGAAA
Organism: Microvirga sp.; assembly: GCA_031546825.1. Classification (GTDB taxonomy): domain Bacteria; phylum Pseudomonadota; class Alphaproteobacteria; order Rhizobiales; family Beijerinckiaceae; genus Hohaiivirga. The sequence continues at coordinate 42,643 of JAVBJU010000019.1, read as the reverse complement.
ATGCTCAGCGGCCACATGTTGATGATTTCGGCCGGTTTCAGATCCATCGCGAAAGCGCCGATGAGATAGGCGAAGGCGATAGAGAACAGGCCGATATTGATCCGGGTGACATAGCCCAGGGCGATGGCCGCGACGATGGCGGTAATGACGATTGCGCTCATCATGATGGGGTACTCTCCGATTAGAACTGGAACAGGCGGCGTGGATTATCGACCAGCACTTTTTGCTGTTCGTTCAGATCGGGCAGAACGGCCTTGAAGAAGGCGAGTTGTGCCCCGTGGTCGGTGTCCTTTTCATGTTGGGTATGCGGCCAGTCACTGCCCCACACGAAGCGGTCAACGCCTTTGGCGGCGTCGCGAAACAAGGCGACGAGCTTTTGGGCGTCATTGAGCGATGTGCTGCTGCGGTAGGCCGCGGACAGCTTGATCCACACCTTGTCGTTGGCCAGTAATTTCAGGAAGCTCTCGTCGGGTGTTCCCTTCGGGAGGCCAAAATGGTCAATCACCACATGGGCACCCGCATTGAGGATAACCGGCACGATGGCAGGCAGGTCGGGCATGCCGCGCTGAATTTCCACCGACCAGCGCCGCCTTGCCATCTGGCGGAAGAAGGATTGCCACTGGGGTTTGGCAAAATCATCGAGGTCAAGTCCTATGAGGTTGAGGCGAACGCCGACCACGCCGGCTTGCTCAAGTTCGTCGAGTGCCATTTCGCATATGGTAGGATCTACCACCGCGACGGCACGCAGGCGGTTTGGGATGCGGCGCAGGGCATCAAGTATGAAGCTGTTGTCGGTGCCAAGAAAACTGGGCTGAATAAGAACTCCATGCGACAGGCCGGCGGCGTCGAGGCGGGCTAGAAAATCTTCGGCAAGCGCATCGTAGCCGGGGCTGTAGCGGCGATTGGCTACCATCGGCAGGTCGTGCCGGAAAACGTGAGCATGGGCGTCAATGCCGGTGATGGGCAAAGTGGCCGGACGTGTCATGGGAAGCACCCTCTTTTTTAAGATTGTAGGGCCTTCTGCAGGCGTGATAGGGAACAGAAAAGGCCTGCAGGTCATTGAGTCATATATATGACTATATGACCATATGAATAGCGCTGCGATCTGTCAACCTGGAAATTTTTGCTGGGCGGCTTTGCAGCGACACCAACTGGAAGTTGCCATGTCTGCTTTTGCAAGCTCCGATGATCGTCTGCCCCTTTATCAGCGCCTGCGCGATCAGATGCATGAGAAAATTGCCTCAGGAGAATGGCGGCCTGACGAGCCGATTCCGACGGAAACCGAGCTTGCCCAGACCCATGCCATCGCCGTGGGCACGGTGCGCAAGGCGGTTGATACGCTGGTGGCAGAAGGTCTTCTTAACCGCAGTCAGGGCCGCGGCACCTTCGTGCGCCGTCCGCAATTTGACGGGTCGTTCTTCCGCTTCTTTCGCCAGGTGACAGCAGCCGGTGAGCACAAGGTGCCGGAGAGCCGGATTTTGTCGCACTCGCTTGAGGCCCCTCCAGCGGCGGTGCGCAAGGCTTTGGCGCTTGAGCCAGGCGAGGCTGTGGTGTGGCTTGAGCGGGTGCGCATGGTCAATGGCCATCGGGTGGTGCGCGAGGATATCTGGCTGCCCGCATCGAAATTCAAGAAGCTACTTGATGTCTCGCCCGGTGCGTTCGGCAATCTGTTGTATCCGTTCTATGAGGAAATCTGCGGTCAGGCAGTTGCCTCCGCCACGGAGAACCTGACCGTCGAGACCGCCGACGCCAACACCGCCCGCGCGCTGGGTATCGAGCCTGGACTCCCGGTCGTTGTCATCGAGCGCACTGCGCTCGGCTACAATCGCGCGCCGCTCGAATACCGTGTCTCGCGCGGTGCGGCGGAGGGGTTCCGCTATCAGATCGACATTTTCTGATCATTGAGCAGGCGGTTTTGGCATTGTTTAGGAAACACCCGCTAACCTCTAAAGCAGAAAAGCCTGGAGCTTCTCGGAGCCCGTTAGCTTTATGGGTTATGTGAAAAAACCCCAGTGAGGTTCCACCCGGCTCGCATTCATGATATCCGCGCTTGTGTCGATTTGCGCTGGGGATATGAGGGTTGGTCATGCAGGACGGTATCAAGCAGGTGAAGCGGGCGCTTCTTTCGGTTTCCGATAAGGCCGGGCTGGTGGCATTTGCCAGGAAACTTGCGGAACACGGCGTCGAACTCGTCTCCACCGGGGGCACCTGCAAAGCGTTGCAGGATGCGGGCCTGAAGGTGCGCGACGTTTCCGACCTCACCGGCTTCCCCGAAATGATGGACGGACGCGTCAAGACCCTGCACCCCAAGGTGCATGGCGGGCTCTTGGCAATCCGCGACAATGCCGAACATCGCACGGCCATGGAGGCGCACGGCATCGAGGCGATCGACCTGCTCGTCGTCAATCTCTACCCGTTCGAGGCAACGGTGGCCGCCAAAAAGCCCTATGACGATTGCATCGAAAACATTGATATCGGCGGCCCTGCGATGATCCGCGCCGCTTCCAAAAACCACGAAGATGTCGCGGTTGTGGTTGATGTGGCCGATTATGACATGGTGCTCGAAGGACTTGCGGCCCACGGCGGCGGTTTGACCCGCGCCTTCCGCCGCCAGCTTGCTCAGAAAGCCTACGCCCGTACCGCCGCCTATGACGCCGCCATTTCCAACTGGCTCGCCGCCGAGCTTGAAATTGACACGCCGGTTTACCGCGCCATCGGCGGCGCGTTGGCCGAGCCCATGCGCTATGGCGAAAACCCGCACCAACAGGCGGCGTTTTATAAAACGCCCGAAGCCCGCCCCGGTGTCTCCACCGCGCGGCAATTGCAGGGCAAGCAGCTCTCCTACAACAATATCAACGATACCGATGCCGCTTTTGAAGCGGTGGCGGAGTTCGATGCCCAGCGCACTGCGGCGGTTGCCATTATCAAGCACGCCAATCCGTGCGGTGTGGCCGAGGGCGCAACGCTGCTTGAAGCCTATGAGAAGGCTTTGCGCTGCGACCCGGTTTCGGCATTTGGCGGCATTGTGGCGCTCAACCGCATCCTTGACGCGGAGGCCGCGAAAAAAATCGTCGAGGTTTTCACGGAAGTGATTATCGCGCCCGATGCCACACCTGAGGCGGTTGCAATCGTTGCGGCCAAGAAGAACCTGCGGCTGCTCGTGACTGGCGCTCTGCCTGACCCACGCGCCAAGGGGCTTGTGGTGCGCACCGTATCCGGCGGCTTCCTGGCGCAGGCGCGGGACAATGCCGTGGTCGATGACATGGAGCTCAAGGTCGTGACCAAACGCGCCCCCACCGCAAAGGAAATGGCCGATCTCGCCTTCGCCTTCCGGGTGGCCAAGCACGTCAAGTCAAACGCCATCGTTTACGCGCGGGATGGTGCGACGGTCGGTGTTGGTGCCGGGCAAATGAGCCGGGTCGATTCCTCACGTATTGCCGCCTGGAAAGCAGCGGAAGCGGCCAAGGCGGCGGGCTTGCCCGAGAGCCTTGCCATCGGTTCGGTGGTGGCGTCTGATGCCTTCTTCCCGTTTGCGGACGGCCTTCTGGCCGCGGCGGAAGCGGGTGCGACTGCTGTAATCCAGCCAGGCGGCTCAATGCGTGACGCCGATGTCATCAAGGCCGCCGATGAGGCCGGCCTCGCCATGGTCTTCACCGGCCATCGCCACTTCCGCCATTGAAGGTAATCCCATGAGCGAAGACACTGCTAAGCCAGAAGCTGAAGAGACCGCGCCCAAAGTGCTGACACCCGCCGCCCAGCGCGCCCTGGCCGAAGCCGCCGAGCGGCGCGCCAAGATTGACGCCCATGCGGCGGCAATAGCCAAGGAGCGGGAGTTCAATGGTCGCGGCGGGCTGGAGCCGGCGCGCTATGATGATTGGGAAATCAAAGGCCGGGCCATCGATTTTTGATGATGGGCCCCTCGTGCAAGCTAGCCCGGCTAGGAAAATGACCATGTCTACCTATGACAAGATACTTGAAGTGGCAGACACGCTTATCCAGAAAAATGGGTTTGAAGGGTTTAGCTATGCGGATCTGGCAAAGGAGCTGGGGATACGCAAGGCCAGCATTCATCACCACTTCCCAAGCAAGAATGACCTCGGGATCGCCTATTGCGAGAAAAAAATGGCGGGCTTCCTGCAGCTTGAAACACGGTTGCTGACACTGCCCGCAGGCCGCCCCCGCCTGGAGGCCTATCTGAATGCCTTTTCCGGCTGTGCTGGAAGGGGGCAGATGTGCGGGGTCTATGCCATGCTCTCGGACAGTAATCTGTTCATGCCGGAATTACAGGAGGCCATCAATACGTTGGCGCGTGCAGAACTGCGGATCGTGCGCGATGTGCTTGCGACGGGACAGCAGGCGGGAGCGCTGCAGCTCCACGCCTCCCCGGAAGATATGGCCGTTATTGTCTGTACGACGTTGAAGGGCGCCTTGCTGCTCAATCGTTTGCCGCCCCATGACGCCGCATCGCATATGATGAGCGCTCTGCTCGAGATGCTGCGCCCGGACTGACGCCTCTCTCCGCCCGGATAAACGTGCGGCCCAACACATTGATAACGATATTTTTCCCCGCGCGTCACCGCGTCGCGCTTTGAAGTACTTTTTCATATTGTCATCCTACCTGCCAGTAGGTAGAGATTATTTTATAAAGGCATATCAGATGAGGTGATGTCGCTCTTCACTCTTCACCACAAGGCCGATGCCTGAGGTGGCAAATTGCCCTGACCATGAACCCGCGTCAGGTACACGAACGATTCTCCAGAGGGAACGGAAATCCAAACCATGGCAACTTTCATTCAACGCTTTACCCGCTCCGATATTGATCTGATCGCCTTGCGCCTGTCAGTGATCCTGGTCTTCGTCATATTCGGCACCTATAAATGGTTCGAATTTGAGGTTCAGGCGTTAAAACCAATGATATCTATGACCTGGCTGAATATTTTGTACACAATGTTCGGCGAGCATGGCGGCAGTTACTTTCTCGGCGTTGTCGAGCATATCGCCTTTATCGCCCTGATCATCGGGTTCTTCCGGCCTTCTTTCGGGGTTTTGGGAGCTATTCTGGTGATCGTTACGGGCCTCACAACGCTGAGCCTGCTGCCGCAACTCGGTAAAATCAGCAGCTTTATCGTCAAGGATGTTCTGCTCATCGGCGCTGGTTTGACATTGCTGAAATACGACCTGATCCGGTGGCTGAAAAAAGACGAAATGGGCGCCATGTAGCAACAGACAGCAACAGGGCGGACTTTCAAAATTCTTGCCACTTCATGCAAGCATTGGGATAGCGCGCCCTTGTAAAATGACCCACATGAGACTATTTTAAATTTAATATCTCATGTGGGCTTTGTGCGAGAGGGGCAAACTCCATGTCCGTACAGGTACAACCCGCCACTGCCATCGAGACTGGTCACCTTGCTGGGCCGGGGCTTCGCGCCTTTTTTCGAATAGCCGGAGATTGGCGCCTGTCCAATGACGAGCAGGCGACTTTGCTCAGTGTATCGAAAGCCACGCTTGCCCGCTGGAAGGGTGGCAGTGCGCCCGCGCTCTCAGTCGATCAGTTAGACCGTCTCTCCTATATCCTCGGAATCTACAAAGCCCTGCAAATCCTCCTGCCCAATCCGGCAGCCGCCGATGGCTGGGTGCGGCGGGCCAATGATGCGGCATTGTTCGGCGGCAAAAGTGCCCTGGACCGGATGCTCAGCGGGCGCATGGAAGACCTGCTGCTGGTGCGCCGCTACCTTGATGCCCAACGCGGAGGCTGGGCGTGACGGTGCCCGCGCGTCACATCGACGTGCGGCCCAGCTGGCGCGTTATTCCGAGCCGCTTCCCGCCCATCGCCCTCTTTGAGCGCGTGGCGGATCCGGCGGATTTTGAAGCGCTTTACGAGCTAGAATCGCGCACCAACCCGCGTCTGCGCGATGAGACCGGTGACCTGACGCTGGTGCCTCCCGAAGACCGCGTCAGTGGCCCCGGCTATTCGTACATCATGGCCGCCTTCACCCATCTCAACCCGGCGGGCAGCCGCTTTTCCGATGGCTCATATGGCGTCTATTACGCGGGCGGCGATCTTCTCACCGCCGTCGCCGAAACCCGCTATCATCGTGAGAACTTTCTGCGTGCCACCCGCGAGGCTCCCATCGATACCACAATGCGGGCCATCGCAGCCGACATTGTCATCGAATTGCATGATCTGCGCGGGCTGCGCGTACAACATCCCGATCTCTATGCCCGCGATGATTATTCCGCCGGGCAGGCTTTGGCCCGCCGGTTGCGGGGTAAAGGGTCCAACGGCATTGCCTATGACAGCGTGCGCCGGGAAGGTGGCGAATGCTTCGCTGTTTTCCGCCCCCGCTGCTTATCCGCAGTGCGGCAGGAGCGGCATCTCACATATATGTGGGACGGCAAGGCGGTTATTACAGTCTATGAGAAGACACTGTTGGCGGTGTGAGGACATATGGGATGGGCATCGAATATGTCGTTCATATCAATGAAAAATGTGATGAGTGCTTTGCCATTCTTGCCGATCGGCTCAAGGAGCATTTCCCGCACATACAGACTGGTGCAGGCTGCTCCATCGATCTGCCAAGCGCGAACTCCGGCTGGGAAGATTTCAGCATAGAAAAGAGGGAAGGCGGCTTTTTCATTCTGAGCAGCATCATGTCAGGTTCCACGCATACGGAACTATTCCGAATTATGGAAAAGGTGTTGAACGAAATGGCTTTGGAATATGAAATAGAAGAAGTTTAAGCCCGAGCCACCTCGTCGCTGTTTAGGAAGTTGATCGCAAGCTACCGCCCCTCGGCCACCGGCCGCGCCACCCTGATCCGCTCCGAGAAATCCGTCCAGGCAGGGATCGGCGTTTTGCCGATGCGCGAGCGCTCCCTTGCTTCCGCCAGTGTCATTTTCGTGCCGAGGCCGCCGCGTGCATACATGTAATCGGGCAGGTAGCCGTTGACGATGAGACGCCAGTCGAAGGGGATGGTGTCGCCCACGGCGCGCGCCATGCGGATGACAGTGGTGGTGCAGTTGGTGGTGATGGAATTGTAGAAATGCGGCTTTTGCGCCAGCCTGTTGGCGTCCCGCACTTATTCCAGCAGCATTTTTCGCGCGGGTTCTGGTGGTGTTTTGAGGCGGTAGAGATGGACATCCTCATCGCGCACACCGGAGCGCACGCCGACGACATCGCGCTCATCTGCGGCAATAATGACGAGCGGGTTGCTTTTGAACAGATCGCTAATGGGGGAAAACTCGCCGCCCATGCTGCGACGAACTTCGATGGACCACGCCAATTGCGCGCCGCCGTCAAAGCCGAAGCTCACAATGACATGCGCCATTTCTGGTCCGCCCCAGTAGGAGAGGAAGATGTCGAGGCTTTTCAGCTTGGTGAGGTCATAGCTCCGAGTTTCCCACCTCTCGGTTGCCGGTTTGTTATCTGTGCCCCAGTCGAAATTGCGCAGATTGGTCAGGGTTAAGGTGTCGCCTTCAACGGTGCCAGTGACTTGCCGCGCGACATCCGGTGCCCAGTTCGCTTCGCTCGGCGGTTTGATCGTGCCCCACCAGAGGGCGAGGGCCCCGAACGCCACACAAAAGGGGATGAGCCGCAGAATACTCATACGCCGGAAGAGGGCGATTATCGTCGTAAGGCCGATCAGCGCGAACGCGCCCGCCGCCAGCATTGGCCCCGGATTGGGCAGAGGAAAGCGATACCACAGCGCCATCGCCGCCCATAAGGTGAGGAGGGCCACGACCATTGCCAGAACCATAGTGAGCAGAAAACGCAATATGCGGCGCAAGTGCACCTCCCTAAATTATCCGGCGGCCAACTCACCGATGATATGATTGAGCACGGCAAAGTGTTGCCGTGGCACGGCGATGATGCGATTGCCGTGCTTCTCCAGCAAACCCTGTTCAGCCAGTGTGTCAATGCGGGCGCTTGAAAGCATCTTTCCCGAAAGCTCGGCATGGCGGACGAGGTCGATGCCTTCCATGAGGCGCAGGCCCATCAAAAGATATTCATCGCCCTGATTTTCGGCATTGAGCAATTCGGTTTCGATGATGCCGTGGCCACGGGCTTCGACATGTTCAAGCCATGCTTCCGGTGATTTCTCGGTTGAGGTGGCGAGCCTTCCCTCAGGCGTCATCAGCCGCCCATGGGCACCCGCGCCAACGCCGACATATTCGCCATAGCGCCAATAGACGAGATTGTGCCGCGATTCCGCGCCGGGACGGGCGTGGTTTGAGACCTCGTAGGCCGGAAGGCCCGCATGCGTGCAAACCTCTTGCGTCACGTCATAGAGGGCGCGGGCAATATCGTCGTCCGGCACGGTGATTTTGCCGGCATCAAACAAACGCTGAAACCAGGTGCCGGGTTCAATGGTGAGCTGGTAGAGCGACAGATGCTCGACCGCATGTGACAGCGCCCATTCAAGCTCGGCTTTCCACGCTTCCGGGGTATGGCCGGGGCGGGCGTAAATCAGGTCGAAGGAAAAGCGCTCAAAATGCTTTTCAGCAATCTTGACCGCGGCCAGCGCCTCATCTGCCGTATGCATCCGCCCGAGCCGTTTGAGATCGGCATCATTCAATGCCTGAACGCCGAGCGACACCCGGTTGATGCCCGCTGTGCGGAACCCGGCGAAGCGCTCGGCTTCGACGCTGGTCGGGTTGGCTTCAAGCGTGATTTCGGCATTTGCTTCGATGCCGTAGATTTCGGCAATGGCGTCAAGCACCGCACCAACCATTTGCGGTTCCATCAGAGAGGGCGTGCCGCCGCCGAAGAAAATGCTGGTTGCCGGGCGCGTGTTGCCGAGGGCGGCCATATGCTGCATCTCGCGCTTGAGCGCCGCAACGTAACGCGCCTGATCGACCGGCTTATGGCGCACATGGCTGTTGAAATCGCAATAGGGGCATTTCGAAGCGCAGAATGGCCAATGCACGTAAATGCCAAAACCGGCGTCGAAGGTTGGGTGGTCGATCAACTCATGTCCTCGGCGCGGCGGGGGATTGAGATTGTCCCGTACCCATTCCGCGCGACTTATTTAAGGCACCCTTCAACGAAGGCCACCAGCGCCCTTGCCCGGTGCGACAGTGCTTTGGGCGGCGTTGACTTCCAGTCGATGCCATTTTTTTCCGCACCGGTCATTTCACCGAAGGTTTTATCGAAACCATCCGGGAGGAAGCAGGGGTCGTAGCCAAAGCCCGACGGCCCGCGTGGAGGATGAACGAACGCGCCAAAAACCCGGCCTTCAAACAGTTCTTCATGTCCATCCGGCCAGGCGACAACGATGGCGCAGGTGAAGTGCGCATGGCGGTTTTCGGCGTTGCGGCGGGAAAGCTCATCCTGCACCCGCTGCATGGCGGCGGCGTAGTTGCGCGGATTTCCACACCAATCGGCGGTGAAGAGGCCCGGCGCACCGTCGAGCGCATCGACGCAGAGGCCGGAATCGTCAGCAATGGCGGGCAAGCCGGTGGCTTTCGCTGCCGCATGGGCCTTGATTGCCGCGTTTTCCGAGAACATGAAGCCGTTCTCGACCGGCTCCGGCAGTCCATGATCGGCAGCCGAACGCGCCTTCAGCCCGAACGGGCCGAGAATATCATTAATCTCGGCCAGCTTCCCGGCATTGTGGGTGGCGATAACAACATCGCCCGTGAGCTTGCGCGGCGTGCGGGTGGTCATGGGTTTAGCCTGCCAATGCCTGCTTCTGCAATTCGATGAGATGAGCGGTGCCCGACTTTGCCAGCTTCAGCAGTTCCAGGAATTCTTCCTCGGAGAACGGCTTGCCCTCGGCGGTGCCCTGAATTTCGACAAGGCCGCCCGAACCGGTGACGACGAAATTGGCATCGGTTTCGGCTTTCGAATCTTCCGCGTAATCAAGATCAAGCACCGGCGTGCCTTGAAAGATGCCGCAGGAAATGGCGGCGACGTGCTCACGCAGCGGGTTCACCGAGATGATGGAGCGTGACTGCATCCACTGGAAGCAATCATTGAGGGCAATCCACGCGCCGGTGATGGAGGCAGTGCGGGTGCCGCCGTCGGCCTGGATCACATCGCAATCGAGGGTGATCTGGCGTTCGCCAATGGCGGGCAGATTGGTAACGGCGCGTAATGAACGGCCAATCAGGCGCTGAATTTCCTGGGTGCGGCCAGAAGGCTTGCCGCTGTTGACTTCGCGGCGGGTGCGCTCATGGGTGGCGCGCGGCAGCATGGAATATTCGGCGGTGACCCAGCCACGGCCCTGCCCACGCAGCCACGGCGGCGCCTTTTCTTCAAGCGAAGCCGTGCACAAAACCTTAGTGTCGCCAAAGGAAATCAGGCAAGAGCCCTCGGCATAACGGGCGACATTGCGCTCAATGGTGACAGGGCGCATCTGGTCGGGATTACGTTTGGAGGGCCGCATGGGGATTGCTTTCATAGTTGGGACAAATGCCTCATACGCCGAGCCGCCGCGTGGGGCAAGCCAATGCGCCGAGGCTGACGGGAGTGTTTTCCCATAATAACGCACCGGTTCGCGAGAATGCGGCGGGCTTTTTCCGAAAAGCGCTTACACTTTTCGGCGCGGCGCATTATTCTACTCCCCATGAAATCGCACCCTCTCTCCATCCTTGCGTCCGCCATGCCTGGCTTCGGCGACCTTAACGAGCGTTCGCGTGAAATTTTCAAGCGCTTGGTGGAAAGCTACATCACCACTGGCGAACCAGTGGGTTCACGCAATCTGTCGCGCATTTTACCGATGGCTTTGTCGCCCGCCTCAATCCGCAATGTGATGTCCGATCTCGAAGCTGCTGGTTTGATCTATGCGCCCCACACCAGCGCCGGTCGTCTGCCGACCGAGGCGGGGTTGCGCTTCTTCGTTGATTCGATGCTGGAAATTGGCGACGTTTCTTCCGAAGAACGTAACCGCATTGAGGCGCAAGTGCGTGCCGCCGCCTCCGGCCATACCTTTGAGACCGCGCTTTCCGAGGCCTCGACATTATTATCCGGCTTGTCGCGGGGTGCGGGTGTGGTGGTGGCGACCAAGGCCAATGCGCCGCTGAAACACATCGAATTTGTGCGGCTGGAACCCACACGCGCTCTGGTCATTCTGGTGAGCGAAGACGGTGCGGTTGAAAACCGCATCCTCGAACTGCCACCGGGGTTGCCCGCTTCCGTTTTGGTTGAGGCCGGTAATTACCTCTCCAACCGTATCCGGGGCCGGACGCTCGCCGAGGTCCGTTCTGAAATCCAGCAAAGCCAGGATGCCATTGAGCATGAGCTGGACGAGCTGACCGCTAAACTCGTCAGGCTCGGCCTCGCCACCTCGGTTGATTCCACTAATGAGCGCCAGCTTATTGTGCGCGGGCAGGCCAATCTGCTCGAGGACATGCACGCCGCCGAAGATCTGGAGCGGTTACGCTTGTTGTTCGCCGATCTCGAAAGCAAAACCGATGTGATCGACCTTCTTGGCCGTGCCGAACAGGGGGAGGGTGTCCGCATCTTCATCGGCTCGGAAAACAAGCTGTTTTCGCTCTCGGGCTCCTCGCTGGTCGCCGCACCATTTCGCGACAGCTCGCAGAAGATCGTCGGTGTCCTTGGCATCATTGGCCCGACCCGTCTGAATTACTCGCGCATCGTGCCGATGGTAGACTACACCGCGCAGGTCGTTTCCCGGGTGCTGAGCCGGGGTTGAGCGGCACCAGAACCAATAAACAGAATATAACATTTTTTAACATTTAACTCTTTCTCTCCGTAATCAAACCCTCTATGATGGTGATCGGGTTTATGGGAGTTGGGGCTAATTCTCTTTTTTAACAAGAGAATGAAGCCTTTTCCGGAAGCTCTCTGAGGCACCTTGCCTGTTCTCAAATCGGAACACGACAGCGGTGCAATTATGAGTTGCTGGAGCTCCGAAATGTTGCTGGCGGAGAAGAATGATGCGTCTTGGTGTGATAGCGGACGATTTTACCGGGGCAACCGACATTGCTGGCTTTCTCGTCGAGAACGGCCTGTCCGCCATACAGATGATTGGCGTGCCTGAAAGCGATGCGGCTTTGGACGCCGAAGCGGTTGTGATCAGCCTCAAGAGCAGGTCCAGCCCCCCATCTGAGGCTGTTGCCCTGTCTGTTGCCGCTGCGCGCTGGCTGAAAGCGAAGGGCTGCGAACAGATTTTATTCAAATACTGCTCGACCTTCGACAGCACCGAGAAGGGCAATATCGGCCCGGTGACGGATGCGCTGCTGGCGGAGCTTGGTCAGGATTTCACCATCATCTGCCCGGCGCTGCCGGTGAACGGTCGCACGGTCTATAAGGGCTACCTGTTCGTTGGCGATGTCCCGCTTGATGAATCGGGAATGCGCGATCACCCGATCACGCCGATGCGCGACGCCAATCTCATGCGCCTCATGGAAATGCAAAGCGCGGGTCAGGCCGGGAATATCAGTGCTGCGGTGCTCGATGCCGGGGACGCGGCGGTTGCGACGGCGCTGTCTGCCCTCAAGGCTGCGGGCAAACGCTACGCGGTTTTCGACACGCTCAATGACCGGCATCTCGATGCCATTGGCCGCGCGGTTCAAGGCATGGCCCTGGTCACCGGTGGATCCGGCCTCGGCGCGGGCATTGCGCGCACGCTGAAAGCGGGGAAATCGCAGCAGGACAAGGGCGCTGCCTCGGCGGGGACACCGCCGGGCGGTCGCGCCGTGGTGCTCTCCGGTTCGTGCTCGGTCATGACCAATGCCCAGGTCGCGACCTATCGCGCCGAGGCCCCTTCCATGGCGCTCGATGTGGAAACCTGTTTGTCCGATGGACCTGCTTATGCGGAAAAGGTTTGTGCGTGGCTGATCCAGCATTCGGGTGAGGCGCTTGCACCGCTGGTGTTCGCAACTGCTGATCCCGAGCGCCTGCGGGCCATTCAGGAAAAATATGGCGCTGCGGAAGCAAGTGCCGCCGTCGAGGCTTTCTTCCACCGCCTTGCGCCGCTGCTGGCGCGGGCGGGGTTTGATCACTTCATCGTCGCCGGCGGTGAGACCTCTGGCGTCGTGGTGCAAAGCCTCGGTATTCGCGGGTTTCACATCGGCCCGCAAATTGCGCCGGGCGTGCCATGGGTTCGGGCGGTTGATGCGCCGCTGTCGCTGGCATTGAAATCCGGTAATTTCGGCAATGAACGCTTCTTCTTCGAGGCACAGGCTTCCTTGCGGAAGGGAAATAATCATGACTGAGGAAACGCTTCGCCGGGAGATGGTTGCGTTCGGAGCGTCGTTCTACACGCGCGGCTATTCGGTCGGTAGCGCTGGCAATCTGTCAGTGCGTTTGCCCGATGGAGCCATTTTGGCCACGCCAACAAATTCCTGTCTCGGCAGGTTAGACGCCGATACGCTTGCGAAAGTCACCATAGACGGTGAGCAGGTGAGCGGCGCGGCGATGTCCAAGGAAATCCCGTTCCACCTCGCGCTTTACCGCAAGCGGCCCGATTGCAATGCCATCGTCCATCTGCATTCAACCTATCTCACCGCGCTCTCCTGCCTTGATAACATCGACCCGGAAGATATCATTCGCCCCTTCACACCCTATTACGTGATGAAGGTCGGCCAGATGCCGCTGATCCCTTACCACAAGCCGGGCAGCATCAAGATCGCCGAGGAACTGGCGCACCGTGCCCATGAGTCGGATGCCTTTCTGTTGGCCAACCATGGCCCGGTTGTGCTTGGGCGCAGTTTGACCGAGGCGGTTAATGCCACGGAGGAGCTTGAGGAGACCGCGCGCCTGCTGTTCATCTTGAAACAATCCCCGGTTCGTTATCTCACTCCAGACCAGATTGCAGAGTTGAAAAAATGACGAAAACCCCGAAATTCGCCGCCAATCTCACCATGCTGTTTACGGAATTTCCGTTTCTGGAACGGATTGATGCGGCGGCGGAGGCCGGGTTTTCCGCAGTAGAATTTCTCTTTCCCTACGCTTTCGACAAAGCTGAAGTTGCGGCGCGGGTACGGAAAAATGGACTGGTGCAGGCGCTGATCAACGCTCCGGCGGGGGATTGGGAAGGCGGCGAGCGCGGTCTCGCCATCCTTCCGGGCCGGGAGCAAGAGTTCAGAGACGGCGTTGAGACGGCGCTCGACTATGCCCGCGCCCTGGATTGCAAAAAAATACACGTGATGTCGGGCATCATGCCGGAAAGAGCGAACAGGGATGACATGAAAGCCCTCTGGCTCGCCAATATCCGCCAGGCTGCTGACAGGGTGGCCCCGTTCGGGATTTCGATCCAGATAGAATCCCTGAATCACCGCAATATGCCAGGTTATTTCATAGCCAATCAATATGACGCCTTGGCTCTGGTGCAGGAAACAGGCCGGGACAATGTCTTTGTCCAGCTTGATATTTTCCATGCCCAGATCACCAACGGCGATCTTTCCGTTCTCATTCACAATCTCGGCTCAAGGATCGGGCATGTCCAGATCGCTTCGGTGCCGGATCGTGGCGAGCCCGATAGCGGCGAAGTTTACTTTCCCCATATCTACAAAGCCTTGGCTGCAGCCGGCTATAACGACTGGATCGGGTGTGAGTACATTCCGCGTGCGGGAACTCTGCGGGGACTAAGCTGGTTGAAAAAGTACCCACAACCGGTTACCTCTCGCTGACAGGTTTGTGGAGAAGCGCATCGTGATACCGGCAAAACGGCAGCAGATCATTCTGTCAGCACTGGCGGAACGCGGTATTCTCAGCATCGCCGAACTGATGGAATGGCTGCAAGTCTCCCATATGACGGTGCGTCGCGATATCCAGAAGCTTGAAGAGGACGGGCGTGTTCTCTCGGTTTCCGGCGGGGTGCAACTCACCCAGAAGATCACCTCCGAACCGTCGCATCTGGTCAAACGCTCGCTCCAGCATGACGAGAAAGATGCCATCGCCACCATGGCTGCGTCACGTGTGACGGCGGGTATGTCGATTTATCTCGATGCAGGCACCACCTCGCTCGCCTTAGCCGCGCGCGTGGCTTCCGTGCCGGATCTCGTGGTGGTGAGCAATGATTTCGCCGTAGTCAACCTGTTGATGCAGCAATCCGAATGCCTGCTGTTTCATACTGGTGGACAGGTGTTGCGCGAGAATCAGTCCTGCGTTGGCGACAGTGCCACCCAGTTTCTCAAAAACCTCAATATCGACATCGCCTTTCTTTCGGCGTCGTCCTGGAATGCCCGCTTCATTTCAACCCCGACCGAAGCCAAGGTTCAGGTCAAGAAAGCAGCCGTTGAAGCGGCATCGAAGCGCGTGCTGATCTGCGACTCCACCAAATACGGCAAGGTCGGAATTTTCAACGCAGTGCCCATCGCTGCCCTTGATGCCATCATCACCGATGACAGATTACCGGCGAGCGCGCGCGACGCGCTGAAACAAACCGGCGTTGAAGTGGTGATTGCCGATAGCTCCGGCCGCACGGGCAGCGGGCGTAAAACGTCCTGACAACCATCGACGTCAATGGCTTTTTGTTGCGGCGCTCTCAAAAGCTGCTGTAGATGCCGCCCACCATTCCGGGAGATGGGGATGGTTATACGATATGCCGTTGTTTCGGTGGGGTTTGGGGCCTCTGGGCTGACTTCGTAGGTTTCGCACAAAAATTCACATTTTTAACATAATGCAACATTTTGCGCTTCCCGTCCCCGGTGCTCTGTGCTACCTATAGCGCTATCAGCCGAGAGATGCGTCATGCACGAATCGGAACGTAGAGGAGTTGCTCATGTCGACGATATCCAGAAGGTCCCTGATCAAGACAATGGCTGCCGTTCCCGCTGTGGCGGCCTTCGGTTCGTTCCCGCATATCGCCAAGGCGCAGGGTGCTCAGTTCACATTCAAGTATGGCAACAACCTGCCGATGTCGCATCCGCTGAATATCCGTTCGCAGGAGGTTGCGGACCGGGTGAAGGAAGAATCCAAGGGCCGTCTCGTTATCAACATTTTCCCCAAGAACCAGTTGGGCGGCGATACCGACATGATGTCGCAGGTGCGCCGTGGCGGCATTGATATCTTCACGCCGTCGGCACTGGTGATGGCGACACTCGTTCCGGTCGCGGCGATTAATGCGGTTGGCTTCGCATTTGCCGATTATGACCATGTCTGGAAGGCGATGGATGGCAAGCTCGGCGGTTTCGTCCGCAAGTCGGTCGAGAAAGTCGGCCTCTATGCCATGGAAAATATGTGGGACAACGGCTTCCGCCAAGCCACCAATAACAGCCGCGCCATTGTCTCGCCTAAGGATCTCGATGGCCTCAAGATCCGTGTGCCGGTGAGCCCGATCATCGTCGACATGTTCAAGGCGATGGGTGCTGCTCCGGTCGGCATGCAGTATTCGGAGGTTTATTCTTCGCTGCAGACCAAGGTGATCGACGCGCAGGAAAATCCGCTGGTCATCATCCAGACCGGAAAGCTCTATGAAGTGCAAAAGTATTGCTCGCTCACCAATCACATCTGGGATGGCTACTGGTTCATCCTCAACGGCAAATCCTGGGGCGGCCTGCCCGATGACCTCAAGGGCATCATGACGGCAGCCTTCAAGGATGGTGCTCAGAAGCAGCGCGCCGATCTGCGTAAGATGAACGAAACGGTCATGACCGACCTCAAGGCGCAGGGCCTCGCGTTCAACGACACCACCCCCGATGCCTTCCGGGCCAAGCTCAGGGAAGCGGGCTTCTACGATGTCTGGCGCAAGAAGTTCGGCGACGAGGCGTGGGGCTTGCTCGAAGAAGCGGTCGGCAAGCTGTCGTAACGAAGCGGCACACTCCCGCGATCCCGTGTCGCGGACGAAATGTCATATGTCTCCGCCGGAATTCCCGGCGGAGCGGATCGTTCGGCTGAGCAGGCTGGCGGTTGATATGGAAATACGACCAGAAGGATAACGACGATGCAGACCTCCTCCGGCGCACCATCCGCCATTTCCTCAGGCACCCCGTCCGGGGCTCTGGTCACAGTCGATCGCTATCTCGGCAAATTCATCGAATTCATCGCCGCTATTCTCGTTGCGGCCGAGATGGTTGTACTCTTTGCCGGCGTGGTGATGCGGTATCTGTTCCATAAGCCGCTGATCTGGTCCGACGAAGTGGCGACCATCGGCTTCATCTGGCTGACGATGCTCGGTGCCGTGGTGGCGCTGCGGCGCGGTCAGCACATGCGCATGACGGCGCTGGTTTCGCACCTCACCTCTGAAAAACGGGCCTTTCTTGAAGCGCTGGCAACCGGCGTGTCGCTGGCCTTCCTGCTGCTCATCATGCTGCCCGCCTGGGAATACGCCATTGAGGAAGCCATCGTCATAACGCCCGCTCTGGAAATTTCCGTGCTGTGGCGTGCGGCCTCCATTCCGGTTGGTGTGACCTTGATGCTGGTGACGGCGCTGTTGCGGCTCGCCATTTCCGCGCCGCGCACCCGGGCGACGGTGATGGGGCTGGCCGCCATTACGCTTGCGGTCATTGCGTTCTCTTTCGCCGGTCCGTTGCTCATTCCGCTCGGTAAGATCAATCTGCTCATCTTCTTCGTGGGCATCGTCGCGATGGGCGTGTTCTCTGGCGTTCCCATCGCCTTTTCGTTCGCGCTCGCCACTTTCGGCTATCTGGCACTGACCACCAACACCCCCATGACCACAATGGTTGGCCGGCTTGAGGAGGGCATGTCGCATATGATGCTTCTCGCCGTGCCGCTGTTCGTCTTCCTTGGAATGCTGATTGAGATGACCGGCATGGCCAAGGCAATGGTGCAGTTCCTCGGCAGTCTGCTCGGCCATGTGCGCGGCGGCCTGTCTTATGTGCTGATTGGTGCGATGTATCTCGTTTCCGGCATCTCCGGCTCCAAAACTGCCGATCAGGCGGCCGTTGCACCGGTGTTGTTCCCCGAAATGATGGCGCGCGGTGCCAAGCGCGGTGATCTGGTCGCGCTGCTGTCGGTGACCGGCGCGCAGACCGAAACCATTCCGCCCTCCATCGTGCTTATCACCATCGGTTCGGTGACAGGTGTGTCGATTGCCGCTTTGTTCACCGGCGGTATGCTGCCCGGTGCCATTCTCGGCATCGCACTGTGCTTCGTGGTGTGGTGGCGCAACCGCAATGAAGACCTTTCCGGCGTCAAGCGGTACAGCAAGAGCGAAATCGGCAAGCTGTGCCTGATTGCCATGCCCGCGCTGATCCTCCCATTCCTCATCCGCGCCGCGGTCATCGAGGGCGTGGCGACTGCCACTGAGGTCTCGACGCTCGGAGTTGCGTACTCCATCGTCATCGGCCTCTGCTTCTACCGCAAATTCGACTGGAAACGCGCCTGGGAGATGCTGATAGAAACGGCGTCGCTCGCCGGTGCCATCATCTTCATCATCGGTGCCGCTACCTCCATGGCGTGGGGGTTGACGCAATCCGGCTTCTCAAAGGATCTGGCAATTCTGATGTCGAAGATGGGTGGCCCGGTCGGCTTCATCTTCATCTCGATGATCGCCTTCATTATCCTCGGTAGCGTGCTGGAAGGCATTCCCTCCATCGTGTTGTTCGGGCCGCTGCTGTTCCCCATTGCCCGCGAGATCGGCGTGCATGAGGTGCATTATGCCATGGTTGTCATTCTGGCGATGGGCCTCGGCTTGTTCGCGCCGCCCTTCGGTGTCGGGTATTACGGCTGCTGTGCGGTGTCGAAAACCGATCCGGATGAAGGCATTCCCTATATATGGGCCTATCTTGCTGCAGCGTTCCTCGGGCTGGTTGTCGTTGCGGCGGTTCCGTGGATTTCCATCGGCTTCCTTTAAGGAGTATCTGACATGGCGCATCTGACCTGTGAAGCGGCCCATCGGGCCATCGGTAAGGCGTTCGAACTGTCGCGCAGCGATTACGGCGACCGCCCGATGACGGTGGCGGTGTGTGATGCGCAAGGCTTCCTGATTGCCTTTGCCAAGATGGACAATGTCAAGCTACTCACTGTCGAACTCACCCAGCGCAAGGCCTATACTGCGGCGCGCATGGGCCAATCGACACTGGCATTCCTGGATCGGCTGCGGAACGACAAGCTCGAAGCCCAATGGTTTGATGCGCATTTCGCACCGCTGCCCGGGGGAGTTCCGATTTTCGACAGCGAAAAGCGTCTGCTCGGCGCGGTCGCTGTTGGCGGCATTTCCGTGAAGGAAGATCATGACGCGGCGGAAAAGCTCGCTGCATTCCTGGCCGGATGAGTTGATAATCGCCTTCGGGCGGTGGAGCAGAATTAAAAGGAACACGACATGAAAAAGGCAGCTATTTTCCACACCAGTGTTGGCACGCTCGCCCTGATGCAGAACCTGACCAAGGAGCTTATGCCCGACGCCGAGATCATGCATATCGTCGAAGATTCGATGATCAAGGATGTAATGAAAAACGGCGGTTCGACGCCCAATATCAATGCCCGCATCGCCCATTATGTGGAAAGCGCCAATCTTGCCGGCTGCCAGATCTTCATGACCGCCTGCTCGTCGATCGGCGGCGCGGTGGAAGCCTGCCAGTTCACCAGTCGCATCCCGGTGATGCGCATTGATGAAGCGATGACGCTGGAAGCCATTGGCACGGCGAAAAAGCTCATGGTGCTGGCGACGGTTGAAACCACGCTCAAGCCCACTCTGGAATTCATCACCCGCAAGGCGCGCGATGCAGGCAAGGATATCGACATCAAGTCGCATCTGATGGCGGACGCCTTCACCGCCTTCCTGGCCGGAAATCTCGACAAGCATGACGAGATCGTCTCCGCCGGGTTGCGTGCGGCCATTGAGATGAAATGCGATTGCATCGTGCTCGCCCAGGCATCCATGGCGCGCGTGCTGGAAAAGATGGGCACGCTGCCTGTGCCGGTGCTGACCTCGCCCGAACGCGGCATAAAGGACCTCAAGGCCCGCCTCGCCAAACTGGCGTAACGGGCTTGCGCCCGGTCGGCCGTGGGGGCATGGACCGACCGGGTTCCTTAATTCGAGCTTACGGAAAGCGCATCATGAGAAAAGTCATCATTTCGGTTGCTCCCGTCGCGGGAGACACGAAGCGCGCCGAACCGGCGGAAATCGCCGCCGAAGCCATTGCCTCGGCAAAGGCGGGAGCGTCACTGGTGCATCTGCATGTGCGCGAGAAAGATGGCCGCCTGACGCGTGATGCCACCCATTACGCCGATACCATTGCCCGCATCCGTGCGGGTTCGGATATGATCATCCAGGGCTCCACCGGTGGCGTCTCCAACATGACCATCGCCGAGCGCTGTGCGCCGCTTCATTGCGACCTTACCGAGATGTCGTCGCTTAACGCGGGCTCGGTTAATCTCGGCGATTTCGTCTATAATAACCCCTATCCGGAAATCAAATACGTTACCGCAACCTGCGTTGAACGGGGCGTCCTGCCCGAGATCGAAGTATTTGAGCTCGGCATGATCCATAACATGGCGATGATCGCCGAAGAGATGAAATTGCCGGAGCCGGTGCTGTTCAATATGGTGCTGGGTCACCGTGGTGGTTGCCCGGCTACGCCGCAGACCTTGGCGTTGTTCAGCCAGTATATGCCCGCGGGCGCGATGTGGGGCATCACCCATTACGGTCGCCGTGAAGATTTCTCCATCCTGAGTGGCGCTGTGGCGCTCGGCGCGTGCCTTGTGCGGATCGGCTTTGAGGACAGCGCTTACATCTCCGCTGACCGCAAGGTCGAAAGCAACGTTGAACTGGTGGCCCGCATGGCGGAAATCATCACGGCAATGGGGCTCAAGGTGGCAACGCCTTCCGAAGCGCGCGCGATGCTGAAGCTCAAGCCGCTCAACTGAGCCTCTCATGGCTGCAGGAGGCTCAGGGAATATTCAAATCTGGCCCGTATGGGCTGGATAGGGCGGGGAGATTTGAGGCACGCACCCATCCCCCAGGGTGTTGCACCGGATCACCTCGCCTGATCGCTCCGCATTGACAACGGACCCCGCCTGTTTGATCCTGTTTGGCGTGAAATGAGGCGGTTCGTTGTTGTTGGGGGAATGATGAAGTATTTGTCCGTTGTCGCCGTGCTGGCAGCGTCCATGATCTGTACGCCGACCGCCGAGGCCGCCAACAACAAGAAGCCAACACAGGCTCCGGTGACAGCTTGCGACCGCCTGAGCGGCATGCCAATCGCGCAAAGCTATGCGACATATGACAGTGGGGCCATACGCTACCAGGAAGGCAGCACGGTTGCCGAGAGCGATGCGCTCATTGCCGCCTGCCGGGAGGCTTTTCGACGCTACCCCAATGAACCCCGCTTTCCCTTTCGTTTGGGCTTGGCCCTGCGCGATCGCGGTGCCACGCGCGAGGCGCTGGAAAGTTTCGCTGCAGCACAGGTGCTGGGCTCCATTGGCGGGTACGATGAGGCAGCAATTTTGTTGTTTCTGGGTAACAACCGGGATCGAACCGGATTCATGCCCGATGGCAAGGCAGCTCTTGCCATCATCGACGAAGGAATTGCCAAAACCTCGGCACCGGTTCTGCGCGCCACAAAGGCACAAGGGCTGCTTTACGGGCCGCAGGATATCCGTGACGTGACCACCGGCGTTGCAATCCTGCGCGATCTGACCGCCAAGCAAGATGTGCAAGGGATGGTTATGCTTGCCGACTGGTTGAACACAAGTGGCAACAAGCTCCAGCAGGAAGAGGGATTAGCGCTTTTCGGGAGAGCGTCGGGGATGGGCAGCGGATATGCAGCGGCACGACTGGCTGCGTTAATGCGGAAGAGTGATGCGGTATCTGCGTTGAAATATGCCCAGCTTGCTGCAAAGCGGGAAAACAAGCGCGGTTTGGTCGAATTTGGTTTTTTCCATGAATATGGGTGGGGTACCCCGCCTGATATGGCCAAGGCGCGGGAGCTCTACCAACGTGCGGCACTCATGGGTCATGCCCCCGGCCAACGGATGCTTGGCTTCGTTTATAAGTCGGGCAAAGGTGTTCCGGTGGATTTTGCCAAGGCGGCTTTCTGGTTTGAGAGAGCTTCAGACGGCGGTGATGCCGAAGCGATGGTTGAGCTGGCTTTAATGTATGAGGATGCGACCGGTGTGTCCCAAGACTGGTCAAAAGCGCGCGCTCTCTACGAAAATGCAATGCGCCTCGGCAATGTGACGGCGATTAATAACCTTGCTTACATGTATCAGCACGGTAATGGCGTGTCGGTGGATTTTGCTCGCGCAAAGGTTCTTTTCGAGAAGGCCATAGCCAAGGGAAGTGCGGGCGCGGCAAACAACCTGGGCTTTATGTACTATAACGGAGAAGGGATGCCACAGGACTTGGGCAAGGCCTTCTCTTTGTTCGAGAAAGCTGCGGAAGGTCGGAATGGAGCTGGCACCAATATGCTTGGCCGTGCCTATTTAGAAGGCAATGGCACTCGTAGAGATTTTAAGAAGGCAGAGGAGATGTTCCGCAAAGCGACCGATTATGGCTCGCGTTATGCGCCGTATAATCTTGCGGACATGATCGAAAAGGGGATAGCCAGCAAGAATGCCACGGACGACGTCTTGGCACTTTATAAGAAGTCCGCCGAGCGGGGATACCGCGAGGGCATGTACTCCTATGCCTTCCGCTTGTTTTATGACAAAGTGAGGGGACGCTACGATGTAGAATGGGGCTATTCCGTGCCGCGTAACGGAGCCTCGCAAGATGAGGCTGTTGCCAAAGAAATCTTAGACTGGTTGACGAAGTCTGTGGCGCAAAAATCAGCGTCCGGTGTACGCATGTTGGCAGATTTCAAGGCAGATGGCTTCGGTGTTGCGCCGGACGCGGTAGAGGCAACCCGACTATTCCGCGAGGCCGCTGAAACAATTCGTCCGGCAAAACTCAATTTCGCCCTGCGCCTGCGCTATGGCCGCGGTGTGGCCGCCGACCCGGTTGAGGCGCGCCGCCTGCTCGTTGAACTGGCCACGAGCGATATTGCCGATTCCGTCACGCCCTTTCTCGTTGATATGATGGATCGTGGCATTGGCGGCCCGCAGGATATAAAATTGGCGAGCATCTTGCTCGACGATTTGGCGAGAGCGCAGAAAAATGATGTTCGCGAGTCCTATCAGAGGGGAAAAGCTACCCGTAATGTCGGGGCTCGGCTCAAGGCCCAGCGCCTGGCGGCGGGAATTGATGGAAATCCGGACCCTGCCAAGGCTCGGTCGCTGCTTGCGGAGCTGGCGCTTGGCGGCGATGACCGGTCCTATACGCCGCTGGGCATGCTTCTGGAGCGGGGTGAGGGTGGTGAAACGGCCCCCGCAAGTGCCGCGGTGTTCTACCGGCTGCGCGTTCTTGATGGGGATGCTTTGGCGGCAAGCCGTCTCGCGCTGCTTCTCCGGGATGGGCGTGGGGTGGAGGCCAATCGGGACGAAGCCCGCAAGCTCCTCGACAACCTAGAGATCGTTCCCGACCATGAGGCGCAAATGGCCTATGTTGCGATGCTGGATAGCGCGACCGGCGCGGCCAAGGATCCTGCGCGGGCCGCATGGGTTCTGTCCTATGCGCTGCTCGATCGCAATCCCGCCGCCATCGCCCTGCTGCGTGATCCGCGCACTTTGTCTGCGGAAACCCACGCGGCCACTATCCGCCGCCTGCAGAATATGAATATCGCTGTTCCCGCTGCCACCCGGAAAGCCACGGCATTGATTGATGTGGCGACGGCAGAGAGGTTCAAGGCCATGCGGTAATAGCGGCTTTGTCCATGCCGCCCCTTGGCGAAAGGCGCCCTGACTGCTATGTGCCGTGGTAACACTTTTATTTCCCGCCGCGCGTGATGAACCGCGCCGCAAAGTCGGGGCACCCAAGGCACAGAATGACGACGCACAAGTTCGAAAACATCCGCAACTTCTCCATCGTGGCCCATATCGACCACGGCAAGTCGACGCTGGCCGACAGGCTCATCCAGGCGACCGGCACTGTGGCGGCCCGCGATATGGTGGAGCAAGTGCTCGACAGCATGGATATCGAGCGCGAACGTGGCATCACCATCAAGGCCCAGACGGTGCGCCTCGAATACAAGGCCCAGGATGGCAAGACTTATATCCTCAACCTGATGGACACCCCCGGCCACGTCGATTTTGCCTATGAAGTGTCGCGCTCATTGGCGGCCTGTGAAGGCTCGCTTCTGGTGGTGGACGCTTCCCAAGGGGTGGAAGCGCAGACGCTCGCCAATGTCTATCATGCCATCGACGCCGGCCACGAGATCGTGCCGGTCCTGAACAAGATCGACCTGCCCGCCGCCGAGCCCGACCGCATCAAGGAACAGATTGAGGAAGTGATCGGCATTTCCGCCGCCGATGCCGTGCCGATTTCGGCCAAAACCGGCCTTAATATCGAAGCGGTGCTCGAAGCCATTGTCACCCGCCTCCCGCCGCCGCAAGGCGACGAGGCTGCGCCGCTCAAGGCGCTGCTGGTGGATAGCTGGTATGATGCTTATCTCGGCGTGGTCGTGCTGGTGCGCGTCATTGATGGTGTGCTGAAGAAGGGCATGAACATCCGTATGATGGGTACCAATGCCGTCTATGGCGTTGACAAGGTTGGTGTGTTCCGCCCGAAAATGTCCGATGTCGGCCAGCTTGGGCCGGGCGAGGTCGGTTTTTTCACAGGCTCCATCAAGGAAGTGGCCGATACTCGCGTCGGTGATACCATCACCGAAGACAAACGCCAGACCACCGAAATGCTGCCGGGCTTCAAGCCGGTGCAGCCGGTGGTGTTCTGTGGCCTGTTCCCGGTTGATGCAGCCGACTTTGAGAGCTTGCGCGCGGCGATGGGGCGGTTGCGTCTCAACGATGCCTCGTTCTCCTACGAGATGGAAACATCGGCGGCGCTCGGTTTCGGCTTCCGTTGCGGCTTCCTTGGCCTCCTCCACCTCGAAATCATTCAGGAGCGCTTGGAGCGCGAGTTTAATCTCGACCTGATTTCGACAGCGCCGAGTGTGGTCTACCACCTGAAGCTGACTGACGGCACCACCAAGGAGCTGCACAACCCGGCCGACATGCCGGATGTGATGAAGATTGTATCCATCGAAGAACCGTGGATACGCGCCACCATTCTGACACCCGACGACTATCTTGGTGCGGTCATCAAGCTGTGCCAGGACCGGCGCGGTATGCAGATTGATCTGAACTACGTCGGCAAGCGCGCCATGCTGGTTTATGATCTGCCGCTCAATGAGGTGGTGTTTGATTTCTATGACCGCCTGAAGTCGATCTCCAAGGGCTATGCCTCGTTCGATTACCACATCTCCGATTACCGCGAGGGCGATCTCGTCAAGATGTCGCTTCTGGTCAATGCTGAGCCGGTTGATGCGCTCTCCATGCTGGTGCACCGCACCCGCGCCGAGCACCGCGGCCGCGCCATGTGCGAGAAGTTGAAAGACCTCATCCCGCCGCACATGTTCCAGATCCCGATTCAGGCCGCCATCGGCGGCAAGATCATCGCCCGCGAAACCATCCGCGCGCTGCGTAAGGACGTGACCGCCAAGTGTTACGGCGGCGACGTTTCCCGTAAGCGCAAACTGCTCGACAAGCAGAAGGAAGGCAAGAAGCGCATGCGCCAGTTCGGCAAGGTGGAGATTCCGCAGGAAGCGTTTATCGCGGCGCTCAAGATGGACGATTGATGCTTGCAGTAATGCAATGAAAAAAGGGGCAAAAACCGATCAGGTTTTGCCCCTTTTGTTTGTTTAACGATCGCACTTATGACTTGCGTACGGTAATGCTCCATTCCGCATCGCCCAATTGGCGAAAATCGGTGACGGCGTGGCCTTCTTCTGCGGCCCAGCGGGGGATGGCTTCGGTGGCCTGGGTACAATCAAACTCAATCAACAGTTCGTCGCCGCTGTTGAGCTTGGCAAGTTCTTCCTTGGCTTCGATCAGCGGGAAGGGGCACACTTGTGTGAGAACGTCGAGTTTATAGAGGCTCATAACTAAAATCCTTATGCATTCACGGGTTGGGCAACGAGTTCGGTTTTGGTTGGGCGGCGGACATAGAGGGCGTAGGATGCGGCCCATACGCCGATCAGCGTGAAGAGCAGCGCGGTCCAGCCTTGCCACGTCATCATGGCGGTCATCACCAGTGAGTTGCCGATGGTGCAACCACCCGCAAGGCTCGCGCCAAAGCCCATCAGAATGCCACCACCGAAACTGCGCACCGAAGTTTGCACATCGGCGGCACGCAGGCGGAACTCATGGGAGCCAAGGGCGGCAAAATAAGAGCCGATGAAGATGCCGAGCACCAAGAAAACGCCCCAGTTGATGAAGGCGGAATCACCCGTCACCAGATATTGTACGATGTTGGCCGACGGTGTGGTGATGCCGAGGCCCGACATGCGGCCCGTGGCTTCAGAGAGCGGCCAGGCGAGCAGGGCAATTGCACCGATCAGCGAGGCGGTAGCGAAGGGGTGCCAGCTTTTTTCGAACAGAACATGGGCCAGACCGCTTTTACGTGCGGGCAGGCGGGCAATCGTGAGTTTGGGCTTGCGTAGCTCGCGAGCAATGAAGAACGCTGTCACCACGGTCAAGAGCCCGATGAACACCCATACCGGCAGGCCCGCCGACCCGGCGATGGAGTTGTCGGGGGTCTGGTAGCTCTTGATCTCCTTATTGAAGCCGGCGAACAACGGCGAACGCATCACCGCCGATGAGATCGCGTAGGTGAAGAGCGCAATCCAACTGCCAATCAGCCCTTCGGCGGCGCGATACCAGGTGCCGGTGGCGCAACCACCCGCGAGCACGATGCCAATGCCGAACACGAAAGAGCCGAGGGCGGTTGCGCCCCAGTAAAACGCGCCTGCTGAGAATTTGACATAACCCGCGGCGATCAGCGCGTAGACGCCGATGCTCTGGATGGTGATGGCGATGAGCAGTGCCGTGAACATGCGGTAATCTTTCGAGATCACCAGATCCCGGAAACCGCCGGTGAGGCAGAACCGCCCGCGTTGCAGCACAAAGCCGAGGAGTGCGCCGGTCAGCAGGCCGGTGGTAATCATTTGCAGCATGGTTCCCGTCCTTGAATATTTACCGTTAAATAAATGTTAAATATTACAAATAACATTTTATGACGCGTATTATATTTATCAGCAAACGGAGGCTGTCAAGAAGGGAGGGCGCAACTATTTATCAGCGAGTTTTCCCGAGGCCGCATGAGGGAGTAGGGAAGCCGAAAATCTGGGTTGGTGCGGCCGCCGCCGCGCGGCACGAGCGGCGGCCACCTTTTCGCTATGTCACCGGTTGGCGCGCTGCTTCACCTGAAGGTTCAACGCGTCGCGGATGGTAAAGAACATATCCGTCTGGTCGGTTAGGCCGGTGACATTGGCCGCGCCGGGGCCGAAGGCGGCAATGCGCAACTGGGCTCCGGTATGGCCTTGATCGTCGGGGTCATCGGAATTGCCATAGGAAACAGCCATGATGCTGCCGTCCTTGGTTTTCAGCGCCTGGGTCAGGCCGGGGGCTTTTTCTGTGGCTTCGATGATCTGGCTGGCATGGGCATGGTCGGCGGTGACGATGACCAGCGTGTTGCCGTCTTTGCGGGCGAACTCAAGCGCCACCTGAACGGCTTCATCGAGATCAACCGTTTCGCCGATCTGCCCGCACGGGTTGGCGGCGTGGTCCTGCTTATCGATGGACGCGCCCTCGACCTGAAGGAAAAAGCCCTTGGGATTGGCCTTGAGGAGATCAATCGCTTTTGTGGTCATGCGCGCCAGCGTCGGGATGTCTGCGGTGCGCTTGTCGTTGACTTTGCACTCGACCGGCTCCTTTTCGATATTGCCGTAATGGCTGGCTTTGGGGCCCTGCCAGCGCACCGGCATGTTGCCGGGGGCAAACAGGCCGAGGAGGGGCTTCTTCTGGTTGGCGGTATCAATTTTATTCAGTGCATCGAGCGTACCAACCACCTGAAAACCGCGTGCTTCAGCCTGGGCGCGCAAGGTCTGGTCTCTCCATTCGCCAGCCCTTGCCTTGTCCTCGAAGTACTTCGCGCCGCCGCCAAGTGTGACATCCGGTCGGGTATTGAGAAGTTGCTCGCTGATCGAGCCAAGGCCTCCGTTCTCCAGCGCGATATCTTTGCACAATTCCGCTGTTTTCGTCGGATTGTAGCATTTGCGATGGGTGACATGGGCGATGAGAACGGCGGGCGTGGCGTCCTGAATTTCCGATGTGGTGACATTGCCGGTGCCGAGACCAGCCTCCTTGGCCATTTCAAGCAGTGTCTTGTGCGGCTTCTCGCGGATATCGACGCCGATGGCACCGTTATAGGTTTTCACCCCGGTGGCCCAGGCGGTGCCGGAGGCGGCGGAATCGGTCACATATGAAGGTTTTCCGGTCTTCTTGTCGAGGGCATAATGGGTGTATTGGCCGGTGACCGGCAAGGCATCGAGGCCCTTGAAGAATGCCCCCGCGCCAACCGCATAGTTACGCGCCACGGTGATTTCAGAGTCACCCATACCATCGCCGATCAAGAGGATCACGTTCTTTGCTGGTCCATTCTTGATCTGGTTGCGAAAAGCTGCGGTCTGGTCGCCCTTGAGACGGCGGGCGCCGCCTTGCTCTGACAGGTCGCCTTTCGCGGCGCGGTCAAAAAGAGCGCCGTCATTGGCCGACTGGGCCTGCACAGTGTTGAACGGAATGCAAAGGGCAAGGGAGAGCATAGCGCTTGCACCGAACAGGCGAGAGGAGTGTTTCAACATCGGTTCCATTTCTCCGTTTCCAGCCGGCTCCTGGCCGGCGATGGTTTCCTGCGCGGATCGCAGGATGGAACTCCTATGGGGCGAAGATATTACAGCCGTGCGACAGCCTGTTTAAAAAATAGGAACCAAGCCGGAGAGCGGTCGTTGTCATCGCATTGTCCGCTTTCTGGAAAGGATAGAGCCATGCCGCGTGGTGAGAAGTCGAAATACACCGACAAGCAGAAACGCAAGGCGGAGCACATTGCCGACAGCTACGAAGAAAAGGGTGTGCCCGAAAAAGAGGCCGAAGCCCGCGCCTGGGCCACTGTCAATAAACAGGATGGCGGTGGCAAGAAGCCCGGCGGTTCGGGAAGGGCCGGCGCGAAGAAGAGCGCGAGCGGGTGAAGCATAGCATCTGCTTCCTTGTTGGATGTCACTCAGAATAGGCTACAGTTTTCAGTATGCGACGTGGTTTCCCTGTTTCGAATATATGTTATTGGAAGTTATGTAAAACAGGGGGAAATGGATGCGCGGAGTAATCGATTTGACCAGACTGGCGATCGCTACGGCCATGATTGTGGGGTCCGCTCTGCCCATCCATGCACAAATGACCGCAGCTTCCGCGCAGTGCAAGCTCAGTGAAACTATCGACGATTTATTGCCGCAAGCTGTGCGCGGCGATCCACAAGCCCAAATTCGACTTGGAAGAGTTTATGAACAAGGTATCGGTGTAAAGCAGGATTTCAAGCAGGCAGAGCAGTGGTATCAGCGTGCGGCCGAGCAAGGTATGGTTGAGGCTAAAGCTAGCCTTGGGGACCTGTACCTATTTAAAATTGGTGACAAAACTGAGGTTGCGCTGAAGTACCTTGATGAAGCTGCTGAGCAGGGCAGTGGTGACGCGCAGCGGCTGCTGGGGTTTCACTACTTGTTGAAAGGGCGTTGGTTCTCTGGCTCAGAAGCAAAATCGCTATCCGAAAAAAGCCGGGAATGGATCAGGAAATCCGAAGAAACTTACCGCAAAGCGGCAGATTCTGGCGATGCAGAGGCCCAATTTCAATTGGGAGACCTTTACCGACAAGAGCCGTATGGATTCGGCCCGGATTACAAACGCGCAATAGCTTGGTATCAGAAAGCCGCTGCGCAGGATTATCCTAAGGCGTTGTTTGCACTGGGCAATATGTATGAAGAGGGTAACGGCGTTGAGAAAGATGAGCAGAAAGCTATCACCTATTGGAAACAGGCTGCTAATGTGGGAAACCTTCAGGCTCAGTTGATGTTAGGGTCGATTTTTTCTACTCCGTGGGCAGACAAACGAAATCAGACAGAAGCATTTAAATACAATACGATGGCCGCGTGTGCGGGTAACGTTCATGGTCAATATGGGTTAGCTTTTCAGTACTTGAAAGGCGAAGGAACTCCAACGGATTTCGTGCAGGCAGCAGCATGGTTCCAAAAAGCGTCTGACCAAGAAGACAGTAGGGCTATTACTGAGCTTGGTAAGCTTTATATGGCGGGGATAGGCGTTTCAAAAGACTATGAAAAGGCACGAGATTTACTTTCTCGGTCGGAGGCCAAAGGCAGTATTGGCGCTCAGGTGTATTTGGGTGTCCTGTACTTCAATGGATGGGGTGTGGACAAGAGTTACAGCACCGCGATGGAGTTGTGGCAAAAATCAGCTAAAAGAGGTGATGAAAAGGCGGAGTATTATATTGGACTAATGTATTTTCAAGGTGCTGGAGTGGATAAAGACCGAGTTCAAGCAGAAAAATGGTGGCGTCAGGCCGTAAAAAATGGCAGTAAAGACGCAGAAAAAGCTATTATTTATATGGAAAATAACAAATAGTAGCCATGGTTTGCGTGAGCTGCAATCATTTATAGCAGTTAACTGAATTCTACATCACCACCGTAATCTTCTCTGCCGCCCGCGTCAGCCCCGTATAAAGCCAGCGGTCGCGGTGTTCGCGGAAGGCGAAGGACTCGTCGAAGAGCACCAGATCATCCCATTGCGACCCTTGCGCCTTATGCACGGTGAGCGCGTAGCCATAGGTGAATTCGTCGGTATCGCGGCGCATGAAGGGCTGGACGTCGTCCTCGCGGCCATCGAAAAACTCTTGCAACACCGAGACATCAACCACTTTGCGTTTCACGTCGTCTTCGGGCGCAACATCCATGCGCACGAGGCCGGTTTTGCCTTGGCGGATGGCGTCAATTTTCCAGATGCCGCCATTGAGCAGGCCCTTGCTCTTGTCATTTTTGAGACAGACGAGCTTTTCACCGGCAGCAGGCAGGTTGTCGCGGAAGCCCAGAAGCTGCCGGATGCGGGTATTGTAGAGGCGGCGGGTTTTGTTCATGCCCACCAGCACCTGGTCGGCGGTCATGATGCGGGTAGCATCAATTTCCTTGCGGCGGATGACGGTGCTTTCGCCATAGGTACCGGGTGCGATGCCCTTGCCCTCGCGCACCGCCATCGACAGATGGATGATCGGGTTATCGCGCGCCTGACGATGGACCTCGGTTAGCATCATATCGGGCTCAACCTCGGTGAAGAAGCCGCCGCCGCGCACGGGGGGCAACTGGGCCGGGTCGCCCAGCACCAGCACTTTGGTGCCGAAGGAGAGGAGATCCTTGCCGAGATCGGCGTCCACCATCGAGCATTCGTCGATGATGATGAGATCGGCGGTGGCGGCGGGGCTCTTCTGGTTGATGACAAAAAGCGGCCCGCCGTCGTCGTCTTCGCGCGAGCGGTAAATCATTGAATGGATGGTGGAGGCTTCGTGGCAGCCTTTTTGGCGCATCACCGCAGCGGCCTTGCCTGTGAAAGCGCCAAACACCACATCGCCATCGACATGGTCGGCAAAATGCACCGCAAGCGTGGTCTTGCCCGTGCCGGCGAAACCGAACAGGCGGAAAACCTGTTGGTCTCCGCTTTTCAGCCACTTTCCGACCTGGCGCAGCGCTTCATCCTGTTGCGGCGACCACGCCATGACATCCCCGAAATATCCACCGAGAAACGTTCTCGTTCCGTTCTGATTTAGCCAATTCGCGACGAATTGGGAAGGGGAAAATGCAGAGCGGTGTTTTTTCTTCTGTCTGAACGAGGGGCGATTGCGGCATAGTGGGGCCATGCATATGATTCGCTCCGCCCTTGCCAGCGCCGTTGTGCTCACCACAGTTTGTCTTGGTGGTGTGACGGGTGCGTTCGCGCAGGATAAAGGCTCGGTGAGCCCGCGCGCATTGGCGCCGCTCGCCAATCCCAATGCCCCAAACACACCGGCAAAAGAGTTATTTGGCCGTAAAACGGTGCCTTCGCGCCAGGCTGCGGATGCCATCGGGTTCTACTCGGCGGGTTGTCTTGCGGGCGGTGTTGGTTTGCCGGTCGATGGTCAGACCTGGCAGGTGATGCGCCTGTCGCGCAATCGCAACTGGGGTACGCCGCGGCTTGTGGATTTTCTGGCGCGTTTTTCGGCCAAGGTGCCGCAGATCAACGGTTGGCCAGGGCTTCTCGTGGGCGACATGTCGCAACCGCGCGGCGGGCCGATGATCACCGGGCACGCTTCGCACCAGATCGGCCTCGATGCCGATGTCTGGTTCACGCCGATGCCCAACCGCACCCTCACCCGAGCGGAACGCGAAAATATGTCCGCCACCAATCTGGTGCGCGCGGATCGCCTCGATATCGACCCCGATGTCTGGAACGGCAGCCAGTTGATGCTGGTCCGTGCTGTTGCGAAAGAGCGCGAGGTGCAACGCGTCTTTGTCAATCCAGCCATCAAGCGTGCGCTATGCCGCGAAGCCGGAAGCGACCGCGCGTGGCTCGCCAAGGTGCGACCAATCTGGGGGCATAACTACCATTTCCATATCCGGCTGGCTTGTCCTTCCGGCTCCAGCGCCTGCGCGCCGCAAGACCCGGTGCCCGGCGGCGAGCAATGCGGAAGCGAGCTTGATGCGTGGTTCACTCCGCAGATGCTGAACCCCAAGCCGGGCAAGCCGCGCCCGCCCATGACAATGGACAAACTGCCACCGGCCTGCCGGACGGTGCTCGATTCAAACTGAAAGTGTGACGAATATGAATAACCGGGGGCGTCGTTACGGCGCGGTTCAAGCGACCGCTGCGCATGTTTTGACCATCAGGGTCAAGCTTAAGGCTGCTTCCTGATAGTTCAGTCTATGGAGTAACGGGCGTTTTAAGTGGATCACCGTAAACGCGCTTTACTCTAGAACACAGCTCACGCCGGTGCCCTTGAGGCCGCAATAGCCCTTGGGGTTCTTGGCGAGGTATTGCTGGTGGTAGTCTTCTGCGAACCAGAAGGGGCCCGCCGGAGTGATCTCGGTGGTTATGGGGCCATGGCCCTT
The DNA here is from genome assembly GCA_031546825.1 of Microvirga sp. GTDB lineage: Bacteria > Pseudomonadota > Alphaproteobacteria > Rhizobiales > Beijerinckiaceae > Hohaiivirga. The sequence continues at coordinate 9,703 of JAVBJU010000019.1, read as the reverse complement.
TTCGCTCAAAGCGCCGCCATAAGCCTCACTGCTGGCAAGGGCCGCTGCGTGCTGGCGGTCATTGAACACATAAATGCCGGAGCGGTATTGCGTGCCAATGTCGTTGCCCTGGCGGTTTCCCTGCGTCGGGTCGTGGCTCGTCCAGAAGGCTTGCAGCAGGTCTTCGTAGCGGACGATTTCCGGGTCAAATACCACGAGTACCGCTTCGGCATGGCCGGTGGTGCCGGTGCAAACTTGTTGATAGCTAGGCTCGCGCACAGCACCGCCGGTATATCCCACCGCCGTCATCCACACGCCGCCGGAAAGCTGCCAGAACAAGCGTTCCGCCCCCCAGAAGCAGCCGAGCGCGAACAGCGCCTTTTCCGTGCTTTCGGGGTAGGGGCCCGATAACGGGCGGTCATTGACGAAGTGCAGGAGAGAAGGGGTCATGTCTGTTCCTGTCGGGTACTCTCAAAATCGAGATATGCAATGGCAGCAATGAAACAAGGGGCCGGTTAATGCTTTCAGTCGGTCAGCGCAGCGGGGTCATCGTTCGAAAGGCGGAAGAATCAGGCTTCCTGTTGCCAAACCACACCAGAAATGCGCCGATCGCAAATCCGACAACCGACGCGGGCAGTTGCAGAATGCTGACAAAGACCGGGTCCCACAACCAGGCTGGCGTATGGGCGATGATGCTCGCTTGCAGTGCTTCAATTCCATTTGAAAATAATGTGTCGCAAAGATCGCGGACACTCATGAACCAAAAAGCGCCGTTGGCCATCGACCGGGTTCCATCGACGATAATGCCGATGAACCCGAGGGCCAGCACAATCAAGCCAATGAAGCGGATGAAAAAACGCATCGTTTTAGAATCCCTCTTCTTATGGTTGCCGATTGGTGCCAAAGCATTTTGATTATAAACGAAAATAAACGGCAATATTGCAGCCAGCTCCAGCTATGTTTATGTGAGGCCCCTACGTCAAGCCCCAAAACACCAAACTGAACTTTATGCTCACCGTGGCTTGCGCCAGGCGCCCGCATCGCGTAATGGAACCCGGTCGGTTCATTCTGACGCGGGGAGAGGTGGCCGAGTGGTTGAAGGCGCACGCCTGGAAAGTGTGTATAGGGGAAACTCTATCGAGGGTTCGAATCCCTCTCTCTCCGCCAATTAAACTCTGAACTTCGGCAGTTTATAATTCCTCATCACTTTCCTATCAGCAGTAGGGGCCAAATGGTGCAGGCGCTGGAGCTTAGCCGGGCTACGCTGCTGTTCCTTGGCTGGAAAATTGCCCCTTTCCCTGACCATGATGAATCGCGTGTGATCAAGCATTATGGTCATGCAGACGGACACATTTTGGTGGCAAATGTCTGTTCCATTCTATCTGACCTCATGGAAATTGTGCCTGACTGGGATGGGCATGATCTTGGAAAAGCGACCACGAGAGCGATCAGGCAGATCGCCCGCAAATATCCGGCCCTCAATGGAGACGTTCTTGCGGCGCTCGCCTGGACCTATAGCTACAACTGGAAATGATTACGGAAGTGCCCATGCCCCGCACCCCCGCCATTCTCTTCGTCTGTCTCGGTAATATCTGCCGCTCGCCCCTGGCCGAGGGCGCAATGCGCGCTGTGGCGGAGAGGGAAGGAATTGAATGTTTGATCGATTCCGCAGGTACCGGACCGTGGCATATTGGCGATGCGCCCGATCCGCGTGCCCAACGGGTGGCGCGACGGCATGGGGTGGAGATTGGCGACCTGCGTGGGCGGCAGGTGAGCGCCGATGATTTCGAGCGGTTTTCCCACATCGTCGCGCTCGATAAACAAAATCTTGCGGCGCTGCAAAAGGTGCGACCTACCGGGTCGCGGGCGGAGCTGAAGCTGTTGCTCGATTATGTGCCCGGCATGGCGGGCAAAGCGGTGGCTGATCCCTATTACGGCGATGAGAACGACTTTGAAAAAACCTGGAGCGTCGTGAGCCTTGGAGCCGAGGCGCTGGTGGCATTGCTGAAAAGCGCCTGAAAGTGCTCACGATACATCCCTTCTCGCGCAGTTTTCTCTCCGCTCGTCGGAGGCTCTCTGCCCCCATATAGCCGCCGCTGCTGCCAGCGCTCTTTCAACGCCTCATATAGCCACTGCTAAAATAGATGCCCCAGCGCGGACGGCAGCAATTGTCCCCATGGGCACGAAGTGGCACTGGTTGCACATAAATGGCACACAAACCCTGTTTCATTATATCAATAGTTGGGATATGAATGCCGAAATAAAGTCATTTTAAATTAAACTAAAAAACAACAATATCTGCAAAATGAGGGGCATCATGACATCTTTGCATCGTTATAATAAGCCGGTTTTCCGCCAAAAAGTGGGTTCCCTGACTGCGAGCCTGTTGGCTTGCACGGCTTTTACGGCTCTTCTGGGAAATGGGGCTATCGCTGCGACGCTGACATGCAACAACACCCTCTATTTCTGTGCCAACCCAGGGACCTATGACGAGGTCCGCATCACCACGAGTGTTGCCGGAAAGCCTGCGCCATTGGCGGGTTTCGGTGTCTATATGGACAAAAATGGCGACGCGACACTGAAGCTGAAAGACGTCTTCATCACCGCCTCGGGCGGGCAGGCAGATGCCATCAGAACCAATTCCGAAGCGGTTTTCTTTCAGGCTAACAATCTCACCATCAAGGCAACGGGCACCTCGGGTGATGGTATCAACCTCGCCTCCAACTTCAATGTGAATGCGGACAGCGTGGTCTATGTAAAAAATTCCACCACCATTGAGAGCACCAACGGCTCCGGTGTCCGCGCCAATAATTTCCAGAATGCGGGCTCTAATACCATTGTCATTCTGGCGGGACCCTCAAGCATCAAGGTGACTGGAACGGGGACCGCGAACAACGTTGCCGAAGGTTCGGGTTACGCTGTTTATGCTGGTAACCGCAATACGGATACCAACGGCCTTGGCACACTGGATATCATCTCCGGCAAGAACAATAACACGCTGGGAAGTTCATATGTGTTCGTTGCCGGGGCGTCCGATCTGGCCTCCAGCATGCGCAACGGCCACGTCGTTTATGCCAACAAGGGCGGACTGATCCAGCTTGGAGACAACACCACCATCACCGCTAACGGGCAGGATGCCTACGCACTCTACGCGGCCACCGAACAGCAGGGCACTTACACCACCAACGTGCGTCCGGGCTCCATCTACCTTGAGGGCGGGGCCACCGTGCGCGCCAACGGCTCAAGCATTGTCATGCGCGCAAGCGGCGCAGGCTCGGTGATCGCCAATATGGCGATGGATGTGCCGCAGATTTCCGATTCGTTTGTCCGCACTGACCGGCTCAACCTCGACAGGACGGTTACCCACGAGACGTCGGGTGTCTTCGACATCGTTGGCAAGATCGATGCGATCGCGGGTGGTGCTATCCGGCTGAACATGACGGATGCAAGTTCGTTCCTCGGCTCGAGCGACGTGCATCTCGAAGGCGCAACGCCGTCCGAAATTACGCTTAATATCAGTGGCGCTCAAAGCAAGTGGACGCTGAATGCGGATTCTACGCTTTCAACGCTCAATCTCAAGAGCGGTGCAGTGCTGACGCCCTATTCCGACGGCACCACCGCCGCAAATTATGCGCTAACGGGTGCCGTCAATAGCGACGCCGGCATTCTCGACCTTGCCGATGCGGCGGGCATCGTTGGCGACACGTTGACTATCAATGGCAATTATTCAGCCACGAACGGTGTGTTGCGGCTGAACACATTTCTCAATGACGGCGGCGCGCTGACGAACCAGACAACCGATCGGCTGCTCATTAACGGCAACGTGACCGGAACGACCATGGTGACCGTTGTCCCGGCCACAGGAAGCACTGGCGGGGATACGTTCGCGATCGGTGGCCCTTTGGCAGGCCAGGGGATTTCGATCATTCAGGTCGCAGGGACCGCGGCTGAGAATTCCTTCCAATTGGCAGGCGGTTACGTGACGCTGGGCGGCACGCCTTACCAGTACCATCTGGCGGCCTTTGGCCCCGGTGCCAGCAACGGCGCGGCTATCGATGGGCAACGCGTGGTTGGCGGCACCAATCCATTCTGGGATTATCGCCTGCAAAACACGTATGTGGAGCCGCCTGTGGAGCCGCCGCCTTCGGTTGATCCTACTCCGGGGGAACCAACCCCGGTCGATCCGGCACCGGCTGCCCCTTCGCCGGCCACTCCAGAACCGGCCCCGGTGCGCGCGGTAGCGCCCCAGGTGGCGAGCTATCTCACAGCTGTCCCGGCGTTATTCCACGCGGGTTTCGTCGATATTTCCAATCTGCATCGCCGCCTTGGCGACATTCGTGATGATCGCGCCATGGGCCGCAACAGCGGCACCGGAGAGTTTTTCCTCCGAGCCTATGGCGGAAAATACGATTATGCCTCCAACCGCAACGCTTATTCCTACGGTTACGACGCGGATATCGATTATGCCGCGGTGCAACTCGGCGGAAACGTATATGCCCTTGAAGGCAAGAACGGCGTCACGCGCCTTGGGATCGCGGGCAGCATCGGTGCGCTGTCTTTCAATCCGAAGAACGTTAACGGCACCAAGGCGACGGATCTCAACAAGTGGACGGTTTCTGCCCACGCCACTTATCTCGATAACAAGGGTTGGTATGTCGATGCCATCGCGTCCTTCGGCGGGTTCACCGGGGATGTCTCCACCACCTTGCGTGGCCGGACTTCCGGCATGTCCGGTCAGACCTTTGCGGCCTCCCTTGAGACCGGTTATCCAATCCGGCTTGGTTTCTATGACCTCTCACTCGAGCCGCAAGCCCAACTGGTTTACGAGCGTCTGAAGTTCGATCGCGCCCATGACGTTGATAATTTCGTGGTGGCGCTCGGCGAGCAGGATCAGTTGATCGGTCGTCTCGGCGCACGTCTCGTCAAAACCTATCAGCGCCCGGCTAAGGACAGCCTGATCACGGTCTATGCCAAGGCCAATGTGTTGCACGGCTTCCTCGACGGTGGGACGGCATTTTTCGGCGACACCTTCAGCATCGGTCGTTATGGCACCAGCCTCGAAGGCGGGCTTGGCGTCAATGCGACGCTTACGAAAAACCTGTCGCTTTATGGTGATGCAGCCTATCAGCACCGCCTCGGTCGCACCGGTATTTCCGGCTTTACCTTCACCGGTGGTGCGCGCTACGCGTTTTAGAGAAATATGCGCTTAACCGGCACAACCGGTTGGGCGCAAAAGCCAGAAGAAACAAGAAAGTTGAGTGTGAGGCACGGTTTTTGACTCAACGCGCCTCACGCCAACGGGAAATCAGCCGCCGCTTTGGCGGCTTTTTTTATTTGACACCGCCGCTCGCGTTGCGGACTCCGTCACCGCTTCCGCATCATCCCCGATGGCAATAACCACATGTAAGGCCTCATCATCGCGCCAGCCGAGCACGGTGGCGTTGATGCGGCCCTTGCCTTCCTTACGGGCCATGGTGAGGGTGAAGCCAGGCGCGGGGCCGTCTTGCAGTGGCGTCACCGTGGTTGCGGTGGCAATATGCTGCTTGGTGCCGGGTTTGGCCGCGCGTTTCAGCGTTGGTTCGCGTGCGCGGCGCTTCAATTCAGCGGCAAGGCGTTCGGGGTGACGCAGCATGGCTTCAAGCTGGTCTGCGCTTTCGCCGGTCACGAGGAGCGTGCCGATGACAAGGGGCTTCGGGCATTGCGGCACAGCACAAAACGACAACGCTTCGGGTGCGGCATCGCCCTCATGTAGCATTTCATCAAAATTCAGGGAAAACCAGGGCGGCGCATCGGCAACACCTGCCACCGGGCGGCCTGCCTGATAGCAGCTTGTCAGCGCGAGGAACGCGATGGCAACCGGGAGACGTTTCAGGAGGTGCAACATTTGCCAAGGCCAGAAATAAAAACGGCACCGTGAAGGTGCCGTTTGTAAAATCCGCGGGCTCACTGCACCAGGCGTGGGCCCGGTGCAAGGGTAAGCTCAGGCTCGTTCTCGGTGACGATGCCAAGGCGGCGGGCCACTTCGGTGTAAGCCTCGATCAACCCGCCCATGTCGCGGCGGAAGCGATCTTTGTCGAGCTTGTCCTTGGTCTTGACGTCCCACAACCGACAACTGTCGGGTGAAATTTCGTCGGCCAGCACCACGCGAGCCACGTCGTTTTCCCACAGGCGACCGGTTTCGATCTTGAAATCCACAAGGCGGATGCCAGCGGCGAGGAACAGGCCCGAGAGGAAATCGTTGATGCGCATGGCGAGCATCATGATCTCGTCGAGCTCCTGGGGCGAGGCCCAGCCGAACGCGGCGATATGCTCTTCGGTCACCAGCGGATCGTTGAGCGCGTCGTTCTTGTAATAGAACTCAATGATTGAACGCGGAAGCTGCGTGCCTTCCTCGATGCCGAGGCGGGTGGCCAGCGATCCGGCGGCGACATTGCGCACCACCACTTCGAGCGGAATGATCTCCACTTCACGAATCAACTGTTCGCGCATGTTGAGACGGCGGATGAAATGGGTGGGAATGCCCATATCGCCGAGCGCCTGGAAGATGAATTCCGAAATGCGGTTGTTGAGAACGCCTTTGCCGTCAATCACGGCATGTTTTTTCGCGTTAAACGCGGTGGCGTCGTCCTTGAAGTGCTGAATCAAGGTTCCTGGTTCGGGTCCCTCGTAAAGGACCTTCGCCTTTCCTTCGTAAATGCGGCGGCGGCGGTTCATTGGCGTATAACCTGGTTTGAGAAAATCCATGAAAGAGCCGAGATTACCCTGGTTTTAAGAAGAGAATGCCGACTCTGGGAGTCGAACCGGTTAGTTCCGGCCCTATTGTCCCGAACGCTCAAGACCCTATCCCATAAGGCGCTGATTCACAATGCGGTGCGGCACACTCTTTTGAGATTAGCCGGGAATGGGTAACCCGAAATGCTGAACGAGAAATGCCCCACCGCGCTGGAAACCTTCGCCGTCGATGCCGTGGCCGAGACCCCGCGACAGATGCGATTGCACCGGCACATTGAATTGCTTGAGCAGATCGCTAGACAGCAGCAAGGCCTGAGGGGGGATCACTTCGTCCATGTCACCATGCACCAGCAATACCGGCGGGCGGGAGGTGATATCTTTGGCGACGCTCTGCGGCCCGGCGGTGTCATCAAAAATCAACGCGCCGGAAAAGCCAACGATGGCGGCGGGCGCGACCTTGCGGCGCAAGCCCACATGCAGCGCCATCATGGTGCCCTGGCTGAAACCAACCAGCGCCAGCCGCTCGGGGGCGAGATTATGGCGGGCGAGTTCCGCGTCGAGAAAGGCGTCGAGCGTCGGCGCCGCATGTTGCACCCCCACCCAGCGCTCATTGGGCACCTGGAAGGTGAGGTCAAACCATTGCCGCCCCATGGGGTTCATGCCGCAGGGCTCAGGCGCATTCGGTGAAACGAAGGCGGTGTCCGGCATCCATTGCTGCCACTGCGCACCAAGCTCAATCAGATCATTGCCGTCAGCCCCATAACCATGCAGCAGCACAACAAGCTGTTTGACCACGCCGGAGGCGGGGGTAATGCGGGGGCCGTCAATAGGTTTGGACATGGGAATGGTTCCTGGAGATTTGCTTCAGTTCAGCGATAAAGGATAGGCGCGCGCCGAGCAAGCACCGGCTTAGCCCACCACGCCTTCCCGCATTTTGATCTGTCGGTAATACGCCCACAGGATGCGCGCCGCAACGCCGCGCCAGGGCTGCCATTTTTGGGCGCGCGCGGTCAGGTCTTTGACGGTGGGGCGTGCATCAAGGCCATAGGCGATACGCGCCGCTTCCTGCAATGCCAGATCTCCGGCCGGGAAAATATCGGCGTGGCCGAGACAGAACAGGAGATAGATATCGGCGGTCCATGGGCCGATGCCATGCACGGCGGTCATCAGGGCATGGGCCTCTTCGGCGGCCTTCTGGTGCAGGGCATCGAGCGGGAGCAGGCCGTCATCCACGGCTTTAGCAACTGCATGAAGGGTTTTGACCTTACCGCGCGACATGCCGAGCGCGCGCAGCGTGTCTTCTGCCGTTGCGAGCACCGCCGCATGCGTCACCTCGCCGAAATGGCCAGTAACACGCTTCCAGATGGATTCTGCGGCGGCAACCGACAATTGCTGCCCCGTAATAATCCAGCACAACCCCGAAAAGCCAGGATCACGCCGCCGCATCGGCGGTAGCGCGCCACCGGCGATCAGCTTTGCCATGACCGGATCCCGCGTGGCGAGCGCCGCCACGCCTTCATTGAGTATGGCTTCGCTGTCTATGATGATGTGTGGCGCAGGGGGCTTCTTCGGCACAGGTGTTTCCTTGAGTAGTTGCCGTCAGCATATCCGGCTTGTCACACGATGTGCCAGAACAATTGCTCATAACATCGGCCTGTGCCAAACCAGATGCGAAGCGCAATTTTCCGCTTGAGGTCTCCGTGTCGCAACCCGTTTTCCGTTTTGCTCCCAGTCCCAATGGCAGATTGCATCTCGGCCATGCCTATTCGGCTTTACTGAATGCGCGGCTGGCGCGGATGAATAAGGGGCGGTTTCTGCTGCGCATTGAGGATATCGACACCACGCGCTGCAAGCCCGAATATGAAACGGCGATTTATGAGGACCTTGCTTGGCTCGGCCTCTGCTGGGAAAAGCCGGTGCGGCGGCAATCTGATCACTTTGATGATTATCGGGGCGCCTTCGCTAAACTCCACAAGCGGGGGCTGGTTTATCCCTGCTTCTGTTCCCGCAAGGATATTCAGGCCCAGCCCATAACAGGGCGTGACCCTGACGGTGCTCCGCTCTATCCGGGCACTTGCCGGGGGGTATCGGACACCGAACGACGGCAACGGATTACTGGGGGCGCGGAACACGCCTGGCGGCTCGATATGGACAAGGCGTTGGCCACCCTCAGCGGCGTATATATATATAATGTGTTCACGGTTGGCAGCGACTTTACGGTCGGCCCTGTGCAAATAAGCGGTTGCGAGCCCCGCCGCTGGGGCGACCCGGTAGTCGTTCGTAAGGAGACCCCGACGACCTATCATTTGTCTGTGGTGGTAGACGATGCCTTGCAGGGCGTAACCCATGTGGTGCGTGGGCAAGACCTGGAAGCAGCGACCGATCTCCATGTTCTCCTGCAAAAGCTGCTGTGTCTGCCAACCCCGTACTATCATCACCATGCTCTCATCCGTGGGGAGGACGGTGAGAAGCTATCCAAGAGCTTGATGTCGGAAGCACTTTCGGCGCTGAGGGCAATTGGGCACAGCCCGGAAAATATCATCAACCTGCTCAATTTTGGCTGAAAGGCAGGCGCGGCAAGGACATTCGCAAGCCTGACAGTTCTGGCCGGGGCACCAATGACGAAAAATTAGAATTCTTTTCACTTCTTCGCTTGACGAGGTCAATTTGATGATCTAGACAAGCGCCTCATTCAGACGTCGCCGGTGACGAACGTGACCGACGGCGCTGATGCTTCTCTGGAATGTCCGGGTATCTCACCCGACCTTGTGTCGGACGAATTATCTGTTGTTTCAAGAAGTTGCTTCCTCGGAAGCAGGCTGGAATTTGAATTTAGTTTCACTTTTCTAGTTGACACGGAAACCTTGGTGGATTATAAACGTTCACCTTCGATGCTTCGTTTCTGGGGCGTTGATTTCCAACATTAAAGATGATGCCGATGGCGGCGATTAATTTTGCCGTGGTGTTATTTTGTGCATTGAGAGATGCGCGC
>JAVBJU010000014.1:0-133955 GCA_031546825.1 Microvirga sp. | reverse complement strand
GAACTGGCGGGCCTGCAGATCTTTTGGCGCATGGCCCCTGGCTGTTCTCGTTTCAGGGGGGGGGGCGGCACGCCGCCGCCGCCGGGTTCTCGCAATCGGGGTTATTTTGCCTTCGGGTCATCGCCGATCTTGAAATTGGCGAGGGTCTCCAAGGCCTGAAGAATGCCGGAATGGTCCCAGGCACCGCCGCCGTGGGCCGCACAGGAATTAAACAGCTCCTGGGCGTTTGCCGTGTTTGGCAGCGAGACACCAAGGGCGCGCGCCGAGGAGAGGGCCAGATTAAGATCTTTCTGGTGCAAGGCAATGCGGAAACCCGGAGCGAAATTGCGGTCGATCATGCGCTGGCCGTGGACTTCCAGAACCTTGGAACCGGCGAAGCCGCCCATCAATGCCGCGCGCACCTTGGCCGGATCAGCCCCAGCGCGGGAGGCGAACAACAGAGCCTCCGCTGCTGCTTCGATGTTGAGTGCGACAATAATCTGGTTGGCAACTTTCGTGGTCTGTCCGTCGCCATTGCCGCCGACCAGCGTGATGTTCTTGCCCATCAGTTCGAACAGCGGCTTGACCCGGTCGAAAGCGGCCTGCGGGCCACCGACCATGATCGACAATGTCGCTGCCTTGGCACCCACATCGCCGCCGGAAACCGGCGCATCAAGGTAATCACAGCCGAGCGCGTTGATTTTCGCTGCAAATTCCTTGGTCGCCACCGGCGAAATGGAACTCATATCGACAACGGTCTTGCCCTTGCTGAGACCTTCTGCAACGCCGCCCTTCGAGAACAGCACTGCTTCCACATCGGGCGTATCCGGCACCATGATGATGATGATGTCGGACTTTTCCGCGACTTCCTTGCCGGAAGCGCAAACGGTCACGCCCTTTTCTTTCAGAGACGCAGCCACGTCGCCGATGGTGTTTACGAACAGCGTATGGCCGCCCGCAATCAGATGACCCGCCATGGGTGTGCCCATGATACCCAGGCCAATGAAACCAATCTTGCTCATATCAATAATCTTTCCTGTTTTATGGACCGGGAGGCGCGTGAGGCATCTCCCGGTATTTCGCGATCAGCGCACCAGACAAGGGCGCTTATTGTCGAATTTCCAATTGGGGATGAGGAACTGCATGGCGGTGGCATCGTCGCGCGCGCCAAGGCCCATATTCTTGTAAAGCTCATGCGCCTTCTCGATCTGGCCCATGTCGATCTCGATGCCGAGGCCCGGCTTGTCGGGAATGGCGATCATCCCCTTCCTGATCTGGAGCGGTTCTTTGGTCAGGCGTTCGGTGCCTTCCTGCCAGATCCAGTGTGTATCGATGGCGGTCACCTTGCCGGGGGCTGCCGCGCCCACATGGGTGAACATGGCGAGCGAGATATCAAAGTGGTTGTTGGAATGCGAACCCCAGGTCAGGCCGAAATCGCGGCAGGTCTGGGCCACGCGCACCGAACCGTGCATCGTCCAGAAATGCGGATCGGCGAGCGGAATATCGACCGACTGCAATTGCAGGCTCGCCGCCATCTGTCGCCAATCGGTGGCGATCATGTTGGTTGCGGTTGGCAGGCCGGTGGCACGGCGGAACTCGGCCATGATCTCACGGCCAGAAAAGCCTTGCTCGGCACCGCATGGATCTTCGGCATACGCCAGAACATCATGCTTGCCTTTGCATAGGCTGATGGCTTCCTGAAGCGACCAGGCTCCATTGGGGTCAAGGGTGATGCGTGCCTGGGGGAAGCGCTTGGCGAGCGCAGTCACCGCCTCGATTTCGTCTTCTCCGGCGAGCGCGCCGCCCTTGAGTTTGAAATCGTTGAAGCCGTAACGCTCATAGGTTGCTTCGGCAAAGCGCACGATGGCGTCGGGGGTGAGCGCTTCTTCGTAGCGCATCCGCAGCCAATAATCCTTCTCATTGGGGGCGCTGTGATAGGGCAGATTGGTTTTCTTGCGGTCGCCGACGTAGAAGAGGTAACCGAGCATTCCGACTTGGCGCCGCTGGATGCCTTCGCCGAGCAGAGCCGCCACCGGCAAATCGACAAACTGGCCGAACAGATCAAGCAATGCCGCTTCCACCGCTGTCACCACATGGATGGTGGTGCGCAGGTCGAAGGTCTGCAAGCCGCGCCCGCCCGCATCTCGGTCGGCGAAGTTTTCGCGGACCGCTTTCATGATGTTGAGATAGGCGGCAATCGGCTGGCCGACGACGAGGGGCTTGGCATCTTCGAGCGTTTGGCGAATCTTTTCGCCGCCGGGTACCTCGCCCACCCCGGTATTGCCGGAGTTGTCCTTCAAAATCACGATGTTTCGGGTAAAATAAGGCCCGTGGGCACCGGAGAGATTGAGCAACATACCGTCGCGCCCGGCTACCGGCACAACCTTCATTTCGGTGACGATTGGTGACTTTGTGGCCATTTGTTAAAAACCCCTCTTCAAAGAGACGTAACGAATAGTGGTGAACTGTGATGCCCGGCGCTCAGGTAATCGGGGCTGGGTTAAAAGGTGTCAGTTCGTTGTGAATTCCCCATTTATCTGACCAGACCTGCTTGCGACCGGAGGCAATATCGAGAATGAGGCGGAACAGCTCCCAGCCGGTTTCTTCGATGGTGGCATCGCCCGTGGCGATTTTGCCCGCACTGATATCGATGAGGTCGTGCCAGCGGTCGCTGAGGTCGGTGCGGGTTCCCATCTTGATGACCGGCACCATGGCAAGTCCGTAGGGCGTGCCACGTCCGGTTGAGAAAACCTGAACGGTGATGCCGGAGGCGACCTGTTGGGTGCCGCAGACGAAATCACTTGCCGGTGTCGCCGCGAAAATCAGCCCCTTCTGCCGCACCTTCTCGCCCGGCGACAACACACCTGAAATGGCGGCGGAACCGGATTTGACGGTGGAGCCGAGCGCTTTCTCGACAATGTTGGACAACCCGCCCTTTTTATTGCCGGGGGTGGTGTTGGCCGAGCGGTCAACTTTGCCCTTTTCGAGATAATCGTCATACCAGCGCATCTCGGCGACCATTTTCTCGGCCACTTCCTTGGTGACGCAGCGGGCGGTGAGCATATGAACTGCGTCGCGCACCTCGGTGACTTCGGAGAACATCACCGTCGCGCCAGCGCGCACCAGAAGGTCGGAGGCATATCCGATGGCCGGATTGGCGGTGACGCCAGAAAAGGCGTCCGAGCCGCCACACTGCATGCCGACAATCAGGTCAGCGGCGGGGCAGGTTTCACGGCGGCGTTTGTTGAGGACTTCAAGGCGTTTTTCAGCCATCTCCATGATGGCGTTAATCATATCATTGAAGCCGTTGAACGCTTCATCCTGCAAGCAGACGAGAAAGGGCTCGCCCTTCTTCTGCTCGGCCAATGTGCCATCGGGAAAGAGACGGTTCGGGGCGAGCTTTTCGCAGCCGAGGGAAACCACCATCGCCGAACCGCCGAGATTGGGATTCATGCTGATGTTGCGGATGGTGCGGATCGGAATGACAGCCGCGGGCGCATCGATGGCAACACCGCAGCCATAGGGATGATTCAAGGCAACAACATCATCGACATTGGGATATTTTGGCAGCAGCTCCGCCTTGATGCGGCGCACAGCATAATCCAGCACACCGACAACACAATGGACGGTGGTGGTGATGCCGAGGATGTTTTTGGTGCCAACCGTGCCATCGGCATTGCGATAGCCTTCAAAGGTATAGCCATCGAGCGGCGGCAGCGTCACTGGGATGCGGGTTGCGAGCGGCGCATCGTCCAGCGCAGGCGGCTCGGGCATCCGCAGGAGATTTTCATTGATCCAGCTACCCTTCGGTAGCGGTTGCAAGGCATAGCCGATCACTTCGCCATAGCGGATGACAGCTTCGCCCTCTGCAAGATCATGCAAGGCAACCTTGTGGCCTTGGGGAACGTGTTCGATGAGCGTCAGGCCGCAGGGAAACACGGTTCCCGCTGGCAGGCCGCCCGAATTGGCGATGATGGCGACATTGTCAGCATCATTCATGCGAATATGGAGCGGGGCCATGGGCTGGTTTTTGGTTACGGCATCCGTCGACATTTCCATATCCTCAAAGCATCTATGGGTAGGGGGGCGGAGCCTTGTTCAGGCTCCGCCGCAGTTCGTGATCAAGCAACCTTCTTCAACTCGAAGCGCTTGATATCCTTGACGATTACGAGGTAGCTGAAAACCGCTACGAACGCGTGCACGCCAACGAAAACCAGAGCCCAGTAGAAGTTGTTGCCGGTGTACTGGAGGATGTAGCCGATGGCGATGGGCGTCACGATGCTCGAAATATTGCCGAACATGTTGAACAGACCGCCAGCAAGGCCAGCGGCTTCCTTCGGTGCGCAATCCGACATCACCGCCCAGCCGAGTGCCCCAAAACCCTTGCCGAAGAAGGCGAGCGCCATGAAGAACACCACGAGGGAAATGCTATCGACAAAGTTGCAGCACACGATGCTGATCGACAGGGCCATACCGAGCACAATCGGAACCTTGCGGGCGAGTGTCAGGTTGCCGGTCTTTCGCAGGATCATGTCCGACACCACGCCACCAAGCACGCCGCCGATAAAGCCGGCAATGGCTGGAACGGCGGCGGTGAAGCCGGCATTCAACATGGTCAGGCCCTTGCCCTTGACGAGATAGATCGGGAACCAGCTCAGGAAGAAGAAGGTCAGGCAATTGATGCAATACTGGCCGATATAGATGCCGATCATCATGCGGTTTTTGCAGAGCTGGCCGAGATACTCCCATTTCACCGGAGCGGCCTTCTGGTCCATGCTGACGACGGCACCACCATCTTCAAGGTACTTGAGTTCTGCTGCGTTGACGCCCGGATGGGCGCTCGGATCGTAGAGCACGAACCACCATACCGCGCCTGCGACGAGACCGATGCCGCCCATGACGAAGAACATGTACTGCCAGCCCCAGCTGTGGACGATCCACGCCATGAACGGGGCGAACAGAACGGTTGCGAAATACTGCGCCGAATTGAATATTGCGGCAGCCGTCGCGCGCTCCTGCGCCGGGAACCATGCCGCGACCACACGACTGTTTCCGGGGAATGAGGGTGACTCAGCCGCACCGATCAGGAAGCGGACAAGAAACAGGAGGCCCAGTGCGAGACCCGCATGGAAGAAGCCGACCGCACCCTGGAGGGCGGTACAGATCGACCAGAAAATGACAGCGCTGACGTAAACGATCTTGGAGCCGTAACGATCAAGCATCCAGCCGCCTGGCAACTGGAAAATCACGTAAGCCCAGCTGAACGCCGAAAAAATCCAGCCGAGCTGGCCGGCGGTGATGCCGTATTCCTTTTGGATTTCCGGCCCGGCGAACGACATGCTCGCGCGATCGGCGTAGTTGATGGCGGTGAGCACAAACAGCATAAAGACGATGAGATAACGCACATTCGTCTTCTTGGCGGTACTCATCACGGCGGCTGGAGATACACTTCCTGGCATTGATACGGCTCCCTTTTCCTGGGCCGAGGACCGAATTCCGGTTTTCCGGACTTATCCATTCGGTGCATCGGCCGGTTAATCGGCAGCGCATCGGCCCCCCAAGGCGTATCTTAGCAGCGCTACTCTATGAAAATGATAACGCTATCATTTTAGGTGTCAAAGAAAAATAAGTCTCCCATAATTCGAACCAGCCTATCAAATGGTAGCGTGCATCAATGAATCCTTTTGAAAAGTAAGGCTTACGCGAATAATGCGTGTCAGAATGTCGCATCGGCTTTCAAATTGACGCTAAAAACGACAAATTTATCTTATTTTTCATATATATAAATGAAATCATTTAAAAAGTCACAGTGCCCTATCTTACCGGGTTGCGTGTCCCGGCATCCGTTTCAGAAGCGCGAAAGTGAAGGGCGCAGATTCGACAGCTGCCACCGCCTTTTTCCAAAATGATATCCGCTATCATTTTTGCTCTTTTTCGCTGCGGTGATCATCTACGCTTTTCGTCATTATCCACCCTTCGGCCAATTACGCGTAAACGCATGGAACCATATGGTCTGGCTGGGACTCTACTTACGCCAACAATTAATATTAGCGGGAGGAAACCATGAGAGCCCATATTGCCATACTGAGCGCCGCGATTGCTTTGGGACTGGCTGGCAACGCCCAGGCACGGGAAATCCCGGCAGCCGATGCCCTCGTGAAGTTCCATGAAATTGAAGGAAAGCCCGTTACCCTCAAAAACTGCGCGATTGTCCATGCCGCGCGTGATTTTGTGGCATGCAGTGTGCCCGGTGGCGGAGCGATCACGGTCGTCCTTGACAGTGAAACCCTCAGCGCCGCCGACAGGCGCATGGCCAGCCGGAATTGCCAAGGTTCAAGCCCTTCGACGCGGTGTGACGCCGATGTGACGGGCATACCCACCCGGATCGGTTCCCATATTGTGATGACCGATGCCGATATCCATTGGGCCCACGCGGCTGAAAAGCGCCTGGTCCATGATGCGGCTGCAATCCCATCCGGCCAGCATTTGGCGGAAGGTTCACAGGTCCTGATCAGCAATTGCATGATTGCTGGGGCCAATCGCGAATTTCTCAGTTGCACCGCCAGCGGAAGCCCTGCCGGGCCGCATGTTCTGATTGACGTTGACCACCTGGCCAAAGCCGATATCCGGCGCGCCAACCGCCATTGTGTGGGCTGGAGTGGTTCAAGCGCCTGCGAGGCGGATGTGGCCGGGAAAGTGACCGCCATCGGCTCCTATTATAAACTTGAGCGCCCGGGCATCTTCTGGAAGGAAGCAGACATCGCGCTTGATTAGCCGGTATGAAGCCTGAAAGCTGAACGGCACAGAGGTGTTCCGTTCAGCTTTTGCTCATGATTGGTGCGCTAGTTTTGGCCCATTCTCTTACCCGAGGAAATAACGCCATGTTCAAGCTCACTACCGGATTGGTCGCCGCAGGCCTGCTCTTTTCCGCTCCCGCTTTCGCGGAAGCTCCCCTTAAGACGCCGCCAGCAACCCCGGCTCAGGCCGTGACAACCACCGCCAAGGATGCCGTGGATAAAACCAAGGCCGCCGCAACGACCGCGAAAGAGAAAGCAGCAACCACCGTCGACACCGCCAAGGACAAGGCCGTCGCCCCGGTTGATGCGACCAAAGCCAAGGCGGTTGCTCCGGTTGATGCTGCCAAGGACAAGGCTGCTGACAAAGCCAAGCAAGTCGCACCAGCGGCGGTGATCGATATCAATACGGCTCCCGTCGAGACGCTCGCCACCCTGCGTGGCATCGGACCGGTGCGGGCTGAGGCCATCGTCAAGGGCCGGCCCTACAAGGGCAAAGACGACCTCCTCCGTCTCAAGGTCGTGCCGGAGAACGTCTATAACGACATCAAGGACCAGATCATCGCCAAGCAGAAATAAGCGGCGCATGTGTCACGAATAAGCAGACGGAGCGGCTCATCCCGCTCCTTTTGTTTTGCCCTCGATGCACCTGACCAGGGCGTCAGGACTGGTTGGCGATTGGTATGCCCAATACGCTGAGGTTCGCCGCCAGATCTTCCTTACGATAGGGCTTGGGCACGAAAGCAAGGTGCGGCGGCAATTCGGTCCGCGAGCCGGGATGGCCAGATGTGAGAATAATATGAACGCCGGGATAGTCCTTCTGGACCCGTTCAGCGAGGCGGAGGCCGTTTTCGCCGGAGAGCATCACAATATCGGAAAACACAACCTTGATCGCCGTGTTTTGTGACAGTTCGCTCAGTGCCGCAATGCCGCTTGATACGGCGCTGACCTTACAGCCCAGCGCCTCAAATAGCGCCACAGCGCTTTCCCGAACGCTCTCCTCATCCTCCACCACCAGGACTTCGATACCGGCAGGGATATGCGCGGAATATGTTTTGTCATCGTCATGCGCAGTATCGACGGGCCGGGAGCTGGCGGGCAAATAAAGTCTCAGGCAGGTTCCGCTCGCGTCGGACCGGACAATTTCGACGCCGCCGCCCGATTGGGTTACGAAACCATAGACCTGGCTGAGCCCAAGCCCGGTGCCTTTGCCAACCGCCTTTGTCGTGAAGAACGGATCGAAAATCCGCCTTTGAAGTTCTGGCGGAATACCGGGTCCCTGGTCGGTGACAGCCACAACCAGATAACGGCCTGCCGCGAGTGGCTCCACCGTGGAGCCATGGGGGCCGTCGAAGCGCGCGAGTGCTGTTTCAATCTGGATTTCGCCGCCATCGGGCATCGCGTCACGGGCATTGACCACCATATTAAGCAGTGCCGATTCGAATTGAGCGCCGTCGATATGGGTTGCGGGCAGCGCCTTCGCAAGCTTTAGAACCAGTTTGACGGGTGCCCCCGCTGCCCCGCGCAGAACCGGATCGAAACCCGTGATCAGGCTATTGATGTCCTGAAGGCGGGGTGCCAGCGCTTGTTGTCTTGCGAAAGCCAGGAGCTGGCGTGTCAGCGTTGCGCCGCGCGAGGCTGACATTTGAGCATTGTCCAGATGCCGCTTTTCTTTGTCGCTAAGCGGTTTTTTCGACAGCATATCGAGGCTGTTGATGATGACCGTGAGCAGATTGTTGAAGTCATGGGCGATGCCGCCGGTCAATTGGCCGATCGCTTCCATTTTCTGGGCCTGAAACAAGGCCTCACGCGTCCGCTGCAAATCGCTTTCGGTGCGGCGCTGCTCGGTGATGTCCCGGGTGATCTTGGCATAGCCGATCAATGAGCCATTGGCCTCATGAACCGGGGATAACTCCACATGCGCCAGAAAGCGGCTGCCGTCCTTGCGCAAGCGCCAGCCTTCGGCGCTGTAGCGGCCTCGCTCCTGGACGGTTTGCAGCATCTTCTGCGGCAGGTCTGCCGCCCGGTCTTCCTCGGTGTAAAAGATGGAGAAATGCTGGCCGATGATCTCGCTTTCACTGTAGCCCTTGATGCGTTGCGCGCCGAGATTCCAGTTGGCGACATGGCCACTGGCATCAAGCATGAAAATCGCGTAATCGGTGACGCTCTGCACGAACAGCCGGAAACGCCGTTCGCTTTCCATCAGGGCATGTCGTGTTTGAACCCGCTCGGTGATATCACGTGTCACCTTGGCAAATCCGAGGAGGTTGCCTTGTTCGTCGCGGACCGGATCAATCAGCACAATGCCCCAGAACGCACTGCCGTCCTTGCGCACGCGCCATCCTTCCAGTTCCACGTGCCCGTCGCGTTCAGCGGTTTTCAGTGCCGTCTCGGGAAGATGAGCGGCGCGGTCTTCTTCGGTATAAAACACCGAGAAATGGCGACCGATAATTTCTTCCGCCTTATAACCCTTGGTTTTTTCAGCGCCCGGATTCCATGACGCGACCCGCCCTTCGGCATCGAGCATGAAGATGGCGTAGTCCACCATGGAATCAACCAGCAATTTCCAGCGCTGGCTCTCGTCCATGGACAGTAATCGTGATGTAGCTTCGGTCATTACCATCTCGCAATGACGGCTCGCGCCGATCCAGTGATCATACGCTATCCGCAAAACAAGCATATTTCAAATATTTACGCATCCGGATGTTGTGGTAGTCTCGGCTTGTGGCGGTGGCTTTACAATGGTACATGCGGGGCTGTCCCAAAGGATTTTCCGGTAGCTTCATGACCATTACCCTGCATCGCGGCGATCTTCCCGCTGCCTATGTCCCCGGCGATTCCATCGCCATTGATACTGAAACGCTTGGGCTCAACCCCCACCGCGACCGCCTTTGCGTGGTCCAGATTTCCAAGGGCGACGGCAACGCGGACGTGGTGCAAATTCTAAAAGGGCAGGAGCGCCCGCCGGTGCTGACCAAAGTGTTGGCTGACCCGAATGTCTTGAAAATATTCCACTTCGGTCGTTTCGATGTCGCCATTCTCCATCAGGCTTTCGGTGTCGTGACCGCGCCGGTCTATTGCACCAAGATCGCCTCGCGCCTGACCCGCACCTATACCGACCGCCACGGCCTCAAGGATCTCAGCCGCGAACTGCTCGGCGTCGATCTTTCCAAGCAGCAGCAATCGTCTGACTGGGGGGCAGACACGCTCACCCAGGCGCAGCTGGATTACGCGGCATCGGATGTGCTGCATCTCCATGCCCTGAAGGAAAAGCTGGACATGATGCTTGCCCGGGAAGGGCGCACCGAAATTGCGCAGAAATGTTTCGACTTCCTGCCGACCCGGGCGCTGCTCGATCTCAAGGGCTGGCCGGAAACCGATATTTTTGCCCATAGCTGACCACAACTTCGCCACGGAATTCCATTAGCCAAGGCGTGTGATGGGGTGTACCCATCAAGGTTAAGGTTTCTTGTCCAACGTGTGGCAAGGGATTTGTCTGAAAGGAAGCAGCCGCGTGAAAATCGAGATGGCGGGGACTGGCGCACAGACGGCGATGGCCGGTGATCTGCCGGTCGCGCCCGCACCACGCACCAGAGCCTATGTCTTGGCGCGGCGTCATAGCCGGTTCGTCAGGTTTCTGAAATTCGCTCTCCCCTTCGGCGCGATCATGGGCATCGTGCTGATGGTCGGCTTTGCCTATTTCGACCCGTTTCGTAATATGGCGGGGATAACGATGGGGCCGGTTTCTCTCTCGGGTTCGCAAATCACCATGCAGAGCCCGCGCCTGACGGGATTCCGCAACGACGGTCGCCCCTATGAGGTGATCGCCAGTGCCGCGACCCAGGACGTAAAACAACCGACAATGGTGGAACTGAAGGATCTGCGTGGCAAAATCTCCCTTGATGACAAGGGTGGCATTGCTTTCCTGCAGGCCGATACCGGTTATCTCGACACCCAGAAGGAAAACCTCAACATCAAGAACAATGTTGTGGTCCGCACCGACAATGGTCAGCAAATCCTGATGAAATCAGCAGCGGTTGATTTCAAGAGCGGCAGGGTCGTTTCGCAAGAGCCGGTTTCGGTGACGCTACAAAATGGCACCATCGACGCCGATGCGATGGAAGTTCTGGACAGCGGTAGGGTTCTGATCTTTACAGGTCGGGTCCAGTCGGTATTTGATAAAATCCCGGGTCCAGATGTCGAGGCCGATACGGATACCTCCGAACCCGCTACGAGCACCAATCCATGAGCGCTATGATGACAACCGCCCTTGCCCGCTCCTTTCTCGTTGGCTGCGCTGTGGCGCTGATTGCGGCGGGCAGCGCTTCGGCGCAAACCGCATCAAAGCAGCAGCGCCCGTCGGCTCTTGGCACCATGGGGTCGAACAAGGAGCCGATCAAGATCGCCTCCGACAAGCTCGATGTGTTCGACAAGGAAAGCCGGGCGGTCTTTTCCGGCAACGTCGTCGCCGTTCAAGGTGACAGCACCATGAAATGCACCAAGCTTCTGGTGTTCTATGATCAGGCCAAGGGGGCCAACGGTGAAAAAGCGCCGCGTGGCGCGCCCGGCGGTAATCAGGAGCAGATCAAGAAGATTGAATGCGAAGGCCCCGTCACCATCGTCAACAAAACCCAGACCGCAACCGGTAATCACGCGACCTTCGATCGTGTTGCCAACAAGGTTGTGCTCACCGGTAATGTTGCCCTGAGCGAAGGCCCGAATGTGACCCGGGGTGAGCGCGTTGTTTATAACCTCACCACCCAGATCGCCAGCATCGAAAACGGCGGCTCCGGCGGTCGTGTCCGTGCCCTGATCGTGCCAGGCAGTCAGGAAGACGACAAGGATGGCAAGGGTAAGAAGTAAAATATGGGTCCCCATACCCTCTGGGCATTTTTATTTCCCTTGTTCTGAAAAATTATTTAGAAGGCGTTCGCGGTTTCATCCAAACCCGAACAGGTTTAAGGCATCAACATGGCGCAAGCGACTTCGGCACAGGCGGGCGATGCCCTTTTCGGGGGGCCGGGCATTCTCGCGGTCAAGGGACTGCAGAAAACCTATGGCGGCCGCACCGTGGTGCAGGGTGCAGGGCTCAATGTGCGCACCGGCGAGGCGGTTGGTCTGCTTGGCCCCAATGGCGCGGGCAAAACCACCATCTTCTACATGATCACCGGGCTTGTGGCCGCCGACCGCGGGGCCATCAGCCTTGATGGTAACGACATCACCAATCTGCCGATGTATCGCCGCGCCCGTCTTGGCATCGGCTACCTGCCACAGGAAGCGTCGATTTTCCGTGGCCTCAATGTCGAAGACAATATCCGCGCCGTACTGGAAGTGGTGGAGCCCTCGAAGAAGGAACGCGAGCGCAAGCTCGACGCGCTGCTTGAGGAGTTTGACATCGCCCGGCTGCGCAAAGCCCCCTCCATCGCCCTTTCCGGCGGTGAACGGCGGCGCTGCGAAATTGCCCGGGCGCTTGCCGGTGACCCGACTTTCATGTTGCTCGATGAGCCGTTTGCGGGCATTGACCCCATTGCGGTCGGCGACATTCAGAATCTGGTGCGCCATCTGACGCGGCGCGGCATCGGCGTGCTGATCACTGACCACAACGTGCGTGAAACGCTTGGCCTGATCGATCGCGCCTATATCATCCATTCCGGCCAAGTACTCACCGAAGGCTCGCCCGATTCCATCGTTGCCAATGAAGACGTGCGCCGCCTTTACCTCGGTGAGGACTTCCGGTTTTAACCCGCCAACTGCATTAGAGTGAAGCGCGTTTAATATGAAGCGCACTTCACTCTAGATTCACTTATGCCGTAACGCTTTGCGTTTAACCGACGGTCCACTTAAACCGCGCGTTACTTTAGCGCGGCCCGATTATCTTCGACGCTGGGGCAGGCCCGTTTCGGGATTATAGAGAATGTCGATTTTTGCGCCGTTACGGTCATACCCCTCGACCTCGTAACAGGTTCCATCCCGTTCCACTCTGGTCACCTCATAGCCAAGTTTAATCGCCTCGGCGGTGATTGCCTGGATTGGCTTCCATGACGATGCTGGCGCGGCGGTGCAATACTCATCGGCAAGCACGGGGCTAGCGAGAATGGCCGCAAGTCCAGCCCCCAGTATCACCGTCTTATAAAACATGGTATTTCTCCTATTAGGTTTCGCATAAACCTTCCCATTCGGAAGGGCGGAACCACCATTAGCGTAGTGCCCCTGACCGCCGGCTGAGATAGCCTGTCAGCGATTTGTCAGGTTGGATATGTGATGATGGCACCCATGTTTCGTTTCAAATTTCCAATTTTCGTCGCCCTTTACATCCTCATGAGCGCGATTGCAGGGTCGGCACTCGCGGATGATGATGACCATGATGCGGCACGCCGTGCTTTTGAGCGTGGCGAGATTCATTCGCTGAGCGACGTGCTGGGTATGGTTCAGCAACGGGTGCCCGGTGAGGTCATCAGCATCGAATTCGAGGATGATGACGGTCGCTTCATCTACGAAATCAAGGTGATCAGCACAAACGGCAGATATACCAAAATCTACGTCGATGCGCGCACCAATAGCATCATTCGGACCAAGTGAGCATGCGTATCCTTCTTGTCGAAGATGATCGACGCATTGCTGATTACACAGCACGCTTTCTGGACGCTTCCGGTTATACCACCGAAATCGCCCATGATGGGGAACAGGCGTGGTTTCTCGGCGATACCGAGGCTTATGCCGCCATCATCCTTGATCTTGGCCTGCCTAAACTCGATGGACTCTCAGTGCTGAAGCGCTGGCGCTCCAACGGCAATCACACACCAATCCTGATCCTGAGCGCCCGTGGCTCGTGGAGTGAACGGGTCGAGGGCATCAATGCCGGGGCCGATGACTACCTACCCAAGCCGTTTGAGATGGAAGAACTAGTCGCGCGCCTGCGCTCCATCATCCGGCGTTCAACTGGCAATCCAGGCCCACTCATTGAAATCGGCGATATCCGCCTTGATGAGCGGAATATGCGCTTGAGCGTGCGCGGAATGCCTCTGACACTCACGCCGCTTGAATATCGACTGATCAGCTATCTGATGCATCACCATGGCAGAGTGGTGCCGCAGCAGGAATTGATGGAGCATGTCTACGGCGCTAATGCTGAACATGAAAGCAATGCCATGGAGGCGTTGGTCAGCCGTGTCCGCCGCAAGTTTGAAGTTGATTTCATCGAAACCCAGCGCGGTTTCGGTTATGGCATAAAGCAACAACCGGTAGGCATTCCGTGAACAAAGCGCCCCACTCTCTCCGATTGCGGCTGTTTCTGGCGGCGTTCGTGATGATCGTGATTGCTCTCGCAATTGCGGGATTCGGCCTTGCCACCCTGTTCGAACGCCATGTCTCACGCCGAACCGATCAGGAACTGACACTGTCGCTGCAGCGGCTTGCGGCCAATGTCGAGGCAGAAACAACCTCGACACCCCTGAATAACGCCCGCAAGAGTGAGCAGCCCTATGGCGGCGCATATTGGCAGATATCGGAAAACGGCAAAGTGCTGCGCACCTCGCGTTCGCTGTGGGACCAGACCATTGCCATTCCCAACCACCCGTTTCGCCATGGCAGCGAAACCCATCGTTTCGTGGTGGACGGCCCCAAACAAAGCAAGCTTATCGTCATGGAGCGGCAGGTTATTCTCGAGCAGGCGGCGGGCGGACAACGGACGTTGCGGCTCGCGGTCGCTGTTGATGAGAAGGTCGTTACCGAGGCGCGCGAATTATTTGTCGAGGATCTCGTCCCGGCCCTCGCGCTACTGGCCTTCGTGCTGATTACGGCCACCGGGTTGCAGATCAATATCGGCCTCAAGCCGCTCGAAGCCGTCCGCAAGGAGGTCACCGCCATCCGCAACGGTGATCGGGCACGGCTCAGCGATGACTTCCCAACTGAAGTGCAACCGCTTTCTGAGGAAATAAACGCCCTTCTCAGCGCCCAGGAAGACGCGCTTGCCAAAGCGCGCGACCGTGCGGGCGATCTCGCCCACGGGCTCAAAACTCCCTTGACCGCGTTATCCGGAGATATCCGGCGGCTCCGCGACACCAATCAACGCGCGCTTGCAGATGATATTGAGCAGGCGGTTGATATGATGAAGCGGCATCTCGATCGCGAAATGGCCCGGGCCCGTATTCGTAGCGCCAGTTTGGTGCGCCCGCCCAACCTGCCATTGCTTGCTGCACTGACCCCGCTCATCGAAACCATCCGCCGCACGCCGAACGGAGAGCATATTGACTGGCGTATCACCATCACGCCGTATCTATCAGCCCCGATCGACCGTGATGATCTCAACGAGTGCATGGGCAATTTGCTCGAAAATGCGGCACGTTTCGCCGCTTCAACGGTACAGATTTCGGCTTCCGGTTCAATAAACGGTTTCGTGCTGACCATCGAGGATGATGGACCTGGCATTGCGCAACCGGAGCTTCACACTATTCAGGAGCGCGGACGCCGTCTCGACCAGTCCGGCGCGGGAGCGGGTCTTGGTTTTGCCATCGTTCGCGACGTGCTGGATGCCTATGGCGGTAGCCTGGTTCTCACATCCAGCGAGCTTGGCGGATTGAAGGCCGTCGTCAAATTTCCAATGCAGGTGACCATACTGTCATGAATTGCCGTTTTCGCTCTCCTCAACCATACGAAAAGGCTTGTTCTCGGGGCTTCTTTCCATTATGAAACCCTCCTCACCCATCTGGCTTCCAGCCTGACGGGGGAAACGGTTTTCGCGTATCGTTCATACGCCGGCCCGTCCTTGGACGGGGTGTTGTCTCGGTTCATTGAACCCCGCCAGCTCCGATGTGCAGAAACTGCCTAGAAACACGAACCACCGGCGTCTGCGCTCCTCACCAATTGGAGTGCTCAGGAGAACCAATGTCACAAGCCAATTTTTCCGCACCGAGCCGTGAAGATTTCGCCGCTCTGCTCGAAGAATCCTTCCGCACGTCCGAAATTCACGAAGGTTCTGTCGTTAAGGGCCGCGTCGTCGCCATCGAAAAGGACGTCGCAGTCATCGATATCGGTGCGAAGACGGAAGGCCGTGTTGCCCTGAAGGAATTCGCTGGCCCGAACCGTGACCAGACCGTCAACGTCGGCGATGAAGTCGAAGTTTACGTCGACCGGATCGAAAACGCCCTCGGCGAAGCCGTTATCAGCCGCGACAAAGCTCGCCGCGAAGAAAGCTGGATCAAGCTTGAGCGTGCCTTCGAAGCCGAAGAGCGCGTCAATGGCGTCATCTTCAATCAGGTCAAGGGCGGTTACACCGTTGATCTCGACGGCGCCGTGGCCTTCCTGCCGCGCAGCCAGGTCGATATCCGTCCGATCCGCGACATCACCCCGCTCATGGGCGTTTCGCAGCCGTTCCAGATCCTCAAGATGGACCGTCGCCGTGGCAACATCGTTGTCTCGCGCCGCACCGTTCTCGAAGAGAGCCGCGCCGAGCAGCGTTCGGAACTCGTGGCTAACCTCGAAGAAGGTCAGGTCATTGAGGGTGTGGTCAAGAACATCACCGAATACGGTGCGTTCGTTGATCTCGGCGGCATCGACGGCCTGCTGCACGTCACCGATATGGCATGGCGCCGCGTCAATCACCCGAGCGAAGTGGTAACCATCGGTCAGCCGGTGCAGGTCAAGATCATCAAGATCAACCACGAAACCCACCGCATCTCGCTGGGCATCAAGCAGCTCCTCGCCGATCCGTGGGAAGGCATTGCCGCCCGCTACCCGGTCGACACCAAGATCAAGGGCCGCGTCACCAACATCACCGATTACGGTGCGTTCGTGGAACTGGAGCCGGGCATCGAAGGCCTGATCCACGTTTCCGAAATGTCCTGGACCAAAAAGAACGTCCACCCCGGCAAGATCATCTCGACCTCTCAGGAAGTCGAAGTGGTTATCCTCGAGGTCGATTCTTCCAAGCGCCGCATTTCGCTCGGTCTCAAGCAGACCCTGCAGAATCCGTGGGAAGCCTTTGCCGAGAAGAACCCGGTTGGTTCCGCCATCGAAGGCGAAGTCAAGAACAAGACCGAATTCGGCCTGTTCATTGGCCTCGAAGGCGATGTCGACGGCATGGTCCACCTCTCCGATCTCGACTGGAACCGTCCGGGCGAGCAGGTCATCGACGAGTTCAAGAAGGGCGATATGGTTCGCGCTCAGGTTCTCGACGTGGACGTGGAGAAGGAGCGTATTTCGCTCGGCATCAAGCAGCTTGCGGGTGACCCCTTCGCCGACGCCGGTGAATTCAAGAAGGGTCAGGTCGTGACCTGTGAGATCACCGAAGTGAAGGAATCCGGCCTGGATGTGAAGATCATCGACACCGATCTGTCGACCTTCATCAAGCGCTCGGAACTCGCTCGTGACCGTGGCGATCAGCGCCCCGAACGCTTCGCCGCTGGCGAAAAGGTTGATGCCCGCATCACCCAGTTCGATCGCAAGTCCCGCCGCATCACGCTGTCGATCAAGGCCCTCGAAATGGCCGAAGAGAAGGAAGCCATTGCCCAGTACGGTTCAACCGACTCGGGTGCTTCGCTCGGCGACATTCTCGGTGCAGCCCTCAAGGCCCGCGAGACCAAGTAATAAATTCATCTCACCGCCTCCGGGCGGCGGGATACCGACAAAAAGAAGCCCGCGGCGGAAACGTCGCGGGTTTCTTTTATGGAGAATGGTGAGACAGACAGCCCCATTGTACTGATCCCTGCCGCACAGGCGGCCCTTGCCGATGCCACGCCCTGGAGTGAAGCGTGTTTAATATGAAACGCACTTCACTCCAGATTCTTTGATGCCGTAACGCTTTGCGTTTAACCGGCGATCCACTTAAAACGCGCGTTACTCTAGCGGGGTCGGGCCACAAACACCTGACAAATCTGGTGTTTTTATTGTGTTTTCCGAGCTTCATTCTATGATCCTCCTTCCTTGAGGGATGGCGAATAACGGAACAACCTTTGGTCAGGAACCCCTTTTCATGTTGCAGGCGATTTCAGGGGATGCAGCGCTTCTTAGGCTCTTGCGGAGCAAAGCGTTCAGTGGCAGCGTGCACAGCGTGTTTCGCAGTGCCGTCAATCTGCGCAATTATGCCGATGGCAATCTCTATGCCCTCGTGTCTGCGCGTTTTGGCAATATCCCCGATGCCCTTCTGATTGAGGAGGCTGCTTTCGGACTCATTGACGCCGTGGCCGGGGCCGATGTCCATGCGGGTGACAACGCGCTGCTGCTTGTGGGCAACACGATGCTGTCGGTTGCCGATTGCAGCGAATGGGTGGTGCCGCGACCGCTTCTTACCGTGGCCGATGCCGCATTTTGTGCGCGTGTTGCCGCGCTTGACGCATTTCTGGCCGCGCGCGGAAAATCTGGCGGCATCAAAGCGGCCGCCGTGGCCTCCGCATTCGACCGGGAGATGGCGAACAAGCTGGCGGAAGTTGGTTCGGGACTGGTTGCGGCGCTGGCTGGGGGGAATTCCGGTAAAATAGCGGGCTGGGCTGCTGGGTTGATCGGGCTTGGCCCCGGCTTGACACCGTCAGGTGATGATTTTCTGGTGGGGCTGCTTGCGGCTCTGCATTGTTCGCCGCAAAGCGCCCATCGGGCCATGTTTGGCTGTCTGGGGGACGTGGTCACGGAGCGGGCGTTGAAAGGCACCAATGCCATCAGCGCCACTGCCTTGAAGAACGCCGCTGCCGGTCGCTTTCCGGAAACTGTCCTTATGCTGCTTGCTGAAATATGTGCCGATAATCCGCAGCGCCTCAATGACAGAGCCGCGAAGGTGCTGGCCATCGGCTCATCATCGGGGACAGACATGCTTTACGGCATCACTGCGGGTCTGCGGCTAGTCGCGCAATAATAAGTCCCGAAAACGAAAGGGCTAGCGATGAGCCAGCCCTTGGTTGTGTTTAGGGTAACGCGCGTTGCAATCGGACAGCCGGTTAAGCGTAAAAGCACCCCGGTCTAGAGCCCGTCAGGGGTCATTGCTGGTGACAACGCGAGTGACCGTCGGGGCTGATGCCTGTCTGTTGGGTGTCAGCATACCAAGCATTTTTGGGCGTTTGGGCGGTAGCGGAGCCGTGGCAAGCAATGCGGCAAGGGCAGGTTGAGCGACCGCCGAAACCGCTTCCACGACACCTGGCTCCTCAATGGACGCCTGCTGCTGCGGAGCATTATTCGTGTCCGCTACAATGATCGCACCGGGCCGACCTTCGCTGGTGTCCTGCTTGAATTCAGCCGCCTGAACCGGCGGAGCCGCGCCGGCCATCATGCTGTAGAAGTGGCGATCCCGCTTCTCATAAAAGGCATTTCCACCGGCAACGGTGACATAATGCATGTTGTTATAGCCGAATTTGAGCCCGGCCTGGTGGAAATGCATGGCCCGCTCGACTTCCGCGTGACGCTCACCGGACAACACGGCATCCGCGACGCTGCGGGCGATGGGTGCGCCGCGATCCGTCATGGGAAGGCTGAGCACACCAGGTGCAAACTGGCGATGCGCGCCAACGACGGCGCAAATGGAATGGCCGTAACGACCTGATTCGTAACGGTTCATAACCACGGACCCGACCGCAAGCATCCCTTCGGGGCTTGAACGATTCGACTCGAAATACATGGCGCGCGCAAGACAGTCCCGCTCGCTGAGCGAGGCGTTAACCGTCGGGCGTTTCTTGACCCAGACTGCGGTGCGCTTAATGGGTTCTGCCGGAGTGGATTTGTGGGTGGCGCTGTCGGCACAAGCGGATAAAGACACCGCGATTCCAACCACCATGAAAAGAGCAAGAATTTTTTGTTTTGTCATTAGCCTCATCACGTTTCAACTGGGAGCCGAATGCGGAGACCCTTACGAATCAACGATTCACAGCTTGACCAATAAAGTGCGACACGGTTTATTTACCATAATGGTAAATAAAAGAATACCTCGCCTGGCCAGCATCCGTTGCTCAAGGTGCCGACAAAAGGCAATCCCGCGTCCGCAATGATCAGTAATTCCCTTAATTTCGAGCAGTTTTTGTGCAGACTGAAATTTTTCACCCCTACTTTTCCACAAGGGGGCCAGCGCAAGAAGCGGGCGGGCTGGAGAAAAAAATGCGCTCGGGCAATTCACATTGGTCGGAGATGCGATTAAAGTAGTCGCCTCAATAGTTTATTGATATTACTCGCAAGGGTGATAGCAGCATTCATGATAAGAGCGGGAGGCTGCTTTCGTGCCGTTGCCGCGGCCACACATTACCGAAGCTGATCCGCAACTTTCGCGCTGGGCGACACACCACGGCGGCGACCGCACAGGACCAAATGCGGACGGCTTGAACCTTGACGGGGTGCTTGCGCTCTGGCAGCCTTCATTTCCTCATTCGCAAAGACACTGGACATGATCAAATCTGAACTCGTTCTCCGCCTTGCCGAACAGAACCCCCATCTCTACCAGCGCGATGTCGAGAATATCGTCAACGCCATTCTGCACACCATCGTGGACACCCTGTCTCGCGGTGATCGTGTCGAACTGCGCGGTTTCGGTGCATTCTCCGTCAAGACGCGGGCTGCTCGCAAGGGCCGCAATCCGCGCACTGGCGATCTGGTTTCGGTTGATGAGAAGGTGATACCGGTTTTCAAAACCGGCAAAGAGCTGCGTCTGCGCCTCAACAACGGCGCGGCATAACCTAAGGCTTTCAGCGATGCTGCGCTTCATCAAGGCCGTTCTGTTTATTGTTATCGCATTGGCTGTGGCGTTTCTGTCCATCGCCAACCGGCAGAGCGTCACCGTATCGCTCGATCCGTTCTCGCGCGCCGTTCCTGAATTCTCATTCACGGCACCGTTCTTCCTCGTTCTTTTCGGCGCGGTTGCCTTTGGCGTGATTCTCGGCGGCATTGCCGCCTGGAGCGCGCAAAGCCGCAAGCGCCGTGAACTGCGCCATGCCCGCAGCGAAATCCGCGAACTCAAGGCCGAGTTGGAAAAAGAGCGGGCAACGCACCGACCCGCCGGATTGCCCGCGCTCGACAAGGTCGCATGAGGGCTCGCCGCCCATGACCCCCGGACAAGTCAAAATCTGCGGCCTCTCCACCCCGGAAACGCTTGAAGTGGCCCTTAACGCCGGAGCCGATCTCATCGGGTTGGTGCGCTTCGGCAAAAGCCCGCGCCATGTCTCGCTGGAACAAGGCGCGGCACTTCACCACTTGGCCATGGGCCGGGCAAAGAGCGTGGTGCTCACCGTCGATGCCGACGACGCTGAGCTTGACGCCGTCGTCAGTAAAATCGCCCCCGACATGCTGCAATTGCATGGCAGCGAAAGCCCCGAACAGGTGGCGCTTGTCGCGGCGCGTTACCAATTGCCGGTCATCAAGGCCATTGGCGTGGCGGTTGCCAGCGATCTTGTTTTGATCGACGAGTACCAAGATGCCGCCGATATTCTCCTCATTGATGCCAAGCCCCCACCCGGCGCAGAACTGCCCGGCGGCAACGGCGTGCCGTTCGACTGGACATTGCTGCAGGGGCTGGACCCGAAACTCCCCTTAATGCTCTCCGGTGGCTTGACGCCGGATAATGTGGCGGAGGCAATTCGGCTGACTGGCGTGCGCATGGTCGATGTTTCGTCAGGTGTTGAGAAGACGCGTGGGGTTAAGGATATCGGGAAGATCGAGGCGTTTATTCGCGAGGCGCAGACAGCGTGGCAATAACGGGAATAAAACGGGACAAATGATGCAGTTGATACGAGGTTTCCTGTTTTGCTGCTTTTCCTTACTGACCTTAATTCTCACGGCTGGTACCAGCGCGGTAACCGATGAAGTCGGGCGGGAAGTTTTTGATCTGAAGAATGCGCCGGCGGTCATTGACAGATTGGCGGCTCCCGATAAGGCACTCTCTTCGGACCCGAAAATCGCTCTTAAATGGTGGAAGGCGAGTGGCCGCATATGGAGCCCGGCCAAAGGTTGTCGCTCTGACTATCACGGCCTTGACAGCGCTCTTGAGGACGCAGGCATAACCATCTGGCTTCGGTTGGTTACGGACAGAAGTGGCGAGTGCAAGGATGTCTCGGCCGAAGCTAATCTCAATATCACCTTTCGGGATCGAGCATCCCTATCAGGCTTTCGCGCGATGCTCGAAAAACGTTTCGGCATTGCGGATGCTTCCTGCAGTGACGCCCGTGTTGCCTATTGGCATGTGGCGAAAGGATCATCGTTACGCTGGCGCGAGCATGGAAATACAGTGGTCTTGGACCTCCTTGCTTCCGAACCCACCGAGCCTGCCTGCACAATCAACTCGGTCCCCGGTCAAAAACTGTTTGATGAAGCTGCCTTAACCGCATTGTTCAAACGCTTCAAAGATGATCCGCCCCCGTGGAAGGATCGGGACAAATTGCTGAAATGGCTCTCGGCCTATGGGCAGCTTTTTCCGGAAAATAAGAATTCGTGTCTCGATAGTTACAAGATAAAGCCGGTTTTCTCAGGGTTCATGATTTCTTCTTGGATTGCCGAGAGCTGCACCGCAGAAGAACAGGCTCTGCTTGCGAAGGCACCTACCATAATCGATCCGACCCATTCCGGAGTTTTTTTCCATGCTGAACCATGGGTCAAATTCTCAATGAAAGATATCGAGAGTAAGATGACCGAATATTATGGCAATCCAGCCCCTTGCTCGCACGAAACATTAAAAATATGGATCACCTCTAATAATGATTTTTTGATACTCCCCGCGTCAGATAAAGAAATAATTTTTATTTTCCAAACAAACCCAGATATTCATGATCTTTGCACAAACTAGAGCTTACCAAACAAGGGCAAAATGTATTGTTGGATGGCTGATCCCTTGCCTTTTCGCCGCTTCTCCAGTTGAAGCATCCTCTATCGAGCCGCTTGCCAGCCCCCTCCCTTTCCTGCCATAGAAACCGCGTGGCCTCGCCTTGGCGCGGCTTACGCCTCCACCTCCTTTGAAAAGGCATTTTCCCCGTGGGCGCTGAGCAGAAAACCAATTCCCTTCGCACTGGCCCCGATGAGAGCGGCCATTTCGGTATCTTTGGCGGGCGCTTTGTTGCCGAAACGCTGATGCCGCTGATCTTAGAGCTGGAACAGGCCTATAACGCCGCGAAAGCGGACCCGGCTTTTCAGGCCGAGATGAAGAGCTTTTTGAAGCATTATGTCGGCAGGCCTTCAGCGCTCTATTTCTGCGAGCGGCTCACCGAACACGTGGGCGGCGCAAAGATTTATTTCAAGCGCGAAGAGCTGAACCACACCGGCGCGCATAAAGTGAACAATGTGCTCGGCCAGATTCTCCTTGCCCGCCGCATGGGCAAGAAGCGCATCATCGCCGAAACCGGCGCGGGCCAGCACGGAGTTGCTACCGCAACATTGTGCGCGCGCTTCGGGCTGGAATGCATTGTTTATATGGGCGCGGTCGATGTGGAGCGGCAGAAGCCCAATGTGTTCCGCATGGAAATGCTCGGCGCGAAAGTCGTGCCGGTGCAATCGGGTGCCAAGACGTTGAAAGATGCCATGAATGAGGCGTTACGGGATTGGGTCACCAATGTCTCCGACACCTTTTATTGCATCGGCACCGTTGCCGGGCCGCATCCTTACCCGGAAATGGTCCGCGATTTTCAATGCGTGATCGGTGATGAAACCCGCACCCAGATGATGGAAATGGAAGGCCGTCTGCCTGATTCGCTGGTGGCTGCGGTGGGTGGTGGCTCCAACGCCATCGGCCTGTTCCATCCGTTCCTGGATGACAAGGATGTCGAGATTTATGGCATTGAGGCCGCCGGTCACGGCGTCTCGACCGGTAAACATGCCGCCTCGCTCACCGGCGGGCGTCCCGGCGTGCTGCATGGCAACCGCACCTATCTCCTGATGGACGATGACGGGCAGATCACCGAGGCCCATTCGATTTCCGCGGGTCTCGATTATCCCGGTATTGGCCCCGAGCATTCCTGGCTGCATTCGATTGGGCGCGTGCAATATCTGCCGTGTACCGATAATCAGGCGCTCGACGCGTTCCAGGTCTGCTCGAAGCTCGAAGGCATTGTGCCTGCGCTCGAATCGGCCCATGCCGTCGCCATCGCCCTCGAACTCGCCGCCAAGAAGCCGAAGGATCACATCATGGTGGTCAACCTTTCGGGCCGAGGCGACAAAGACCTTTTCACCGTCGCCGAACATCTGGGAGCGAAATTGTGACCAGCCGCATCGAAGCCCGTTTCGCCAAATGCCGCTCTGAGAACCGCGCGGCACTCGTCACCTATGTCATGGGCGGTGACCCCGATTACGACACCTCGGTGGCGCTGCTGAAGCAGTTGCCTGCGGCAGGCGCCGATATCATCGAGCTTGGCCTCGCCTTCACCGACCCGATGGCCGATGGTCCCGCCATTCAGGCGGCGGGCCTGCGCGCGCTGGCCAAGGGCCAGAACACCATCAAAGCCTTGCAGATGGTGCGCGACTTCCGTGAGGTTGATACCGACACGCCGATCATCCTGATGGGCTATTTCAACCCGATCTATATCTACGGCGTTGACCGCTTCCTGAAAGACGCCAAAGAGGCGGGCGTTGACGGCATGATTATTGTCGATCTGCCGCCGGAGGAAGACGCGGAGCTGTGCATTCCCGCGCTCAAAGCCGGGCTGTCGTTCATCCGCCTTGCCACGCCGACCACCGATGACAAACGTCTGCCCGCCGTTCTGCAGAACACTTCGGGCTTCGTCTATTACGTCTCGATCACCGGCATCACCGGCACCGCGACGCCGGATTTTTCGCGCGTTGCAACGGCGGTTGGCCGCATCAAGCAGCATACCAAGCTGCCGGTGGTGGTTGGCTTTGGTGTCACGACGGGCGAACAGGCCAAGGCCATCGCCCGTGGTGCCGATGGTGTTGTGGTGGGTTCGGCGCTGGTGAATGCGCTGAAACGCACCCTCGACGCCAAAGATCAAGGCACCAGCGCTACTATTCCCGCCGTGCTGGAATTGGTACGAGAATTGGCGGCGGGCGTCAGAGGGGAATAACCCTCACGCCAGATCATCGCGGCGGCGGATCAGCCCTTCCTGGGCGACCGACGCGACGAGTGTGCCATCTTCACGGTAAATCAGCCCCCGCGAAAAGCCGCGCGCGTTCACCGCGCTCGGGCTGTCCTGGGCATAAAGCAGCCATTCGTCAGCACGGAACGGGCGATGGAACCATAGAGCATGGTCAAGGCTTGCCGCCTGAATGGAGCGCTCCACCACCGAGCGGCCGTGCGCCACAAGCGATGAATCGAGCAGCGTGAAATCCGAGGCGTAGGCCAGCACGGCGCGGTGGATGACCGGATCATCGGGCAATGCACTGGCGGCTTTGAACCAGCAGTTGAAAAAAGGTGGGTGATTGCCTTTTTTGAGTTCATAGCGCGAAGGATCAACCGGGCGTACATCAAGCAGGCTCATCCGGGAAAAGTAGTGCCGGATTTCCGGCGGCATCAACGGCAATATCTTGACCTGAAACTCTTCCTCGGTCAGCAACTCATCCGGCTTTGGTACGACCGGCATCGGCATCTGATGTTCGTAGCCCGCTTCTTCCAACTGGAACGAGGCGGACATGGCGAAAATGGCTACGCCGTGCTGGATAGCGGTGATGCGGCGTGTCACGAAAGAGTTTCCGTCGCGCAGGCGCTCAACCTCATAAATGATCGGAATGTCCGGATCACCAGGGCGGATGAAATAGCCGTGTAGCGAATGGATGTGGTAATTGGGGTCAACGGTATGTGACGCCGCAACCACGGCCTGCCCAACCACTTGCCCGCCAAAAACGCGCTGCCACCCAACCTGCGGGCTGCCGCCCCGGTAGAGATTAAGCTCAAGCTGCTCGAGCTTGAGGATAGCCAGCAATTTGTTAATGCCGTTGGACACGTTGGGGGCTCCCGAGAAATTCCGATATTACCGGCATAACTAACACCGAACGGTCATAAGGCAAATCAGGCGACAAACATTCGCGTGTGCCATCACGCGTTCCATATCATCGTGATTGGCCGGAAGGTCGCTACGATCTGTTCCCCCATTGCTGCAACATGGTATAGCATGTGATGCTATCCGGGTTCGCAACTGCGATGAAAGACAAGATCATGTCCGAAAAGCCGATTAAAGCCGCAACGCCCCGCACCATCATCATTGCCGGTGGCGGGTTGAACGGGCTGACCTTGGCGCTGGCGCTAAAGCAGGCTTTGGGTGATGCCATTCATCTCATTTTGGCTGACCCCGCCTTGAACCGCGACCCTGCGCTTGACCGACGGTCTTTTGCTGTTGCGCCCGCCTCGCGGCGGATGTTCGAAGCCCTTGGAGTGTGGGATGATGACGCAATTGAGGCACAGCCGGTGCTCGACATGGTCATCACCGACAGCCGCCTTGCCGACCCGGTGCGACCAACCCTCATGACCTTCGCCGAAGGCCGCATTAAGGGCGAGCCTCTGGCTTATCTCGTTGAAAACGCCCGTCTCACAGCGACCGTCATGGCTGCCGCACGGGCGCTTGATATTGATTTTGTTGCGGGCTCCATCGACAGTTTCTCGCCTGCCTCCGACGGTGTCGATGTCACCATTGCCGGGCGCTCGCCGATCCGCGCCGCCCTGCTGGTTGCCGCCGACGGCAAGCGCTCGCGGTTGAGAGACGTAGCTGGTATCGGCTGGGTGTCGTGGTCTTACAAGCAGGTCGGAATTGTCGGCACCATCGCCCATGAGCGCGACCATGAAGGTAAGGCCTACGAGCATTTTCTGCCCGCTGGTCCGTTCGCCTCATTGCCATTGGTTCCCGGCGGCTCGCTCGGCCATCGCTCCTCCATTGTCTGGACCGAGGAGGAGGAAACGGCGGCGTATCTCATGGAATTTGGCGACAACCGCCATCTGGCTGAGGTGGAGCGCCGTTTCGGACCGATCCTTGGCAA
Organism: Microvirga sp.; assembly: GCA_031546825.1. GTDB lineage: Bacteria > Pseudomonadota > Alphaproteobacteria > Rhizobiales > Beijerinckiaceae > Hohaiivirga. The sequence goes on along the minus strand of JAVBJU010000014.1, from coordinate 107,313 downwards.
GCTGTCGTTGGAAACCAAGCTGCAGAGCTTCCCCTTGAGCTTCGGCATTGCCCGCAGCTTCACCGCAGACCGCATGGTGCTGCTGGGAGATGCCGCCCACGCCATTCACCCCATCGCCGGGCAGGGGCTCAATCTCGGGCTTGAGGATGTTGCGGTGCTCGCCGAGATCATCGTCGATTCCTTCCGTCTTGGCCTCGATCCCGGTGCCGCCGATCGGCTTGCCCTTTATGAAAACGCCCGGCGCTTTGACGTCACCGTCAAGGGCCTCGCCATGGACGGCATCAACCGCCTGTTCTCCAACGACGTGACGCCCTTACGCCTGATGCGCGATTTCGGCCTTGGCGTGGTCAACCGTTTGCCCGAACTGAAACGCTTCTTCGCCGACCGCGCCGCCGGTGACAGCGGACAAGACGCGCCCCGGCTCATGCAGGGCGAGATGTTATAGGCGCACATTCAGCGAAGATGAAGAGATGACGCTTTGCGCCATCACCCCCGCCGCAGAGCGTTCAACACCTTGCCGCCCGGCCTGCCGCGGGCGGGCATGCCGATGGCGCGTTCGATTTCCTTGATGGCTTCGCGAGTTTTGGAGCCGATGGCACCATCGGGTTCGCCAACGTCATAGCCGCGCGCGGTCAGCAAGCGTTGCAATTCGCGGCGGTCCGCGCGGGACAGCGGCGGATCATCGGTGGGCCAGGGCGTCTGGATGCCGGGGCGGCCACGCAGCACGTCACCGAGCACGCCAATGGCCAGGCCATAGGCCTCCGAGGCGTTGTAGGAATAGAACACATCGAAATTCTTGGTCACCACGAAGGCGGGGCCGTTGGCGCCAGCGGGTAGCAGAATGCCAGCCTGATAACCACCGGAGAGCGCGCGACCGTCCATATGGGTCACGCCGAGTGCTGCCCAGTGTGATAGCGGCTTCTTGGCTTTGCGGCCGGCCTGGGCAGCGTTGAAGCCGCGCGGCAGGCGCACTTCGTAACCCCATGGCAAGCCCTCAACCCACCCGCCCTTTTTCAGAAAGTTGGCGGTGGAGCCGAGTGCGTCGGGCACGGAATCCACGAGATCACGCCGTCCGTCGCCATCCTGATCCACGGCGAGCCGGAGGAAGGTCGACGGCATGAACTGGGTCTGGCCGAAAGCGCCAGCCCATGAGCCCATCAGACGGTCGGCGCGCACATCGCCACGCTGGACGATTTGAAGTGTCGCCATGAACTCGCCCTTGAAATAGCCCTGCCGCCGGTTGGGGAAGCAGGCCAGTGTCGAGAGCGATTGTAGAATGGGCTTTTTGCCGAGGTTCTTGCCGAAATTGGATTCAACGCCCCACACGCCGACGAAGGCATAGCGATCAACACCAAAGCGCTGTTCCACCGCGGCAACCGCTCGCGCATGCTGGCGCATGGCGGCGCGGCCATCGCTGACGCGCTCGTCATCAACCAGAGCGCCGAGGTAATCCCAAACCGGTGTTTTAAATTCCGGTTGCGCATTCATGGAGTCGAACACGGTCATGTCCGGCGTCATGCCGCGCATGGCCCGATCGAAGGCTGAAGCCGAAACGCCTTTGGCGGCTGCTTCAGAGCGCAAATGGGCCAGACAACCGTCATAGCTTTGGGCTGCGGCGGGGAGGGCGGAAACAGCGAGGCCGAAAGCGGAAGCCGCCACGGCGAAGCGAAAGCGAGAGAGCATAATCATGCCTCTCGCTATACACCGCTTATGGTTAAGGTTTTCTGAAGCTCAGCTCCAGGCGCGCTCGGAAAGTTTCGCCTCATAGGCATTGATCTTGTCCTGCTTTTCGAGTGTCAGGCCAATATCATCAAGGCCGTTTAGCAGGCATTTCTTGCGATGGGGGTCTATGTCGAAATGCAGCTTGCCGCCGTCAGGACCACGAATTTCCTGGTTTTCCAGGTCGATGGTCAGTGTCGCATTGGAGCCGCGTTCGGCGTCGTCAAACAGCTTTTCCAGGTCTTCCGGCGAAACCTTGATGGGCAGGATGCCGTTTTTGAAGCTGTTATTATAGAAGATGTCGGCAAAACTGGTGGAAATCACGCAGCGCACGCCGAAATCGAGCAGTGCCCAGGGCGCATGCTCGCGTGATGAGCCGCAGCCGAAATTGTCACCGGCCACAATGATCGACGCTTTGCGGTAGGCGGGCTGGTTGAGCACGAAATCGGGGTTTTCTGAGCCGTCCTCATTATAGCGAAGCTCGGCGAAAAGCCCCATGCCAAGGCCGGTACGCTTGATGGTTTTGAGGTAGTTTTTGGGGATGATCATATCGGTATCGATATTGACCGTCCGCATCGGCGCAGCCACGCCCTCAAGCACCGTGAACTTTTCCATCTCTCAAAAACCTTCGCTTCTCCCCGGCAGGCCGGGCTGCTTTTCTGGTATTACGAAAAACACCCGTCAAACAAGGCAAATTATCGAACAACGCGGTCAAAACATCATTTTATTACTCGGTAGCATGCTCAATTGCCTCCATATCGGCGTCCGACAGGCCAAAATGATGGCCAATCTCGTGCACCAGAACATGGGTCACCAGCGCGCCGAGGGTCTCGTCATGCTCCGCCCAGTAATCGAGCAGCGGGCGCCGGTAGAGCCAGACCATGTTGGGAAGCTGGCCGGTCATGTAATCGGCGGAGCCTTGCGCCAGGCCGATGCCACGAAACAGACCAAGGAGGTCAAACTCGGTCTCGCACTGCATCTCCCGCATTGTTTCGTCGTCGGGGAAATCCTCGACACGAATCAGCACATCGCCGCACAAAGCGCGGAATTCCTGCGGCAATGCATCGAAGGCGACATGCGTCAGGGCTTCCATTTCTTCCAGTGTGGGAGCTTTGGTCGTCGTCCAGTCCATATGCGTGTCCGGTGTTTTGGCGCGAAAGGCAGCATAGCCGGATGGACGCCGCGGTTGCAATGGTGGCTTGGTGGGGCAGTGCGCCACATTCTCCGAAAGAACCGATGAAATATGCAGCTTTCCGGCAGGTTTGCAGCAATTCTTCCTGTTTCGCTGGGGCTCAGGCTTTTAAATGGAGCGCGGATTGAATACAACTAAGGGGAACCCGATGGCACAATGAAGAGAGCATCCATGCAACCTGTTTTCAAGAGCGCCGCCACCCTGGCTGTGGCGTTATCCGTGGCCGGTCTCGGCACCCTGAGCGCGCAGGCTGGTGGCAAGAGCCCGCCCGCGGCTTATGATGTTACGCTGGAAAACGTCACATACGACATTTATGGCGTCAAGCTGACTTACCCGAAGATTGACATCAAGGGCTCGAACATCCCGAAGGCGGATCTCGAAAAGATGCTGGCGGCAGGCACAGCCTCCCCGGACCGCCTCAAGGCCATGCAGGCATTCACCGCCGGTTCGGCTGAAATCCCGACCACAAACCTCTCGTTTGAGGCAGGCACGCTGAAGGTCTCGGCTTCCTGCACCGGCGAAAAGCTGGAAAAGATCGCTGCGGGCAAGGTTGGCAAATATTCGTTTTCCGGGTGCTCCGGCCAGGTCCTCGACAAGGACAAGACGCTTGCCACCTTCACTGTCGGGCTGAAGAGCGGCGGCGTGAACGATTACAATTTCGTCCATGCGTATCGTCTGTGGGTCGACAAGGCTGGCCCGGAAGATAAGGATGCCGTTGCGCTCACTGGCCCCGGCACAGCCGAAGGCCTGACATTTGCCATCACCGCTCCGGGTTTTGAGGCCAAGGGCGAATACGCCAAGATGACTGCGACGGAGGGCACCAAGATCAAGCTGCTGTCGCGACCGCTCAAGGATGTTGTGGCGCAGGTCACCACGCTTATTTCAGAATCGGCAAATAAATCAGATCCCGATGCGCCCAAAGGCCCGACGGTACAGCAGGTCGATCAGATCAAGCAGATCGGCATGATCGCCGTCGAGTTGTTTGAAAACCTGCAGCCCGGTGCTGCCACCATTGAGAACTATACGCTCTCGGAAACCATCACCGATCCGAAGCTTGGTTCGCCCTTCTCATTCTCGGCCAAAGCCGCCAAGATCGAAACCAAGGGCTTTGATCAGCAGGGCACCGACATCACCTTCAATGGTGGCAAGATCACTGGCAAGCTTGGTTCTTATAGCTGGAAGGGCTTCTCGTTCGGCCCCATCGTTGGCGAAGCTAAGAAGCTCCTCAGCCTGCCCTCCGAGCAACTCGTCAGCGAGATTTCCAAGACGAACCGCATGAGCGGACTCAGTGGTATCAGTCGCGCCGTTCTGTCGATTTATGCGAATATCGGAACGGTTTCCCTGAACGACCTCGAAGTGAACGCCAAGGGCATCACCAAGGCCGTCGCGATGGCGCATGATGAGGATGAGGAAGAGGGCGACGATGAGGCTCCGGCCACACCGGCCCCGGCCCAGCCCGCCACGCCGGAGACGGTTGATTTCACGGTGAAACTCAAGAATTTCACCTGGAAGATGGAAAAGCCGTTTAACGCCATTCCCACCACGTTCCGATTCTCGTTCGACAACCTGCAAATTCCGGCCATTGTGTTCACCCTCGATGGCAAGGCGAGCAGCCTCAAGACCTATAAAACCCTGCAGAGCGTTGGCTTGGACACCGTAAATATGTCCCATGTCATTGATCTCGGCTGGAACAAGGACGCCAAGGAATTGAACCTGGAAATCGGTGGAGCCGATGCGGGTCTTGGCAGCGTGAGCCTGAAAGGCACCCTCGGCAATTTCACTGAGACCATGTTCTCGTGGGACCAGAAGGCCATTCAGATGGCCGCGATCGGGCTCACCGCGAAGAATGTGTCGCTGCATACCGAGGATAAGGGCGGGCTCGATAAGCTCCTCAAGATCACGGCAGCGGAACAGGGCCAGTCGCCGGAGCAGCTCAAGGCAATGGTCCCGATGATGGCGGCGATGATCCCCGAGCCTTTGGCCAGCATGAGCTCGGTCCAGACCATCAAGAAGGCGCTGCTCGACTATTGGGCAAATCCCGGCAAGCTCGACATTGCCATCAAGGCCAAGAACGGCGTTGGCCTCGGCCTCGCCGATCTCTTTGCCGCAAGCCAGGATCCGACATCGCTCGACTCCAAGATCGACGTGACGGCGACCGCGACGAAGTAACGCCGCCTGCCAGTCAGGCTTCTTTCGGGGAGAGGTTCGCCTCTCCCCATTTTTATGCCCGGAACCCACCCTCTCCCTGCGGAGTTGTCGCTACGGCGGCGCGCTCCGTGCCGCATTCCGCGACAATCATGGGAGAACACTCCAATGGCTCATCTATTCAAGACAATGAGCGGTGCAGCAATGCTGACCGCACTTCTCGCGTTCCCGGCACTTGCGGTTGATCCGGGCATGCCGGGCAAGACCAATAAGGGTGATGCCCTGGTCGATTCCAAGGGCATGACGCTCTACACCTTCACCAAGGACGAAACCGGCAAATCCGCCTGCGTTGCTCAATGCGCCACCAACTGGCCGCCGCTCAAGGCTTCAGAACAGGCCAAGCCGATGGGAAGCTGGACGGTGGTCGCCCGTGAAGACGGTTCAAAACAATGGGCCTATAAGGGAAAGCCGCTTTACACCTGGGCCAAGGACACCAAGGCGGGTGAAGCGGGCGGCGACGGCATGGGCGGTATGTGGCATATCGCCAAACCGTAATTCGCGTTCCTCACGACATCATTTATTTCGCGCGGATGCCATGAGATCAGGGCGTCGCGCCGCCGTCAGGCGCTCCGATTGTTCGCGCCGCCATTTCTCGATGGCGGCGTGATTTCCCGACAGCAGCACCTCCGGAATGGCGCGGCCTTCCCAATCGCGTGGGCGGGTGTAATGGGGGTATTCGAGGCGGTTGTTCTCAAAACTCTCCTCGGAGCCGGATTCGAGCTTGCCCATCACGCCGGGAATGAGGCGCACACAGGCATCAAGCAGAACCATCGCTGCCAGCTCTCCCCCCGACAGAATATAATCGCCGATGGACACCTCTTCGAGCCCTCGCCCTTCGATGGCGCGTTCATCGACGCCCTCGAAACGGCCACACACCAGCATCACGCCGGGGCCTTCCGCGAGATCACGGACCCGCGCCTGCGTCAGGGGCTTTCCGCGTGGGCTCAACAGCAGGCGTGGGCGGTTGTCGTCAGGTGTTGTTGCCGCATCAATGGCGCTGGCCAGCACATCGCAACGCACCACCATGCCGCAACCGCCCCCGGCGGGCGTATCATCGACGGCGCGGTGACGCCCCAGGCCATGCTCCCGGATATTGCGCGCCTCAAGCGACCACAGTCCTTTGGCGAGGGCATCCCCCGACAACGAGACCCCGAGCGGGCCGGGAAACATTTCGGGATAGAGCGTGAGAACGGTAGCGGAAAAAGTGCTCATGGCTTTGCCTCTTGCACCACGCGCTTGAAGCCCTCGTGGCTGCGGGTGAAACCAAGCCGCTCATAGAAGCGATGCGCGTCATGGCGCGTCTTGTCGCTGGTCAGTTGAATGAGCTGGCATCCCCGTTCCGAGGCGATGCGAATCATCTCTTCCATCAGAAAAGTCCCGAGCCCTGCGCCGCGCTCGCGCTTGGCGACCCGCACGGCTTCAATGATGGCACGGGTGGCTCCTTGGCGCGACAGGCCGGGAATGAATGTGAGCTGGCTGCACCCGACAATATCACTGTCGCATTCCAGCACATAAAAACGATTGTTAGGGTTCGCCGCGAGGGTGTCAAAGGCATGAAGATACAGCGGGTCGTCGGGCATCGCTTCGCGCGTTACACCGAGCGGGTCCTCCCGCAACAACGTGATGATGGCCGGAATGTCAGCTCTTTCGGCAAGGCGCAGGAGCGGTTGCGCCGTCATTCATCCTGCTCCGGGGCATCGCTTTCGGCGTAATCAATCACCACGCGGCCGTTCTTCATGTCGATTTCCGGCACGAAGGTTCTGGTGAAGGGCACCATCAAGCTGCCCGGCGCCACTTCAAGGATATCGCCGCCACCATAATTGGCCACACTGCTCACCGTGCCGAGTTCAGTGCCAGAGGTATCGACCACCTTCAGGCCGATGAGGTCGGCATGGAAAAACTCGTCTTCCTGTTGGGGCTGGGGCAGGCGGTCGCGTTCGATGTACAGGCCGACGCGATTGAGCGCTTCCGCGGCTTCGCGGGTGGCGACACCGTCCACGCGTACCACCAGCATATCTGGGTGGTTGCCGGATGCGGGGCGCACAGCAGTGATCTTTATTGCGTCACCACGGCTGGACGTTAGCGCACCATAGTCAGCAATCGCTTCGGGTTCGGCGGTGTGGGATTTGAGGCGCAATTCGCCCTTCAACCCTTGTGCCCGTCCGAATTCACCGAGCAGCACGTAGGCCGGGTTGTTGGCAAGCGATTGCGGCTTATCGAGGCTTCGAGCGGCTTTTGCGACCACGACGATCTTCTTTCACAAGTCAAAACGGGTGCGCCTGCGCCATAGCGCGGGCACACCCGTCCATAACATCAAAAAGCGGGTTGCGCATCCCGTAGAGCGTGCGCCACCCCTTTCGGATTATTCCGCAGCCGGAGCTTCGGCAGGAGCCGGAGCAGCAGCGGCTTCAGCAGCGGCGGCGGCAGCAGCACTACGCTCCTGGGCCTTCTTGCCGGGAACGGCCTTCTCAGGGTTGTTGCGCGGAGCGCGCTTCACGAGGCCAGCGGCATCGAGGAAGCGGAGCACGCGGTCGGTCGGCTGAGCGCCCTTGGCGAGCCAGGCCTTGATCTTCTCGACTTCGAGGATGACGCGGGCCGGATCGTCCTTGCTCTTCATCGGGTCGTAGATGCCGACCTTGTCGATGAAACGGCCATCGCGCGGGGAGCGCGAATCGGCAACGATGATGCGGTAATGCGGACGCTTCTTGGCACCGCCACGGGTGAGACGAATCTTGAGGGACATTGGTTTCTCCTAGAATTAAACTTTTGACTTTACTTACCTTTTTCCGCCGCATGGTCCGGCGTAAAAACTCATTTTTTCTTACCGAACGGGAATCCACCGAGGCCGGGCAGCCCTGGGAACTTCGGTGCGCCCAATCCCGGAAGACCCATGGGGCTTTTCGGGGGCGCTGCCAGTTCCGCCGGCATTGGCGGCAAACCGGCTGGCATCTGCCCGCCCATCTGCTGTTTCATCTGTTCGATCATTTCCGGTGTCGGCTCGGGCATTCCACCGCCCATGCCGAACATATTGCCAAGCATACCGCCGAGGCCGCCGCGCTTGTTCTTGCCCATCATCTTCATCACATCGGCCATCTGGCGATGCATTTTGACGAGCTTGTTGATTTCTTCAACCTTGGTGCCGGAACCGGCGGCGATGCGCTTTTTGCGCGATGCCTTGAGAATATCCGGGTTGCGGCGTTCCTTCGGCGTCATGCTGTCGATGATGGCGCGCATGCCCTTGAGCATGCCTTCGCCCATATTGGCATTGGCCATTTGAGCTTTGGCCTTGGCGATGCCGGGCATCATGCCCATCAGTCCGCCGATGCCGCCGAGCTTTTCCATCTGGACGAGTTGGTCGCGCAGATCCTCAAGGTCGAACTTGCCCTTGCGCATCTTCTCGGCGGTGCGCATGGCCTTTTCGTGGTCGATATTCTCGGCGGCCTTTTCTACCAGCGAGATGATATCGCCCATGCCGAGGATGCGATTGGCAACACGGGAGGGATGGAACTCTTCGAGAGCGTCAATCTTTTCGCCGGTGCCGACCAACTTGACCGGCTTGCCGGTGACCGCCCGCATCGACAAAGCCGCGCCGCCACGGGCGTCGCCGTCCATGCGGGTCAGCACGATTCCGGTGATGCCGAGACGGTTGTCAAAGGCGCGTGCGGTGTTGACCGCATCCTGGCCGGTGAGGGCGTCAGCGACCAGCAGGATTTCGTGGGGGTTGGTAGCGGCCTTGACCTCGGCCACCTCGTTCATCAAGGCCTCATCAACCGTGACGCGACCGGCGGTATCGAGCAGAACAACGTCGTAGCCGCCGAGGCGGGCCGCTTCCATGGCGCGACGGGAAATCTGCACCGCCGACTGGCCAGCAACAATTGGCAGGGTCTCAACGCCAACCTGCTTGCCCAATACGGCAAGTTGCTCCATCGCCGCCGGACGGCGGGTGTCGAGCGAGGCCAGCAGCACCTTGCGCTTCATCTTGTCGGTGAGGCGGCGAGCGATCTTGGCGGTGGTGGTAGTTTTACCGGAGCCCTGCAGACCGACCATCAGGATGGCGACGGGAGGAGTGGCTTCAAGGTCAATGATTTTGGCTTCGGAGCCGAGCATGGCGACGAGTTCGTCATGGACGATCTTCACCACCATCTGGCCGGGCGTGACTGACTTGATAACCTCTGCGCCAACCGCGCGCTCGCGCACCCGGTCGGTGAATTTTTTCACCACTTCCAGCGCGACATCGGCCTCAAGCAGCGCCCGACGCACTTCGCGCATCGCGGTGTTGACGTCATCCGCGCTCAGCGACCCGCGCCGGGTCAGGCTGTCGAGAATGCCGGAAAGTTTCTGCGAAAGGCCGTCGAACATCGCCGTCACCAACTTAACCACAGGGCGGAAGGGAAACTCAAAGCACCGCGACGCCCGAGGGCGCAACGCGCTGTCGGACGTGGACCTCCGGCGAACCTTTTCAGGGAAAAAGCCCGGACCGGTCGGCGGCTCATTAAGCACGCTCTTCCAGATTTACCGGGTTTGGATAATAGTAAATGACATCAGAGTCAAGAAAACGAGCCGAAAAACGTATTTGGCCCGGAAGAAAGGGCGACGGGAAAGCCCCCGCCGCCCTGTTTTCAAACCTGCACTAAGCGGCAAGTGCTTTTTTGTTCGCGCTGCTGTCGGCGATCTTGCTGAGATCCTTGTCGGTTGTCTCCTCTTCGGCAAGCGTTTGCTGCAGCAGCTTGGCGGCATCCGGGTAGTTGAGGATTTCAGCCCAGCGGCGCAATGTGCCGTAGCGTGCCATCTCGTAATGTTCTACGGCTTGGGCCGCTGATACGAGTCCGGCATCTCCGGCGGGCGTGCCGCCAAATTCTTCCAGAATTTCCTCGCCTTCCTCGATGATGCCGTCAATGGCCGGGCAGGTTTTGCTTTGGGGCCGCTTGCCTACAATCTCGAAAACCTTCTGCAGCCGCTCGACGTGGGTCTCGGTCTGGTCGAGGTGCTTTTCGAAAGCAGCTTTTAGTTCCGTGGCCTGAGCGCCGCGTGCCATTTTTGGCAGGGCCTTTAATATTTTACGCTCGGCATAATAGATATCCTTGAGCGTATCATGGAAAAGATCTTCAAGGTTTTTAGCTTTTCCTGGCATATCAATCTCCTTTGCGGGGCGCATCAAGTAACAAAATTTGGGTGATTTTAGATAAATGAGAATATACTTCTCTCGTTGGTGTTTCAGGCTCGCGTTCAAACCTTCAGCCCAGGCTCTGACAACGGGTACATATTGGATAGGTTCCCATTATTTTAATGCGAAGCTTGCAGATAGACCTTCTATTGTTGCCGCTGCCTCGGCATATTCGACATCCTGGTGCTGGCGGTTACGCTGGAAAACCACCGTCGCAAGCGCTCCGAGGCGCGTGTGGGCAGCGAATGAGCCTTGCCAGGAAGGCAAATTGCCGCTGCAGCGCTGCCATAGCTTGAATGCGCTGCCATGCAGGAATAAGGCATAGGGCATTGTTCGTGACGTTTGAGTCGATCTGGTGCCCCTCAAAAACCTCCTATCCCGTTATCGGCAGAGCAAGGGCCACACGCCCTGGGTGGTGTGGGGTATTCTGATCGTTCTCTCAGCAGTCTTCGTCGCGCTGCTTGAGACCATCCACCTCCCGGCGGAACTTCTGCTCGGACCAATGGCGGCGGCAATTCTCGTTGCCGTGCGTGGCCATGAACTCACCGTCGCACCCCGCGCCTTCTATGCCGCGCAAGGCATTGTTGGCTGCATGATCGCCAGCAATATTCCGCCTTCAATCATGACCGAGGTGGCCAAGGACTGGCCGCTGTTCTTCATCGGCGTCGCTTCGGCCATTGCCATCGCCAGCACGCTTGGCTGGTTGTTGGCGCGCTGGCAGATATTGCCGGGCAGCACAGCGATCTGGGGCCTGTCGCCTGGTGCGGCTTCAGCTATGACCCTGATGGCGGAAGCCTATGGTGCCGACATGCGCCTTGTCGCCTTCATGCAATATCTGCGGGTGGTGTGCGTTGCCGCGGTCGCCTCGATTGTTGCCGCCATCTGGACCAGCGGTGTTACGGTACCGCCGACCATCTGGTTTCCGCCAATCCCTTGGGTGCCGTTCACCGAAACCCTGTTGCTCGCCTTGGTCGGCAGCATTGTGGCCCGGTATTTTCGCATTCCGGCCGGGCCACTATTGTTGCCGCTCATCATCGGTATCATTTTGAGCCAGACAGGCGTGATCCGTTTTGTACTGCCGCCGTGGCTCTTGGCGATTTCCTACGCCTTCATCGGCTGGAGCATCGGCCTGCGCTTCACCCGCAAGGTGATATCCCACGCCATCCGCGCTTTCCCGCGCGTGCTTGCCTCCACATTGGTGCTGATTGGAGCCTGCGGCTGCTTTGCTTTCCTGCTGGTACGTTTTGCGGGCATTGATCCGCTAACCGCTTATCTCGCCACCAGTCCCGGCGGTCTTGATTCGGTGGCCATCATCGCAGCCTCCGCCGCCGTTGATCTGCCATTCGTCATGGCGATGCAGACGGTGCGCTTCCTGATGGTGCTGATGACAAGCCCGAGCATCGCCCGCTTCATTGCCAAGCGGGTGGGGTAACGCGCCTATTGCGGCGGCGCGCTACCGGAGGGTTTGTCCATCAATTCGATATAGAGATTGACGATCGCATTCTTGGCGGCCGGGTCGGTGATATCGGTCACCCATTCCTCAATCTGCAATTCCTTGCTGATGAGATCGCGTGTTTCAATATAAAGCCCAGCGGCTTCGTAGGTCTCCGAGATTTCGCCGTAGGAATCGGCATGGATAAAGCGCAGCGCCTTGCCCGCCGGAACCACCCCATAGCCAACGCCCTCACCGAGTGGGGCGGCATCTGATGCCGGAGCCTCTGCAAGTGGGATCATCGCCTGATAGGAAAAACCTTCGTCGGTATATTTGGTATAAACCACCACCGGACGGCCCGCTGCTTTCTTGCCGGCCTTTTCCAGAGCGGCGTTGATCTTTTTAAATGCCTCGGACAGCGTGGCGTAGTTATCTTCCCATTTGCTGTCGCCGGAGAGAACAGCCACGGGCTTGGCCGGAATCTCGACCTCCTGCACCTCGGGCGGCTCTTTAGGCATCGGCACCAGTGTGGGCACACCGGTCAGATCCGGCAACGGCTGGGGCTGGGCGGGAGTGTCCTGCGTCGTACTATCCGGCACATCCTGCGCCTTGGGCTCCTGCGGGGTGGCGGGTTCCTGCACGGGTGCTGCGGGTGTCTGCGCCTGGAGCGCGAGCGGCGCAAGCGTCATCAGGGACAAAGCCATCAGGCCTGCCGTGACAGGGCGGGCGCAAGCCACCCGGCTGAAGCGCAAAGTCTCGAAAATGTGGCGGCGCATCTGCAGCATCCTGAAAAGGGGAATCGGTATTCCTGTAAGGTATTTATCATAGGCACATTTTTAGACAATGACACGACAGGCGAATACGCCGCCCCTCACCTGGCGCCCCTGCATGGCCGGGCCACTGGCCACCGCCGGAAAAAAGGCGCATAAGGCATCGATAACAATCTCCCCAACCACCATAATGCAAGATTCCATGAGCAGCTTTCTATCCAATCATCGCTTCCTGAAAATGAACGGTCTTGGCAACAAGATCGTGGTGCTTGATTTGCGCGGTACAAGCCACATCGTCACCCTTGACGAGGCGCTGGCCATCGCTCGCGATGAAAAATCCGCTTTCGACCAGATGATGGTGTTGCATGATCCGGTCACGCTGGGCACCGACGCCTTCATTCGCATCTATAACTTCGATGGCTCGGAAGCGGGCGGCTGCGGCAATGGCACGCGCTGCGTCGCCTGGGCGATGATGGCCGATGGCGTGATGGCCAAAGGGTTCAACGGCGAACGTCTGCATCTCGAAACCAAGATGGGTCCGCTTCTATGCGAGCGGCGTGGTGAGCTTGCCTTCATGGCCGATATGGGTGTGCCGCTATTTGGGTGGGATGAGATTCCGCTTAAAAACGCTGTGGCTGACACGCTCGCTTTTCCGGTTGAACTTGCGGGCTATGATTTGCCGCCTGCGGCGGGTGCAAGCGTCGGCAATCCGCATATCGTATTTTTCGTGAAAGACACGGCAGCGTGGGATGTTTATGGGGTTGGCCCCTCGCTCGAGCATCATCCGATGTTTCCGGCGCGCGCCAATATCTCGTTTGCTGAGGTGCTCAGCCCCGACCATGTCCGTGTTGTTGTGTGGGAGCGCGGTGCAGGCGCAACGCGCGCTTGTGGCACGGCCTCATGCGCGGTTGCGGTTCTGGCGCACCGGCGCGGCCTCACCGGCCGCAAGGTAACGATCACACTGCCTGGCGGCGATCTTGAGATCGAATGGCGCGAAAGCGACGCGCACATGCTCATGACCGGTCCGGTCGAGCTTGAATGGGAAGGCCGGTTTGCGCCGAGCCTGTTTTCCGGAGCGGCGTAATGGCCATCGAAGTCGTCACCTTCGGCTGCCGCCTCAACGTCTACGAGTCGGAGGCGATGCGCAAACACGCCACCGCGGCGGGCCATGATGACCTCATCATTGTCAACACCTGCGCCGTCACCGGCGAAGCAACCCGCCAGGCCCGCCAGGCGATTCGCCGGATGGCGCGGGAAAACCCCAACGCAAAGATTGTCGTGACCGGGTGTGCCGCGCAGGTTGAGCCGCACCTGTTCGCCACCATGCCGGAAGTGGCGAAAGTGGTCGGTAACAAGGAAAAGATGATCGCGGAAACCTGGGTCGGTATCCGTGACTTTGGCGTTAATGCCGCCGAGAAGGTCATCGTTGACGACATCATGGCGGTGCGCGAGACCGCAATCCACCTCATTGACGGCATTCACGAACACACTCGCGCCTTCGTGCAGGTGCAGAACGGCTGCGACCATCGCTGCACCTTCTGCATCATTCCTTTTGGCCGCGGCAATTCCCGCTCGGCGCCCATGGGGGGTGTTGTCGAACAGATCAAACGCCTCACTGGCAACGGCGTGCGCGAGGTGGTGCTGACCGGCGTCGATCTGACGAGCTATGGTGCTGACCTGCCCGGAGCGCCGAAATTTGGCAGCCTTGTCAAAACCATTCTGCGGCTGGTGCCCGATTTGCCGCGCCTGCGCATTTCTTCAATTGATTCGGTTGAGGCTGATGCTGACCTGATGGAGGCGCTCGCCGAAAGCCCCCGCCTGATGCCGCATCTGCATTTATCGCTTCAGGCGGGTGATAACCTCATCCTCAAGCGCATGAAGCGCCGCCATGCCCGCGAGGACGCCATCCGTTTTTGCGAAGAAGCGCGGCAGCTGCGCCCCGACATCATTTTTGGCGCGGATATCATCACCGGCTTTCCCACTGAAACCGAAGAGATGTTTTCGCGCTCGCTTGATATCGTTGATGAGTGCGGCCTGACGCATCTCCATGTTTTCCCGTTCTCGCCACGCCCTGGCACCCCCGCTGCCCGTATGCCGCCAGTGGACCGCAGCCACGTCAAGGAGCGCGCCCGCCGCCTGCGCGAGAAGGGCGCAGCAGCGCTTCTCAAACATCTCGACAGTGAAGTTGGACAACAGCGGATGGTGCTGATGGAAGCCAATAACATCGGGCGCACCGAAGGTTTTACTGCCGTCCGCATGTCGGACCCGGTGGCTGCACGCGAGATCATCTCCGTCACCATAACCGGGCATGATGGCAAGGGTTGCCTGACCGCGTAGAGCCGCTATTTTCAAAGGTGGCGAGTGGCTGTTTAAACCGCCCGGAGATCACGCGATGGAAAACAGGTGCAAATTCATCGAGATGGCAGCGCCCCGCTTCGTGAACCTGTCTGGAATGCTGATTGCCGGTATCGCGGCCCGCTACAATATGGCCAAGATTGAAGGTGTCGATCAGCATTGGAGCCGCTTCGCCGAGCGCGTCGGTTTCGTGCCTGAGCGGGTGGGATCTGCCTATTACGGCGTTTATCGCAATTTCGATGGCAGCGGTTTTGAATACATCACCGGTGTTGAGGTTTCCGGCCATAGCGTAGCGCCGGAAGATTTTGTAACCGTCCCGATCAAAGACCATTTTTATGCGGTGTTCGAGCACCACGGCAGTGCCGTGGACATGGGCGACAGCCATTACACCATCCGGCACAAATGGTTGCCCGAATCCGGCTATGATTTGGGTGATGGAACTGTTTTTGAGAAATACGACCACCGTTTTGACCCGAACACGGGCACAGGTGTGGTGGAAATATGGCTGCCGATTAAGGAGTGATGGATTTATGGGTCCATGGGTTTATGACAGATAAACCCGCCGCTTCGAATGGCGAGATATCGCGGGTTGCCACGGCATAGCCATGCGATAGTGCGATGGCAGTGATTTCAATTTAATAAAATGATATCAATTTGACGGAGTGATGTCCACAACGCCCGTTTGTAAGGATGCAAACAGGCTATGGGAGCAGGCTACGCCTCCGGCCACGCTCCATAATTCTTCATATGCTCAGGAACCGGCGCTTCCACTCTGATCGGATCTTTGCTGGGGTAAAGCGGGATGGTGATCGCGCGGGCATGGAGATATAGGCCCGGCCCGTCGAAGCGTGGCGCGGTACCATAGATGGAGTCGCCGAGAATGGGCCAGCCCATGGCGGCACAATGGACGCGCAGTTGATGGGTGCGCCCGGTGATCGGCTTCAGTTCCATGAATGTCAGGGGGTTACCCGCTGCATCCTCGTCGCGCCGCATCACGCGCCATTCGGTGCGCGATGGAAGACCGTCGGCATCCACCTTCATCCACCAGCCGCGATCCGGTGATTTAGGGGCAAGCGGCAGGTCGATTGCTCCTGTCTCTTCTTCGGGTCCGCCTTCAACCACCGCCCAATAGACCTTATCGATGCGGTCATCGTGAAAGAGTTTGCCAATCCGTCGCAATGCTTTGGGGTGGCGCCCAAGCACCAGACAGCCCGAGGTATCCTTGTCGAGCCGATGCACGAGTTCCGGGCGACGGGGAAGGCCGAAGCGCAAAGCGTCGAGATGGTGAAACAGTGTGTCGCCGCCCTTGGGGCCAGGATGCACAGGCAGGCCAGCTGGCTTATCAATCACCAGCATCAAGCCGTCGCGGTAGAGAAGGCGCGCGATTATCGGATCTTCTGATTCGGGCGCAGAGGGGGATTTCACTTCGTGCGGCATTTCGGCTAAAGCTGGAGTTGGAGTTCGGGCGTCGAATTTCACCCACCCATAACGCATTCGCGATGGCGGGGGAAATGCGGTTGCACCATCACGGCAGGAGGCCGCTTCGGATAATGGCGGAAAAGGACGAAAAACAAGGGATCCTCTCACGGTTGTTCGGGCGCAAGGCCGCGCCCGCACCTGAGCCGCTTCCGACAGAATCAGATCCGATCACGGAGGCTCCCAAGCCGGTCGCCGAAACCGTTGCGGTGGAAGAAGTGCCTGCGCTTGGTGGGGATATTCCCACTGCGCTGCCAGAGCCACTGGACGTATCGGAACCGGCTATTGCAACTCCCGTTGAGCCCGTTGCTCCCACACCGCCCGAGCAAAAACTGAGCTGGTGGCAGCGCCTCACCTCAGGGCTTTTGCGCACCTCCTCCACCATCGGCGAGCGCCTCACCGATCTTTTCACCAAGCGTAAGCTCGATAACGCCACCATCGAAGACCTCGAAGACATTCTGGTGCAGGCCGATCTCGGCATTGAGGCGGCGATGCGCATCACCGCCCGCGTGTCTGAGGGGCGGTTCGACAAGCAGATCGCCCCAGAGGAAGTGAAAGCGGTTCTGGCCGAAGAGGTCGAGAAGTCGCTCGCGCCGGTGGCCCTTCCGCTGGAAGTGGATCGCAGCAAAAAGCCGTTCGTCATCCTGATGATCGGCGTCAACGGGTCCGGCAAGACCACCACCATCGGCAAGCTCGCCGCCAAGTTCAAGGCGCAGGGGCTGAAAGTAATGCTGGCCGCCGGAGACACTTTCCGCGCCGCTGCCATCGAACAGCTTAAAGTTTGGGGCGAACGCAACCACGTCCCGGTGATCGCCACGAACCAGGGGGCGGACGCGGCGGGCCTTGCGTTTGAGGCGGTGCAGAAAGCAACGCAAGCGGGAATGGATGTGCTGCTGGTTGACACCGCAGGCCGCTTGCAGAACAAGACCGGCCTGATGGATGAACTTGAAAAGATCATCCGCGTCATGAAGAAGGTTGATCCCGAAGCGCCGCATGCGACGCTCCTGGTGCTCGACGCCACCGTTGGCCAGAATGCGCTGTCTCAGGTCGAACTATTCGGCAAAACAGCGAGTGTCACTGGCCTGATCATGACCAAGCTTGATGGCACTGCGCGCGGCGGCATTCTGGTGGCGTTGGCCGACAAATTTGGCTTACCCGTGCATTTCATTGGCGTTGGCGAAGGCGTTGACGACCTCGAACCCTTTGAGGCCCGCGACTTTGCGAAGGCCATTGCCGGATTGGACGCATGACGACATCAAACGACCAGAAGAAGATCAATCCGCTCCTCAAGCTCTTCCTCGAGATGGGGCCGCTGGTTTTATTCTTCATATGCTATTCAAAGTTCGGCCTGCACACCGCCATCATGGCCTTCATTCCGGCGACGCTGGCGGCGCTTGCTGTTTATTGGATTTTGCTGAAGAAACTGCCGATGATGCCGCTGGTTTCCGGTGCAATCGTCGTGCTGTTTGGCGGGCTGACGCTGTTTTTTGAAAACGACACTTTTTTCAAAATGAAGCCAACCATCGTCTCCGGCATATTCGGGCTGGCGTTGCTCTATGGGTATTTTGCCAGAAAGCCGCTGCTGAAGACGGTGTTCGATAATGCCTTCTCCCTCACCGAAGAGGGATGGCGCATTCTCACCCTGCGCTGGGCCATTTTTTTCCTGGTGCTCGCCGTCCTCAACGAGTGCGTGTGGCGCACCCAGACGGAATCATTCTGGGTGTCGTTCAAGGTGTTCGGCCTTAGCGCCATTAGCGTAATCTTCGCCATGGCGCAGACACCGCTGCTGATGAAGCATGAATTGAAGAAGAGCGAGAAAGACGAATAGGGCGAGGCCGATCGGGCATTCCCGGTCGGCTTTAAACCCCGTTGCCCCTATTTAACCGCCTGGGGGTGTTTGCGGATAACCGCTTCTATTTTTCCGAGGAAAGCGTCGAAATTCTCTTCGCTTAACGGCCCGACCTGCTTTTCGGCGAACACCGCGTCGGGGCCGATAATGAAGGTTTCAGGGACACCGTAGACGCCAAAATCAATGCCCGTGCGGCCACTGGTATCAACGCCGACCGCCGTAAACGGATTGCCCAGAACCTTGAGGAATTTCAGCGGGTTTTCGGCGGGGCTATCCTTGTAGTCGATGGAGACGATCCGAACGTTGCGAGCCTTGGCCCATGTGGCGAGCCGCATCAGTTGCGGATGCTCAAAGCGGCATGGTTCACACCATGAACCCCAGAAATTGAGTACGGTGATATGGCCAACAAGGTCGTCGCGGCTCAATCCGGGTATCGGTTTACCAGCGGCGTCGTTGAGGCCGGGCAGCGCGGGAAGCGAAAGCGCAGGCACCGGTTTCCCCTGGAGTACCCAGGTCAAATCCTGCGGGTTGCGTCCCTCTTTTGAAAACCCGCCGAGCCCAAACCAAAGAAGCACCAGCAAAAGGCCAAAAATGGCGAGCGGCAGGATCGCAAGCAGACTGCGCGATGCCTGGCGCGGGGGTTGTGTTTCAGTTTCAGCCGCCATGATTTGTCTTTTACGCCTCTTTGCGATTGCGTCGACCGATGCCGCGCGCTTCAAGCGACGCGAGCGTGCGCTTTTGAGCGCGGGTGTCGTTGAAGATGCCAATGATGAGTGCGGTGATCACAATAAGGGTGAATCCGTAAGCGGCAATGATGAAAACCGCGTGGGGTCCGAGAGTGGTCATGACGTTGCTCCAGCGGCGTCGAGGCGCTCGGCCTCAAGAATGGTGAGTGTCCGCACGCGGCGGCGCAGGATTTCAGCCCGCATTCCGGCAATATGCAGGGCCAGGCCAAGCAGGGTGAAGCCGATGGCGGAAATCAACAGCGGATAAAGCATACTTGAATGCATCTTCGGGCCATCGGCGCGGAACACCGTTGAACCCTGGTGCAGGGTGTTCCACCATTCCACCGAAAATTTGATGATGATGATGTTGGGCACGCCGATCAGCGTCAACACGGAGACCGCACGCGCGGCGCGGTTCGGATCTTCGATGGCGCGCCACAAGGCGAGAATGCCGCAATAGATGAGAAACAGGATAAGCACCGATGTCATGCGCCCGTCCCACTGCCAGTAGGTGCCCCACATCGGGCGGCCCCACAACGAGCCGGTGACGAGTGAGATCACCGTGAAGGACGCGCCAATCGGCGCTGCCGCTTTCTGCGATACGTCGGCGAGCGGATGGCGCCACACCAGCGTGCCGAGCGCCGAGCAGGTCATGATCATGTAGAAGAACATGCACAGCCACGAGGCGGGCACGTGCAGATACATGATCTTTACGGTTTCGCCCTGCTGATAGTCGGGTGGCGCACCGAGCCAGGCCCAGGCAATTCCGCCGAGGGTTGTTACGGCTGCGAGCCCCGCAAGCCATGGCAACACCGCCCCACTGGTGGTGAGAAACCGGCTCGGGTTGGCCTGAGCAGCGATCCATTTTTTCATGGGCATCTTCCTAAGGTTTGCCTTCTTGAACTTGTTAAATTGCCATCCGTCCGGCCCAGCCAGGGGGACATGCAATCTGTCTTTTGATGTTTATATCGAACACCCACCAAGCGGCAATTCCATGACGATGTCGTTGCCCTGCCGCATTGTCTTTTGTTGTTTTTTCATTCTGACACCCGCAGTGCCGCAGCGGCACCGATGGTGCCGAGCACCATGAATACCAGAGACAGCGCAATTAACACAAGAAACGGTGTGGTGAACGCGATGGTGCCGCCGAGTGCCGCATTGGTGGCGGAGACGCCGAAAATTAGTGTCGGGATCATCAGCGGCAACACCAGAATGGAGAGCACCAGACCGCCGCGCCGTATGGTGCAGGTCAGCGCCGCGCCGATGGCCCCGATGAAGGAGAGCGCGGGCGTTCCGACCAGCAGCGTCACGGCCATAGCCGCCATGCCAGTGGGGCTAAGCGCCACCAAAAGCCCAAACAAAGGCGAGGCAATGGCCAGAGGAATGCCGGTGCCAAGCCAGTGCGCCAGCGCCTTGGCAAAAACCACCGCTTCGAGCGGCACCGGGGCCGAACGCATCAGATCGAGCGAACCATCTTCTTCGTCCGCCTGAAACAACCGGTCAAAGCCGATCAGCGTTGCGAGGACGGCAGCGATCCATAAAATAGCCGGGCCGATGCGCGACAGGAGGTTGAGATCCGGCCCGAGCGCAAAGGGAATGAGCGTCACCAGCATCAGGAAAAACACCAGCCCGAGCGCGCCAGACCCACCGATGCGGGCCGACAGCTTCAGGTCGCGGGCGACCAAGGCGCAGATAACCTTGAACATCATGAGGCCTCCGCGTCAGACGTGCGGGGCGCGGGGCGCTCAATACGCAGGGTGTCGAGATGATTGATCGGCATATCCTGGTGGGTTGCTGCGATGAGCATTCCGCCCTCGGCGAGATGGGTATTGAGCATGGCGAACAGCACTTCCTGCGAGGCGGTGTCCAGCGCAGAGGTCGGCTCATCCAGTAGCCATAGCGGGCGGTGCGCCACGAGAAGACGCGCCAGTGCCACCCGTCGCTTCTGTCCGGCGGAAAGATAGGCGATTGGCATGTCGGTGGCATGGAGGAGCCCGACGCGCTCCAGCGCCGCTTCGGCGGACAAGGCCGGTGTGCCGAGCAGGTTGGCGGCAAATTCAAGATTTTCCCGCGCGGTCATCGCCGCCTTCAAGGCTTCGCGATGGCCGATCAGATGCAGGCATTCGGGTAATGTGCGTTCGCCCACATCGCTCACCGCAATGGTGCCGCCGCTCGCGCGCAGTTGCCCGGCCAAAATGGCAAGCAAAGTCGATTTTCCGGCGCCGTTGCGGCCGGTCACCACGAGTGCGCGTCCTTGCTCCAGCACGAAGGAAACGTCTTCGAAAATGCGCCGTCCGCTTCGAACGCAACTGAGCTTGTTGACCTGGAGCCGCACCCAATCCCCCCAAATGTAAAATACTTTAGAACTATTCGCGACATTGTAGCCGGGTTGATCGAAATGGGCTATAGCGGACGAAGCTGCGCCGCGTATTTGTGACGAGACTTGTAACAGTTTCTTCCATACACGTCTCTGTCCCGTCCGGGCGCTCCCGGAGCGGCGCGCGCGTTTGGCGCATTCGGCTTGCGGATCCTGATAATTATCCCGAGGAGGATAACCCGTGTCGTCGCAAAATTCATACAAATCTCAGCAACAATTGTCCGTGGGGTCAAAGACCTATACCTACCACTCGTTGCTTGAGGCGGAGAAAAATGGCCTGAAAGGCGTATCCAAACTGCCTTTCTCCATAAAGATTCTGCTTGAAAACCTGCTCCGTTTTGAAGACGGTCGCACCGTCACAAAGGAAGATGTCGCCGCCATCATTGGCTGGCTCGACAACCGCGGCAAGACGGAAAAGGAAATTGCGTACCGTCCGGCCCGCGTGCTGTTGCAGGACTTCACCGGCGTACCCGCCGTGGTTGATCTTGCCGCCATGCGTGATGCCATGACGGCGCTCGGCGGCAATCCCGAAAAGATCAATCCGTTGATTCCCGTTGACCTCGTTATCGACCATTCGGTGGGTATCGATGAGTTTGGCACATCAACGGCTGCCTCCAAGAACGTCGAGCTTGAGTACAAGCGCAACGTCGAGCGCTACCAGTTCCTCAAATGGGGACAGAGCGCGTTTAAGAATTTTTCTGTGGTGCCTCCCGGCACTGGCATCTGCCATCAGGTCAATTTGGAGTACCTCTCCCAGACTGTCTGGACCAAGGACGAAAACGGCGAGACATTGGCCTACCCCGATACACTTGTGGGCGCTGATTCGCACACCACCATGGTCAACGGCCTTGGCGTGCTCGGCTGGGGCGTTGGCGGCATTGAGGCTGAATCAGCGATGCTTGGTCAGCCGATTTCCATGCTCATCCCCGAAGTGATTGGCTTCAAGCTCATCGGCAAGCTCAAGGAAGGCATCACTGCCACCGACATGGTGCTCACCGTGACGCAGATGCTGCGCAAAAAGGGCGTGGTCGGGAAATTCGTCGAGTTCTTCGGCCCCGGTCTCAACGAAATGCCGGTCGCCGACCGTGCCACCATCGGCAACATGGCCCCGGAATACGGTGCGACCTGTGGTCTGTTCCCGATTGACCGCCACACTATCGCTTACCTCAAGACGTCTGGCCGCAAGGAAGAGCGCATTGCTCTCGTCGAGGCTTATGCCAAGGCGCAGGGCATGTGGCGTGATGACCAAACGCCGGACCCGGTTTTCACCGATACGCTTGAACTCGATCTCTCTGAGGTAC
Organism: Microvirga sp.; assembly: GCA_031546825.1. Taxonomy (GTDB): domain Bacteria; phylum Pseudomonadota; class Alphaproteobacteria; order Rhizobiales; family Beijerinckiaceae; genus Hohaiivirga. The sequence continues at coordinate 84,748 of JAVBJU010000014.1, read as the reverse complement.
AGCCTTCGCTTGCAGGCCCCAAACGCCCGCAGGACAAGGTGACATTGGAAGGCGCGGCCAAGGGTTTTAGCGAATCCATGGATACCGAATTCCGCAAGGCCGCCGAAATTGGCAAGCGGGTCAAGGTTGCAGGCACCAATTTCGATCTGGGCCACGGCGACGTGGTGATTGCCGCCATTACCTCCTGCACCAACACCTCGAACCCGTCCGTCATGCTCGGCGCTGGCCTTCTGGCGCGCAATGCTGTGATGAAGGGCCTCAAGGTTAAGCCGTGGGTCAAGACTTCGCTCGCGCCTGGCTCCCAGGTGGTTGAGGAATATTTCAAGAAGGCCGGCTTGCAGGTCTTCCTTGATGAGCTTGGCTTCAATCTGGTCGGCTTCGGCTGCACCACCTGCATCGGCAATTCCGGTCCGCTGCCGGAGGCAATATCCAAAACCATCAATGAGAATGATCTCGTTGCGGCAGCGGTGTTGTCCGGTAATCGTAACTTTGAAGGTCGCATCAGCGCCGATGTCCGTGCCAACTATCTCGCGTCTCCGCCGCTGGTGGTCGCCTATGCCTTGGCCGGTTCCATGCAGATAGACCTGACCAAAGAGCCGCTTGGCACTGGCAAGGATGGCCAGCCGGTTTATCTCAAGGATATCTGGCCGACCACCGCCGAAGTGCATGAGTTCGTGACGAAGAATGTCACGCGCGACCTGTTCACCAGCCGCTATGCCGAAGTCTTCACCGGTGACGAGCATTGGAAGAAGATCGCGGTCAAGCCGAGCCAGACTTACGCCTGGGACATGGGCTCGACCTATGTGCAGCACCCGCCTTATTTTGAAGGCATCACCAAGGAGCCGAAGCCGGTTAAGGACATCGTTGATGCCCGCATCCTGGCCCTGTTCCTTGATTCGATTACCACTGACCACATCTCGCCCGCAGGTTCCATTCGCGCTAATTCCCCGGCCGGCAAGTACTTGCAGGAGCATCAGGTCGCGGTGGCGGACTTCAACCAGTACGGCACCCGGCGTGGCAACCATGAGGTCATGGAACGCGGCACTTTTGCCAATATCCGCGTCAAGAACCAGATGGTGAAGGACAAGGACGGCAACGTCGTTGAAGGCGGTCTGACCGTCCACCAGCCTTCCGGCGAACAGATGTTCATCTTCGACGCTGCCATGAAGTATCGCGACGAGGGTGTCCCGCTCGTGGTGATGGCAGGCAAGGAATACGGCACTGGCTCGTCCCGCGATTGGGCGGCGAAGGGTCCGATGCTGCAGGGCGTGCGCGCTGTGGTCGCCGAAACCTTTGAGCGCATCCACCGTTCGAACCTGATCGGCATGGGCATTTTGCCGCTGACATTCCAGAATGGTGAAAACTGGCAGAGCCTCGGCATCACCGGCCATGAAACCGTGACGATCCGTGGCCTCACCGGCGACATCAAGCCGCGCCAGACCATGATTGCGGAAGTAAGATATGCCGACGGCACTGTGAAAAACGTCGAACTCCTCTGCCGCATCGATACGCTGGACGAGTTCGAATATTACCGCAACGGCGGCATCCTTCACTACGTGCTGCGGCAATTGGCGAAGTAAGCTGGAGCCTTACAATGACATGCAAGAGCCCCGGGAAGCCCGATCTTCCCGGGGCTCTTGTTTTGTGGAGGACAGTTCGCGGAAGCGGTGGCCTGTCAGCCTCGCGTGCTCTTGCGATCATCCCGCGCCTCGTGTAATGCCGTAGCGGACAGTTTCGCATTGAATGGTCGTTTCCGGCGACGAGGGTTTATGCCCTGAGCCAGCGGTCATTTCTTTAAAATTCAGACAAAAGGAAAATAAACCGATGTCTTCCACATTCGATACCGTCGCCGGCATCATCTCGGAAACCGCTGACATTCCGCGCGACAAGATCACTCCTGATAGCCATGCCATTGACGATCTCGGCATCGATTCGCTGGCCTTCCTTGATATCGCCTTTGCCATCGATAAGGCATTTGGCATCAAGTTGCCGCTCGAGCAGTGGACCCAGGAAGTCAACGAAGGCAAGGCTCCTGCCGAAGAATACTTCGTGCTGAAGAACCTGTGCGCCCGCATCGACGAGCTGGTCGCCGCCAAGGCCTGATGCCGTTAAGGCAGATTACCGATTTCATTAAGCAGGATGTTGTCATCCGGCGGGGTTGTTGCTTATAAGCGACAGCCCCGCTATGCGTTTTCGGGATAAGAACGAAGTCAGGAAGAGCAATGCGCCTCGAATATTTCGAGATGATCGATCAGGTGGTCGCTTTCGACCCCGACGCAAAAACCATTGAGACACGGGCCGTGGTGCCTGATGCCAGCCCGGTGTTTGAAGGCCACTTCCCCGGCCATCCGCTGGTGCCCGGCGTTCTCCTCACCGAGACGATGGCGCAGGCCTCGGGATATCTCATTCTCGGTTTGATGAATTATTCCCACATGCCGTTCCTGATGGCGGTGGACAAGGCGCGCTTTCGCACCTTCGTCGGCCCCGGAACGGTGCTAACCATTACCGCGAGTTTTGAGCATGAAGGCTCGGGTTATGCGGTGACAAAGGCTAAAATTTTCGCCGAGGGTAAGCCGATCTGCGATGCGGAGCTGCGCTTCCGTATCATGCCCTTCCCGGAAGGGATGGATGGCATGATCCGCGAGCGGGTTCGCAAAATAGGACTTCTGAAAGACTGACGCTGCCGGTTATGGTAGCGTAGCAATTAATAAGGCGGGCATCGGCCTGCTGCATTTCCGGGGTTTGTGCGGAAGTGGCTGAAACGGAGACGGCATATGCATGATGTGGTGGTGACCGGCGTCGGAATCGTTTCCTGCGTTGGCGAAGGCATCGAGGCGCATCTCTCTGCGCTCGCGTCGAAAACGCCTCCGAAAACCGATGGCGACAGGTTTCCCTCATATCAGGTTCACCCCGTTGGTGTGCCGGAATATGACAGCCAGATTCCGAAGAAATCGGACCAGCGCCAGATGGAGCCATGGCAGCGCCTAGGCGTCTACGCCGCAGGCCTTGCGCTCGATTCCGCCGGTGTCAAAGATAACGCCGAACTGAAAAATGCCATGCACCTGATCGTTGCGGCAGGTGGCGGTGAGCGTGATTATGCGGTCGATGGCCAGATTCTCACCGGGCTGCGCGACGCGGAAAACCCCGGCGCTTATCTCAATGAGCGCCTGATGAGCGACATTCGCCCAACCTTATTCCTGGCGCAGCTCTCCAACCTTCTCGCGGGCAATATTTCCATCGTCCACGGTGTCACCGGGGCATCGCGCACCTTCATGGGTGAAGAAGCTTGTGGCGTGGATGCCTTGCGCATAGCGCAGGCGCGGATTGCCGCGGGGCAGGCGGACTGCATTCTGGTGGGTGGTTCCTATAACGCTGAGCGGCCGGACGTGCTTCTGATCCACGAAGCGGGCGGCTATCTCTGGAAAAAGCCGTTCAAATCGGTTTGGGAGCGCGAAGCCGAAGGCGGCGGGTTCATTCTTGGCTCCGGCGGCGCATTCCTGCTGCTGGAATCGCGCGAACATGCGCAAAAGCGCGGCGCAAAAATCATGGCAAAGCTCGGTAAAGTCGCCAGCGACCGCACCAAGCGTGAAGCGGGTTCGGTGGAAAAGGCCATGGCCACGGCATGGAATGAAATCGGCGCAACTTCCAACGCTACCGTCTTCTCCGGTGCAACCGGCCTTGCTGGCATCACCACCGAAGAGAAGAACGCACTGGCGAAATTGGCCAGCAACGGTGCAATCCATGCATTGGGCGATCTCGTCGGCCATACCATTGAGCCCCAAGCCACCATTGGCGCGGTTCTTGGCGCGGCCCTGATTTCCCAGGGTAAGGCGACGGAAGCGGTGGTGACATCCATCGGCCACCGTCGCGGTGAAGGCGCATTGCGCCTCGTGAAAGCTTGAGGAGAACGGCGAAATGGCAATGACCGATAAACAGGGCCGTCCGCTCGTCGCCGTCACCGGCATCGGCATGGTGACACCGCTCGGTAAAGGCCGGGATGAAACCTGGGCTGCGCTCACGGCGGGCAAATCCGGCATCCGCCGCATCACCCGCTTCCCCATCGACGGCCTGCGCACTACCATCGCCGCGACCATCGATTTTGTTGACGCCGATCCGTTTGTTGCGCCGGTATTGTCCGAGCGGCTCGCCGATCTCGCGGCAGAAGAGGCCGTGGCGCAGGCAGGCATCGGCTCCAAGGGTAATTTCCCCGGTGCGCTGTTCATGGCGGTGCCCCCGGTCGAGATGGAGTGGCCGCAACGTGAGGCGCTGGCCAAGGCCTCCGGTCAGACTGGCGATATCACTTATACCGACCTGCTCAAAGGCGCGGCGACCGGCAAGTTCAAAGCCTGGCATCAGTTGTTTGTTTTTGGCACGGTTGCAGACCGCATCGCTGACAAATATGGCACCAAGGGTTCGCCGATCTCGCTGTCGACCGCATGTTCCTCGGGCGCAACCGCTATCCAGCTTGGCGTCGAGGCGATCCGCCGGGGTGAAACCGATGCGGCTTTGTGCATTGGCACCGATGGCTCGGTGAGCCCGGAATCGCTGGTGCGTTTCTCGCTGCTTTCCGCGCTCTCCACCCAGAACGAAGAGCCGCATAAGGCATCCAAACCCTTCTCCAAGAACCGCGATGGCTTCGTTATGGGTGAGGGCGCAGCAGCCCTCGTGCTCGAAGACGCAGCCAAGGCGCACGCCCGCGGCGCGAAGATTTTGGGTTATGTCATCGGTTGTGGTGAAAAGGGCGACGGTTTCCATCGCACCCGCTCCTCGCCGGATGGTGCGCCGGGCATCGCTGCCATCCGCGATGCCTTGAGCGATGCTGGCGTCACGCCGAATCAGGTCGACTACATCAACGCCCACGGCACCTCGACGCCGGAAAACGACAAGATGGAAGCGATGAGCTGCATGACGGTTTTTGGCGAACACATGCCGCCAATCTCCTCCAACAAGTCGATGATCGGTCACACGCTGACCGCCGCAGGTGCCGTTGAAGCGGCGGCATCCTTGCTCACCATCCTCCATGGCCGCATCCCGCCGACCATCAACTACGAGATGCCCGATCCGCTCTTGCCGGTGGATGTGGTGCCGAATGTGGCGCGCGACGCCAAGGTCAATGTGGTGCTGTCCAACTCGTTCGGCTTCGGTGGCCAGAACACCTGTCTCGTCTTTGCCGGAGAACCCGTGGCATGACCAACCGTATTCTCGTTACCGGCGGCGCCAAGGGTGTTGGCGCTGCCATCGTTCGCACGTTGGCCGCACAAGGTTTTAACGTAGATTTCACCTACCGCTCGTCAGGCGCGGCAGCGGAAGCACTTGCCGCCGATCTCGCCAAGGAAACCGGTCGTGATATCCGCGCTTTCGCGCTTGATCTTTCAGACCGCGCCGCCCTCGACGCCTTCTGCGAAACCGCGCAGGAAGAAACCTATTTCGGCCTGATCCACAACGCTGGCCAGCCTTACGACGCCCTTGCCGCCATGATGGCGCAGGACAAGGCGGAAGCGGCGATGCAGGTTAACTTCTGGTCGCTGACCCAGATCGCCAAGGCGCTGCTGCGCACCATGCTGCGCGCGCGCCAGGGCCGCATTGCGGTCATCGGCTCGGTGGCTGCCCTCTATGGCAATCCCGGTAACGCCGCTTATGCCGCCTCCAAGGGTGCCATGCTGTCATATTGCCGCACGCTAGCGGTAGAGAGCGCCAAGCGCGGCGTAACGGTCAACTACATCGCCCCCGGCTTCATCGACACCGACATGATGGCCCCCTATGCCGCTTATCGTGACAACATGGAAAAGCAAATCCCGGCAGGTCGCTTCGCCAAGCCCGAGGAAGTTGCTGGCCTTTGCGCGTTTCTGATGAGCGAACCGGCGGCCTACATCACCGGCGCAGTGCTGCCAATTGATGGCGGGCTGACGACGATGATTGGGGTGCATCGCTGAGATAAGCGTCTCGGAAGGACGTTTCTGCCCAAGATCAGCGATGCGTTTCGGCTCATCAGTCTTGCCAAGCGCGGTTTCCCCGGTTAATCCCTGCATACGTCTTTTCAGCCGGATGAAGCATCGCTTCATGCCGGTTCTCTTGCTTATCAGGAATTCCCATGCGCGCTCTTCAGCTGTTCGGCGACCGTGATCTCAGGATCGTTGAGGTTGATAATCCCCCCGCTCCGGCGGCTGGCGAGGTTCAGATCCGGGTCAAGGCGGTTGGTCTTAACCACATTGACGTGTGGGGCTATCGCGGCATGGCGTTTGCCAAGCGCAAGCTGCCGCTGTCCATCGGCGCGGAAGCCTCTGGCGAGATCGTTTGTGCCGGTGAAGGCGCGGAAATGTTCAAGCCCGGCCAGAAGGTGACCATGTATGGCGCCAAGACCTGTGGCGAATGCGTGAACTGCCTCAAGGGCCGTGACAATCTTTGCGAAAATGTCGGTGGCGTCTATGGCTTCCACATCGACGGCTTCGGCCAGGAATTCATCAATATGCCTGCCCGCCTTGTGGTGCCGGTGCCTGATAACGTGACGCTTGAAGAAGCCGCCTGCGCGCCCATCGCCTTTGGCACAGTGCAGCATATGCTGTTCGACAATGCCAAACTTGAGCCCGGCGAATCAATTCTGGTCCATGCTGGCGGTTCCGGCATCGGCTCGGTGGCGATCAAGATGGCAAAGGCCATCGGCTGTACGGTTTACACCACGGTGGGCGATGACGCGAAGGGCGAGAAGGCCAAGGCTCTTGGAGCTGATTTCGTCGTTAATTACCGCACCGAACGCTTTGAAGGCGAAGTGCGGCGCCTGACCAAGCGCAAGGGCGTCGATGTGGTGTTCGAGCACGTGGGCGTTGATACATGGAATGGCTCGCTCCTGTGCCTCAAGAAGGGTGGGCGGTTGGTCACCTGTGGCTCGACCACCGGCGTTTCCACCACCATGAACCTGATGCAGCTCTTCCAACAGCAATACAAGATTTTCGGCTCTTTTGGCTGCAACCTCCGCAATATCCGCGAATCGCTGGACAAAATGTCGGGCGGTATGACGCCGATCATCGACACCATCTTCCCGCTCGAAGACTATGCCAAGGGCCTGGAACGGCTTGAAGGCAGAAAAGTTTTCGGCAAGATTCTCGTATCGTTGTGAGGCCCGATGGCGGTCGGCGGACGTAAACGGAGCCTGACCTCACGGCTGTTTGAGGCCGTGATGCTTGGGGTGGTGCGGAGTATCTTTGCCTTTTTGCGCTTTCTCGGCCCGGAACGGTCGAGTGCGCTCGGCGGAGCCATCGCGCGCACCATCGGCCCGCTGCTGCCGGTCAATCGCGTTGCCCTGGCGAATTTGCGCGCCGTCTTTCCGGAGAAAACCGCAGCCGAGCACAAGCAGATTGCCTGCGGTGCCTGGGAAAACCTGGGTCGCGTTGGCGGAGAATACGCCCACCTCAAGACATTGTTCGATTATGAATATGGCTCTGACAATGTCGGTCGTGTCGAAGTGGAGGGCATTGAGCACTTCATTTCCTTACGCGAGGATGACAAGCCCGGCCTGATCTTCTCGGCCCACCTCGCCAATTGGGAATTACCGGCAATCTGCGCCGCGACCTATGGCCTCGAAGCCACCGCCGTATTCCGCGCCCCCAACGACCCCGCCATTGCCCGGGTGATTCATGAAATCCGTTCCGGTGCGATGGGTGGGCTTGAGGCAGCACGCCAGGGCGCGGCTTTTGCCATGCAGGGTACATTGGAGCGCGGCGGCCATCTCGGCATGCTGATCGACCAGCATTTCACCCGTGGCGTCAAGCTGCACTTCATGGGCCGCGACTGCATGGCAAACCCGATCATGGCCAAGTTCGCCCGGCAATTCGACTGCCCGGTCCATGGCGTACGCGTCATCCGCCTTCCCAACCTGCGCTTCCGCCTGCAACTGACACCGCCCCTCGACCTGCCCCGTGATGCCAATGGCGAAATCGACGTGCAGGGGGCGATGCAGATGATGACCGATGTGGTTGAAGGCTGGGTGCGCGACACCCCCGAGCAATGGCTCTGGATGCACCGCCGTTGGCGGCCTCTGCCGAAATAGCGGCGAGCTTTTTTGGCACCGCTAATGGATCGGTTTTTTTAACCTACTTCCAATTTCTTGAATAGGTGATTAGCAGGAACGGCTTTTCAGCATTGCTTGGAAAGAATTTATTGAATTGATGGTCGTATCCGCGTTAAAAAACTCTCACCAGTTAGTTGAATAGATTATCATCAGGAAGGGCTTGGCCTCGTCTTCGGCAACTCCGAGAGTCATTTGCCCGCCCCGCGCTTCAATATAGATTTCGTAGAATCTTACATAAGCTTTAGGTGCGATGCCTCTCAAATGCAGTGGCAAATCTTGGTGCATTATTGCTTGGATGTCTGCGTCATCAATCAATCTTCTGTCGGTAAATTTGAAATTTCCCGTATTGACGTTGGAAAATTCACGGTAATTATTAAACAAATCATCTTTGGTCGGATCAACAAGAAGAACAACGTGGATGTCTTGAAAACCATTGGAAGCAGTACATAAGATATTATCGTCTGAAACCAGATTTTTTACGCCATTTTTATTCAAAACCCGATTGATGTGCTCTACAGGAACACTCCTCACCCATCTCTCCGTTGCTGGACGATCCCGCGTGGCGCACGTGCGCTTGGGGCCCTCGATTGCCGACGTACAATAGACGAAGCCGACTATCAAAGCGCCGACGATGGTGCCGCCCATTAGAGTCCTTTTCAAAAATTTCAGCATGGCGCCCCGTGTTGTTTGGCGAGCAAAAATTGACAGGATTGATGGCGGCATCATGGCATAAATTACCACTTGTGCGCTGTAGTAAAAAACGCGTCCCGATTGTTTCAAGACTAACCGGCTTTCGCAAGCCTCCTCCTTTGGGCGTGATTGCCTCTTGCCTTATGGCGGCGCAGTCTCATCTACTGATCGAAAATGGCCGTTTTTGATTAATGCCGTATTTTCTTACGGTGAACCGAAGGCCTTTTCGGCGAAAAATGATTTGAGAGGAAAATACATGAACTTTCGTGAGCGCCCCATGATGTGCCGTTTGGTTTTGTCTTGCACCTTGGCTGCTGCGACACTTGTGCCCATCAGTGGCTTTTCTCAGCTCCAGCCTGCGCCCGAAACCGGAACCACCCGCAACTTTCACCCTGCCGCTTCGGCAAAGCAGGATATGGTTGCCGCCGCGAACCCGCTTGCGGCTGCGGCCGGTAAGGAAATCCTTGCGGCGGGCGGTAGCGCGGTTGATGCGGCGGTTGCGGTGCAGATGGTGCTGAACCTGGTTGAGCCGCAAAGCTCCGGTATCGGCGGCGGGCTGTTCATGGTGCATTTCGACAAATCCGCCAACAAGGTCGAAACCATTGATGGCCGTGAGAAAGCGCCGATGGCGGCTGCGCCTGACCTCTTCATGGCGCCGGACGGCAAGCCGATGAAGTTTTATGACGCGGTTGTCGGTGGCCGCTCGGTCGGCGTACCGGGAACCCTGCGGGCGCTGGAAGCGGCCCATAAGAAATGGGGCAAGCTGCCGTGGGCCAGGCTGTTTGAGCCTGCGATCAAGCTGGCCGATGAGGGCTTTACCGTATCGCCCCGGCTCAATGGCGCGCTGGCCGGTGAAAAGTATCTGCCGTCCAATCCGGTTGCCCGCGCCTATTTCTATGATGATGCTGGCAAGCCCCGCGACGTGGGCTACCGCCTGAAGAACCCGGCCTTCGCCGCTACCTTGCGCGCCATCGCGGAAAAGGGCGCGGATGCCCTCTATTCCGGCGCGATTGCCGAGGATATTGTCGCAACAGTTGCCGCTCACCCGACCAATCCCGGCAAAATGTCGCTTGCCGACCTCACCGCCTATAAGGCGGCTGAGCGCGCGCCGGTCTGCGGCGCATACCGCGATTACAAGATATGCGGCATGGCCCCGCCAAGCTCGGGCGGCATTGCCATTTTGCAAATTCTCGGCGTGTTGCAGGAGAAGGATCTGGCGGCGCTCACCGAAAAGCCCGGTGCGGAAGCAACCCATTGGCTCGCCGAGGCGGGACGGCTGGCCTTCGCAGATCGCAATCTCTATGTGGGAGACCCGGATTTCATCTCGGTGCCGGTTGAGGGGTTGACCGATCCGCTTTATCTCAAATCTCGCGCCGCTCTCATCAACCCGGACAAGTCCATGGGCAAGGCCAGCCCTGGCACACCGCCGATGAAGAAGAGCTTCCTGTTTGCGCCCTCCGACGGCATTGAGCACGGCACCAGCCATGTCGCCATCGTTGACCGCAATGGCGACGCCGTATCCATGACCACCACAATCGAAGACGGCTTTGGCTCACGCCAGATGACCAAAAGCGGCTTTCTGCTCAATAACGAGCTGACTGATTTCAACTTGGCCCCAACCGAAGACGGCAAGCCGGTGGCGAACGCCGTGGCTGCGGGCAAGCGTCCGCGCAGCTCCATGGCCCCAACCCTGGTTTTCGATCGCGATGGCAAGCTCTATGCCATCGTTGGCTCGCCGGGTGGCAGCCAGATCATACCTTATGTCGCGAAAACACTGGTGGCGCTCATTGACTGGAAGATGGACCCGCAAGTGGCGGTCGATCTCCCGAATGTGGGTAGCCGCAATGGCCCAACCGAGCTTGAGCAGGGAACCGAAGCCGAAGGCTGGAAGGCGGCTCTCGAAGCCAAAGGCCATGAGGTCAAGCTGATGGAGCAAAACTCCGGTATCCAGGCCATTGTCGTGACGCCGGATGGCTTCGTCGGCGGGGCCGACAGCCGCCGTGAAGGGGTTGCCATCGGCAATTAGGCGCGGTTCGCCTTCAATAACGCAAACGGGCGCTTCCCAAGGGCGCCCGTTTGCCGCTATGAATAATGCTTTCCGGCGGGTGTTTTCATGGCTTTTCTTCCCGATCTTTCGGTGCTTCTGTCATTTTCGGTGGCATGCTTCGTTTTGTTCATCACGCCGGGACCGGATATGAGCCTGTTTCTCGCCAAAACGTTGTCGGGCGGTCGCAGGGCGGGGCTCGCCTGCATGATAGGGGCGCTCGCTGGTTGTGGCGTTCACACAATACTGGCGGCTTTTGGCATCTCAGCCCTACTCCATGCCTCGGAGGCCGCATTCACCGCCCTGAAAGTTATCGGGGCGCTCTATCTCCTGTGGCTTGCCTTCGGCGCGGTTCGCCATGGCTCGGCGTTTAAGATGCGGGAGGAGAAAGGCGCGCAGGCCTCGTTCCTCCAGAATATGCTGGTCGGGCTTGGTATTAATCTGACCAACCCCAAGGTCATACTGTTCTTCGTAACCTTCCTGCCGCAATTCGTGCAAGCGGCAGATCCCCATGCTTCGAGTAAGCTGTTTTTCCTCGGCCTCTATTTCATCCTGTTTTCGACGCCGCTGTGCATCCTGCTCATCTTCGGCGCGGATAAGGTGATCCATGTTTTGCAAGAGAGGCCCAAGGTGCTGCGCGCCATTGACCTGAGTTTTGCCGGTTTATTCGGGGCGTTCGCCCTGAGAATTCTCACGATGGCGCGATGACCCCATAATTATTTATTGCCAAATGGCTTGCAGCGCTTGCGTTGCGCGGGAAGGCGTTGTTTAAAAACGAGCATACAGACTATAAAAAAAGCAAGAAGCGCGTTCGACGGTGCCCAGACGGCGCATCGACTCATTTTAAAACGAATGCCGCAGCATTAAAAAGCAGTGGCGCGTTGGGGAGAGAAACATGGCAACGTCAGTATCGGCCCCGGAAGAGCAGGGCTCTTCCAACCAGGAATTGCAACGCAACCTGACCAACCGGCATATCCAGCTCATCGCCATTGGTGGGGCCATCGGCACCGGCCTGTTCATGGGGTCGGGTAAAACCATTCAGCTTGCCGGTCCGTCGATCATTTTCGTCTACATGATCATCGGCTTCATGCTGTTTTTCGTCATGCGCGCCATGGGCGAATTGCTTCTGTCCAACCTCAACTACCGCTCGTTTACTGACTTTGCCGCCGACCTACTCGGCCCCTGGGCCGGATACTTCATCGGCTGGACTTATTGGTTCTGCTGGGTGGTCACGGGCATGGCCGATGTGGTGGCGATCAGCGGCTATTGTGCCTTCTGGTTCCCAACATTGCCGCACTGGATATCATCGCTCGGGTGCATCCTGCTGTTGCTCAGCTTGAACCTCGTTGCGGTGAAAATGTTTGGTGAACTGGAATTCTGGTTTGCAATGATCAAGATCGTGGCGATCACGGCGTTGATTGCGCTTGGTGCCGTACTTATCGGCATGAGCTTTGCTTCGCCCTCGGGCTCGGTTGCCTCTCTTTCCAATCTGTGGGCCGATGGCGGCATGTTCCCCAGGGGTGTGGGCGGCTTCTTCGCGGGCTTCCAGATTGCGGTTTTCGCCTTTGTCGGGATAGAACTTGTGGGAGCAACGGCTGCGGAAGCAAAAGACCCCTACAACACCTTGCCGAAAGCCATCAACTCGATCCCGGTCCGGGTTATCATGTTCTATGTGCTCGCCCTGATCATGATCATGTCGGTGACGCAATGGCGGCAGATTGTTGGCGACAAAAGCCCCTTCGTCGAGATGTTCCTTCTGGTTGGCTTTCCGGCAGCAGCAGGTGTCATCAACTTCGTTGTGCTGACCTCGGCGGCGTCGTCGGCCAACAGCGGCATCTTCTCCACAAGTCGGATGCTCTATGGTCTCGCCAAGCAAGGCGATGCCCCGAAGGATTTTGCGCGTCTGTCGCGCCGCGCCGTGCCGTTCATGGGGCTTCTGTTTTCCTGCACCTGCCTCTTGGGTGGCGTGGTGCTGATTTATCTCATCCCCAACGTGATGACAGCCTTCACGCTCGTCACCACAGTTTCCGCCATCTTGTTTATGTTCGTGTGGAGCATGATTTTGTGCTCGTACATCGCCTATCGCAAGAAGCGTCCCCAACTGCACGCCGCCTCGCCCTATAAAATGCCGGGCGGTGTGGTGATGTGCTGGGTATGCCTCGCCTTTTTCGCGTGCGTTCTCGTGCTATTGACGCTCGAAGCCGATACGCGAGAGGCGCTGATAATTACGCCGCTATGGTTTGTCATCCTTGGCATCAGCTATTGGGTGATGGGCCGGAAGGCGCGACGGGAAGCCACGGCGTAACGAAGGCGCTTATTCCGCCAGTGCTGCTCGGCGCTTGCGCATCAACGTGTCGATGCTGCGCTTGATCTCGTCCTTGACCGGTTCCGACGCCGCCAGAACCTTTTTGGCGGCAAAGAAATCGAGGACGCGGAAATTGTCGATAGGCGGTCGGATCAAGATATCGGGGCGGTTCGATTTGAGCTTTTCGGCAATGATGGCGCCTTGCAGCAACTGCAAAGCCCCGAAAATTACCTCGAAGCCGGCCGGTTGACCGTTAACCTCTACATTGGGACCGCCGGTCACATCGACAGCAAGGGTGGCGCGCGCTTTCCCTTGCACCAGATCAAACGGCAGGGGGTTAACCGTGCCGCCATCGACCGGAATACGATCGCAATAATGCACCGGCTGGAAAGCGCCAGGAATCGCCATAGACCCGGCGGCAGCAGGCAGAAGCGGGCCGCTGCTGAAAACCATCTCCGAGCGGGCATGAAAATCGGTGGTGACAATGAGGAGCGGGATCGCCAATTCCTCGAATGTTGTCGGCACCGCTTCCGGCCAGAATTTCTCCAATAATTTTTCGCCATCCAGCAAGAGCGGGCTGCCCAGCGTGGCAATGTCCTTGATGCGGCCCACGCGCACTTTCAGCAGTGTCGCCACCAGCGCGGCGCGGTGGGAAACGAGATCAAGAAAGAAAGCGCGGATATCCTTGCCGGACATGCCTGCGGCGTAACATGCGCCAACAATGGCACCGATGGAGGCTCCGGCGATGGCTTTGGGCTTGAGGCCGAGTTCATCAAGCGCTTCAATGACCGGGATATGCGCAAGCCCGCGCGCGCCACCGGCACCCAGTGCGAGCGAAAAATCTCCAGCCATCATGATTTATGCCCCTTCGGTATATGCTTTAGCAGCAACCCTTGAGCCGGCAATCAGCCAGTAAATTGTGCCGCTAATGAGGCCGGCAACCGCGAGATAGGCGGAGACGCGCATCTCTCCGGGCGTTGCTGTGAGCCATCCCCCGCGCATGATCCATGGAATGGCGGCGGTCAGTAAAGCCGTTCCGGCCACATACCATAACATGGAGCGCCAGCGCGCAACTTCGCCAACCAACCCGATGAAAACCACCGGCGCGACGGTCAGAACCATGACGAGTCGGCCCATCCCCGTGACGGTTGCCACAATGAGATTTGCGGGCTCATCGGCGGCGAGTAATGCGTCCATAAAATGGGAAAAGCCGCCCATGAGCGCATCTCCCGCCAGCGGCGACAACACGAGGAGAGCCAGCGCCCCCATGATAATGGCAATGATCAGTGCCGCCGCCACCCGGATGAGGCGCATCAGCGCTGCCATCATTCGCGCCCGTGGTTGTGGCTTTCGGGATCGTCGGGGTCCAGACCGTCGAGGATAAGCCGGGCGCGGGCCGAGAGTTTCTGGGTTGCGCTCTTGAGCTGGCCGCAGGCAGCGAGAATGTCACGGCCGCGCGGAGACCGCACAGGCGAGGCGTAACCCGCGCGGAAGACGATCTCGGAAAAGGCTTCGATCCGGCCCCAGTCGGAGCATTCATATTTGCTGCCGGGCCACGGATTGAACGGGATCAGGTTGATCTTGGCCGGAATGCCTTTGAGAAGCCGCACCAGCTCTCTGGCGTCGGCGTCTGAATCGTTCACATCTTTCAGCATCACATATTCAAAGGTGATGCGGCGGGAGTTCGACAGGCCGGGATAGGCATAGCACGCGTCAAGCAACTGCTTGATCTTGTACTTGCGATTGATCGGCACCAGAATATCGCGCAGGTCATCACGCACGGCATGCAGTGAGATCGCCAACATGGGATTGGCTTCGTCGCCAAGCTTTTCAAGCTCCGGCACCACACCCGAAGTCGAGACGGTGATGCGGCGGCGCGACAGGCCGAGGCCTTCGTTATCGCTCAGAACCTCAATGGATTTTGTCACATTGTCGAGGTTAAACAGCGGCTCGCCCATGCCCATATAAACAACATTGGAAATGAAGCGCGGTCCCTCATGGGGAACGAAGGCGCCAACTGGCGGCTCCTGATCGGGCCAGTCGCCAAGCTGGTCGCGCGCCACCACGAGCTGGGCGGCGATTTCCGCGGAGGTCAGATTGCGCACCAGGCGCTGGGTGCCGGTATGGCAGAAGGCACAGGTGAGCGTGCAGCCCACCTGGCTCGACACGCAGAGGGTGCCGCGATCGGTTTCCGGAATATAGACGCATTCGATTTCCGCGCCCTTGTCATGCGGGCCGGTTTTGGCCATGCGCATGAGCCATTTGCGGGTGCCGTCCTTCGAGACTTGCTCGGAGACGACCTCAGGACGGTCGAGGGTGAAGACTTCGGCGAGCCTGACTTTCAGGCTCTTGCTGACATTGCTCATTTCATCGAAGTTTTTGGCACCGCGGAAATAAATCCAGTGCCACAGCTGCCCGGTGCGCATATTAAGCTCACGCTCGGGCACACCAGCATCGTGAAAGAGCTTGTACTTGATCTGCCCACGCGTCAGCCCGACCAAGGTCGGCCGTCCGACGCTTGTGCCCGCTTCGACGGAAAGATCAGCGACCTTTTCAATGCCGTCTTTCATCGCCTGCGGAGCAGGCGAAGCATCAATGATCGTCTCGGCGTTAGAAAGCGCCTCCACCATGGGTAAAACCTTATCGTCGTGAACTGGAAGACGCGGCTTATAACACGTCATTGCGGAAATGTCAGGGCAATGGCGGCATCACGGCAAAAGAAAAGGCCGGGCATCTGCCCGGCCACTGTAGCTCGAAATAGTTCTTTTATCGGCATTCCTGCTTGGCGCGGGCGAGCGCTCCGGCAAAACCGGTGAGCGAATAACGGTCTGTGCTCTTATTGCCGCGTGCGGATTGAACCGCGACTGTCATGGGCTTGGTGGCGTTTTTCTGCATCGCGGCGAGAACGGCGGGCTCATCGTCGGCGGCTTTCAGCCAGACATTCGCACCTTTTGAAAGCATGACGAATTTGTTTGCGCCGATGATCAATTCACCGCCGACATCTTCCTTGGTCGGGAAACCGACGACAATGGCAAGTTCTCCGCTCACCTTCTCCGCAGGGCGGAAGGAAACGAAGATATAGCCCGGATCACGCTTGAGGCTTGTCGGTTGGCGGTCTTTCGGCCGAGAAAGAGCGTAGCACACCTTGGACTTGGCGGTCCCGGCGGTGAAGATGCCCCAATCACCCGAAGTGGCGACGTGGAGTGCCTGGGTGCCCGTGGCAGCTCGGGTTTGCGTCGCGGCTGGTTTCTGAGCGGGCTTATTGGCCTGGGCCTTGGTTGTGACCGGAGCCTTGCTGGCCACAGGCGCGGCATGAGCAGGCGCAGCCAGAACGAGTGCGGCAAGGGAGAGAGCCAGATAGCCGACATGGCGCAGACGAGAAGAGTGATTCATGGTACGCACCTTAAATCGCATAAAACTGAAGGGCATGAGCCGAACCCGAATGGGTCCTGCCCTTTATGATCCTCAAGCCTTGCGTCATGAAAACGTCGGCCCAAAGGCATTGAAAACCGACCTTAGCCGCTCGTGGTTAACAAAGTCTCGCCAAGCTCCAACCGCTTATTGCGCCAGCGGATAGGCCGCCTCGATGACGTAAGGGCCGCCTCCGACGGAGTTGCGTGAGGAGAACAGCACGAAACGCCGTGCCGTGAAGCTTATTTTCGGGAAATGACCGAAGGTGCCGATATAGTCGGCGACACTCATGGGTGAGGTGCCGCGCACGCGGGCCAGAGTCACATGGGGCGTGAATTTCCGGGCTTCTGCTGGCAGGCCGACGCGGCGTATCAGCCGTTCCTGCTCGCTCTGCATGGCGGTCAGCGCCGGGTTCAACACCACTTTCGCCATAACTGAATGGGGTTTATCACCGCCAAAGCTGCCAAGCTCATTAATGGTAATGGTGATTTCGCCATTGTGGCGACACTCGCCAAGCATGGCATAAATATCGCGCGCCATTGCGGCATCGACATCGCCGATGAATCGCAAGGTGATGTGATAGTTTTCCGGGCTGATCCAGCGCGCCCCCGCCAAACCGCCCCGCAGCGCGGAAAGTTGAGGTTGCACCTCAGGCGGGATCTCCAGTCCAGTGAACAACCGGGGCATGGTTTCCTCCCGTCTGATGTCAGCGTCGCAGTGGTCTGCTTTCTGTATAGGTAATCCCGCCGCTGGACATTTCGATGACAGCCAGCGGAATTACCCACATTTCTTTTTGATGAGACATACCATCAGGGCGCAGGATTGCTGTGGCGCTGGTGGATGGCGTTGATTTCTTTTTCAAGCTCCGGCGAGAGCACCAGATCAAGCGCGGCGATATCACTTTTCAATTGCGCCATGGTGGTCGCGCCGATGATCACCGAGGTGGTGAACGGGCGTGATGCAGCAAAGGCAATGGCAAGCTGGGCCGGGTCAAGGTTGTGCTTTTGCGCGAGTGCCACGTAAGCATCAATCGCTTCCGCGGAGCCAGGCTTTTCATAGCGCTGGCCGCGCTTGAAGAGCGTGAGCCGTGCCCCTTCGGGACGCGCGCCATTCATGTACTTCCCGGTCAGGAAGCCTTGGGCCAGTGGCGAATACGCCAGTAGCCCGACCTGCTCCCGCATGGCGATTTCGGCAAGGGCCACCTCGAATGTGCGGTTGAGAAGGTTGTAGGCATTCTGGATCGACTGCACGCGCGGCAACCCCATCATCTCTGCCTTATGCACGAAGCTCATGGTGCCCCAGGCGCTTTCATTGGACAGGCCGACATGCCGGATTTTGCCCGCCTTGACGAGATCCTGGAGCGCCGCCAGCGTCTCCTCAATCGGTGTAGAATCCGCCTCTTCAAACTGGAAAACGGTGGGGTTGGCACCCCACGGCATCGGACGGTCGGGCCAGTGGAGCTGATAGAGGTCGATGTAATCGGTTTGCAGCCGTTTGAGGCTCTTGTCGAGGGCCTCGTTGATCTGCACCCGGGTCAGGCGTGTTGGTGCGCCATTGTCGCGGAACCACGGCTCAGTGCCGCGCCCCACCACCTTGGAGGCGATGATTACCTTATCGCGGTTGCCGCGGGCTTTGAGCCAGGTGCCGATGATGCGCTCGGTCGAACCAAAGGTCTCGGCCTTGGGCGGGATGGAATAGAGTTCTGCGGTGTCGATGAAATTAACGCCGTGGGCGAGCGCATAATCGAGCTGCTCATGGCCTTCCGCTTCCGTGTTCTGCTGCCCCCACGTCATGGTGCCGAGGCAGATGGCGCTGACATTCAGATCGGTGCGGCCGAGGCGACGGTATTGCATAATGGCTCTCTGGTTCATGGGGTTGGAGTTGTGCTTTTACGTGATTCTGGGCGGGTGGCGCCAAGTCGGGCCAGAAAAATTTCGACGCTCGGCAACGAGCGCACGACGATGATGGCGACGCCCTCTCCGGTCGGATGCATACCATCCGGCAACGTCAAGGCTCGCTGGGCCGCGATGCCATCGAGAAAGAACGGATAGAGGGTAAGGTGGTATTTCTTGGCCAGATCGGGATAAATGGCGTCGAATTTTCCGGTGAACTCCGCTCCGAGATTGGGCGCGGCCCGCATGCCCATCAGGAGAACCGGGATGCCGCGCGCCTTCAAGCGCGTGATTATGGCGTCGAGGCCTTGCCGCGTCTGCGCAGGGTCGAACCCCCGCAGCATGTCATTGGCACCCAATTCGAGAATGACGCCATCGGTGCCATCGGGCACCGACCAGTCGAGCCGTTCAAGCCCGGCCTGAACGGTGTCCCCCGAGACCCCGGCATTGGCAATCTCGACGGAATATCCTTTGGCGCGCAATGCCTTTTCGAGAACGACAGGATAGGCTTGGTCCAGCGGCAAATTGTAGCCGGCTGTCAGGCTGTCGCCGAAAGCCACCAGTCGGGTAGTCTTGGTTTGTGCTCTGGCTGCGGAAAACGGTGCAAGCATGAGGAAACACAGGCCGATAGCATGGAGAAAACGAAGCATGGATTTTCCAAGAAAATTGTTATTCAAGAGCTTGGTACACCGGAGCAGCAGAATTAAGGCATATCATTTGCCGCGGTGAAGGCATAGCGTGGACAGCCTTAAAGGCACCTCGAAAAAAACAAGGTTCGCCGTCAGATTGGCGCCACGATGATAGACCGGACCCCCTCTCCATGACTGTAAAAGCCGTTGATTTAAACCATATCGACCTGCATCTCGGTGATGGTGCCGCGCGGGTACATGTGCTGAAGGATATCTCGCTTTCGATCTGTACCGGTGAAGCGGTTGGGTTGGTTGGACCATCGGGGTCAGGCAAATCGACGCTCTTGATGACCATCGCCGGTCTTGAGCGCCCCGATTCCGGCACCGTGACCATTGCTGGCTCCGATCTCACCGGGCTTGACGAAGATGCACTCGCCCGCTTTCGAGGGCAACGGATCGGCATTGTCTTTCAGTCTTTCCACCTCATTCCCACAATGACCGCACTGGAAAATGTCGCGCTTCCGCTGGAACTCGCCGGTGAGAAAAACGCCTTTGCCATTGCGGCGCGTGAGCTTGAACTCGTGGGGCTGAGCGACCGGATGGACCATTACCCGGCACAACTTTCCGGCGGCGAGCAGCAACGTGTTGCCATTGCCCGGGCGATTGCGCCTGAGCCCAGCCTGTTGATCGCCGATGAACCGACCGGCAATCTTGATGATTCCAATGGCCGTGCCATTGTCGATCTTCTATTTTCTCTGAAACGGGAACGTAACGCCACCTTGGTACTGGTGACGCATGATGTGGCGCTGGCTGAAGCCTGTGACCGCGTCATTCGCCTGAGATCCGGGCGTCTCGATACCGACAGCGCTAATGAGCCCCACATTTCCACGCAGGCGACGCAGGGGCACCATGCGGCAACGGTCTGATCTTTCAGCGGGCACAGTTGTTGCCCGCTCGCCCGGCTTGTCGCGTTCCGCCCTAGTCCTCAGGCTTGTGCTGCGCGAATTGCGCGGCGGCCTCAAGGGATTCGGCATCTTTCTCGCGTGCCTCGCACTGGGTGTCGCCGCCATCGCGGCGGTCGGCTCCACCTCGCGCGCGCTGAATGAAGGCATTGCCAGCGCGGGCACGCTGGTGCTCGGCGGGGACATGAGCTTTTCGCTGATGCAACGCGAGGCCTCCGATAGGGAACAGGAGGAGTTGAGCCGTAATGGGCAGCTTTCCTCGATTGCCATTCTGCGGGCCATGGCGGTCGCAGGCGATGAAACTGCTCTGGTCGAGATCAAGGCGGTTGATGGGCTCTATCCGGTCGTCGGCACGCTGGAAACAACGCCCGTGCTTGCGGTCGACGAGATTTTTCGTGCCCGCAATGGTGTGTTCGGTGCAAGTGCCGATGAAGCACTGTTTGCGCGGCTCGGGTTGAAAGCGGGGGATCGCATCCGCCTTGGGGCCATCACTCTCGAATTGCGCGCCCGTCTTGATTCGGAACCGGACAAGATCGGTGCCGGGTTGGGCTTTGGCCCGCGCCTGCTGATGTCGCAGGAAGCCTTGCGCGCCACCGGCCTGATCCAGCCCGGCTCGTTGGTGCGTTGGACCTACCGGCTATCGCTTGCACCCGGTAAACAACTTCTAGACACCAAGAACTTGATCGAACGTGAATTGCCGCAGGCGGGATGGGAAATTCGCACGCGCGAACGGGCGGACCCGCGCTTCCTGCGTGATACCGACCGCTTCTTTCAATATCTTACCTTGGTTGGTCTGACGGCATTACTGATTGGTGGCGTCGGAGTTGCCAATGCGGTTGGCGGGTATGTGGAGCGCAAACGGCCATCACTTGCGGTGTTCAAGAGCCTCGGGGCAACCGGCGGGCTGGCTGTCACCGTCTATTTCACTACCGTCCTTGCCATTGCAGCCATGGGCATTGCCTTTGGCTGCGTCTTCGGGTTTGCCCTGCCAGCGCTTGCGGTCAAGATGTTTGGCGCGCTTATACCGGTGCCCCTCGCTCCGACCATTGCCTGGCGTGAGTTGATGTTGGCCACCGTTTACGGCTTCCTCATCACCGCAATTTTTGCGATTGCGCCGCTGGGGCGGATGCATGACACGCCGGTATCGATGTTGTTCCGTGAAGGTGTCACGCCGTCGCGCCAGCCTTTGCGCAAGCGTTACCTTGTTGTTCTCATGGTCTGCGTCATCATCCTTGCCGCTGTCTCCATATTGACGGCACATGACCGCAAGGTTGCGCTGATTTTCATTGCTGCGGTGTTCGCGGCCACCGTTATTTTGCGCATCGTTGCCTTTGTCATCATGGCGCTCGCGCGCAAAATGCCGCGTAATCGCAATGCCATGTTACGCCTTGCCATGACCAACCTCTATCGGCCCGGCGCATTAACTCCGGCACTGGTTCTGTCCTTCGGCCTTGGCGTCACCTTGCTCGCCACCCTCAATATTGTTGACGCCAATCTGCGCCGTGAGTTGGCGCAGGTTTTGCCGGAGAGGGCTCCGAATTTCTTCTTCCTCGATATTCCCGCCGCGCAGGCTGCCGCCTTCGATAATACCCTGCACGAGATGGCTCCCGGCATCATTGTCGAGCGCGTTCCCAATATGCGCGGGCGCATCGTGACGCTGAAAAGCCGCCCGACGGCTTCCGTCACGCCGCCCCCCGATGTGTCATGGGTGCTTGAGGGCGATCGTGGCATCACTTATTCGGAGCAGATCCCCAAAGGGTCGCGGCTCGCCACCGGCGCGTGGTGGCCGGAAGGCTACAAAGGCAAGCCGCTTGTTTCCTTTGAAGACCGGATTGCTGCGGCGCTTAATCTGAGCGTCGGCGATGACATTGTTGTCAATGTGCTGGGCCGCAATATCACCGCGACAGTTGCCAATACCCGTGCCGTCGATTGGCGTTCGCTGGGCATCAACTATGTCATGGTGTTTTCGCCGAACACATTCGCCGGTGCGCCCTATACGCAACTTGCAACCGCCGTGTTGCCGCGCGAGGCCTCGACGCCCGTGCTGGAAGCCGCCATTCTGCGCCGCATGGCGAAAGACTTTCCGTCGATTACCAGCGTGCGGGTCAAGGACCAGCTTGATGCGCTGGCCGGGCTGATCAACCAGTTGCTCTTCGCCATGCGCGGCGCGGGTGCGGTGGCGCTGGCTGCGAGCCTTCTGGTGCTTGCGGGCGCGCTGGCCTCCAGCCAACGGGCGCGTCTTTACGATGCGGTCATCCTGAAGACGCTCGGCGCAACCCGGATGCGACTGACCGGCGTTTATCTGATGGAATATGGCTTTCTCGGTCTGGTGACTGCGGTGTTTGGCATCGGCATTGGCATTTTGTTGAGCTGGTTCATCGTCCGGCAGGTCATGAATATTACGTTCGCCTGGTTGATTGGAGGCGCTGCGGCAACGGCGTTCATTGCCGTCATTGTTGTGGTTTGCCTTGGCCTGATTGGCACCTGGCGCATCCTCAATCATAAACCGGCGGCAGTGCTGAAAGAGCTTTAAAAAAGAGTGGTCGGGAGTTGCCGCCCGAATTGTCGCCACAGTTCGGTGTTATTCATTCTTCCTAACGATTGCGGCAGGCCTTGCGGAAATCGCAAGGGCACCGCATATTAGTGAGACGTGTGAATTATTCGCACGAGAGGATTTTGATGCGCATCCCTCTTTTGAAAGATGCGCGGAGCCACTTTAGAGGACTCCACGATGCAACCGTTTGAACAGAACCGCACCGCATTCGGCGCTGGCGCTGTCCGCACCGAGGCCCAGGTCGACCAGGGTCTGCGCACCTTCATGCTTGGCGTATATAACCACATGGTTATTGGGCTGGCGATTTCTGCCGTGGTGGCCCTGGGCCTCAATATGTTGTCAGTCGCGGCAACGAGAGAAGAGGCCGTTGCACGCCTCGGCGGCGTTTACCTGACCTCCTTCGGCAAGGCCCTCTATGGATCGCCGCTGATGTGGGTTGTTGCGCTTGCCCCGCTCGCCTTTATTTTCTTCTTTAACTTCCGCTTCGAGAAAATGTCAGCGGCTACGGCCCGGTTGACGTTCTTCGTATTTGCCGCCGTCATGGGCGCATCGCTCTCGACATTGCTGCTGCGCTACACCGGCGGCAGCGTGGTGCAGGTGTTCTTTATCACCGCTACCGCGTTTGGCTCGCTGTCGCTTTGGGGTTACACCACTGGTCGTAATCTCAATGCCATGGGCGCGTTCCTGATGATGGGTCTCGTCGGCCTGATCTTCGCGTCTATCGCTAATATCTTTATTGGCGGAAGCACCTTGCAGATGATCATTTCGGTGCTCGGCGTGCTGATCTTCGCAGGCCTGACGGCTTGGGATACGCAGAAGCTGAAAGAGATGTATCTCTACGGCAATTTTGACGGCGAAACCGCTGCCAAGGTTTCCGTTTATGGTGCCCTCAACCTCTATCTCGATTTCATCAATATGTTCCAGTTCCTGCTCTCACTGCTCGGCAACCGGAACAACTGAGTGTCGCGATAAGCGCCAAAAATTACCCGGCGGTGGAGACACCGCCGGGTTTTTTTATGAGCTAGCTGCTAGCTGGTGCTTCAGGCAAAGGTTTCGTCGAACGAATACCCGGCCCCGCGCACCGTGCGAATGGGGTTGGCCGCGTCGTTGTCGCCCTTGGCGAGCGCCTTGCGCAGGCGGCCCACATGGACATCCACCGTGCGCTCATCAATATAAATATCCCGGCCCCAAACGGTGTTGAGCAGATGTTCGCGGGTGAAAACGCGACCGGGATGCTGCATCAGAAATTCCAGAAGGCGGTATTCAGTTGGCCCGAGATGCAGTTCCGCGCCGGAGCGCCGCACACGGTGGGTGCTGCGGTCAAGTTCCAGATCACCAGCCGCGAGCATTTCAGCGACCAGCCCCGGTTTGGTGCGACGCAGCAATGCCCCGACGCGGGCGATGAGTTCTGCGACCGAGAACGGTTTGACGATATAATCATCAGCCCCGGTTTGAAGTCCGCGTACCTTGTCGGCCTCCTCGCCACGGGCCGTCAGTATGATGACCGGGAGCGTCGCGGTTTCTTCGCGCGCGCGGATGCGGCGGCATAATTCGATGCCGGTGAGGCCGGGCAGCATCCAGTCGAGAATGGCGAGATCGGGAATGTCTTCGTGCAGGCGCAGCTCCGCAAGGTCTCCCCGCTCGACGCATTCCACCACATAACCTTCGGCCTCAAGGTTGTAGCGCAGCAGCATGGTGAGCGCCTGCTCATCTTCGACAATCAGTATCTTGGTTGCCATTCCGGCTCCTCTAGCCCAGAGTTTCGCCTTTCGGTCGATCCGGCGGCATGGGGGTGCCGGTGACCAGATAGTAAACTGTTTCAGCGATGTTCGTGCAATGGTCGCCGATGCGCTCGATGTTTTTAGCGCAGAAGAGCAGATGCGCACAGAAGGAGATGCTGCGCGGGTCTTCCATCATATAGGTCAGGAGTTCGCGGAAAAGCGAATTGTGCAGGGCATCAATCTCGCTGTCCTTATTCCATACGGCGGAAGCGGCTTCGGTGTCGCGTTGCGAATAAGCGTCGAGCACAGCTTTTAGCTGGGCCTGTGTCAGTTCGCTCATATGCTCAATGCCCGTGACGATCTTCTTTTCCTGAAACTGCCCGGCGATGACGATGGAGCGCTTGGCAACGTTCTTGGCCAGATCACCGATGCGTTCCACATCATTGGAAATGCGGATGGCGGCGATGGCGGTGCGCAGATCAATGGCAATGGGCTGGCGGCGAGCGATCATCAGAATGGCGCGCTCGTCGATATTTGCCTGCAAGGCGTCGATGCGCTTGTCGAGGGCGATCACCCTTTGCGCGAGTTCCATGTCGGCACGCAGCAGAGCGGTGGTTGCATCGGCGAGCATCTGCTCGGCACAACCGCCCATCTCGGCGATGTTTTCTTGCAGGCTCTGCAATTCGAGGTCGTAGGAACTGACGATATGGTGGGGCATGGCGATTGATCTCGTTTGGCGGGTCAGCCGAAGCGGCCGGTGATGTAATCCTGCGTCTGCTTCTTGGCGGGGTTCATGAACATTTTCTCGGTCGGGCTGAATTCGACAAGCTCGCCGAGATACATGAAAGC
This sequence comes from Microvirga sp., assembly GCA_031546825.1. Lineage (GTDB taxonomy): Bacteria > Pseudomonadota > Alphaproteobacteria > Rhizobiales > Beijerinckiaceae > Hohaiivirga. The sequence continues at coordinate 59,626 of JAVBJU010000014.1, read as the reverse complement.
GGTGTATTGCGAGATGCGCGCCGCCTGCTGCATGTTGTGGGTGACGATGACAATGGTGAAATCTTCGCGCAACTGATCAATCAGCTCCTCAATGCGCCCGGTCGAAATGGGGTCGAGCGCCGAGGTCGGCTCATCGAGCAGAATAACCTCAGGGCGTTGCGCCACGGTGCGGGCGATGCATAGGCGCTGCTGCTGGCCGCCCGACAGCGACGTGCCCGATTGTTTCAGTTTGTCCTTGACCTCATTCCACAACGCCGCCTTGCGCAAGGCCTCTTCAATGCGCCCGTCGAGTTCGGATTTTGGCAGCTTTTCAATGAGACGGATGCCAAAGGCAATGTTGTCATAAATCGACATGGGGAACGGCGTTGGCTTCTGGAAGACCATGCCAATGCGGGCGCGCAATTCATTCACATCAATGGTGCCATCAAGGATATTGCGACGATCAAAGATAATCTCGCCGGTGGCCCGTTGCTCTGGATAGAGGCTGTAGATGCGGTTGAAGGTGCGCAATAGCGTGGACTTGCCGCAACCGGATGGGCCTATCAGGGCCGTGACTTTGCGGTCATGAAAATCGAGGGTGACATCCTTCAGGCTGCGGAAGTCGCCATAAAAGAAGTTGAGGTCTTTGACGGCGATGCGCACCATGGTGTTTTCCATTGCGACGTCGCTGGCCGCTGAAGGACGCGCGAAGGCGAGTGGTATTCCGGGATGATTCAGGGCGAGAGAAGTCATCAGACTTTTTCTTTCTTCAAAAGCAACCGTGCAGTGAGCGAGAGAGCGAGAATGGCAAGCGCAATGAGTAGCGCGCCAGCCCAGGCCAGTTCCTGCCAGTTTTCGTAAGGCGACAAGGCGAATTTGTAGATGGTAACGGGCAGGTTTGAGACGCCGCCCATGAGGTCGGTCCGGAACCAGTAGTTGTTGTTGAAGGCAGTGAAGAGGAGCGGTGCGGTCTCACCGGCGATGCGTGCGGTTGCAAGCAGGATGCCGGTGACCATGCCGGAACGCGCGGCCCGCCATGAGATACCGGTGATGACTTGCGCCAAGGGTGCGCCAAGGGCCACGCCCGCTTCGCGCAACGAGCCCGGCACGAGCCGCAGCATGTCCTCTGTGGTGCGCACAATCACCGGCGTTGCGATGATTGCCAGCGCCACACCGCCTGCCCAGCCGTTATAGCCGAATGGCCGCACCATGAAGAGATAGACGAACAGGCCGATCAGGATGGATGGCGCGGACAAGAGCACATCGTTGATGAAGCGGATGGTTGTGGCGAGGCGGCTGTCGCGGCCATATTCGGCAAGCCAGGTTCCGGCCATGACGCCGATGGGCGTGGCGATGCCAATACCGATGCAGGTCAGCACCAGGCTGCCGAGCAACGCATTGGCGATGCCGCCGCCCACTGTATTTGGCCCCGGCGTGACTTGCGTGAATACATTCGCGGAAAGCGCCGAGAAGCCATTAATGAGCAACATGATCAAGATCGCGCCGAGCACAAAGATGCCGAGGGCTGCACATGCCGCGCATGAAATGCGCAACAACGCATCGGCAATGCTGCGGCTTCGGCGCATGTACCGCATTGGGGTCGGAGCCTGGATAGCGGGGCTAATGTCCATGACGTTGCTCCTCAATAGCTCTTGATGCGGGAGACGAGGAAGCGCGCGAGAAACAGCACACAAAAAGTCACCAGAAAGAGAATACAGGCAAGGGCCAGAAGGGCGTTGAGCTGCATGCCCTGCGCTTCATCAAACGCGCTGGCGATGCGAGAAGCGATGGTCGATCCGGGATCGAACAGGGACGCAGACAGGCGGTTGGAATTGCCGATGACGAAGGTGACCGCCATGGTCTCGCCAAGCGCCCGGCCCAGCCCCAGCATCACGGCACCGATCAGCGAGACGGCGGCCTGCGGCATCAGCACATGGCGTACCACCTCATAGGTGGTGCAGCCGATGCCATAGGCGCTTTCGCGCAGCAAAACCGGCAGTTGATCGAGGATATCGCGGGCGATTGCCGAGATGAACGGCACGATCATGATGGCAAGGATGATGCCCGCCGTGAGCACGCCCTGCCCGGACGGCACCGAGGAATAAAGCAATGTGCCTACAATCGGGATGCCATCGACGAGGTTCGACAGCGGAACCTGTATGAAGCGGGCGAAGAGCGGCGCGAATACAAACAGCCCCCACATGCCGTAGATGATTGAGGGCACAGCGGCGAGCAGCTCGATCACGGTCGAGATCGGGCGCTTCAGCCACGGGGGGCAGAGTTGCGTGAGGAAGATGGCGATGCCGAATGACACTGGGACGGCGATGACGAGAGCAATCAGCGAAGAGGTCAGCGTGCCAACAATGGCCGATAGCGCGCCGTATTGCTCCTTCGGCACATTCCAGCTTGATGAGATGAAGAAGCCCGCTCCAAATTCCCGGAAGGCGGGGATGGCGCCGTAGATCATAGCGCCGAGGATACCCGCCAGCACGATCAGAACAACGCAGGCGCAAAGACGGGCCAGGCCCCGGAAAAGGCGGTCAAAGCCGGGGGCTGCCGGTTTGCGTGGCGCGGTTGCTGAGATCATGCGGTTGGGCAAAGCATTCTCTTTCCTCGGGGGATGGATGCCGGATCACTCCGGCACCCGGTTGGCAAATCACTTTGCGCCAGCGAGCTTTTCAGCACCCCTGACGTTCTTCCATTCGGCGCGGACGAGATCCTTGACCTTGGGGGGAAGCGCCACATAGTCGAGATCCGCTGCCATCTTGTCGCCGCTGGTGAAGGCCCAGTTGAAGAATTTCAGGGCTGCGGCAACCTGCTCAGGCTTGTCCGAGTTTTTGTGAATGAGAATGAAGGTCGGCGCGGTGATCGGCCATGCATCATCGCCAGCCTGATCGGTCAGCGCGATGCCGAAGCCGGGAGCCGAAGACCAGTTGGCATTCGCTGCTGCTGCCTGGAAAGTCTTGGCTTCGGGCTTCACGAACTTGCCCGATTTATTCTTCAACTGCGTGTAGGAAACGTTGTTTTGCTTGGCGTAGGCATATTCCACATAACCAATGGAATTTGGCACCTGCTTGACGAGTGCGGCCACGCCCTCATTGCCCTTGCCGCCCTGACCCACCGGCCATTCGACTGAAGTGCCCACGCCGGGACCGCTCTTCCAGGCTGCGGAAACCTGCGACAGATAGGTGGTGAAAACGTTGGTGGTGCCCGATCCGTCCGAGCGGTAAAGCGGGGCGATGCGGGCATCAGGCAGCTTCACGCCGGAGTTTTGGGACACGATTCGGGTGTCACTCCAGCGGGTGATTTTACCCGCATAAATGTCAGCCAGCACATCGCCGGTCAGTTTGAGTTCGCCGGGCTTGATGCCGTCGATGTTGACGATGGCAACCACGCCGCCCATCACGGTGGGGAACTGCACAAGGCCGTTCTTTTCGAGGTCTTCACCCTTGAGCGGGGCGTCGGTCGCGCCGAAATCGACGGTCTTCGCCTTGATCTGGTTGATGCCGCCGCCGGAACCAATGGATTGATAATTGATATTGGTGCCGCTTTGCGCGCGATAAGTCTCCGCCCATTTGGAATACACGGGGTAGGGGAATGTCGCGCCAGCGCCGGTCACTTCGGCAGCCTTGGCCTGAAGCGCACCGACTGCAAGGCCGAGAGCGAGCGCATAGGAAAGAACTTTCACGGGACCATACTCCTTGTTGAGCCATGACGAACAGCGCGCAAACGCTGCCTTGCACTTGGCTTTAAAGGGGACGCATCACCGGTCTATGACACTTGCATGACAGTTATATGACAGGGGTGGTTTCGGCCTTGGTCAAAGGTTGTTGTTCCAGTTTGGGGGAGATATGGTTGGGTGGGAATCTGGCGGACCAGCTATGGAAGCTCTCGTTATTATAGATATTCAGCAGTGGTTTTTCCGAACGCAGGAGCGTTTGCAAAAGCTTCCTAAGCTTCTGGAGCAAGTGAATATTCTTGCTCATGCTGCTGCTATGGTAGGGCGACCGGTCATTCTCGTCCGAACCGTTCACGCCCGCGATAAATCAACTTGGACGCTTGCCATGAGACGTGCCAACACTGCGGTGTTAATCGATGGGACGCCAGACATGAAAGATGTTGATGGGCTTGAGCTTCCCGTTGTTATGACAACAGTGACAAAGACCCGGCACAGCGCATTCATCCGAACGGAATTTGAAAGAACGTTGCGTGAGGCCGGAGTGACCTCGCTGCTGTTGGCAGGTGCTTTCATCGATAAATGTGTGGGTCTCACGGCTATTGAGGCCGTCGAGCGCGACTTTTCCGTACGAATTGCTCGGGAGGCCGCAGTAAGTGCCAATGAAGCTCAGGGCGAGGCTATGCTTCGTTTCATAAATACCGAATTTGGTGTCAAGGCCGTGTCCACTTCCGACCTGCTGCGCGAACTCGATCTCAACCCTTAAATATTCTGCTCTTCAAGCGGCCGAGTTAATGCTCCGAGGCATCCACCCGCCGTGCTGGTATCTGCACCCGGAATGTCGCGCCGTTTCCGGGTTCGCTTTCGATCAAAAACTTGCCGCGATGGCGGATGATAATGTGCTTGACGATGGCGAGGCCAAGGCCAGTGCCGCCTTTCTTGCGGCTTGCTTCGCTGTCGGTGCGATAAAAACGCTCGGTGAGGCGGGCCAGATGATCCGGGCTGATGCCTTCGCCGTAGTCGCGCACGGAAAACTCCACCCGCGCGGGGATACCGCTTTCTGCGGGCAGGCGCTGCAGGGCAACATCAATCTTGCCGCCTTCCGCGCCATACTTGATGGCGTTCTCGATGAGATTTTCGGCAACACGCAACATTTCATCGCGGTCACCGTTGATGACGAAGGGGCCGTTTTCTGCGGCAAATGAAATTTCGACGCCACTTTCTGCGGCCAAGGGCATCAAGGCCGGGATGATCTGGCGCACGGTGCTTTCGAGGTCGAGCGGCGTTTCCGGTTTGACGTGAACGTGTAATTCAACCCGCGACAGCGAGAGCAGGTCGTCGATGAGCCGCGCCATGCGTCGGGCCTGGACCATCATCACACCGAGAAATTTCGCGCGTGCGGCGGCATCTTCTTTTGCCGGGCCCTGGATGGTTTCGATGAAGCCGATGACGGAGGCAAGGGGTGTGCGCAATTCATGGGAGACATTGGCGATGAAGTCTACCCGCATTTTCTCAAGTCGGCGCGCCGAAGTCAGATCGCGGAAAAACAACAAAACCCATTGCTCATTGCTGCCGATCAGGCTGATCTGCAGTTCAAACGCACGTTCGGCGGGGAGCTTTTCGGTGTGCTCGACCTTGAGCGCTTTTCCTGAGTGTACGACCTGATCGACGCCGCCGAGCACATCGGGACTGCGAATGGAAAACGAGAGGGGAAAGCCCCTGCGCAGCGTCGGCAGAAGCTCCTGCGCCGCGGTATTGGCCTCGACCACCACCATGCGCCGGTCGATAAGGATGATCGGGTCAGGGATATTGGCCAGCAGCGTATCCGCAAGCGGCATGGTAGGCGTGTCGGTTCCGCTCTCCCTGCGGCGCTGGCGTGATGCGCGAAATTCATTGCCGACCGAGGCGGCGATGAGGCCGCCGAGCAGCACGATGCCCGCGCCTGCCATCCAGCGGTTCAGGTCATTTTCAACAGCAGCCCACAGGATGATGCCAATGGCGATAAGGCCCACTGCCTGCAATGGGAAGCGCAGATAATGGGAGTAGCGGCGCGGTTCAGGCTCAAAAGGAGAAGTTCCGGGTCCCGCCATCTTCGGTTCACTCTGTCTTGCTGTGACGGCTATTGGCCTTGAGGGAAGGCTGCATGCGTGAATAAATTTCATACGCCCCGAGCGTTGCCAGTGCGGTCACGAACGGCACCAGGTAATAAACGATGCGATATAGCAGCAGGGCACTGAAAACCTGTTCCCGCCCATACTGCGCGAGCGCCAAAAGAACGATGGTGTCGAAAACGCCCGCGGCTCCCGGAATATTGGTGAACATGCCGACCATCACCGCGAAGACATAGACCGCGAGAAAGGTTTCAAAGCCGAGATCAATGCCGGGCATCAGCACGTAAAACACCGCCGCGCCTGCACAGGTATCGGCCGCGCCAATGAGCATTTGCCCGAGTGACACCCGGAATCCCGGCAGTTGCAACTGCCAGTCCTTGACCTTGATCGAGCGCCGCTTCAGCGAAATCCACACAAAATAGGCAATCACAATGACGAGTGTCGAATAGCCCGCCGCGTAGATAAAGCCGAGTTCGGTGTAGACGAGGTTTGACAGAACCACGGCCTTGCGCAGCACGCACCATGCCAGCACCGTCCCCATGCCGATCCAGAAGGTGAACCCGGCAATCACGGTCAGGCTGGCGATGATGCTCGGGCGAATGCCGCGCCCGGAATAGATCCAGTAACGCACCGTTCCGGCGGTCAGGAGGGGAAATCCGAGCGTGAAACTGATGGCGTATGAGGTGAAGGAGGCGAGTGCCGTGATACGATAGGGCACCTTGATCTTGAGCTGCCATAAAGCCAGCGCATCATAGCACGTCAGCAGGCAATAGCTGATGATGGTGAAGAACAACGCAAAGCCGATATGCCGCCAGCCTGCTGAAAAGAAAGCCTCTTTCAGCTTTTCCATGTTCATGCCGGAAATCTGGTGCCACAGGAACATTAGGGCCACCACGAACAAGATGGTGCTGGCAATGGGCCCGAGCCAGGCGAGCCGGGAGCGCCATCGGCTCATGCGGCCGGTGTTCGCCGTATCGTGCGGCGCTTCGGGCTTTGCCTCATGCGGATCGTGGTCGGACAACGGATTCAAAAATCTACCTCTGCCCGGCGCGGGCCATGTCTCTCACCGGGTTCTGTACCTTCGTAACGCGCATTACGCCAAATGCCATTTCTGGCTTCGATAAGTGAGCCTTACCGCCATTTGCGCCAAGTTCCAAGAGCAAGGGCGCAGGCGTGCTGGCCTTTCGACACGGCGGTTTGTAAGGTGGCGATATGTCGTTTTCATGATGGTGAGGGGCCTTTCGGTGCCATATCGCAAAATCTTGGTTCTCGGGGGAGCGCGCTCAGGCAAGAGCCATATGGCCCAAAGTCTTGTCGAGAAGTCGGGGCTAAACAAAGTGTTCATCGCCACCGCCGAGCCCCGTGATTCGGAAATGGCAGAGCGCATTGCGCGGCACCGCATCGAACGCGGCAGCGGCTGGCGCACGCTTGAAGTGCCGCTTGAGATGCCCGAAGCCATTCGCGCATGTGCGGAGGGTGAAGCGGTTGTGGTCGATTGCCTGACATTATGGCTTAGCAATGTGATGTGTGCGGGTCGCGACCCGGATGCAGCCACGACAACGCTCTGCGAAAGTATTGAGGCGGCGCGCTGTGGGCTAGTTTTCGTTTCCAATGAAATCGGGCTTGGCCTTGTGCCGGAGACGCCGCTCGGGCGCGCATTTCGTGATGAGCAAGGGCGGCTTAACCAGCGGGTGGCTCAGGCTTGTGAAGCGGTTGTTGCGATGATTGCCGGGTGTCCACTGCTGATGAAACCATCCACAGTTGCAGATATCGCTCTCGGCTGAGTACGGAGAAATGAAGATGATTCGCACGGCCTCCGTCATGGTGCAGGGAACCGGCTCGAATGTGGGGAAGTCGCTCATCGTCGCGGGGCTTTGCCGCGCCTTTGTGCGGCGGGGCTTAAGCGTGCAACCTTTCAAGCCACAGAATATGTCGAATAATGCGGCGGCGGTACTCGGTGGGGAAATCGGTCGGGCGCAGGCATTGCAGGCGCGTGCGGCCTGTGTCGCGCCAACCGTTGACATGAACCCGGTGCTGCTCAAGCCCGAGAGCGATTGCCGTTCGCAAGTGATCGTGCGGGGTCAGCGCGTCGGGAAGCTCGAATCCTCGGGCTTTCAGGATCGTCATGATACTCTGTTGCCGGTGGTGCTTGAGAGCTTCGCGCGGTTGCAGGCGGCGGCTGATATCGTGGTGGTGGAGGGCGCTGGCAGTCCCGCCGAGACCAATCTGCGCCGCCGTGACATAGCCAATATGGGCTTTGCGGTTGCGGCGGGTGTGCCGGTGATTCTGGCAGGCGACATTGACCGTGGTGGCGTCATTGCCAGCCTCGTCGGCTCGCATACGGTGCTCGATGCCATTGACCGTCGCCACATCAAGGGTTTTTTCGTCAATAAATTTCGCGGCGATGCCGCGCTGTTTCACGATGGTATGGATACTGTTGCCGCCCTTACTGGCTGGAACCCGCTCGGCATCGTGCCGTGGTTCCGCGATGCGGCCAAGCTTCCGGCAGAAGACGCCGTTGATCTGGAAATTCCCGCTGCGGGGCAAAACGGCCAAGTTGTGATTGCTGTTCCGATGCTGTCGCGCATTGCCAATTTCGATGATCTCGATCCGCTGAAACTCGAAACTTCCGTTCGCCTTGTCATGGTTCCGCCCGGCAAGCCGTTGCCGGGAACTGCCGACCTCATCATTTTACCGGGCACCAAGGCGACCATCGCTGACATGCAGTTCTTCCGCGCCCAGGGCTGGGATATCGACCTTGCCGCCCATATGCGCCGGGGCGGCCATGTGCTTGGCATCTGCGGTGGCTATCAGATGCTCGGGCGTACCATCCGCGATCCCGATTGCCTCGAAGGCGGCCAGACCGAATGCGCCGGGCTTGGCCTGCTCGATATCGAGACGGAGATCGGCGCGGCCAAGGAGGTGCGCACAGTATCCGCCCGCCATATCGACAGTGGCCATCTGGTGGCGGCCTACGAGATCCATATGGGGCGAACAACCGGGCCGGATTGCGCGCGCGGTGGCTTCGCGCTTGATGGCGCGCGTGAAGGGGCATCGTCGCCCGATGGCCGCGTGACCGGCACTTATATGCACGGCCTGTTTTCGTCGGATGCCTTCCGGGGCGCGTGGCTTGCCCGGTTTGGGCAGGGGCGCTCGACCTTCGCTTACGAACCGATGGTTGAAGAAACTCTTGATGCGCTCGCGGCGCATCTTGAGCAGCATCTTGATCTGGATGCCATCCTTGCCATCGCGCGTACTGGCATCTGACCTTCGTCCGCGCTCCAACGCCGCAGCGCGCCGTGATGGTGTATGAATGCGTGGTTCCCCGCTTGCCAAGCTCGGCTGTTGCCTTTACCAAGGCCCCAGACGTTGGTGCCCCTTAAGTGGGGTGAAACGGGAATGTGGTGCGGAGATTTCTCCAATTCCACGGCTGCCCCCGCAACTGTAAGCGGTGAGCGGTAATCCAAAAAGCCACTGGTTCGAGCGCCTCATGCGCCCACGACCGGGAAGGCGGATTACTGCTTCGACCCGCAAGCCAGGAGACCGGCCAAACGTCAAACCTGAACTCGAACAATCCGCCGGTGGGGCGGATCGGAGGCTTTGATGTTTTCTCTTCCCAGTCGTATTGTATGTGCAACCGCGTCTTCCGCCATGGTGCTGTGCGCTTTTTCCTCAGTAATGGCGCAGGAAACGCTGCCGGAAATCGTTGTGACGGCAACGCGCTCCCCAACAGCAATTGCCGATACTGGCAGCGCCATTTCGGTGATCAACAGCGAAGAAATTGCCAAGCAATCGCCCAAGGATATCACCGATGTGCTGCGGACGGTGCCAGGGCTTGATGTGACGCCAACCGGTGGCTCTGGTTCCACTACGGCTGTTCGGATGCGCGGCGGTAATACCGGGCAAACGCTGGTGATGATTGATGGTATCCGCGTCAACGATCCGTCAGAAGGCAGTAATGCCTTCGATTTTTCTCGCGTTGTCCCGTCCGACGTCGAACGCATTGAGGTGTTGCGCGGGCCGCAATCGGCACTTTATGGCTCGGACGCCATGGGTGGCGTCATCAATATCATCACGAAGAAGGGCAAGGGGACGCCGAAATTTACGACCTCGTTTGAGGGCGGTTCCTATGGCTCTTACGGTGGCAATGCATCAGTTTCAGGTAGCCAGGGGCCAGTGTCCTATGCGTTTTCGGTGAGTGGCTACAATACCGATGGCTTTTCACGGTACGGCTACCGTATTGGCCGGATTGAGCGCCGTTTTCCCAACGGGCTTGAGAGCGATTCCAACCAGAAAGTGGGAATGACCGGGCGGGTCGCCATTGACCTCAGCGACACCACGCAGCTCGAAATCGGCGGCTTTTCGACGCTTAACGTGTCGGATTACGACGCGGGTTGGGGTAAATACCCCGATACGCCCTCGCACTCACGCGCTTTGCTGATCGACGGTTATGCGCGCCTGAAGAACGTGATGCTCGATGGCCGATTGACGAACACCGTCACGATTTCCGGCAATGTCACCAACCGCAGCTATCGCGATATCACCTATTCCGCTTTCGGCGCGTTGCTGCCGGTGATGAACTGGGAGCGGGACCAATATCGCGGTAATCGTCTTGCGGCGGAATACCAGGGCGATATCAAACTTGATAAATTCGGCCTGTTAACGCTCGGCGCGAAGACTGAGCGAGAGAATATGCAATCCTATGTCACCTATGTCGCGCCCAGACCCTCGTCGCGCGATAAGACCGGTGATTACGGTCAGACCACCAATTCGGCCTATGCCCTCTACCAATTCTCGCCCCTCAAGAATCTGCATCTGTCGCTCGGGGGGCGCCTTGATGCCATTGATGGCGGTGACCAGTTCGCAACGTGGCGGGCGACGGCGGCGTATGAAATCGAGCAAACGCAAACAACCTTGCGCACCAGCCTGGGCACCGGGGCCAAGGCCCCCACCCTCTTTCAATTATACAGCCCGCTTTATGGCAATCCGAACCTCGATCCCGAGAATTCATTTGGGTACGATGTCGGTGTTGATCAGAAGCTGTTCGATGGTCGGGTAAAGCTCTCGGCCACCTATTTCGCCAACCGGTTCCGGGATCTCATTGATTTCACCTTTGATCCGGTGCAGTGCCCGACTGGCAGTTTTTACGGCTGCTATCTCAATGTGAAGCGCGCCCGCACCCACGGTGTCGAGCTGGCGGGCTCGTTTGATGTGGTGCGGGATGCCCTGCGCATCAACGCCACCTATACCTATCTGCACGCCATCAATAGCGAAACCGGCCTGCAGCTGGCGCGACGCCCGGCGCATTCCGGCCGCTTGGGCCTGGCCTGGACGCCGGTGGCCAATTGGACGATTGAGCCCTCTGTGGTGATGATGGGGGAACGCTATTCTTCGGAAGGGCAGGTCGGCAAGCTCGCCCCCTACGCCCGACTTGACGCGCGCATCGAATACAAGATCAACGATACCTTCACGGCCTATATCCGTGGTGAGAACCTGACTAATGCCCATTATCAGGACGTGCTGGATTACGGCACCGCAGGGCGCTCGGTATATGGCGGTATTCGCGCGCAGTGGTGATGAAACGCCGATGTCGGTCAGTATAATGACCGGCATCGGCAATGCAGTCATCGCTAATAAGATTTATTAAATAATCAGAATCAAATATAATTTAATAAAATTACCCGCAAATTTTTCCCGCAATACTGCGCGACAACTGGTCGCAGCATCACATGCTTATCGTTAAGCTGACCAATTGTCGCCACATCTGTTCGTCATTAACGCCTCCTGTTTTTGAACAAGTGACCAAAAATGTGGTCGTTCAGCAATAATAATAACAAGAGGGCAGTATGAAACGACAGACGATGGTTCACAGCCATCTTGGCAATTGCATTGCCAAGAGCGGCACCTTGATGCTGAAAAGCGGGCGCTGCCATTCCAGAAAAAAATTCAAGACGCGTTTGGCGAGACGAACAGCCAAGTTTGTCTTCGCCTTCTCCATGCTTTGGCCCATGGCCCAGATGCCAACGGTGCGCGCCTCGACCGTTGCGGTGGCTGCGGCCATAAACGCTGCGGACAATATCCCCTCGCCGCAGGATGTCATTCAACGTGAAAACGATAAGGTTTGGCAATCGGTGGTTAAAGAGGTTCAGGCCAATTTGCCAACGCCCGCGCCCGCACCCGGGACGTTCTCGGATCTCGTGCCGCGTCGACAGATTGCCTGCGCTCCGCAGCAGATTGTGACAGTGGGCGATAAAAATATCCCGGGCGGGCTTCGGGAAACCATTGCCCAAGCCGCCGATGAAACCGATACCGATGCGGTCTATCTGATGGCGCTCGCCGATAAGGAATCGAGCTTCCGCAAAGATGCCAAGGCCTCGACCTCTTCAGCGCGCGGATTGTTTCAGTTCCTTGATGCCACCTGGCTTGAACTGATACGCGAATTCGGTGCCCGCCATGGCTTGGCCACCGAGGCAGATGCCATCACCTCACGCGCTGGCAGCCTGGTCATTACTAACCGCACCCTTGCGAAGCGCATTATGGACTTGCGCGAGAACCCCTATGTTTCGGCGATCATGGCGGCGGAAATGTCCAAGCGCGACCAGGCCCGCGTTCAGCAGAATGTCGGGCGCAGTCTTGAGCGGTCGGAATTTTACTTCACGCATTTCCTCGGGGCTGGTAGCGCCATGCGGCTGATCCGCGCCAAGGACATGAAGCCCGCGACATCTGCGACCGGCCTTTTCCCGCAAGCCGCGCGCGCCAACCGCTCGCTGTTTACCAGCAGAGCGGGCCGTAAACGCCGGGGCGTTACCGTTGCGGAGTTCCACCAGCGCATCGAGAATATGATGGAACAACGCCTCGATCGTTATGAGGAAGTGGAGCGTACCGTCGTCGCGCAGGCTCAACTGCCGCGCTGATCGTCGTCTTCGGTCGGGGGTGTGGGAATATCCTCGACCGGCACCTCGAAATGCGGATCAAGCATCGGCGGCGATGATACGGCGATGACTGGGCTCTTGCGTTCAGCAGGGGCGCGCTGGCGGAAATTGATGCGCCAGATGACGAACAGAAACAGCATGAAGGCGGCAATGCCCGCATAAAGAAATAGTCCCCAGGGCGCGACCTTCTCCATGACGTATGAGGCCGGCGTCGGGCCGATGGCCATGCCCATCGCCCAGATCATCAGAAGGCCCGACACCGATGGGACGATTTCCTCGGCCGGCACCACCTCGCATACGTGGGCGACGCAGACGGCGTAGATGCATAACGCAATGCCGCCCCACAGGAACACCGACAGGAATACCAGCGAGAACGAGCCAATCAGCGTCGAGGCGATGGCGATCAGGCATACCACGCCCGTTGCCGCGCCGAGGCCGGCAATCACATGGCGGCGGTCGAAGCGGTCCGAAATGATGCCGAGCGGCCATTGCATGGCGAGACTGCCAGCCTGAATGGCGAGCAGAAGCATGGCCGCAAGTTGATAGCTCATGCCGATGGACGAGCCATAGATCGCGGCTAAGTTGGTCACCGGCCCGTTCATGATACCGACGGTGAAAGCGCCAACCGCAGCCGAAGGGGCCAGTGAGAAAATCTTGCGGATATTGATTCGCACCGTATTGGGGCGCGGTGGCTCGCGGGTATTGGCCGCGCACACCGGCAGCAGCGACAGACACAGCAATGCCGCGACTGCCATGAATAACCCGGGGCCGTTCACTGACCCAAACCAGATGCCGAGCGGTGCCAGAATCAGGGCGATTTTGGTGAAAATCATATAAATCGACAGCACGCGACCCCGGTTCTCCGCCGTGGCGCAGGCGCTGGTCCAGCTATCGCTGACGGTGAACAACCCGGACATTGACAGCCCGGCAATGCCGCGCAAGACGATCCACGCCCACGGGCTGGCAGCTTGCGAAAAAATCAGGGCGACGATGGCCGAGATGGCGGCTAGGCCAGCAAAAGCGCGGATATGACCGACTTGGCGCACAAAAAACGGCGTACACAGGCAGCCAATGGTGAAGCCGATGCCATAGAATGTCGCCGCATAACCGATCTCGATCTTCGACAGCCCTTCCGCCTGCATTCTGAGCGGTAGCAGAACCTGCCATAACCCATTGGCCGCCTGAAGGATGGTGGCCGTGGCGGTGATGGTCCAGATGAGTTTGATGGCGGTACGCACGGGTTTGTCCTGCGGGAACACGAAGTCTCAAATAAAGCACTAAAGCCCACGTCTGCCCAGCCTGATTTATCGAACCACTGCGGTAAGTTGTGCGAATTCCACCGAATTGCCGAATGGCGGATCAATAACCGAGGCTCGCCTTTCGCTTCGGTCTCTGCTAGGACATGATGTAACTTCCGCCGCTGGAGTTGCGGGCGCACGCGTGTGTGCGGGTGACCCTGCAAAGGGTCGTGACACAGGAAGCGGCGCATGAAGAGATATTGCGATGCGCATCGAGAGCGATCCCAAACTTGATTTCAAAGACGTGCTGATCCGGCCGAAACGCTCGACGTTACCGTCGCGTTCCAAGGTTGACATCGACCGTCAGTTCCGCTTCGTTCACACGGGCCGGGTATGGTCCGGGTTTCCGCTCATCGCCGCCAATATGGATGTCACCGGCACCATCCCCATCGCCGCGGCACTTGCGCGCCACGGTGCAATGGCGGCCTTGCATAAATATTATACGCCCGAGCGCCTCATCGAATTCTTTCGCTCCGAAGACTCGCGCAACACCTTCTACACCATCGGCACCAATGAGGCCGACGGGGAGAAGCTGGAGCTTGTCAAAAAGCAGGTCGCCGTTCCGATGATCTGCCTCGATGTCGCCAATGGCTATACCGAGAAATTCGTCGAGATGGTTGCGCGCACCCGTGAACAGAACCCGGATGCCGTCATCATGGCCGGGAATGTCGTGACCGGCGATATGACCGAAGCGCTGGTGCTGGCAGGCGCCGATATCGTCAAGGTTGGCATCGGGCCGGGCTCGGTCTGCACCACCCGCAAGATGACCGGCGTCGGCTATCCGCAGCTTTCCGCCGTCATTGAGTGCGCCGATGCGGCGCACGGGCTCAAAGGCCAGGTCTGCGCCGATGGCGGCTGCACCGTGCCGGGCGATATCGCCAAGGCCTACGGCGGCGGTGCAGATTTCGTCATGCTCGGTGGAATGCTGGCGGGCCATGACGAATGCGAGGGCGTGCTGCGCTTTGAGGAGCGGGACGGCGAAAAGGTGCCGGTGGCCATGACGTTTTATGGCATGTCCTCCGATACTGCCATGAACAAATACGCCGGTGGCGTTGCCAAATACCGTGCGTCCGAGGGCAAAACCGTTGAGGTGCCCTATCGCGGGCCGGTTGAGGCAACCATGCAGGAAATCATGGGCGGGGTGCGCTCGATGATGACCTATATCGGCGCAACCTCGCTGAAAGAGGTTCCGAAGCGCACCACCTTCATCATGGTGGGCGCGCAGCTTAATACCGTGTTCGGCAATTGAACGGGGCTCCATGAACCGCATTGACAACCGACTGAAAAACCGCCGCCCCGCAGGCAAAGCCGCAACCTTCACCGCTTTCGGCCTCGCCGCCGAGGCGGAGCCGCTGACCTCCGGGCTCTATGTGGTGGCCACCCCCATCGGCAATCTGAAAGACATCTCTTTCCGCGCGCTCAATGTGCTGGCAGCGGCCGATGCCGTGCTCGCCGAGGACACGCGCGTCACCAAGGTGCTGCTTGCCCATTACGGCATCACGACGCCGCTCGTGGCCTATCACGAGCATTCCAATGACGCGGTGCGCGAGCGAATGGTCCAGCGCCTGAAAGAAGGTCAGGTGCTTGCGCTGGTGTCGGATGCGGGTACGCCGCTGGTGTCCGACCCCGGCTATAAGCTGGTGCAGGCGGCTATCACCGAGGGGCTGCCGGTAACGCCCATTCCCGGGCCGTCGGCGATCCTCACCGCACTGGTGGTTTCCGGCTTGCCGAGTGACCGTTTCTTTTTTGAGGGGTTTTTACCCGCAAAAAGCGCGGCACGACGCAGCCGCCTTGTCGAGATCGGCGAAATTCCTGCCACGCTCATGCTGTTCGAATCTCCCCATCGTCTCCTCGATATGCTGAAAGATGCCTCTGAGGTTCTCGGGCCGCGTCAGGCGGTGGTGGCGCGTGAACTGACCAAGCTTTACGAGACGGTGCGGCGCGGCACCTTGACTGAGCTTGCCAATCTCTACGCCGCCGAAGGGCCGCCGCGTGGCGAAATCGTTGTGCTGATTGGCCGAAGCCACGAAGAAGTGCCGGAACAGGAGGCGCAGATTCAGGTGGATGTGCTGCTGGCCGAGGCTTTGAAAAACAACTCGATTAAAGACGCCGCAGCCATCGTCGCGGCCGAAACCGGGCAGCCGAAGCGCGAAGTTTACGCCAGGGCGGTGGCGCTTGCGCAAAGCCGGGAATGATGACAGCGCCTCGGCGGCGGAAACCCGTCGTCGTTCCGCGCGCTTGCGGGCGTATCGGCGCGGCCATGTTGCCGAGTGGATCGCCCTTGTTTTTCTGCTGTGCAAAGGCTACTGGCCGCTGGCCCGACGCTTTGCCGCGCATGGCGGTGAGGTTGATCTCATCATGCGGCGCGGTGGGGTGATCGCCTTCGTTGAGGTGAAGGCCCGGCGTGAGGTGGAAAGCGCGGTCTATGCCATTGACCGCAATAAACGCAGCCGTTTCAGCCGTGCGGTCAACGCCTGGCTGATGCGCCACCCGGAGGCGTGCGAACGCTCACTGCGCTGTGACGCGGTTTATATTATTCGCGGTTGGCGGCCCCTCCATATCGAGGGCGCTTTTCAACTGGATTGATGCCGCCGCTTTGTGGCAGATTATCCCGTAAGATTTATGAAGAGGAACGATCATGGCTCTCAAAGTCGCCGTGCAGATGGATTCGATTAAAAATATCCGCATTGCCGGAGATTCGAGCTTCGCCCTGATGCTTGAAGCGCAAAAGCGCGGCCATGAGCTTTACCATTACACGCCCGACCGCCTTTCTCAGTGGGGCGACAAGGTGATGGCTGCGGTCGAAAAGGTCGAAGTGCGCGATGTCGTGGGCGATCATTACACGCTGGGCGAGCCGGTGCGCACCGATCTCTCCACCATGGATGTTATCCTGCTGCGCCAGGACCCGCCGTTTGATCTGGCCTATATTACCACGACCCATCTTCTCGAACGCATCCACCCGAAGACCCTGGTGGTCAATGATCCGTTCCATGTGCGCAATGCGCCGGAGAAGCTGTTCGTCATGACCTTCCCGCATCTGATGCCGGAAACCCTCGTCACGCGCGACCGCGCCGAGATCGAGGCGTTCCGCCGGGAGCACGGCGAAGTGGTGATGAAACCGCTTTACGGCAACGGCGGCGCGGCGGTGTTCAAGGTGGCCAAGGAAGACCCCAATTTTGGCTCGCTGTTCGACCTGTTCTCCGTTACCTTCCGCGAGCAATGGGTGGTGCAGCGCTTCCTGCCCAATATTACCAAGGGCGATAAGCGCATCATTCTGGTGGACGGCGTGGCGATGGGCGCGATCAACCGCGTGCCCGCCGAAAACGACATCCGTTCCAATATGGTGCGCGGTGGTGCTGCGGCAGCGACCGATCTTTCCGACCGGGAGCGTGAAATCTGCGAGACCATCGGCCCGGCACTCAGGGAGATGGGCCAGATTTTTGTGGGTATCGACGTGATTGACGGCTATCTCACCGAGATCAATGTCACCTCCCCCACCGGCATTCGCGCCATCAAAAAGCTTGGTGGGCCTGATCTCGCCGTGCCGCTGTGGGATGCCATTGAGGCCAAAGTGAGCGCGCGGTGAAAGCCACGCTTCCATAATCCAGAAATCATATTAAAAGGGGCGGCAATTAATGATTTGCCGTCACCATGGAGTCCGTCTTGACCAAAGCACAGAAGCGGCTGGAGGCCTTTCGCGCCGTTCTCGAAGATGCGCATCAGAAACTGAAACTCGATTTCGGCTTCGAATTGTGGGACGGCTCCACCGTGCCCGGTAATTACGCCAAGGATGGGTTGCGCATCGCGGTGCGCGATGAGGGCGTGATCGCCGCGCTAGTGCGCAAGCCGAGCCTTGACCGCGCGGTCAATGCCTATGTTGCCGGACGTCTCGACATCGTCAACGGCACCATTTTTGATCTCGCCGCCAAACGTCCGGAAGGCAAAATCAACAAGGTGGTGTGGTCGCTCGGCAAGTGGCGCATTCTCAATATGATCTTGAAATTCCGGTTTGCCCCGGTGGACGCGCCTGCGCCGCTCGCTGGCATCAAAGGCGATGAAATCGCCCGCGATGGCAAGCCCGAAACCAACCAGCAGAACGTCGCCTATCACTACGATGTTTCCAACGCCTTCTATAAGCTCTTCCTTGATCCGGAGATGGTTTATACCTGCGCCTATTTCACCGAGTGGCACGACGACATTGCCAAAGCGCAGGCCGACAAGCTCGACATGATTTGCCGCAAGCTGCGGCTCACGCCCGGCGACAAGATGCTCGATATTGGGTGCGGGTGGGGCGCGCTGATCTGCCATGCCGCCCAGCATTTCGGGGTGGAAGCAACGGGCGTGACGCTCGCGGGCGAGCAAGCGGCTTTTGCCGAAGAAAAGATCAAGCGCCTTGGCCTGCAGGATCGTGTGAAGATCGTCTATCAGGACTACACCCTGATGGAAGGACAGTTCGACAAGATCTCCTCCATTGGCATGTTCGAGCAGGTCGGCATCCAGAACCACCCCACCTATTTCCAGACGGTCAACCGGCTGTTGAAACCGGGCGGGCTGTATCTGCACCACTCAATCCATCGCCGCGCCAAGAAACGCGACAAGGATTTCAAAAAGCTCAAGCCCGAATACCGCGCGCTGATCCGCTACATCTTCCCCGGTGGTGAGCTGGACCATCTCGGCATGTCGGTTGCCAATCTCGAACGTTTCGGTTTCGAGGTGCATGATGTGGAAGCGTGGCGCGAGCACTATCAGCGCACCTGCCGCCTGTGGTTCGACCGCCTCAACGCCAACCGCGATCAGGCGGTGAAAGAGGTCGGCGAAGAGAAGACGCGCATGTGGCTGCTCTATCTCGCCGGCTGCTCGCTGGCCTTCGGCCGCAATGCCGTCGGCATCTGCCAGACGCTCAGCTCAAAGCGCGTGCGCGGCCCTGCGCCCCTGCCGCCGACGCGGGCGGATTTGTATCGGTAAAGAGCCTCGGAGATTCAGGGCTGCGGTTCAGAGCGGGAGCGTGTCGTAAAGCTCCTGCGCCTGCTTTGCTGCGGCGATGTAAGCCTTGTATTCCGGCGCGTGGGCGGCAAAGCATTTTTGGTATTCGCTTCCCGGCTCTTCGCCTTCAACCGGACATTCCTTGATCGGGCCAAATTTCATTTTCAGCGGTACTTCTGCAATGAAAACGAGGCCGCCTTGCACCGCCGTGACAATGAGACGATCGGGTGTTGATACCGTCAGATCCTGCGTCCGCCCTGCGAGCAAGGCAACGAGATGTTTTGCCTCGGGACGTTTCTTAAGCCTGATCTCCGCGAGGGTTTCGGTGCCGGAATCATTCCAGGTAGCGAAAGTATAAAAATTGTCCGCACGGAGGGCGCTGGCAATTTGCGTTGGGATACGGGAAGCCTGATCTGTGTATCGGGAATCCTTTTGCCAGTCGCTAAGCCAGCGGAGAAGCAGAGCTTCCGTTGAAACGTGTAGGGCAGCGATCCAGTCTTCCGGGCTTTTTTTGAAGACAAGGCTGTCGAGCGCGGTCGAACCCATTTCCGTTGTCAGCGTCTCTGGGCGCGTCATCTTCTGGGCTTGCCAGCCTTTGATTTCCACAGGGCCGATGAGCGCTCGTAGTTTCGGGGCCAAGGCGGCGAGGGCTTTTCCATCCTCCTCACCCATGAGATTGGCAAGAGGACGTGACGGCATTTGAATATCCGTCGCTGCCATTACTCTCAAGATAGCGCGCATGGTATCGCGCTCAGTGAGATATTGCTCTTCCAGGGTTTGCGCCTGGGCCGCAGTAGCGGCGAGAATTGCCAGGGCGACGATAGCCACATGGCCGCAGCGCCGCCGGACGGACAACGTGAATTCAGATATCATGGTGTGGCCCCCCTTTTAGACGTTGAAAAACTATGGCTCCTGGATATTCCCAGTGCAAGCGGCCTCGCGCACAATCGTCTGGTGATAGCCTATCTGTGACCGCACTTTTCCCCTCCACCGCCCTGTTGCCGTGAAGCAGCAGCCTGTGTGTCCTGATTTAGTAATTACCTGACAGTTGGCCCCTCTGAGAAAGGGTGTGGCCATGCCGCGTTGGAGCGGGTTTGATGGTGTCGCTGAACACTCCGTGCCGTGTGTCCCAGGAGATGATGCATTGCGTTGCAGAGCTCTCAAGCGAAAACGCGTTTCTTTTCTCAGCCACCTCACCACTATGAAAGCGCCGTATCCGAACAGTGTGGTCCAGAAGGCCCTATTGCATTGCATGGGATTTAGCGTTCGCTAAAAAATGTAGCGTTATCAGGTATTTATTACATTTGCCGATATCAGTCATTAGTTTATATTGTTTTTGATGAATTTAAAATTATCATGCTAACTCATGCAATATTATTTTGTGTGAAATAAGGCTGCTGATTATTAAGGCTCCGGTGTTGGAATTACAAGCTGGAACGGCTCATAAAATTACGTTTAAATATATTACAACAGTATAAATTAATTTTTAAATTAAATCCAATGATTACTGTAACGCTGTTTTTATGCGGGGTTATGGTTTTTTTTATTTTTTGAAAGTTTGCGACATGAATGTCTTTGATATTTCTGAATCACCAATAAATTTTCATCCTTTTCAAGCGCATGTGACAAATAGGATTTTGCGTAGCGGCATATCACTGGCGGCAATCATGGTTGCGGCATCGGTGATGGTGATGTCGAATGGAGCTGCGGCGCAGACAGCTCTTGATGACGAATTCATAAAAATCATAGGAGGTTCTGGCGCTGCGGTGCTTCCCCCCCATCCAGGTCTCACCCAACTTGGCGCCATCGCGATTGGCTCGGGAGCCGCCGTCAATTACGCGGGAGGGATTGCCATCGGTCGTGGCGCGCAGGCGCTTGGGGGCGCGTATGCGTCGAGCTATAGCGTAGCACTGGGAGATGGAGCAATTGCAAATACAGACGCCCGCGAACAGGCCGGTATTACCGTCATCGGTGGGGCAGCAAACGCGATGGGCTCTGCGCGTGCCACTCTTTTGGGCGCTCTTTCAAAAGTGTCTTCCGATGGTGGTGTTGCGCTCGGTTATGGGGCCGTGGTCGACGCTGGAATTGCGCGGGCTGTTGCTGTCGGTACAGACAGTGTTGCCAGCGCGGCGAACACGGTTTCCTTCGGAACGGTAACCGCGGGCCGCAGGCTCGTCAATGTGACGGCGGGAACGGATGCCACCGATGCCGTGGTTATTTCGCAATTGACGCCAGTCGTCACCGCACTGGGCGGCAGCGCGGCTTTCAACGCTACGACCGGCGGGGTGACTGGCCCGAGCTATACGCTGACCAGAGCCAATACCCTTACGGGCACCTCAGATGCCCGTGTCACGGTTGGTGATGCCCTGAACAGGGTCGATGCCGCGTTGGGTGTGCTTGATACCCGCTCCGGGACGAACGCTACCAACATTGCCACCAACACGACGAATATCACCAATATCACCGGCGGCACGGTTGGTCTGGTGCAGCGGACGACGACCGCTGGCCGTGCCGTGTTAACCGCCTCGGGCGGCAGCGGTGCCACGCCGGGAGCCGCGCAGGTTCTGGGTAATGTCGCCAAGGGCACATTGTCGACGAGTTCCACCGATGCAGTCAACGCTTCCCAGCTTTTCGACACCGGCACCTCGACCGCAACCCAACTCGGTGGCGGTGCAACCTATAGTGCGGCGACGGGTACAATCACCGGTCTGTCGTACACGCTGGCCAATGCCAATACCCTTTCGGGCGCGACCGGCGCAGTCACGTCGGTTGGTAATGCCTTGAGCCGCGTTGACAGCGCGTTCGGCGGCGTCAACACGCGTGTGACCACCAACGCCACCAATATCACCAACCTCAGCGGCGGCACGGTCGGACTGGTGCAGCGCACTGCAACGGCCAATCGCGCGGTGCTGACGGCTTCGGGAGGGACCGGTGCTGCACCGGGTACCGCGCAGGTTCTGGGTAATCTCGCCAACGGCGCCTTGTCTGTCACTTCTACCGATGCAGTCAACGGCTCCCAGCTTTTCGACACTGGCACCTCGACCGCAACCCAACTCGGTGGCGGTGCAACCTATAGTGCGGCGACGGGTACAATCACCGGTCTGTCGTACACGCTGGCCAATGCCAATACCCTTTCGGGCACGACCGGCGCAGTCACGTCGGTTGGCAATGCCCTGAGCCGCGTCGACAGCGCGTTGGGCGGCGTCAGCACGCGTGTGACAACTAACACCACCAATATCACCAACCTCAGCGGTGGCACGGTCGGACTGGTGCAGCGCACCGCAACTGCCAATCGTGCGGTTCTGACGGCCTCGGGAGGAACCGGTACCACGCCGGGAGCCGCCCAGGTTCTGAGCAACATTGCCAATGGTGCTATAACGATTACCAGCACTGACGCGATCAATGGTTCCCAGCTTCAGGGCTTTGGCACCAATACGGCAGCGCTGTTTGGCGGTGGCGCTGCCTTCACCAATGGTGCCTGGTCGGCTCCGAGCTACGCCATTCAAAGTAGCACGTATAACAATGTCGGCGCGGCGCTTGGCGCGGTGAATTCCAACCTGACTACGATTAACAATAGCATCACCAACATCACCAGCGGTTCAAGCGGGCTCGTGCAACAATCGGCAGCGGGGGCAAACCTCACGGTGGGCAAGGGTACGGATGGCACTGCCGTTGATTTCACCGGAACCGACGGCACGGATACTTTCTCGCGCAAGCTGATCGGTATCACCGCCGGTACTGCAGCGACCGATGCGGTCAATGTCTCACAACTAACGCCGGTCGTGACGGCGCTCGGCGGCGGCGCGGCCATCAGCGCGACCGGGGCGGTTACTGCACCGACCTACCAGCTATCCAGAGCGAACACCATCAATGGCGTGACTGGCAATTACGCTACGGTGGGCGCGGCCCTGACCAATATCGACAATGCCCTGGGTAACCTTGGCGGCGGTTTGGTTGGGCCAGTGCAGCGCGGAACCGCCAACCAACTGGTGTTTGTCGCTTCCGGCGGCAGTGCAGCTACTCCCGGAACGGCTCAGGTGCTGACCAATGTCGGCTCTGGCGCGGTGACGGCGACCAGCCGCGACGCGGTTAATGGCGCACAGCTTTCGGGTCTGGGCAGCAATACGGCGACGGCATTGGGCGGTGGCGCCTCGTTTACCGGAGGCACCTGGACGGCTCCAAGTTACAGCCTCAATGGCGGTACAACCACCGTCAATAATGTCGGCGCAGCGGTGACCAATCTTGATGGCCGTGTGACCAGCAACGCCGCCGCCATCACCAATATCAGTAATGGCACAACCGGCGTGATCCAGCGGACGGCGACGAGTAATCGCGTGACGCTGACTGCGTCAGGGGGCACTGGCGCGGTGCCGGGTGCGGCTCAGGTTTTGACCAATCTCGCCGCGGGTGCGCTGACGGCAACCTCAACCGATGCGGTCAATGGCTCGCAGCTCTACGGCACGGGAAATTCGCTTGCCGCCCTCATTGGTGGGGGCGCGACATTCGACGCGGTGACGGGGGTGATTGCGCGGCCGGTTCAGCAGTTGCTCAAAGCCACCGGTATTGTTGGTAATGCGGGGTCCACAGGAACACTCTCCGGCTCGCTGTCGCATATTGATAATGCGCTTGGCGTGCTTGATACCAATATCACCAACCTCACCACCAGTCTCAACGACGGCACCGTCGGGCTCGTGCAGCAGGCGGCATCCGGGGCGAACCTGACGGTCGGCAAGGATACCGACGGAACGGCCATTGACTTCACGGGCTCGGCAGGCAGTCGCAAGCTCGCGGGCGTCGAGGACGGAGCGGTTAGCGCTGCGTCGAGCGAAGCCGTCAATGGTAGCCAGTTGCATGGCGTGGCCACCAGCATCAGCACCGCCATCGGTGGCGGGGTGACGGTCAACACGGATGGAACGGTGACCCAACCGGCCTTCACCATCGGCGGCACGAGTTACAACTCGATCAGCAATGCGTTTGGTGCGGTTAACACCAGCATCACCAGTATCCTCGATGGCTCCACGCCCGTGCCGGTGAAGTACCTGCACATCAACTCGACCCTTGCCGATGGGTCAGCCGGTGGCCAGGAATCCATCGCCATCGGCGGTGCGGCTACTTCCGGTGGCGTGCGGTCGGTGGCCTTGGGCAGCAATGCCGTGTCGTCGGGCTCGGGTGCTTTAGCCATCGGCGCGGGGGCAGTGGCCAGTCAGGCTGGCAGCATCGCGATTGGTGAAAATTCGGTGGCGGATCGGGTTGCCTCGCCGTCTTCCGGTGCCATCACCATCAATGGCGGCAAGGGCAATGTGGCAATTGCCTATGACACGACGGATCGGAAGTTGGCCGGTGCGGTCTCGGTGGGTGGCAACAACACCTATCGCCAGATCACCAATGTGGCCGATGGCCAGAGTGATTTCGACGCCGTCAACGTCCGGCAATTGCAAAGCGGCCTTGGTTCCGTCAGCAATTACGTGTCGCAAGTGGACAGCAAAGTCGATGCCTTGGGTACGCGCGTCACGGCAATTGAGCAACAGGTGGTGCGTGGAAACGCGGTCATCTTGCGCCAGTTGGAACGCACCGAAGGCCGGTTGTCCGGCGGCATAGCCGCTACGGCGGCGATGGGGGCTATCCCCTTCATTGATCCGGGCAAGACCTATGTGGGTGCAAGTGTCGCCACCTATAACGGCGAGGGCGGTATCGGTGCGGTGATTGCGCATCGTTCGGAAGACGGCTCCGTCGTTATCCATGCCGGTGTCGGCGCGGGTTCTGGCGGCAGCAGGGCGGTTGCCCGTTTGGGCGTCGGGTATCAGTTCTGAGCCCGGTTAGAGTAACGCGCGTTTCATATTAAACGCGCTTCACTCTAGCCCTACGACAAAGAAATGAGGGGAAGAGGCGATGGCTAGGTTTTCAACGATGCTTGTCATCGCCTCTCTTTCACTATGCGCTATCTGTTTGCCCCAGAGAGCCGACGCCCAGAGCACCGGGAAACCCGTGCAGTCAAAAACCACCACATCGCCAGCGACCGGCGCGAAAGCGGCCAAGCCCATTGTGCCCCAACTGGCCGATAAAGAGACGCAACACGTCCTTTCCGGTATCTGGCTTGTGACATGGGTTGCCCGCTCCAAGGCAAGCCAGTTGCAGATATCGCAGGTGCGGGCGGAGGATGGGGTTACGACCTTTTCCGGCCGTTTTGCCGCCCCCATTGGCGAAGAGACATGTCCCCTGACGGGCTCGGTGATTGATCGCGGCAATGTCCAGTATTCGGACGGGATTGAGCAGCGCACCGTGAGTGTTTCGGCGCTTGTCTTCATCCGCGCCCAATGCAAGAGCAGCCTCGTGTTTTTTGAGTTATTTGGCCTGCCGAGCGGAACGGTGCTGATGACCGGACGTTCGATGGTGGTTGCCAGCAATGGAGAAAAAACATACGAACCCATCGCTTTGTCACGCGGGAAATAGTGTGTTGCGCAAAGCTAAGCAGCGGTAAAATCGGCTGTGCTCCGGCGAGAACGCTTTAATAACCCAAATTCTTTCGGTTATAGTGCGTCCATGGAGGCGCGCCTTAGAGTGAAGCGCGTTTGATATGAAACGCACTTCACTCTAAGTTTTGTTATTTCGTAACGCTTTTGCGTTTAACCGCGATACACTTAAAACGCGCGTTACTCTAGGTCAATTCTGAGGTTGCTGCGCGGTGTGCGACGCACGCCGCAGCCAACGAAAAGGAAGTCACGCGATGGTCGTTCTCAACCGCATCTACACCCGCACCGGCGACAAGGGCACCACGGCGTTGTCCGATGGCGAACGGCGTCCGAAATATGATTTGCGGATAGAGGCATATGGCACCGTTGACGAAACCAATGCTTGCCTCGGGCTTGCGCGCCAGCACAGCATGTCAGTGTTGCCGGAGCTTGATGCGATGCTGGTGCGCATCCAGAATGATCTGTTCGACCTTGGCGCGGATCTCGCAACGCCCGATCGCGGCAAGCCATTGCCTTATGAGCCCCTGCGCATTGTCGATAGCCAGGTGACGCGGCTTGAAACAGAGATTGACGCGCTGAACAAGAATCTCGAAACCCTGCGCTCCTTCGTGCTGCCGGGTGGATCGGCACTGGCGGCGGCGCTGCACCTTGCCCGCACGGTGTGCCGCCGGGCCGAGCGGCGGGCGGTGGAACTCTCCGACCAACCGGATGAACCAGTGTCGGAAGCGACGGTGCGTTATCTCAATCGTCTTTCGGATTTTTTATTTGTTGCAGCGCGTTACGCCAACGCCAATGGTGCGGGCGACATTCTGTGGGTGCCGGGCCAAAATCGCTGATTTGGCGTTGTCGGGATTGTGCCAAAGTCGCAAAGCCGGTTGCGTTGACAAGCCAGAGCGCACCTCGCTAGGGTTCGTCTAATGGATAATAAGATCGGGGAAACCGCAGCCCGATACGTTGGGGCACTACCTTCATATGTCGTGCGGCTTCAGGAGTAGATCAGTATGAAAATTCTGGTTCCGGTTAAACGGGTGGTTGATTCCAATGTCCGCATCCGAGTGCGCGCCGACGGTGGTGGGGTCGAACTGACCAATGTGAAAATGTCGATCAACCCGTTCGATGAAGTCGCAGTTGAAGAGGCGATCCGTCTCAAGGAGGCCGGAAAGGCCACAGAGATCGTCGTGGTGTCCATTGGCGCCGCTCCGGTGGCAGATACGCTGCGCACGGCGCTGGCCATGGGTGCCGATCGTGCATTGCTGGTCAAAACAGACGCGGCTGTGGAGCCACTTGCAGTCGCCAAGATTCTCAAGAAGGTGATTGACGAAGAAAAGCCGCAACTCATTCTGATGGGCAAACAGGCCATCGATGACGATTGCAACCAGACTGGCCAGATGGTGGCGGCGCTTGCCGGGTTGCCCCAGGGCACTTTCGCCTCAAAGATAGAGATTGTCGGGGATGCTGTCGAAGTGGGCCGCGAAATTGATGGCGGTATCCAGACGGTTTCATTGCTCCTGCCCGCTGTGGTCACCGTCGATCTGCACCTCAACGAGCCGCGTTACGCCTCGCTCCCCAATATCATGAAGGCCAAGAAGAAGCCGCTCGATGAAAAGCCGGTGGAGGCCTATGGCGTTGATATCGCGCCGCGGTTGAAAGTTCTCAAGACGGCGGAACCCGCCATGCGTCAGGCCGGGGTCAAGGTAGCCGATGCGACGGAACTCGTGCAGAAACTCAAAAATGCCGGCGTGCTCTGAGGGGGAATGACATGACAACTCTGCTGATTGCCGACCACACCCAAACCGGCCTCAAGGAAGAAACCCTCAAGGCCCTCACCGCTGCCAAGGCGCTTGGTGCGCCGGTGCATATTCTCATTGCGGGCTCCAATGCCGGTGGCGCTGCCGAGGCCGCGCGCCTTCTCGACGGCGTGGAAAAAGTGCTCCATGCCGATGCCGCTTTGTACGACCACGCGCTGGCCGAGCCCATGGCCGAACTTATCGTTCGCCTTGCGCCTGCCTATGATGCGCTGGTTGCTGCCGCCACCAGCATCGGCAAAAATGTGATGCCGCGCGTCGCAGCGCTCCTCGACGTGATGCAGGTCTCCGACGTTTCAAAAGTGCTCGCACCCGACACGTTCGAGCGCCCCATCTATGCCGGTAATGCGGTGCAGACGGTTCAGGCCCTTGATGCCAAGAAAGTGCTGACCATCCGCACCACAGCCTTTGCGGCGGCTGGGCTCGGCGGTACGGCCGCCATTGAAAGCGTTGCTGCGGGTCAGGATCCGGGGCAGGCAAAATTTAAATCCGAAGAAGTCGTCAAGAGTGAACGGCCTGAACTCAGTTCCGCCAAGATGGTGATTTCGGGTGGCCGCGCGTTGGCGTCGAAGGAAAACTTCGCCAAATATATTGAGCCCATCGCCAACCGCCTTGGTGCGGCCATAGGCGCGTCGCGCGCCGCAGTGGATGCGGGTTATGCGCCCAACGATTGGCAGGTCGGCCAGACCGGCAAGGTGGTTGCCCCCGAGCTTTATATCGCTGCGGGCATTTCCGGCGCGATCCAGCACCTCGCCGGTATGAAAGATTCCCGCGTCATTGTTGCCATCAACAAAGACCCGGAAGCGCCGATCTTCCAGGTGGCCGATTATGGCATCGTAGGGGATCTGTTCACCGTTCTGCCTGAACTCGACAAAGAACTGGCTGCAATCGGCCACTGAACGAGGGTTACGATCATCATGAGCATAACAATCAAAACGGTTGGCATTATCGGCGCGGGGCAAATGGGTTCGGGCATCGCCCACGTCTGTGCCTTGAAGGGCTATGCGGTGCGGCTGAACGATCTCAACGCGGATCGCATCAACGCCGGTCTTGCCACGATCAATGGTAACCTGGCGCGCCAGGTAGCCAAAGGGCAGATCACCGAAGCGGATAAGGCCGCAACATTGGCGCGGATCACGCCTGCTTTGTCCTATAAAGACTTCGGCACTTGCGATCTCGTCATCGAAGCCGCCACCGAGAACGAAACCATCAAGCGGCAGATTCTCGTTGATCTGTGTCCGTCACTCAAGGCGGATGCGCTGGTCGCCAGCAACACGTCGTCGATCTCCATCACCCGCCTTGGTGCCGCCACCGATCGCCCGGAAAAGTTTTTGGGCATTCATTTCATGAATCCGGTGCCGATCATGCAGCTTGTGGAGATGATCCGTGGCATTGCCACGGCGGAGGACACCTTCTCCACGGCGCATGCTTTCGTTGAGTCACTCGGCAAAACCGTGACGATTGCCCAGGATTTCCCGGCGTTTATCGTCAATCGCGTCCTGATGCCGATGATCAATGAGGCGGTCTATACGCTTTATGAGGGCGTTGGCACGGTGGAGGCCATCGATGTGGGCATGAAGCTCGGCACCAACCATCCCATGGGGCCGTTGCAACTGGCTGATTTCATCGGGCTCGATACCTGTCTGTCGATCATGCAGGTGCTTTATGAGGGCTTTGCCGATTCAAAATACCGCCCCTGTCCACTGCTGGTGAAATATGTCGAGGCCGGGTGGCTGGGACGTAAAACCAAGCGCGGCTTCTACGATTACCGCGGTGAAACGCCCGTGCCGACGCGCTGATTTGTGCGTTTGATACAATGGATCGGGTCGGGTTTTATGTGAAAATCCGGCCCGATTACGCTATTCATCTTCACAACGCCGTCACAATCGCGGTACATTCTGCAAAGCGAAGACAGATTCGACCTTCCAGAACCGGAGGTGTTGAGTGGCGTTGCGTGCCAAGTCAGCGCGGTATGCCAAGTGGCAAGCCGCCTTGTCCAGCGTTGGGAGGCCATGGAGCACTCCGGCGTGGGGAGCCGCTTGGCGCGAAATTCCGCCCCACCGCCTCAGTATCATCGCCGCATTGCAAGGCCCTTTTCGCAGGAAGGGGCCTGACTGATGGGGCAGGCACTCGCCAATCTGCAAACCTTGGTACTCAACGCCGACATGCAGCCCCTGAGCTGGGGGCCTTTATCGGTTTGGCCGTGGCAGGACGCGATGGTGGCGGTGCTTCAGGGGCGGGTGCAGCAAATCTCGACCTATGACATTGAAATTCATTCGGTTTCGAAAAGTTATTCGGTGCCCTCGGTGGTGGCGCTCAAGACCTACCACAAGCGCAAGCGGGTTTCCTTCACCCGCTACCATGTTTTTCTCCGCGACCGCTTCAGTTGCCAATATTGCGGGCGCCCGTTTTCAGCGCGCGAACTCACGTTTGATCATGTTGTGCCACGCGCCAAAGGCGGCACCACCACCTGGACCAATATTGTCACCTGCTGCGCCCATCACAATTTGCTCAAAGGCAGCCGCAGCCTTAAAGAGAGCGGCCTGGCATTGACCCGCCGCCCGTTCGAGCCATCACCATTTGAGCTAGATGAAATTGCGCGCCAGCAGACAGCGCGCGAGAGCCTGCACAAAACATGGCTTGATTATCTCTATTGGGACGCAACCCTCGAAGAATAAATTTATGGGACTCATACTCCGAAAGCTATGTCCCTCACGCCTTGTTTCAAATATGGTGGGTTCTAGATACCCAAACATTAAGAAACGTGAGTGGAGAGTCATCTTGAAGAAATACGCGGTGGGGGCTGCCATGTTGACGGCGGCCAGTTTTTTTTCCGGCGTTGCCCGCGCAGAATCCGATTTTCTTCAGACGATTGGCTTGGCTGGTCCGTGGATTGTAACGGTCAAGGGCACCGTGGCAACCTCTCCGAAATGGGATGGATCTCACATCAACACACTATTCGGCTTCCCGTCGATGTCCCTGCGACGTCCCAACGAAAAGCCGGTATGGTCTTCGCCTGATGAAAGCGTCGGTTATAATATCCGGGTCAATGAGATGTTCAGCCTCGGCCCTGTCATCGCTTATCGGGCAGGACGATACAACACCGGCGATCGTGATCTCGATGGTATTCATGACACCGACTGGACATTAGAGCCGGGCCTTTTCATGCAGGCCTGGATTGTCCCCAATGTGCTGCGCGCCCGCATCGAAGTGCGCCGTGGTTTCCGCGCCAAGGAAGGCTTTGTTGCTGATATGGGTGCGGACTGGGTCAATACCTTTGGTAACCTCGCCGTTGCCGTTGGGCCGCGCATGTCGCTGGGCGATGGCCCGTTCATGCGCAACTATTACGGCGTGACCGAACTTGATGCCGCGCGCAACGCCGGTGTCACGGCTTACCGTGCCAATGCCGGGGTCAAGTCGGTCGGCGTGTTCGCCTCTGCCGCCTACCGGTTCAATGAGACATGGGATGCAACACTTTTCGGCGGCTATAATCGCCTGATGGGGGATGCGGGCGACAGCCCGGTCGTCAAGCGCTATGGCAGCAGAGACCAGTGGACGGTCGGAACCACCATTGGTTACAGCTTCAGCTTCGCCGGGTTCTGATCCCGCCTATTTGTACCGCATTGGCGCGGTCAGCTGCGCCAATGCCATATGAAGGCTATTTTTCGGGAAGCAGTTCCAGCAATGCGGCTTCCGATGGCGCAGACGCCACGATAATGCTGCCAGTTTTCCGGCGGCGCAGCGGCTCAGCCACATCCTCCGACAGACAGAAATGGTTGAGGGCGTCAAAGGCGGTGGCGTAACCCTCGGCTTCGGCTAAACGCCGTAGCACCTCGACGCTGCGCCGTGAATAATGCAGGGCAGCATCAAGCGTTTGCGCCTTCAGCGCGGATGCCGTGGCAACCGGCAAGCGCGCCGCCGCCACGGCTTCATAGGCCGCCCAGGTCACCACATCAAAACCGCCCGCGCGCAGTGAGGCGTCGGGCTCAGGCTTGTGGTCGATGCCGGTCACGTGAAGGATGCGGCTCTCGCGGTCACAGGCGGCAGTGATTTGCGCAATCATTGACACGGCATCGCCTTCGGCAATCCGCATATCGGCCACATCGCCCATTGCCAGCACCGCCTTAGCCGTGCGCGGGCCAACGGCATAGACGATGCGCCCGTGCCAGCCGGGGAGCGCGTCGAGCCGCGCTGCGCCATTGGCGCTGGTGACGAGGATAATATCGAAAGGACCGCTGGGTGGCGGCGTCTGCGTCGGCTGTACCGTCATGAGCGGGGCGCACAGGGCTGAGTGCCCGAGCGCCTCAAGTTTTTTGGCCGTGCGCCTTGCGTCATGTTCGGGACGGGTGACAAGAATGCGCATGCCTTTAGCGCTTGTCGCACGACCCGAGGAAATCGGCTGGCATTTTGGCCTTGAGTTCCAGCCCGGCATCGCGCCCCATGGCTTCGGCATCCGCAGGGTTGCCCGACCGTTCGACATCAAAATGTTCCGAACCATCGGGGCGGAGCACGCGTCCCCTGAAATGCAGGCGGCCGTTGATGAGTTGCGCGTGCCCGGCAATCGGGGTGCGGCAAGAGCCATCAAGCACGGTGAGGAAAGCGCGTTCGCAGGAGACCGCGATACCGGTGGCGTCGTCGAGGATAGGCGCGAGCGCCGCGCGGGCATTTTCGTCATTGGCGCGTATGGTAATGGCAATCGCCCCTTGGGCGACCGCCGGGATAAACTCATCGGGGTTGAGAAGTGAAGTGGCAGCGTCGCCCATGCCAAGCCGCTTCAGTCCAGCCAGCGCCAGAAGCGTGGCGTCCACGTCGCCCTTTTCGAGCTTGCCGAGGCGCGTGCCCACATTGCCACGCATCAAAACCACTTGCAGGTCGGGGCGTAGCCGCTTGATCTGGGCCTGACGCCGCAGGGCGGCAGAGCCGACCACCGCACCATGGGGCAATTCCTCAAGGGTTTTGGCCTTGTGGCTGATGAAGGCATCGCGCACATCTTCGCGGGGCAGATAACCGGCGATCACCAGCCCTCCCGCGAGAACGGTGGGCAGGTCCTTGCCGGAGTGAACGGCGATGTCGATGGTTCCGGCGGTCTGCGCCACATCAAGCTCGCGGGTGAACAGCCCCTTGCCGCCGATCTCGCTGAGCGCCTGATTGGTATAAGTGTCGCCGGAGGTGGTCATGGGCGCAAGCGGCAGCGCGGTTTCAGGCCAGCCATGGGCGACCATGAGTTTTTCCTGCGTCATGCGCGCCTGGGCCATTGCCAGCGGACTGGCGCGGGTTCCGATAACGAAACGGGAGAGACCTTGAGCCATGGGACACCTTCGATACGAGGTAAGCGCCGCGTGAGAACTTTCAGCGCCTTATAAAGCGACAGGCCCGCTCCGCAAAGGGTAATGATGGACAAGCCTTTGGCACTGCGCAAAAAACATTGCTAAATGTTGTGCGAGGATGCAATCGAGAAATCTCAGCGGATTCTGAATTTGTGGAGCCGTGGCATTAAGTGAAGGCGCAGTGATGGTGGATAATGAACATACGCACTTCGAGCGCGGACTGAAAAACCGCCATATCCAGATGATTGCCCTCGGCGGGGCACTGGGCACGGGGCTGTTTTTAGGGTCAGCATCGTCGATCCAGCTCGCGGGACCGGCAATCCTGTTATCCTACGCCATTGGCGGCACGATCATATATCTCATCATGCGCATGCTTGGTGAGATGGCGACCGAGGAACCTGCTGCGGGTGCGTTTAGCCATTTCGCCAGCAAATACTGGGGTGATTTCCCCGGCTTTCTGTCTGGGTGGAATTACTGGTTCCTTTACGTGCTTGTGAGCATGGCAGAACTGTCGGCTGCGGGGGCATATATTCAGTTCTGGCTGCCCGATGTCCCGTCATGGGTCAGCGCCCTTGTGGTTCTCGTGGTCATCACCGGCGTCAATCTGGTTAATGTCCGATTCTACGGCGAGTTCGAGTTCTGGTTTGCTATTATCAAGGTGGTGGCCATCATTGGTATGATTGTGCTCGGGCTTGTGTTGATCTTTTCCGGGCTTGGCGGTCCGGCGACCGGTTGGTCCAACCTGTGGGCCCATGGCGGGTTTGTGCCCAATGGCTGGTGGGGCATTGCCCTGTCGCTGCCGGTGGTAATGTTCTCGTTTGGGGGCACCGAACTCATCGGCATCACCGCAGCCGAGGCGGCGGATCCCACAAAGAGCATTCCCAAAGCGGTGCGTCAGGTCATGTGGCGCATATTGGTGTTTTATATTGGCGCGCTGGCCGTGCTGCTGGTGATCTATCCGTGGAATCAGATTGGCGCGTCGGGCAGCCCCTTCGTGACCATTTTCTCCAAGCTCGGCATTCCGGCGGCGGCGGTGCTGCTCAATATTGTGGTGTTTTCAGCGGCGGTGTCGGTTTACAACAGCGGCGTCTATTCCAATGGCCGGATGCTCTATGGGCTTGCAGAGCAGGGCAATGCACCGAAAATATTCATGCGCCTGTCGAAGCGTGGCGTGCCGTTCGTCGGTATTCTATTTTCCTCAGCCTGCACGCTCGCCGTGGTGGTGGTAAACTTTAGGGTGCCGGATCACGCCTTCATGCGGGTCATGGCGGTGGCGATGATTGCGGCGATCATCACCTGGGCGATGATCGTGCTGGTCCATTGGCAGTTTCGCCGGAAGCAGCCCGAAGGCTCGCGCATTTTCCCGGCTCCGCTCTATCCTTTCAGCAATTGGCTGTGTCTTGCTTTCCTGGCGCTGTGTCTCGTGCTGATGACACAATTGCCCCCCATGGAGGACGCGGTTTATGTGCTGCCCATATGGCTCACTGTGTTGTTTGTGGGTTATGTGGTCAAGTGGCTGCTGGCACGCTCGCGGGCAACATCCTGAGGGCGGTCTGGACGCAAGGGTGCTGATGCTTCACATTGGCTGGCAGAGATTGCAACTGCGATTCGCTGGCGCGACAGCGGAATGGAATTGAACAACCAATGCGTGTGCTTGGAATTGAAACAACATGCGATGAAACCGCTGCTGCAGTGGTGGACCTCTCATATGACAATCGCGGCAAGATTCTCTCCAACGAAATCCTGAGCCAGATTGCCCAGCATGCGGCCTATGGCGGGGTGGTGCCGGAAATCGCCGCCCGCGCCCATGTGGACGTCAT
Source organism: Microvirga sp. (assembly GCA_031546825.1). Taxonomy (GTDB): domain Bacteria; phylum Pseudomonadota; class Alphaproteobacteria; order Rhizobiales; family Beijerinckiaceae; genus Hohaiivirga. Next base: position 25,225 of record JAVBJU010000014.1, on the reverse strand, counting down.
CGACAGGCTGGTGGTGCGGGCGCTTGAGGTGGCGGGCACGACACTTGCCGAGGTGAACGGCATTGCCGTTGCCGCCGGGCCGGGGCTGATCGGCGGTGTTCTTGTCGGTCTGACAACCGCCAAGGCCCTGAGCCTCGTCACCCGCAAACCGCTTGTCGCGGTCAATCACCTTGAAGGTCATGCCCTGACCGCACGGCTGACAGACGGCATTGCTTTTCCTTATCTGCTTCTGCTGGCTTCGGGCGGGCACACGCAACTCGTCGCGGTTCGCGGCGTCGGCGACTATGTTCGTATTGGCACGACCATCGATGATGCCATCGGCGAAGCCTTTGATAAAATTGCCAAGCTGATGGGCCTCGGCTATCCCGGCGGGCCGCATGTGGAGCGCATGGCCCATCGCGGCGACCCAGAGCGGTTCTCGTTGCCCCGTCCCATGTTCGGACGCCCCACACCGGACTTCTCCCTTTCGGGCTTGAAAACCGCCCTGCGCATTGAGGCGGAGCGCCTTCAACCCCTCAGCGAGCGCGATATCTGCGACCTGTGCGCCTCGTTTCAGGCGGCGGTGGTCGATGTCGTGGTCGATCGCACCCGTGTGGCAATGCGGTTATTCGATGAAGTTGCCGGACATCCCAGCGCACTGGTTGTCGCCGGTGGCGTTGCCGCCAACCATGTCTTGCGTCAGGCACTGATGCGGCTTGCCGCCGAAGCGGGAATGCGTCTGGTGGCACCACCGCTGGAATTGTGCGGTGACAACGCGGCGATGATCGCTTGGGCGGGCATCGAACGGCTGAGGCTCGGTCTGGTTGATGATCTCTCCGCACCGGCGCGCGCCCGCTGGCCGCTCGACAGCAGTAATGACGAAGCCGGACGGAAGGCCTGACACCATGACCGCGAAGGGCAAGATCGGCGTGGTTGGTGCGGGTGCCTGGGGCACAGCGTTGGCCAATGTGGCGGCGCAGGCGGGTAATGATGTAACCTTATGGACGCGAGATCGCGCCGTGGCAGGCGAGATGCTGCGTTCGGGAACCAATGCGCGGCACCTGCCCGGTGTCCAGCTTGATAGCGCCCTGCGCCCGACGGCAGATATTGTGGCGCTCAATGATGCCGAAATAATCCTCGTTGTGACGCCGTCGCAATCCATTCGCGCTGTTGTGCAGATGCTGGCGGCGCACTTGCCGCGCCCGGTGCCGGTCGTGCTGTGCGCCAAGGGTATCGAGCGTGAAAGCGGGCTTTTCCTGCATGAAGTCGCGCATGAGGAATGGCCCGAAGCGCCGCTTGCGGTTTTGTCGGGCCCAAGTTTTGCCGATGACGTGGCGCGCGGCTTGCCGACAGCGGTCACGCTTGCCTGCGCGAATGAGGGTTTGGCGCGCGATATCGCGGCCCGCCTGTCGGGCGCAACGTTTCGCATCTATCACTCCGATGACGTGCGCAGCGTTGAAATCGGCGGTGCGGCAAAGAACGTCTTTGCCATTGCCTGCGGTGCGGTGGTCGGCAAAGGTCTTGGAGAAAGCGCCAAGGCCGCACTGATTGCTCGCAGCTTTGCCGAACTGATGCGTTTCGCCACCGGCTTTGGCGGCAAGGCGCAAACGCTGATGGGACTTTCCGGGCTGGGCGATATGGTGCTGACCTGCTCCACCGCCCATTCGCGGAATTTCGCCTTTGGTGAACGGCTTGGGCATGGCGCGTCCCTCGAAGAAGCCTCGGGCGGCAAACTGACAGAAGGCGTTCACACCGCCGGTATTCTGGTGCGCATGGCGCAGGCCAAGGGCATCGAGATGCCCATTGCCCAGACAGTCGATGCCGTGCTTCAGGGGCGCATCAGCATTGACGCTGCCATCGATTTGTTGATGAACCGACCACTGAAACGAGAAATATAGGCGAAAAACTACTGCCAAACCGCAGATAGGTTAAATTTCACCCGAATGAAAAGACGGCCAGGAAGTCAAATATTTCCTGCAATTTTTTTCTCTAACTTGTCGTTTTTTTAAGTTTTTTAGTATAACCTAAATTTTGCTTATCGAAGCAAGTTGTTGATTTTTCAGATAGTTGTCGTGGAATGGCTGCGTTTTGACCGCTAACATGTCAGCAAAAGGCCCAAAGCGGGCAAGGTGCCGCACTTGACGCTTCTTGGATTATGGCGCCAGACAGAGTAATACTTTCGCATTAGCTTCGTCTTACAAGACGTGGCGTTCTTCAGCGAACGCGGCAGAGAAGTGGATGTCCAAATGACGATTGACCCGGCCAAGACCGAACTCCTGAAAAAGAAACGCAAAGAAGTGCTCGACGGAGCAGGGGCTGAGAAAATCCAGAAGCGACACGACAAAGGCCAGATGACGGCCCGTGAACGTCTGAATTCCCTCTTCGAACCGAACACCTTCCAGGAAACCGGTGCCTATGTTGAGCATCAGACACGCAACTTCGGGATGGCCTCCAAGCGGATCCCCGGCGATGGCGTGATCTGCGGAACCGGATTCGTTGGTTCGCGTATGGTTGCCTCGTTCAGTCAGGACTTCACCGCCGCTGCCGGATCGCTCGGGCGGATGCACGCCAAGAAAATCTGCGAAGTGATGGACACCGCCGAAAAGACCGGCTCACCTGTCGTGGCGTTCCAGGATTCCGGCGGGGCGCGTATTCAAGAAGGCGTTGAAGCGCTCGCCGGTTATGGTGATGTGTTCTATCGCAATGTGCGCCTTTCCGGCGTCGTGCCGCAGATTGCAGTGATTGCCGGGCCATGTGCCGGTGGTGCCGCGTATTCCCCGGCGCTGATGGACTTCATCATCATGACGCGTAAAAACGCGCATATGTTCATCACCGGGCCGGAAATCATCAAGGCTGTGACCGGTAAAGAATGCACCATGGATTCCATCGGCGGCTGCGATATGCACGCCTCGGTTTCCGGTAACGTGCACTTCGTTGCCGATGACGATGCCCATGCCGTTTATATCACCCGGCGGTTGCTGTCGTTCCTCCCGGCCAACAATTCGGAAGATCCGCCGCATCACCCGTCCGACATCATCATGGAAAATGACACCGTCATCAGCTCGCTGCTGCCGGCTGATCCGTCGATGGCGATGGATGTGGTCAAGATTATCGAGCGGCTGGTCGATAACGCTGACTTTCTTGAAGTCCATGCTGCTTTTGCCCGCAACCTCGTGGTGGGCTTTGGCCGTATCCATGGCACAGTGGTTGGAATTATTGCCAATCAGCCTTCATTCAAGGCAGGCGTGCTTGATATCGATAGTTCCGACAAGGGCGCGCGCTTCATTCGCTTCTGTAACGCCTTCAATATTCCCCTGGTGACGCTGGTCGATGTGCCCGGCTTCATGCCCGGTGTCGATCAGGAACGCAGCGGCATCATTCGCCACGGTGCCAAGATGCTGTTTGCTTACGGCTCTGCCACGGTTCCGAAGGTCACCATCGTGATGCGCAAGGCTTATGGCGGCGCTTATCTTGCCATGTGCGGACAGGCGATGGGTGCCGATGCCGTGTTTGCGTGGCCCGGCGCGGAAATCGCCGTGATGGGCGCTGAGGGCGCGGTCAATCTGCTCTACCGGGCGGATCTTGAGAAGGCCCCCGACCGGAAAGCCAAGGCGGCGGAATTGGCAGCGGAATACCGCGCCGAATTTGCATCGCCCTATTACTCCGCCGAACTCGGGTTCATCACCGATATTATCCAGCCGGAGGAAACCCGCTGGACCATCGCCCTCACCCTGCGTAAACTCGCCACCAAGCGTGAACTGCGCCCGGCCAAGAAGCATGGAAATATCCCGCTATGAGTATCGTAGAAGCAATCGTTTTTGCGTTTAGGGTCTATGGCATTGTTATTGTCATTTCGTTCCTCTGCGCTTTCATCATCTGGGCGGTGGTGCACACGCTGTCCGCTGTTGCCAAACAGGAACCGACAATGAAACCAGTGGCGGTGCCCGAAAGGGTTCCCGCCCCTGCAGTGGCTGCTGCCACTCCGAGCCTCGCACCCGTTGCGGCCCCTGCTCCGGCACCGGTTGTCGCGAATGGTGTGCCGCCTGAACATGTCGCTGCGATTGCAGCCGCCGTTTATGCCCTTGCGGGCGGCGCGGCAGTTTTGCGTATCGAAGACGGCAGACATCGGACGGCTTGGGTCACGGAAGGCCGTCTCGCTCATCACTCATCTCACAGCCCTATCCGCAATCGGTAGGAATGAATTAAACGATAAGAGGACCTCAAATGGTGCGGAATTTAAAAATCACAGTCGATGGTCGGGCATACTCGGTGACAGTGGAAGACACTGCCAATCCTGCGGAAACCCTTTATCCGACCCCCAATATGCGCACGGAAGTGATCGAGCCAGCCATCGCCGAGCCTGCAAAGCCGGTGGCCGCCGCCCCGGCTCCTGTTGCTGCTCCGGCACCGGTGGCAGCCGCCGCGGTGGAGGGAACGGAAGTTTCCAGCCCGATGACCGGCGTGCTGATCGAATACACCGTCAAGGTGGGCGATAAGGTGAGCGCTAATCAGCAGGTCGCCACCGTTGAAGCCATGAAGATGAAAACCGTTGTGGCCACGCCGACAGCGGGTAAGGTTCTTGCTCTTCTGGGTGAAACGGGTTCAACCGTTGATTCGGGACAGGCAATTTTGATTGTCGGCTGATTCAGCGCGACGGGATTATGTGACCGAATAGGGATCGGGATGCTTTGTGGCCCCATGGTTGCAAAGCGCCCCGCTCCTCCCTTGGTGTTAATTTGTTAGAGTGAAGCGCGTTTGAGATCAAACGCGCTTCACTCCAATTTCTTTTATGCCATATCAATTTATGTTTAGCCGATAACCCACTTAAAACGCGCGTTACCTTTAGGATAGAAAATGGGCAGTTCGATACTTGGTCTTTTTGATGGCGTTGCGACGCTTGTTCATGCTGCCGACCCCACGATCGCGCTGATGCGTGTCGTTCTCATGGTGTTGGGTGGCGTGCTGATCTATCTGGGCCGCAAGGGGGTTCTTGAGGCACTGCTCATGATTCCCATGGGCTTGGGCATGATCGCCGTCAATGCAGGGGTTTTCTACGGAGAGCACCGCCAGCCCGTCAACGCCTTCCTTGATCCACTGGTCACCAAGACCGATGACCTCATGAACATCCTTCAGGTCGACTGGTTGCAGCCGGTTTATACCATGACCTTCTCCAACGGCCTGATTGCCTGCCTGGTTTTCATGGGTATCGGTGTGTTGCTTGATGTTGGCTTCATGATGGCGCGCCCGTTCCAGAGCATGTTCATCGCGCTTTGTGCCGAACTGGGCACGGTCGCGGTCTTCCCGATCGCGGTGGCGCTCGGGTTGGCGCCCGGCCATGCGGCGGCGGTGGCAACCATTGGCGGTGCAGATGGCCCGATGGTGCTGTTCACCTCGCTCTTGCTCGCCAAGCCTATCTTCGTGCCGATCACGGTGGTGGCGTATCTTTATCTCGGCCTGACCTATGGCTGCTATCCCTATCTCGTAAAGCTGATGGTACCGGCCCGCCTGCGCGCCATCCAGCCGCCACCGCCGAAGAAGCGCATCATCATCACTTCGGGTCAGAAAGTTACTTTCTCCGTGGTTCTATGTGCGCTGCTCTGCCTGCTTTTCCCGATTGCCGCGCCGCTGTTCTTCTCGCTGTTCCTCGGCATTATCGTCCGTGAGAGCGGTTTGACGCATTTCGCTGATCTGCTGGGCAATGTGGTGCTATACGGCGCCACCTTGTTCTTGGGTATCCTGCTGGGCGTGCTCACCGAAGCCAATACCATTCTCAAGCCGGAAGTGCTGCCTCTGCTGCTGCTCGGGATGCTCGCACTGCTCATCTCGGGCATTGGTGGCATCCTCGGCGGCTACGTGCTCTATTTCGCCACTGGCGGAAAATATAACCCGGTCATCGGTATTGCTGGCGTGTCATGCGTGCCAACCTGCGCCAAGGTCGCGCAGAAGGAAGTGGCTCCTGGCGTTGTTATTCTGCCGGAAGCGCTCGGCGTGAACATCTCGGGCGTGATTACTTCCGCGATTTTTGCCGGTGTGCTTGTGAGCCAGTTGCGCTGAACCGCGTAATCTAGCTTTTAAAAAGGTTAGCCCCCGGATGCCTCATGCGCATTCGGGGTTTTTTTTCGGAGTCAATTGGCTGCGACGATGGCGGCGGCAGCGTTGGCGATATGCTGGTCTTCTTCCGCGGTGAGGCCGCTGATGCCGATGGCACCCACAATCTCCCCTGCGGCGTTTTTCAAAACGGTTCCGCCCGGTAGTGGGGTCAGTTTGTCATCGCAAAATGCACTGGCCGGAATATTCTCGGTGCGTAAGCGGTCGAGGAATGCGCTCGTGTTCACGCCCATGCGCGCTGCCGTATAGGCTTTGCCCTGAGCGATGGCGATCGAGCGTAGCGGCGCGCCTTCCACGCGGGCAAACCCCATCAGAAATCCATGCTGATCACACACGGCGACGCAGATGGCGCGCCCGTAATCGCGCCGCGCCGTTTCGAGCGCCAATGACACGAGGCTCTGTGCAGTGTTTGATGTCAAACCGGACATAAGTCCCCTCCAAGAATAGTTGATTTCAGGATGCAGTCTGGCTGACTTCACGTGCCGGAACAATGCGCGTTTGTGCGGAAGACCTGCGACAAACACTTCATCCTTCGACATGGGCGCGAATATTGCTCATCTGTTCATCCCACCCTTTGATGTGCATGGCATAGGCCTCGGCGCGCCGCGCGTCAGGAACGGCATTGAAGCCAGTTTCAATGAGGGCCAGTTCGGTTTCGTCTTCCAGGGAAGTGAGACGAAACTCGACAAGAGTCGGGGTTTCTGCCGAATAATCCATGGCGGGGTCAATGGCATAAGGGTGCCAGCGATAGGAGAACAACGCTGGCTTTTCCATGCGCTCGATTTCCGCCTCCCAGCGGATATGCTCGTAACCCGGATAGGTCATGTAGCCTTCCGACCTCTGGCCGGGCACGAAGGGGTCATTGATCTTCACCATGAACCAACTGCCGAATTGTTCCGAATCGGTCAACGCCTGCCAGACCTCTTCAATGGGGGCTTTCAATCGGATGCTCTTTTCGATGCGGTCATTCATGGTTTTCTCCGTTTGCGAAAACGCAAAGCGATATTTGCGCCAAAACGACGTGAAATTAAAGCCGGGATTGCGGAAATCCGGGGTGTGGCCGTTGCTATTGTGGCGGAACACGTGGTTCAACGCGGCAGCAGCCGGAATGTTGCAGCGCGATGCGCGATGGGGGGATAGGCCTTAGCAAAGGCGGTTCGTGTCGGATGGCACGGACAACCATTGGCCAGATCGGCGACTGCACTGCTAACACATCGCGCGACCATGAAAGTCGCGATCCTGTCCGACATGTTTTACCGGAGAATGATCTTGACCAAGTCCCTGAAAGACGCCTTCGCCGCGCGGCGCTCCCATTATGCCATTGACGACAAATCTCCTCTCAGCGTGGCCCAGCTCACCGAGATGGTTGATTATGCGCTCCTGAACGTGCCATCGGCGTTCAATTCGCAATCGACACGCCTCGTGCTGCTCACCGGCGCGCAGCATAAGAAATTGTGGTCTTCAATCACCATGGACGTTTTACGCGCCATTGTTCCGGCTGAGCACTTTGCGCCGACGGAAGCCAAGATCAACGGTTTCGCCGCAGGCTTTGGCACGGTTCTGTTCTTTGAAGACCAGCGCGTGGTTGAGGGATTGCAGCAGCAGTTTCCGCTTTATGCCGACAATTTCCCGCTGTTCTCGCGGGACACCTCGGCGATGCACCAATACGCCATCTGGATGATGCTGGAAGAAGCCGGACTCGGTGCCTCCCTCCAGCATTACAGCCCGATCATCGACCAGCGCGTACAGGACGCCTGGGATATCGACCCGAACTGGAAGATGACTGCGCAGATGCCCTTCGGCGGTATCGCAACCCGTCCCGACCCGAAGGAAAAAATGCCCGCCGATATGCGGCGAAAGATTATTGGGTGATCGCTCGTCACTCAAGCCGCTACTGAACAAAGGGCTCCCTGGTCATCACGACTGCGGGGGCTTTTTTTGACTAGACAATTGGGCGATGCGCAGCCTCGAAAAAATCTGCTAAATGACCCGAATAACTCCATGCCAGCCGGAACGAGAGAATTACCCATGGCCCATTGGCTCTACAAATCCGAACCCTCAACCTGGTCGTGGGACCAACAGGTGGCTGCCGGTGACAAGGGCACCTTCTGGAATGGGGTGCGCAACCATCTCGCCAAAAAGCATATGATGGCGATGAAAATTGGCGAGCGCGGATTTTTCTATCACTCCAACGAGCAGAGGGCGATTGTCGGCATTTGCGAGGTCATCAAGGAATATTATCCCGATCATACCGATGAAACCGGCCGCTTTGGCATGGTTGACCTCAAGGCAGTTCGCCCGTTGCCGAAACCGGTGACACTCGACGCGATTAAGGCTGAGCCGCGTCTCGGCACCATGATACTTGTCAATAATTCGCGCCTGTCGGTCCAACCTGTAACAGATGACGAATGGGCACTAATCTGCAAGATGGGCGGTCTATAGACGTTCGAATCGGTCGCCAAAAGTAGCGCAACCAAAGTGTAACATATTGAAACTTGAGCATTTATAGCGCTCCGATGTAGCATTCCCGCAGAAATTTAACGAGGGAACGCCCGGAGGGCTCCGATGGAAAACAAAGTTTACGACGTCCCGGCTGAATGGGCCCATCGCGCCTATGTGGATGAAGCGCGCTACAAGGCGCAATACACGCGCAGCCTCGCCGATCCCGAAGGTTTTTGGGCCGACCATGCACGGCGGCTCGACTGGTTCACATTTCCGACTAAGATCAAGAATACCTCATTTGGTGCCGACTCCATTTCCATTAAATGGTTTGAGGATGGTGCCCTCAACGTCGCCCATAACTGCGTTGATCGCCACCTTGAGAAGCGCGGCGATCAGGTTGCGATCATCTGGGAGGGGGACGACCCGTCCGAGAGCCGCCAAATCACCTATCGTGAGTTGCACAGTGAAGTGTGCCGTTTCGCCAATGTGTTGCGTAACCGCGATGTGAAAAAGGGCGACCGCGTCACCATTTACATGCCGATGATCCCGGAAGCCGCATTTGCAATGCTGGCTTGCGCGCGCCTTGGTGCGGTCCATTCGGTGGTGTTTGGTGGCTTCTCACCCGATTCACTGGCCGGGCGCATTGATGATTGTGGCTCGAAGATCGTTATTACGGCCGATGAAGGCCTGCGCGGTGGCCGTAAGGTGCCGCTGAAAGCCAATGTCGATCAGGCGATCACCCGTGCGACCGAGACCGTGGATCACGTCATCGTCGTGCGCCGCACCGGCGGCGATGTGGCAATGGAGGCCGGCCGCGATGTTTATTATCATGAGGCTGCCGAACAGGTTACCGATCAAGCGCCCGCCGAGCCGATGAATGCGGAAGATCCGTTGTTCATCCTCTACACCTCCGGCTCGACTGGCAAGCCGAAAGGCGTGCTGCACACCACCGGGGGATACCTCGTTCACGCCTCAATGACGCATCAATATGTGTTCGATTATCACGAGGGTGATATCTATTGGTGTACGGCGGATGTGGGCTGGGTCACCGGCCACTCCTATATTCTCTATGGCCCGCTGGCCAATGGCGCCACCACGCTGATGTTCGAAGGCGTGCCAAATTACCCGGATAATTCGCGCTTCTGGCAGGTGGTGGACAAGCACAAGGTCAACATCTTCTACACCGCTCCAACGGCAATCCGCGCGCTGATGCAGGCGGGCGAAGAGCCGGTCAAGGCGACCTCGCGCGCCTCTTTGCGTCTGCTCGGCTCGGTGGGAGAGCCCATCAACCCCGAAGCGTGGGAGTGGTATCACCGCGTTGTCGGTGAATATCGCTGCCCCATCGTCGATACCTGGTGGCAGACCGAGACCGGCGGCATCATGATCTCGCCGCTGCCGGGCGCGATGAAGCTCAAGCCGGGCTCTGCCACGCTACCGTTCTTCGGTGTGCAGCCGCAGATCGTCGATGCTGACGGCAATGTGCTTGAGGGGGCTTGTGAGGGTAATCTGGTCATCGCCGATTCGTGGCCGGGCCAGATGCGCACCGTTTATGGTGACCATGAGCGCTTTGTGCAGACCTACTTCTCAACCTACCACGGCAAATACTTCACCGGCGATGGCTGCCGCCGCGATGCGGATGGCTACTACTGGATAACCGGGCGCGTGGATGATGTCATTAACGTCTCGGGCCATCGTATGGGCACGGCAGAAGTGGAAAGCGCCCTGGTCGCGCACGACAAGGTGTCGGAAGCCGCCGTGGTGGGCTATCCCCATGACATCAAGGGGCAGGGCATCTATGCCTATGTCACGCTGATGAGTGGGGTGCGCCCGTCCGATGAGCTGAAGAAGGAACTGATGCTGTGGGTGCGCAGTGAGATCGGGGCGATTGCCGCGCCCGACATGATCCAGTTCGCGCAAGGGTTGCCGAAAACCCGCTCGGGCAAGATCATGCGGCGAATCCTGCGCAAGATTGCCGAGGATGAGTTTGGTGCACTGGGCGACACTTCGACACTCTCCGACCCCGGCGTTGTCGATGATCTCATCGATAATCGCCAGAACCGCAGAGGCTGAAAAACAATACGGCCCGGAGCGACAATCGAACCGGGCCGTTGCCTCAACGTGGATGAGATTTTTCAGCGCGCAACTGGGGCCACGGGCGGGAGCGCGCTTTCGGTGAGGTGGCCGAATTCCTTCACCACGCTTTCATACACTTCGCGTTTGAACGGGATGATGAGCTCGGTGAGCCGCTCCATGCGCTCCCAGCGCCATTCGTCGAATTCGGGGCGATGTTTGCCCTTGGCCGGGTTGCGGATATCAATTTCGCTGTCGTCACCCTCGAAACGGAAGGCGAACCAGCGCTGTGTCTGACCTTTGAAGCGCCAGCGCGGCCGCCGCCATGTGGCGACGATGTCAGTGGGAAGATCGTAGGAATACCAGCCATCCGATTCCGCAAGCAGGCGTACGCTGCGGACATTGGTTTCCTCGTAAAGCTCACGCAGCGCCGCATAATAAGGCACTTCGCCGGGGTCTATCCCCCCTTGCGGCATCTGCCAGGCGTAAGGGGAACCCGCCGATACTGAGGCATCACTTTTGCGCCTTCCGACAAAAACCAGCCCTTCTGCATTGAGCAGCATCACTCCGACACAGGGGCGGTAGGAAAGCGGTCTCATGCCTTTTCCATACTCCTTGAAAATAAGGGCTGACGGCATTGGTTCGTCTGGAGAACCTATCATATATTGCCTTTCATGAAAGGCAACCTCACCCTCGCAGCAGTGGACGCACAAGGAAATCATCGGATTTATGTATGGAAACGAGCGATTTGCCCGACCCTCGGTGGGTGCTGCGGGCGGGATCCTGGCATAGGTGGGGCGAAAGTCTATGGTCGCCGGTTTTGCCGCGGGGCCGGATAACCGCCCGCCATCAGGTGAGATGGCGAGCGGTCGTGTCATAGGTGTTTGGTGCTTATGGGTTTTCGACGGGCTTCAGGATGTTGTCCTGGCCTTGCGTGCCGTCGAGAACGGAAGTCGGCACTTCACCGGCCTTCACGCGCTCGGCGAACTCGGTGCTGCCGCCCTTGGCGAGAATTTTCGCCTGGTCGACCCATTCCTCGCGCTCGATACGGCCAGGGAAGGCGAGATAGGAACCAACCCAGGAAGCATGTTCCGCCGTCCAGGAGGCAATCTGGTCGAAGTGCCAAATGCCGAGGCCGTGCAGAAGCCCCTCGTTCTGTGGGCCGATTCCCTTGATCAGTTTCAGATCGTCGGGTTGCCCATTGCGTGCTGCGGCGAGACCAAGCGGGCGGAAGCCCTGATGCTTGTCCTCATCCGCGACACTGGCCGCGAACTGCGGCAGGTGCTGCTTCACGTCGGCAATTTCGGCATCGCTCAGCGCGGTGTCGGCCTTGTCGTCGATGACGATGGAGCCATTGCGAACCGCTTTGGCGTAATCGGTTTCGATGCCGGCGCACAGCAATTTGCCCTGCTGGATCCATTGCTCGCGTTCAATACGACCGGGGAAGGCGATGTGATGCCCGACCCAGGCCGCATTGGCCTCGCTCCACTGTCCGATCTGACAGAACCGGTAAACACCGAGGTCGTTCAGGATCTTCTCGTTTTTCGGACCAACGCCGCGAATCAGCTTCAGATCGTCGGCACCACCTTGCGGCATGGCAATTCCGAGCGGTTTCGCGCCGGGGTAACCGGTTGTGTCAAGCAAAGGCGCGACGACAGAAGCCGCCGGGCACAGCAAGCCACGGATCCACGAGCCAAGGAAACAGCCGATGATGAAGCTGGCGAAGGTGAAAAGCGCCGCTTCCAACCAGAAACCGGGCTTATTGGGCAGCAATTTCAATACGGCAACGATGCCGCCGATAACAAAGGCGAGAAGGCCGAGCTTGAGCCAGCCCAACTTCCATTCCTTGGCGTCCCGGGCAAAAGTGAACCACCCGGTGGCGAGGCCGATAATGAGGGCAGCGAGGAGCCACCAGCAGAGTTGTGAAAAGACATATGTCATGTTGGTTTCCTCGCGTTACTGAATCGCGAATTCAATACGGCGGTTCAGGGCTTTGCCTTCTTCCGTATCATTCGACGCAATCGGACGTGTCACGCCATAGCCGGCAGCGGTGATCCGGTTGGTGGCAATGCCTGAATTGGCGAGGTAATCCACCACTGCCTGTGCCCTGCGCTTGGAAAGCTCAAGATTGGCAGCGTTGTCGCCATCGGTATCGGTATGACCCGACACTTCAATCCGACTGGTGGGGCAGCTCCGCGCCGTAAAGGCCAGCGCATCAAGCAGACCGGCAGAATCCCCGTCGATACGAGCGCCGCCCGTTTCGAAGAGAATGCGGCCCTTGCCGAGCAGGCCCGTCATCATTGCCTGACAGGTTGCTGCGTCGAGTTCCTTGTCAACCTTCTTGACGCTGACATCGCTCACGCCGACATAGCCCTGCGGCAAGCCGGTTTTCACCGCGGCGTTGATCTGCTCGGCGGCCTTTTCGTAAAGCGCGATGCCGGACAGCTTGTAAGCCTGATCGATGAGTGAGGCAGCACCGGTGTCGAGACGCGACAGCTGCGAAAGAGCAATGGAGACGGCTTTGGCAAAGTTCGCCGGTTCGCCGCGGGCTTCCTGCATCTTGTCGGTTACGGGAGCGCCGAGGAACAGGCGTTTCACCTGGGCGAGAATGTCCGTGTGGGTCTTCTCGTCGGGGTAGAAGCCAGTCAGCACCACTGCGCCGGGGGCCTTCTCGGCACCGAACGTGTAGGGCTTGGCAACCGGCGGACGGATGTCCACCTTGCTGATGGCCGCGGCAGGGATGGTCTTCGCTGCGGCGAGAGCTGCGCGATAATCCGCGCCCGTTGCCGTATCACCGGCAACCGAGACGGCACCGCCAACGATATCCGCCTGGCCTTTGGTGATAAATGCCATGGGAGCGAGGGCCGGGCCGATGAGCTTGTCGAAATCGCCGAACGTGCCGCGCGCATAGCGCATGGCATCAGTGATCCGCGCATCGGGGAAAGCGGCCTTGGCCGCGGTGAGTAGCTTGGTGCGCACATCCAGCGAGGGCACATGGCCGGAAAGCGTCACGTTGCTTCCGTCACGGCTGGCCTGCCAGGTGTAAGGGTAAACCTCTGGCGCGAGATCGGTGTTGTCGCGGACCAGCCGGACACCATTCTGTGCGTCGATGGCCTTGGAAAGGCTTGCACTATCGCCGGACAAACGCGTTCCGGAGACCGTGACATCGCGGCCCGCAACCGAAATTGCCGGAGCGATGATGCTTTGCGCCGACATGGCTTTTGCGGCTTTCGCCGACAAATCTTGTTCGATGGGCTGGGTCTGGAATACGCTCGCCAGGACCCAAAGCAGGATTACAGGGATGAGCCCCCAGATCCATTTATGTGGTTGTTGCATGTAGTGATACCTCGAAAGAAAATATCGGAAATTTTTGAACCGATACCAGCAAGAGCACCGCCGCCTTTCTGCAAAGGGGCGTTTTTGATAATCTCTCACGGGCTTTCCCGGCACCGGCCCCCAAAGTGATGAAGTTATTTTTTATGACCGGTTGCTAAGCTTACTAGAGTGTTTCGTGGGAGGTGTAAATTTACCAAACACGCTTTCGAGAACTCTTGAACATGTATTTGGTGAGGATTTCTTGCCGGAGCGATAGCGGCTTGCCGAGCAAGAACAATCGACATGAAAGCAGGCGATTTATTGTTGAATGGAAACGATGTCTCCAGCCACAGGCCGCAGCATATTGAAATGAAAATCGGGGTGCCGTCAGGTTTTGGAAAGAACCTCTCCGCTATGGCACAAACCTTCGCCCAAACCGCTTGCGATTCCAACAGCATCGGTGGCCAGACGGGTATTAAATGCACCTGGGAGCAAATGATTTCGGGGGCAGGGATGTGGAGAACAGCATATTTTCGCCCCATCTTCCGCGCCCTGAAAATCAAAAAAACTGCCAAGACAGGTGGAAACAGAAACCACCTCTCCGCTTAGCCCCATGTCCTTACTCGGCGGGGCTCTTTTTCACCGAGACGTTGTTTCAAATGCTTGCGGGAGGAGTGCGCCGCATTTGGGTAAAGTCCGGCAATTCCCATTCGCGTTCTGCCAACAAAACGACGATTTCGTGCAACTGATCAGCTGGCGCGATCTTACATTCTTCGTGAAGGGATACGAGGCGTGCGCGAAATCGCCGTATTTCCGCATGGACGATATCGACCGCAGCAGGAGTCAGACGAGACCATAAGAAAAAGCGGTCATCCAGCTTTCCATTGAAGCGGTTGTTCAGAAAGTCTGGTAGTCGTGATTCAATTAAACGATGTAAGGCACCATCAGGTTGCCAATCCATGCCGCGTCGAACGCGCAAGCGAATGACATTTTCTGGCAGAAGATCAATTAATTGCAAGCGATCGAGTTGTAGAAGATGCTTGATGCACTCCGCTTCGGTCAAGTCATATGTAGTTATGATATCTTTTATTGACCATCCATCTAGAATTCTAACGCCAACAAGTAATAATTTCATATTTTGAGATAATTTTAATTCTTGAGTTGCTGTGAGTTGTTGGGCAGGTGGATTTTCAGATTTAGAAACCAATTCGGACATTGTCATATTAAGTAATTCTGCAATAATCATCAAATTGTCAATACTAAGACGACGCTTAGCAAATTTTAATCTGACATTGTTCTCAGATATTCCTAATATTTTTGCCACATCGCGATATGTAAGATCGGCTATTTTTAATTCTTTTTTTATCGCTTCATAAAGTGGGGTTGTCGATAGAAGTTTTCTGCTCATATTTTCGCCCTATAGCACATAATATTTTGACCAAAATGATTTTTGTTCAAATAAAATTAAATCTCAATTTCATGGAATCAACCTCCTGGTGAGTAAGTTTCCGCAGGTTTCCGGTTAGATGGGGACATTCTATCTATATATTTCCTGCATTAGTGGTCCATTTGAAGAAATTCAATTGCTGATGTGGAAATGTCTAGAACGGTGCGTCAAGTGTCTGTGAGGACATTTTGGTCAAAGGGCATTGCATCGATTTTGCTTTCTCTTAAGGGTTAAGGAATGAAATAAAATTCACTTACATCCCGTATATGGGTAAGTGCTTAAATAAGTTGGCGTGGGATTTATGCATCTAAAATCATTTAAAGACATTATGCGCGATCTTGGTACAAACACCATTATTGTCTGGCCTGAAATTGGCAGAGATATGCTAAATGTATCATAAATTTTAAAAAATATTATATAAATTTTCATATTAATACATGGCTATCTTGTAAATATGAGTACCTATTATATCTCTGATATGATCATGATGTCATTTTTTCTCTCGTCATCTGCTACTTAGCTAGCGAAAAAATCTTAAAATTATCAAAGTTAAAAACTATAAGGTAATGTTATGAAGTACATCGCTGATGTCGATAGTAAATCTATTTTTGCTCTAACGCAGGCTGAGTGTGTTCCGATGGCTCCGTCGCGCGACACGGTCTCGATGGTCACGACGATTCTCAGTGCTTTTCTGAGGACTAATCCCTGCTCGGTGGAAGAGCTCCCTCGCTTGTTCGTGAAGCTTTGCGCCGTTGCAGGCCAGAACCTTGAAGCAGAGGCGCTCACTACTGGCCGCGCCATGGGGCCGCGCCAGCGACTTCCGCACCGCGCTGTGCGGCCCGCAGTGCCGGTTACGGAATCAATCTATCCGGATCATCTTGTTTGTCTTGAGGACGGTAAAAAAGTCAAAACGCTGAAAGCCTATCTGTGGCGAGTCTATGGGCTAACCCCTGATGATTATCGCGCACGGTGGGGCCTGGCGGATGATTATCCAATGGTCTGCCCGGATTTGCGCGCGGTGCGGCAACGCGTGGCTATCAAGAATAAAATACATCTGAAAAGAAAATTTCTGAAAAGCAAGGCAGTATTAGCGTAACAGATGGATTTGGCTTCCTTCGTAATCTTTAAATGTAATAAACACTATTAAATTATGAATAATAGTTTGTTAAGATATAATCTTATATGTCATTTTTTGCATAAAAAGTAAAAATACTCATGATTAATTAAATAATATTTATAAAATTTAATGAGCCGTTTCAGACAGTAACTATACAACTAATGTGACAATAGCTCTTCTTGGTTTCGGCGACCAGAGCGACAACAAAGCGGAAATTTATTCCGCTATCCTGGATCAGAATAAAATAAGGGGCAAAGCTTATGGCTATGATTAGAAAAAATGCGGGCAAGATCGTTTTTGCTACGATAGCTCGAAAGGTTGCTGGCGCTCTCGTGATGGGAACGAGCGTTGCTGCATTAAATTATTCAACTGCATTAACGGCAGAAATTAATATTGAAGCGACGCCTTATACGCCTGTATCGTCAAATTACAGCGGAAAGACGATAGCGGTGGGCTCTAACATTGTTAACTTGAGCGGTTCTAGTTCATGGACAGGATCCTCCGCCGTCAATGTTCTGCAATTATATTTAGATCAGGCCTATAACGCTGGGTATGTTACAGGGGGAATTAATCCGAATGGGAAATTCACGCTGAATAATGGCCCTCAAAATAATGGAGTTGCTGTATTCGATCCAATTACAAATAGTTATGCTACAGTAAATACATATTCAACGAGCGGACTAGTTCAGGCCAGGTCCGGTTCAAATGGCGCATTTGCCTTTTTCTATTTACCTACTCCTGCTGGTTCTGGTCCTTTCATTGGAGCTCAAATAGCAACAGTTTCCGGCGGCGGTACGCTTAATGTGAACATGACTGGAGTCGTAGGCGATAATTCAGTCAAGGATACGGTTTACGTTAAGGTTACGGATGGCGTTGCAAACTGGAATTCCGTAAATGTGATCGATTTTGCGCGCCCCGGCAGTGATCTGACGGAAGCTATGTTGCAGCCATATGCCAAGGATGCAGTCCTTACTTCCTATAACGGTACATTTAATGTGACAGATGCCAACGGCATCACCACCACCCATAGTGTCACCGATCTCACCAGCTATCAGGTTTATAACGACTGGCTGATTCAGCAATTGCAGGCGGGTAATTTTGGCAACGCCAGCGTTGCGCAGACAGCCTACAACAATGCGGTGGCGCTCGCTTACACCGACACAACCCATACGTATAATGTTAATCCCCAGGCTGCGCCCATCGATCCAGCCACTGATCCAATGCTGAAGCCTTCTGGAACGCGTATTGCGATGTTGGCTGATGGTGCGACCGCCGTGGCACATGTGGGGGCGACTGGCGGCCTTATTACGGCACAATATGATGGCACCGTTCTGCTTCAAGCAAAAAATGGCGGGACTGTCATTAACGATGGCCTCGTCGATAGCCACCAGGCCAGCCGGGGCATCGTCGTGCAAAGTGGCGGGCATGCTATTAACAACGGTGTGCGGGTGTTTCAGCCAAGAAGCGTCAGCGATTTAACTGCGCCTCAGGCTGATCTGGTTTCTGGGGCCGGATCGACTTACATCAACAATGGCACAGTTAATCTCTCTCCCCATATTTCACCCGTCGCAACATCCAACGGTATGTGGCTCAATATTAGTGGAGATCACACGGGAGGTTCGGCTGTAAATCACGGCGCGGTGAATATTGGAACCCGGGTTCAGCTCGGTCAGGGATTTTCAATCGGCGTACAGGTCAGTGATCACGGTTCTTTTATCAATGATAGCGATGGCCTGATCTATTTTGGCCGTGAAGCCTCGTCGATCACCACCGGTGATGTAATGGCGCGCGGCGGAGCCGATGTGGCTTTGGCGAACGGAGCTATCGGTATTCGTGGGTATTCCGGGTCGAGCTCAGAAAACAAGGGCACGATCATCATCGGCGACCTTGTGCAGAATGCTTATGGCCTTTGGGCGGCATCAGAGGCGGCCCCATTATCCATGATCAACAGCGGCACCATTGAGGTGCGTGGCCATTATAATGCAACGCCGCAGGCCAACGTCGGTATCTACAGCGCCAACAGCTCGGCGTCTTCAGTTATTAATAACTCAGGTGCGATCAATCTGACCGGCGTTAACGTCATCGCGATCAAGGCGCAGGCAGGTGGCAAAGCGCAATCGTCTGGCGTAATTGACATTACAGCGGGGGCTGATCCGGCCTCTGGCCTGCGTAATTATGGCATCTGGTCTGAAGGTTCGGGGTCACGGGTTGATCTCTCCGGCACCATCAATCTCGCCGGTGATGGTGCGATTGGCGCACACGCGCGTTCTTCCGGAAGTGTTGCCATTTCCGGCGACGGACAGGTGGTTTTCTCCTCGGGCACCAGCCAGATTGGCTATTTCGTCTATGGCGCGGGTGCGTCCATCACCAATACCGGTACGGGCACGCAGGATGTCTCCACCGAGCGCTCCGTTTTGTTTCGTATGGAAGACGGTGCGGATTTCACCGGTGGCATCGGCACGACGTCAACTTTGACCGCCTCTGGCAAAAACGCGACTGCTGTTGTGGTAACCGGTCGGGCGGGCGTCGATGTCTCTGCCTTCAACTCTGGCGGGATGACCATCAATGCCACTGGTGAAGGTGCGTTAGGGGTTCTCGTTGAGGGCGGTGCACAGGGCAAAATTTCGTCTGCTGCGGTCATTAATTTGACCGGCATTGGCTCCATAGCCGGAATCGCCGACGGCCAGAAGCACGCGCTTGACGGCTCAAATTCCAACGCGCCGATTGCCGGTGCGTTGAGCAATGGTGCCCTCGCCGCAGGCTCGGCTGGCTTCGGCACAGGCACCTTGCTCGTCGCACAGGCCAACCTCAATTCGGCGCTTGATCAGGTAACCGGCTACATCGCCCGTAATGGCGCGTCTCTCAATAACTCAGGCAATATTGTCTTTACTGGTGCCAACACCACCGGCATCCGGGTCGAGGAAGGTTCAACCGGCGGTAATAGTGGCTCAATCACCGTGCAGGATGGCGGCCTCGGCCTGATTGCGGCCTCAAGCGGTGCCGCGACTACACTGAACAACACTGGCACCCTGACCCTCAAGGGTGGCACTAATGCCAACCGCACCACCGGCATTTCAGCCACGGGTTCGGCGGTGACCGTCAACATGACAGCAGGCCTGATTGACCTGCAAGGGCAAGGTGCCATCGGCGTCAGTGCGTATGAGGGGGCAACAGTTAACCTGGCAGGCACGGCAGTGCCCAAATTTGCGGCTAACGGCTCGGGTATCACCGACCAGGTGGCGTTCCTGATCTCTGGTACGGGCTCAAGCATCACCACTGACGTTCCCGCTGGAACTGTTTTGGATTCGTCCGGCACCAACGCGACGTTGTTCCGCGTTGCGGGTGGAGCAACGCAATCGGGCGTGTTGCAGATGAAGACCTCCGGTACGGGCGCGCGTGGCATCTGGGCAACCGGCGACGGCACCCGTGTGACCGCTGCTGCGGGTTCGGATTTCCAGGTGCTGGGTGTGAATGCCATGGCTGTCTTGGTGCAAGGTGGCGCGCATGCGACGCTTGCAGCGGGCTCCACAGTGACGTTGGTTGGTGACGGCGCGATTGTCGGGCAGGTTGATGGCAATGAATACGCCATTGATGGCACCACTGTGATCCGCAGCAATACCAATGCACAATTGATCAACAACGCCACGTTGAGTTCGCCTCTGTCGAACGCGACCGGCTTCGTGACCCAGAATCAGGGCTTGCTGATCAATAATGGCATAATTGATTTGACCACAGGTGCTAACAATACCGGTGTTGCGGTTAAAAACGGCAAGTTCGAAAACCATGCCAATATCACGGTGAATGGTGTTGCGGTCGATGTGACCGGAGCGAATGCTGTGGTTGATGTGCAAGCAGGCCAGATCAAGGCGAGTGATGGCATAGCGGCAATCCGCCTCGGTGCGGGCGCGTCGCTCAATCTGGTTGGCTCTGGTATCGGCACGGTGACTGCCGGCGGCACCGCCCATGGCGTGCTGGTTGATAACGGGGCGGCGGGTCTTGTGATTGCTGGCGCCCATATCGACATGGCCTCGGCAGGTGCCGGCACCGGTAACGGTGTTGAGAACAAGGCCGAGATCGCTGGTATCCAATTGACCTCAACAACCGTAATCGACGTGATGAATGGCAAGGGTGTGCGCACGTCCGCAGCACTTGCCGTCGACAATAGTGGCACGATCAACGTCATGGGTTCGGGCACGGGTCTTGCTTTTGAAACAGAGACCGGTGGCACGTTCACCAACAACGTGGACTTGTCTCAATCTTCCGCCTTGACCATCAATGTAACCGGCACCAACGGCACGGGTATCTCGGTTAACCACGCAGGCAATGGCGACGTGAACAATGCTGCCAATGTCATTGTCGCGGGCGGCGGTGGTTCGGCAGTTAAACTTGTCGGCGTTGCAACTTTCACCAATAGCGGAAACCTCGATTCAAATTCCTCGATTTCCCCGGTGATCGCTCTTGGCACGACCACAAGCGTGACCAATACGGCAACGGGCCAGATCGGCTCCGCTACCGGCACTGCACTGAGTTTTGACGGCCAGAATTCGACGCTAGACAATGCGGGCCTGATCAGCGGCATCGTGGCGATAAATGCTGGCAATAATACTGTGACCAATAGCGGCACGATTTCCGGCAATGTTACGGCCTCAGACGGTGCCAACGGGGTGACCAACTCCGGGACGATTGCCGGGGATATTGTCGCGGGGAATGGCAATAACAGCGTGACCAATGCGGTTGCGGCAACCATTATTGGCGACGTTATTGCTGGTCACGGCAATAACGTCGCAATCAACTCTGGTACGATCGCAGGCGACATTACGTTCGGCGACGGCACCAACAATACGACGTTGAATGCTGGCTCATCAGTGGTGCATGTCACAGGTGGCACCGGCGTTAATAATGTCACCGTCTATGGCAATGCCACCTTCACCCGGCTTGATGGCGGAGTCGGCGGTGGCCTTGATAACGTGACCTTCGATGGGGTCACGCGCACGCTGACGTCCATCAGTCTCAACCATTACGAGACGATGGTGCTGAGAAACGCCACCACCCTCACCACCGCCGATGTTATCCAGATGACGGACATGGTGGGTGGTGTCGGCGCAATCGCAATTGACGCGACCTCGAGGCTCGCAATTACCGCGCCTACCGGATACACACTCAATCACGCCATGACCGGCACCGGCGTGATCTCGGCGCAAATGGCGTCCATCACCGATGCTTTCAACTTCGGTGCGAATGCAGGCAATGCGTTCGCAGGCATGGTGCAGATGGGGCAGGGCGCGTTGGCGCTCTCGGGGGCCAACACCACGGCGCTGACAGCTGCGACCTTGCGGGTTGATACCGGCTCGACCACCACGGTCGGCGCGGGCAATCAGGCGATTGGCGGGCTGACCTTCAATGGCGGCACCATGGTGTTTGACGCGACCATCCCGGCACAAACGGTTGCCACCGGCTATATTACCGCGGGCAAGCTCGATATCTCCGGCACCGGCACGGTGAAGGTGAATATCCCGACAGGGTTCGACAACACCCAGCCGGTTCCCAACACCTCGGCCCCGCTGTTGCAGCAAGACGACACCATGGCGATGACCAAGCTGGTGGGTTCCAGCAACGTCACCGGCACCGGTGGCCAGTTGACGCTGGTGGACCAGAACGGTGTGGTGATCTCTGACGACAAGGTGCTGGATATCAACCAGAACAGCACCAAGGTCGCCGAAGGTGTTTACGATTACCGGATGTTGTCGTCCTCTAATGGCGGCACCCCGGACGGTCTTTATGTGGGTTACGGCCTGACGGAAGTGAAGCTGATCGGCACGGCGACCAATGCCCTCATCCTGACGCCTGCGGCGGGTGCGACCGGTCTTGCGACCGATCTGTCGGCCAAGGTGAGCGGCACAGGTGATCTCGCTATCATGGCGGGGGCTGGCAAGACGGTATCGCTGTCGAATGGTGGCAATACCTATAGCGGCGCGACCGGTGTGGTCACCGGCACGCTGAAGATGGCGGCGAACAACGTGCTTGGCACGACGTCGAGCCTAAACGTCGCTGGCGGCGCGGCGTTTGACACGGCGGGCTTCTCGCAGTCGGTTGGTGCGGTGAACACCGCGCTCGGTGGCAAGGTGACCATTGCGGCGGGGTCGACGCTGACGATTGTTGATACCCAGCGCACGGCGGGCAACATGGTGGGTGGCACGTTGCGCGGCAACACGCTGTTCGGCGGCGGCAGGTTCGTGATCGACCCCTCGCTTTATCTGGCCGATGGCGAGCAGTCCGGTTATACCGGCCAGCTCGACGTCACCGCTGGTTCGCAGTTGGTGGTGAACACGGCGAATGCGTTTGATAACGCGGCGGGTATCGGACTGATCGGGGCCGATGACAAGCTGACCTTCGGCAATCTGTCGAGCTACGGCGACACGGCCACGGCCACCGCCATCGGTACGGCTGCGGTGAAGCTCTCGGGCGTCGGCATTGTCGAAACCCGTGATCTGTCTGACGTGACGCTTTCCGGCGACAACACGCCATTTGCCGGTAAGTTCGATGTGGGCACGGATACCTTCCTGCGGGCCTCGGAAGCGAAGAACCTTGGCACGGCGTCGGTCCTTGCGGACGGCACGTTTAACGCTATCGCCACTGCCGACTGGCAGCTTAACAACGCGGTGACCAACACGGTTGCCGAAGTTGGCACGGTGCTGAAGACCGGCGCAGGCGTGTTGACCGTTGACCAGTCTCTGGCTGCGTTCACCGGTTTGACCGATGTGCAGGCGGGTACGCTGGTGGTTGGCAACGACACGATGTCGGGCTCGCTGGTTGGTGGTAAAGGCAATGTTGCGGCTGGGGCGATCCTGACCGGTAACGGCAAGATTGCTGGCGACGTGACCAATGCGGGCACCATCTCGGCGCTCAACGCCCAGACGGCCTATGCCTCGGCCCCGGCTGGCAACTTCACCATCGGTGGGGTGCTGACCAACAGCGGTACTGTCCAGCTTGGCGGTGCTACGGTTGGCAACACCATCACGGTTGGTGGCATCGTCGGCGACGGCGGCACCTTCGTGCTGCACACGGTGCTGGGCAATGACAGTTCTGCCACGGACAAGATCATCGTCAATGGCGGCACGGTCACGGGCTCCAACTTCCTGTCGATTGTCAATCAGGGCGGGCTCGGTGCCCAGACCACCGGTAACGGTATCGAAGTGGTGTCTGCGATCAACGGCGCGACCACGGTGGCCGGGAGCTTTGAGCTGACGGGCCGTGTGGCAGCGGGTGCCTACGAGTATGACCTGAAGCGCGGGGATGCAAGTGCGGCTGGCGACAGCTGGTATCTGCGTACCCTGACGGCCGACCCGGTGACACCGGTCACGCCGGAGACCCCCGTCACTCCGGACACCCCGGTCACCCCGGTCACGCCTGTTGTGACCGACGGTATGCGCCCGGAAGTGCCTACCAACGCCGCAATCATGCCGCTGGCGGCAGAGTTTGGTTATGCGATGCTCGGCACGCTGCATGAGCGCACCGGTGGGGCCTTTGTCTCTGCGAAGACCGTCTATGAAGAGCGGACAGTCTATTGCAAGGATGCGGCGCAAAACTTTCGCTGTGTGGTGCGCACCCCGCTCCAGGGCAATGACAGCCAGGGCGTGATGGCCGGTGGCTGGGCACGTATCTTCGCTGATCGTGGCCTGCGCGGTGAGGGCAACTTCGCCCGTCATGGCTCGGATTACGACTACACCCTCGGCGGCGCACAAGCTGGCCTCGACATCTACACCCGTGAAGCCCGTGATGGCAGCCTTGATAAGGCCGGTATCTATCTGGGTTACGGTCAGGTTGAGGCCGACATCAAGGGCATTGAGACCGGACGTGCCGGTACCGTTGATATGAACGGCTATTCGGTGGGAGCTTACTGGACGCATTATGCGGCCAGTGGCTGGTACAGTGATGCGGTGATCCAGGGCACCTGGTACAATGCCGATGCCCGCTCGATCAAATCGGAGCAGGTCAAGCCGGATGGCTTTGGTGTGTTGGCGTCACTTGAAGGTGGCTACAGCTTCAAGCTGAGCAATGGCTGGTCGCTTGAGCCGCAGGCGCAGGTGATCTACCAGATGATCACCTTCGACAACACGCAGGACCATTACGGCACCTTCGCCTTCGACGACAGCGACAGCGTGCGTGCCCGTGTGGGTCTGCGCCTCGCCCGGACGTTCAACAACGGCACGGACCAGCAACCTCGCATGATGATAGCCTGGGCCCGCGCCAATGTCTGGCACGAGTTCGCCGGCAAGTATGAGATGACCACGGCCACCTTCTCCAACAGTGCCTCGGTGATCTCCAGCACCAATCTCGGCGGAACATGGGGCGAAATCGGCGCAGGCGTGACCGCGCAGGTCACCGAAAAGATCAACCTGTTTGCGACGGGCG
The DNA here is from genome assembly GCA_031546825.1 of Microvirga sp. Lineage (GTDB taxonomy): Bacteria > Pseudomonadota > Alphaproteobacteria > Rhizobiales > Beijerinckiaceae > Hohaiivirga. The sequence goes on along the minus strand of JAVBJU010000014.1, from coordinate 335 downwards.
CCTACCAGCATTCGCTCGATGGCAAGGATCGCCAAGGTTGGAACGGAAGGCTCGGGGTTGCTGTGAAGTGGTAACACTCATCTGAGCAGATAGTATGAATACAGAAAGGGCGGCCAAGTGCCGCCCTTTTGACGCGTGGTGAGCGTGTGTAATTTCGGCGACAGTTTTCATCATTCTTTACCCGCACGCGAAAATCTGGCCTTATACCAACGGTCGCTCAGTGTGACTCACGTGGGATTCCCAAAACGGCATTTCTATGATTCTTTTGGTGCGGGAGGATTCGCACCATGCCTGCAGCGGTTGGAATGAGGACGGACTACTCGGCATTTGAGCTT
>JAVBJU010000044.1:0-16987 GCA_031546825.1 Microvirga sp. | reverse complement strand
TCGCTATACTCGGTCAGGATAGGCGTCTGGCAAAGGATTTCGAACGCTCAATACTCAGCGCTGAAGCATGGATGACCATCGCAAGTATCAGAGCAACAATACGAAAAATCGCAACCTATGGATTATGAGTCAGGCTCTCAGATGACTATGCCGATAAGGTAATCGTCTGCACCATCCAGAAACTCGGCATCGCTCTGGATGAAAACAGCAAGCGCAACAAGCTGCAGGTCAAGAACGGCAGGCAGACCTACAAGGAGCAACTGGAGCCGCTTCGTGATAAACGCATCGTCTTCATTTTTGACGAGTGCCACCGCTCCCAGTTCGGCGAAAACCACAACGCCATCAAAGAGTTTTTCCCGAAGGCCCAACTTTTCGGCTTCACCGGAACACCGATCTTCGATGATAATGCGACCCGGCAGAAGATTGAAGACACGCAAGCCAGCATGAGGACCACGGAAGACCTCTTCCAAAAGCAGCTCCACGCCTACACCATTACCCATGCGATCGAAGATGGAAACGTTCTTCGCTTCCATATCGATTACTTCAAACCTGAGGGCAAAAATCCCCCCAAGCCGGGCGAACCTCTGGCGAAAAAGGCCGTTATCGCGGCCATCCTCGCAAAGCATGACGCTGCTACCGGTGGGCGCAGGTTCAATGCCGTGCTTGCTACCGCCTCCATCAACGACGCCATCGAGTACCAGCGTCTTTTTGCAGAGATGCAGGCGGAAAAACAAAAAGCGTCCCCTGATTTCCAGCCGCTGAACATCGCGTGCGTCTTCTCTCCACCGGCCGAGGGAAATCCGGATGTGAAACAGATTCAGGAAGACCTGCCGCAGGAAAAAGAGGACAACGCTGTCGAGCCTGAGAAGAAGAAGGAGGCGTTGAAGGCCATCTTAGTGGATTACAACACCCGCTATGGCACCAACCACACCATCGGCGAGTTCGATCTCTACTATCAGGATGTGCAAAAGCGCATCAAAGATCAGCAATGGCCCAATGCCGATTTCCCGCATGCACAGAAAATCGACATCACCATCGTGGTGGACATGCTCCTCACCGGGTTCGATTCCAAATACCTGAATACGCTCTATGTGGACAAGAACCTCAAGTACCATGGTTTGATTCAGGCATTTTCGCGCACGAACCGCGTGCTCAACGCCACCAAACCCTATGGCAACATCCTTGATTTCCGGCAGCAGCAGGACGCTGTCGATGCCGCCATCGCCCTTTTCTCCGGCGAAGCCGCCGGACAAAAAGCCCGCGAAATCTGGCTGGTGGACAAGGCCCCCATCGTCATCCAGAAACTGGAAGACGCTGTGCAAGAGCTTGATGCTTTCATGAAATCACAGGGCCTCGACTGCGCCCCGGACGCCGTGCCCAATCTCAAGGGTGACGATGCCCGTGCCGGTTTCATCAAGTGCTTCAAGGAAGTCCAGCGCCTCAAGACCCAGCTCGACCAATACACCGACATCACCGACGAGAATGTCCGCGCCATCGAGAGAATTCTGCCCAAGGAAAACCTGCTCGGCTTCCGCGGCGCTTATCTGGACACCGCCCAGCGCCTCAAAGCGCAACAGGGCAAGGGCATGGACAAACCGAGCCCGGAGGTTGACCAACTCGATTTCGAGTTCGTCCTCTTTGCTTCGGCCGTCATTGATTATGACTACATCATGGGGCTTATCGCCCGCTTCTCCCAAGCGGATCCCGGCAAGCAGAAGATGAGCCGCGAACAACTCGTCGGCCTCATCCAGTCCGATGCCAAGTTCATGAACGATAGTGAGGACATCGCCGCCTACATCGCCACTTTGAAAGCGGGCGAAGGCCTCAGCGAAAAAGCCATTCGCGATGGTTACACACGCTTCAAGGCGGACAAGGACGCCGCGGAGCTGGCTGCTATCGCCAGCAAGCACGATCTCACCACCGCTGCCCTGCAAAGCTTCGTGGAGGGTATCCTGCAACGCATGATCTTCGACGGCGAGCAGCTCACCGACCTGATGGAACCGCTCGGCCTGAACTGGAAAGCCCGCCGTGTGGCGGAACTCGACCTTATGACCGACCTCCTGCCTCTGCTCATCAAGCGTGCCGGTGGGCGCGATATTTCAGGACTCAGCGCTTATGAGCAGTAACACGAGAAATGCTGCAATGAAGAACGACGGCAAACCCGCGTTGATGCCCAAGCTGCGCTTTCCAGAGTTTCGGGATGCGGGGGCGTGGACAACTAAAACGCTTGGATCTATGGCGAGAATCAGCACCGAGAAAGTGCGAGATGAAACGTGCATTCCCATGAGCATCACCTCTGGCATTGGCTTGGTCAGCCAAATGGAAAAATTCGGGCGCATCATCGCCGGAAGCTCATACGCCAATTACCTTCTTCTGAGGAAGAACGATTTCGCCTATAATAAAAGTGCAACCAAAGAGTATCCTGAAGGGTTTATCGCATTGTATTCGGGCGGCCAGCTTGCAGCTGTACCGAACAGCATCTTTAGCTGTTTTCGCAGTATCGATGGCCTACCTGTCACTCAGTACTTAAACTACTTATTCCTAGGCAATCTGCATGGCCGGTGGTTGCGAAAGTTCATCGAGGTCGGCGCCCGTGCACATGGGTCGCTAAGTATCAATGATGACGATTTGCTCGCGCTTCCCATACCTCTTCCAAGTGGAAGGACTTCTGCTCGCGAGCAACAAAAGATCGCCGACTGCCTGACCTCCGTAGACGAGTTGATCGCCGCGCAAGCCCGGAAGGTGGACGCGCTCAAGACCCATAAAAAAGGACTGATGCAGCAGCTTTTCCCCCGTGAAGGCGAAACCCAACCCCATCTCCGCTTTCCAGAATTTCAAGACACTGGGGAGTGGGAAGAAATCGAACTTGGCCAGCGAATGGAAATCAAAGGCAGAATTGGATATCGCGGTTATACCGTTGAAGATATTGTAAATTCCAGTGAGGGCGCCATTTCTTTGAGTCCTTCGAATATTGCAGAGTGCGGATCACTAAAATTCGAAAAAGCGACTTACATCAGTTGGGCGAAATATAACGAGTCGCCAGAAATAATGGTGGAGAAAAATTTTACGGTCCTCGTTAAGACGGGCTCAACCTATGGGAAATCTGCCTTCGTGAGAAATCTGCCCCAAGAGTGCACAATCAACCCCCAGATCGTTGTGTTAAAACCGAAGTCGATAAACCCATACTTCCTATATCTGCTGATTGCTGGCGACGCTATTCAAAGGAAAATACAAAAGAACGTTGTTGGAGGAGCGATACCGACACTTTCGCAAGAGAATATTTCTAAGTTCAAGGTTTATGTTCCTCAACTCCCGGAACAACAACGAATCGCCGACTGTCTCACTAGTCTCAACGACCTCATCGCCGCTCAAACCCAAAAGCTCGACGCCATCAAGACCCACAAAAAGGGGCTGATGCAGCAGCTTTTCCCACCGCCGGAGGACGTTGGCGCATGAGCGGTAAGCCGAAGATTCATCCCTTTGCAAACATGCAGAAACTCGTCACTCGCCTGCGGGACGACCTGACTGGCGGCAATCAGGACTTCGTCTTGCTTTACGCTTACAATGGAACGGGTAAGACACGCCTGTCTATGGCCTTCAAGGATGCAGGGAAGAAAATCGTAAACCGCTCTTTCCGCGCAGGGGATAAGGCAGGCCAGCCGTTGGGAATTACCGAGGTTATTGGCGACACGCTCTATTTTAATGCCTTCACCGAAGACCTCTTCTTCTGGGACAACGATCTGGAGAATGACAACGAGCGGCGGTTCCACATCAACTCACAATCCAAGTTCTTTAAAGGTCTCAAGGAGTTGGCTCTCGAAGAACGCGTTGGCGACTACCTTGGCCGTTACGCGGATTTTCTCTTCGACATAGACTACGACAAGTGGACCATCAGCTTCCGTAAAGGCGAGGCAAGCCACATCAAAGTCTCCCGTGGAGAAGAGAACATCTTCATCTGGTGCATCTTCATGGCCATCTGCGAACGGATGCTCGACGGCGCGGAATCCTACGCTTGGGTCAAATACATTTACATTGATGATCCCATTTCCTCACTGGATGACAACAACGCCATCGCAGTGGCGAGCGACCTGGCGAAGATGCTCCACAGGGCGAAGAGCCGCACCAAAAAGGAAACTGTATCTGGAATTGAGCGGACGGTTCCCGATCCAATCAAGACGGTGCTCTCTACCCATCATGCATTGTTCTTTAATGTTGTGTGCAACGAACTGAAGAAGGAAGCCCACAAGAAGTATTTCCTGCACCGTCCAGAACGCGGCACTGCCTATACCCTCCGGGCCACCGATGACGTGCCCTTCTTCCACCACGTTGCGATGCTGGCGGAAGTCCAAAAGGCAGCTTCAGATGGGAAACTCTACACCTACCATTTCAACATGTTGCGCAGTATCATGGAAAAAACGGCCACTTTTTTTGGTCGTGATGATTTTTCCTCGTGCATTCATGGAGTGGACGATGAGGTGCTCTATGCAAGAGCGCTCAACCTCCTGAGCCATGGCAAGTATGCCATCTATCAGCCCATGGAAATGGTGGACGACACGAAAAAGCTTTTCCGCGACATCCTCGGCGCCTTCCTCACCAAATATCAATTTGCCTTACCCGATATTCTGGATAAGGCCCCGTCTGCTGCGCCCGCACCTATCCCAGCTCCAGCCCTCGAAGAAGCTTCCGCACCATGAACGACCAAGTCCAAAAAGAACTCGGCAAGACTCTCTGGAACATCGCCGACCAATTGCGCGGCGCGATGAACGCAGATGATTTTCGCGACTACATGTTGTCTTTCCTGTTCCTGCGATATCTCTCGGACAATTACGAGGCGGCAGCGAAGAAGGAATTGGGCAAGGATTATCCGCCGCTCGGCGCAGACGACGTGCCGCTGGCCCTCTGGTATAAAAATAACCCGGACGACGTCCCGGAATTTGAAAAGCAGATGCGCCGCAAGGTACATTACGTTATCGAGCCCCAGCACCTCTGGAACAGCATCGCCAACATGGCCCGCACGCAGAATAGCGAACTGCTCAACACGCTGCAGGCTGGTTTCAAATACATAGAGAACGAGTCTTTCGAGAGCACCTTCAACGGCCTGTTCTCCGAGATCAATCTCGGCTCGGACAAACTCGGCCGCAAGTATGAAGAGCGTAACGCCAAGCTCTGCGCCATCATCACAAAAATCGCCGAAGGGCTGGCGGAATTTTCATCCGCCATTGATGCTCTCGGCGATGCCTACGAATATCTGATCGGCCAGTTTGCAGCCGGGTCCGGCAAGAAGGCGGGCGAATTTTATACCCCGCAGCAGATTTCCGACATCCTTTCCGCCATCGTTACCCTCGACAGCCAGGAACCCGCAACCGGCAAGAAAGAGCGCCTCACCAGCGTGCTCGACTTTGCCTGCGGCTCCGGCTCGCTGCTGCTCAACGTGCGCAAGCGCATGGGGCCGCATGGCATCGGCAAGATTTACGGGCAGGAAAAGAACATCACCACCTACAACCTCGCCCGCATGAACATGCTGCTGCACGGAGTGAAGGACACGGAGTTCGAAATCTACCACGGCGACACGCTGACCAACGACTGGGACATGCTGCGCGAGCAAAATCCGGCCAAAAAACCAGCGTTCGACGCCATCGTCGCCAATCCGCCCTTCAGCTACCGGTGGGACCCCCCCGACGCGATGGGCGATGACGTGCGTTTCAAGAATTACGGCGTAGCCCCGAAATCCGCCGCCGACTTCGCCTTTCTGCTGCACGGCTTTCACTTCCTGAAAGATGAAGGCGTGATGGCCATCATCCTGCCCCACGGCGTGCTTTTCCGGGGCGGTGCCGAGGAACGCATCCGTACGAAGCTGCTCAAGGACGGCCACATCGATACCGTCATCGGCTTGCCCGCCAACCTTTTTTACTCCACGGGCATTCCCGTCTGCATCCTTGTGCTGAAAAAATGTAAAAAGCCGGACGATGTGCTGTTTATCAACGCCGCTGAGCACTTCGTGAAAGGCAAACGCCAGAACCAGCTCACAGCCGAACACATCGCCAAGATCATCGACACTTATCAATTCCGCAGGGAAGAGGACCGCTACTCCAAGCGCATCGACATGGAGCGGATCGCCCAGGAAGGCTACAATCTCAATATCTCGCGCTACATCAGCACTGCCGAGCAGGAAATCGAGATTGATCTGTCGGCCACGCACAGAGAGTTGGTCGAGATCGAGAAGCAGGTTCGCGAGTCAACAGAAAAGCACAATGCGTTTCTGAAGGAACTGGGCTTGCCCCTTTTGCCTGGGGCGTAAAGCGTGAAAGAGAAGAGTATATTTGGGCGTTCCTGAATCTGATGTGACTCAAGGGCATCTGACCCATTTTGGAGGCTGTGAATGTCGGTAGAGAAGCGTGTTGATGTTATGCATTAAGGCTACGCCTTAATTAATTATCTTAACAAGTGCTTCAGCCGGTGTAACAGAGCCATCTCAGCCCCTTCCCACTCTCCCCGCAATTTTCCTATTCAAATTCTCCCCAAAACACTCTAGTTGTGTCGCCACGAGATTTTTGCGCGAAGGAAAAAAACATGGCGACTTTCAAGCTCATGCTGCTGCCGGGTGACGGGATTGGCGTTGAGGTTATGCGGGAGATGGAGAAGATCACCGCATGGCTTACGGCCCAGAAGATTGTTTCTTTTGAAACCGAAACCGATCTGGCCGGTGGTGCTTCGCTGGATGCCCATAAACTTCCGATCACCGATGCGGTGATGGCGCGGGCGTTGAAGGCCGATGCGGTGTTCATGGGTGCGGTTGGCGGGCCGAAATGGGCGGGTGTGGCTTTTGAGCACCGCCCGGAAGTGGCACTGCTGAGAATGCGCGCCGATCTTGATGTGTTTGCCAATTTGCGCCCGGCCCTGTGCTATCCGGCGCTGGTTCATGCATCGTCGCTGAAGCCGGAGCTTGTGGAAGGCCTCGATATTCTCATCGTGCGCGAACTGACCGGCGGCGTTTATTACCGCGAGCCCAAGGAAATCGTCACGCTGGAAAACGGCGAGCAGCGCGCCACCGACACGCAAATCTACACCACCAGCGAGATTGAGCGCCTCGGCAAGGTTGCCTTTGAACTGGCCAAAACCCGCCGCAACAAGGTTTCTTCCGCCGAGAAGCACAATGTGATGAAGTCGGGCATTCTGTGGAAGCAGGTGCTCACCCGGCTTGGCAAGGATGTTTACCCGGATGTGCAGCTTGAGCACGTGCTGGCGGACAATTGCGCCATGCAACTGGTGCGCCAGCCCAAGCAGTTCGACGTGATTGCCACCGACAACCTGTTTGGCGACATTCTCTCGGATATTGCGGCGATGATGACCGGCTCGCTCGGCATGTTGCCTTCGGCGTCGCTGGGCAACACCAACCCGGCCACCGGCCGCCGCTTCGCGCTCTATGAGCCGGTGCATGGCTCGGCCCCCGATATCGCCGGAAAAGGCATTGCCAACCCGCTGGCGATGATTGGCTCGCTGGCAATGGCGTTGCGCTATTCGTTTGAACGGGGTGATGTAGCCGAAAAGCTCGAAAAAGCCATCCTCACCGTGCTCGACAAGGGCATCCGCACCGAAGACATCGCCGCCGGGCACAGCCCGATCAGCACAAGCGCCATGGGCGATGCGGTGCTGAAGGAATTGCAGGGGATGTTCTGATTTTCTGTGACGTTCAGCGCGCCGGTTGAATACGGCGCGCTGGTGTCGGGTATTTAGAGTAACGCGCGTTTTAAGTGGATCGCCGGTTAAACGCAAAGCGTTACGGCATCAAAGAACCTGGAGTGAAGTGCGTTTCATATTAAACGCGCTTCACTCTAGTTCTGCGCGGTGATGCGCGGCAGCGCGCTGGCGCAGGCGGCGGTGCGGTTTTTGTCGAGGGCGCGGAAGCTTGGCTCAATCTGGCGTTCGCGCAGCGCGGGCGTTGCCGTGAGGCGGTCGAGGAAGCAGGCCAGCATGTCGTCGGCCACGAACATATCATCACCACACAACCAGCCTTGCAGATTGACCGAGCCATCGAGCGCCTTGCCACGGAAGGCGAGGCATTGGTTTTCGGTCGCGCGCGCCAGTGTTGCCGGCATCATCTCCAAAATGCCGAATTTGGTGCTGAGTTCGTCGGCCTGGGCGCTGCGCTTCACTGCGAGCCCCGCTTGCGCGGCGTTGCGGGCGAGATCGACGTAAAAGCTGGTTGAGCGCGGCTGCTGCGAGCGGTCAATCACCACACGCAGGTAAAACGGATCATTGATGGTGCCGATGGAGAGCGCATCGGCGCGGCCACCGCCGTGGTAGCTGCGGGCTTCGACCGTCATAGACGGCAAGTCGAGCTCCGGCATGTCGAAGGCGAACAGCACCGCCGGGTTGGCCACTGGGTCCCATGCGGGGGGCGGCGCGGTGAGGGCGGCGGTGGTCTCCACATCGAACTCATCGGGCAGCATGTCGGGGTCGGTGTGCAACGCATACCAGGATATTCCTGACACCACGAACCCCGCGCACAGGGCGCGCAGGAGCCACCGCCCATGGCCACGGCGCTTGCGGCCCGTGTTGGGGGCTGTGGCCGGGCTTTCCGCCGCCGCAACGGCGGGCGGGGATTGCGGTTCTGAAGGAAGTTGTTGGAACAACGGCATGATCAGCGCCAGAGCCTTTTGCGACAGATGAAAAACAATACCCATTCATGCGCCTGGGCGGGTTAGCCAAAACTTACCGGCGGCAAATTCCTGAGATTTAAGCTAAATGAAAGGTTAATGCCGCCGATCAGCATTTCGCGTGTGTGGCGGCGAATAACCCTTGTCCGGCGAATATCCCCTTGACAAACACCGCCGATTTCTGTTGCTTTCACGTCTGCTGGATTTATCAATCCGGTTCTGGTGCGCCATCGGTTTTCGGTGGCGCGAAGGGTGGACGACCTCATCATGACGGCGCGCATTAAAACGGCGACTACTAAAACCGTCACGACGATCGTGAAAACGATCGGCTAACGTCTCGTCGTCCCCCGTTCTCTCCCCAAGGGTCGCGCGAGCAAAGCAGGCGCCCCTTCCAAGACAAACGGAATCGGGTGTCTGTCCGGGGAGAGAGCGAAACAGGAGATTTTCGACATGAGTGGTTACAAGGTCGCGGTGGTTGGGGCGACGGGCAATGTCGGGCGCGAGATACTCTCGATTCTGGCCGAGCGCGCCTTCCCGGTGAGCGAAGTGGTGGCACTGGCCTCACGCGCGTCAATGGGCAAGGAAATTTCGTTCGGCGACAAGACTTTGGTCGCCAAGGCGCTCGATTCCTATGATTTCTCCGATATCGACATTTGCCTGATGTCGGCGGGTGGTGACACCTCCAAGGAATGGTCGCCGAAAATTGCCGCCAAGGGTGCGGTGGTGATCGATAACTCCTCGGCCTGGCGCTATGATGCCGATGTGCCGCTGGTGGTGCCGGAAGTGAACCCGGAAGCCGTGCGCGATTTCAAGAAAAAGGGCATCATCGCCAACCCGAACTGCTCGACCATTCAGATGGTTGTGGCCTTGAAGCCCTTGCACGACAAGGCGCAGATCAAGCGCGTTGTGGTCTCGACCTACCAATCGGTGTCGGGTGCGGGCAAGGACGGCATGGACGAACTCGACCGCCAGACCAAGGCGCTCTACTCATTGCAGGATGTTCAGGTCAAGAAATTTCAGGCCCGCATTGCCTTCAATCTCATTCCGCAGATCGACGTTTTCATGGAAGACGGCGTCACCAAGGAAGAGTGGAAGATGATGGCCGAAACCAAGAAGATTCTTGATCCCAAGATCAAGGTGACGGCCACCTGTGTGCGCGTGCCGGTGTTCATCGCCCATTCGGAAGCGGTCAATGTGGAATTTGTCAATCCGATCTCGGTTGATGAGGCCCGCGAAGTGCTGCGTTCGGCTCCCGGTGTTGTCGTCATCGATAAGCACGAGGCGGGCGGCTACATGACCCCGCACGAAGCGGCGGGCGAAGATGCCACCTATGTGTCGCGCATCCGCGAAGACATCACGGTTGAAAACGGCCTCAATTTCTGGTGCGTTTCCGACAATCTGCGCAAGGGCGCAGCGCTCAATGCGGTGCAGATCGCCGAGGCGATGATCAACCGCAAGCTGATCCAGCCGAAAAACGGCTGATAAGTTAGACCAAGGCGCGTTTAAGTGATCTCCGGTTAAACGCACAAAGCCTTGCGACAAAAAGAAAATAGAGGATATGGTTTAAAATCATATCCTCTAAAGGGAGTGGTTGAGCGCCGCGTTGTCCTTTGCGATGATGCGGCGCGTCAAAACCATTATTGGGGGTCTCATGCACACTATCCGCCCGCGCCGCAGCGCCCTCTACATGCCTGGCATGAACGCCCGGGCGCTTGCCAAGGCGCAAGCGCTGCCGGTTGATGTGGTGATCCTCGATCTTGAGGATGCGGTTGCCCCAGACATGAAAGACACGGCGCGCAAGGTCATCGCAGCCCAATGGGCGCAAGGGTTTGGCAGTGCCGAGGTGGTGATCCGGGTCAATGGGGCCGATACCCCCTGGGGTGAGGAAGATCTGGCGTTCTGCGCCGAGATGAAGCCCGATGCCGTGCTCATCCCGAAAGTCGGCACAGCGTCCACCGTGATGGCGCTGGCGCGGGCGCTCGATAAGCTCGGATTGCCGGAAGAAACCCGCATCTGGGCGATGATCGAAACCCCGCTGGCCATTCTCAATCTCGCCACCATCGCCTCGGTGGCGCAAGACCCCGCCTCGCGCTTTTCCTGCATGGTGATGGGCACCAATGATCTCATCAAGGAATCGCGCATCCGCCCGCTGCCAGACCGCGCCAATCTGGTGCCGTGGCTCAGCCTGGCGCTTGCCGCCGCGCGCGCCTATGGCCTGACCATTCTCGATGGCGTCTTCAACACGCTCGATGACCCGGAAGGGTTTTTGGCCGAATGCCGCCAGGGCGTCGATTTTGGCTTTGACGGCAAAACCCTGATCCACCCGTCGCAGATCGATCTGGCCAATGGCGCATTTTCGCCGTCCGAGGCCGAAGTGGCGGAAGCGCGTGCCATCATCGCCCTGTTCGAACAGCCGGAAAATCTCGGCAAAGGCGTGGTGTCGCGCGATGGCCGCATGGTCGAGCGGCTGCACGCCGATATCGCCCGCCGCGTGGTCATGGTTGCCGATGCCATTGCCGGGCGCTCCGCAAAATAGCTTCGGTGAAATATGTAAATCTGGGCATTGACCTCATCGGCCCATGGCGCGATAAAGGTTCGGTTCCGCCGCAAAAGCGCGTGCCGCCGCCGGTTTTCCCGGCGGCGTTTTCGTATGTGCATGGGCAGACACCGCAGGATTTCACACCGGGCCGTTGATGGTCTCGGCCGTTCGCACATTCCCGAGGGAGAACATCATGAGCAGTTTTACGCTTCCGATCGACAAGCGCGCCATCGCGCGCCAAGCCGCTCGTATGCTGCTGGAAATCAAGGCAATTCACTTCAACGCTGAAAAGCCCTTCATCTTCACCTCGGGCTGGGCGAGCCCGGTTTACACCGATTGCCGCAAGATCATCTCCTACCCGCGCCTGCGCGCCGGGCTGATGGATTACGCGGCCAATGTCATTGTTTCCGAAGTAGGCTTTGAGGCAATTGATATCGTTGCCGGTGGCGAGACGGCGGGTATCCCCTTCGCCGCCTGGATCGCCGACCGCCTCGGCCTGCCGATGCAATACGTGCGTAAAAAGCCCAAGGGTTTCGGCCGCAATGCCCAGATCGAGGGTGAAGTCACGGAAGGCGCCCGCACGCTGCTGGTGGAAGATCTGGCAACGGACGGCCGCTCCAAGGTTCATTTCTGCGAGGCGCTGCGCACCGCGGGCGCGGTGGTCGATCACTGCTTCGTGGTGTTCTATTACGACATTTTCCCCTCAAGCCGCGAAGTGATGAAGGCGCTCAATGTCGAGATGCACCACCTCTGCACCTGGTGGGATGTGCTGGAAGTGGCCAAGGAAAGCGGCCATTTCGACCCCGGCGTGATGCGGGAAGTCGAAAGCTTCCTGCACAAGCCCGCCGAATGGTCCTCGGCCCACGGTGGCATCGCCGAGTTCGGCGCCAAGGGCGAGTGAGATAATCACAAATTCTAAGCTGCAAAAAGCCTCGGTTCCGTCGGACACCGGGGCTTTTTTTCGTTTTCAAGTTTGTGCGAATGCCCTATGCCAATAACAGAGGCGACCAAAAAAGTCGTTCATTGATGGATGGCGGGCATGGAACAGGGCGAGCTTTACACCACCCACCTCAATCGCGGATACTGCAAGCGCATTCTGGTGAATGCGGGCATCGGCCTTGCGGTGGCGGGCATGTGCGCCAATGCCTATTTTTCGGCGGCAGGCGCGGGCGTCATGACCCTGATCGGGGTGATTTTCGGGCTGGTGTTTTTTGCGCTGGCGGTTCTGACAGTGATCGGCGCGCGCCACCCTTTGCGGCTGACCGAAGCCGGCATCGTCACCCGCTATTTCATCACCCCGCCGCGATGCATCCCTTGGGCGGACATCGCCGGTATAGGCACCCATCCCCGCCGCAAAGAGCCCTGCCTGCTGCGGCGCAGCGCGGTTGAGGGCGCAGAGCCACAACCCGTTACCATCGGCTGGTCACTGATCGGCGAAAGTCAGGCTGAAGTCATGGATGAGATCAAAGCCCAACTCACCCGCCACGGCCACGTGTTCGAAGAAGAACAGGTGGAGCCGGAGCAGGTGGGTGAGGCCCGGCATTTTAATCCGCTGAAAGAGTTTTGGAGTTGAGGGGCGGGGTGTTTTTGGGGTTCCCCAACAGGGAGCCAGACACAACCATCATGTAGGACACCTTCGCCCGCTGCAAGATGAAACACGCTTGCTTCCGCTTCCATCTCCGGCCCTCCTCCCACCAAAAAAAGCGCGCCCCCGAAGAGACGCGCCTTATTCGTAAGCTCTTTTATTTTCCGCCTCACACCGGCGCGGAAGTATCCGGCAACCGCTCCACCTTGCCCACCAGCACGATGTAGGACAAGGCACCGAGCAGGGTGACGCTGGCGATGTAGGTCAGGCCTGCGCCGAAGCCGTATTCCTTGGCGAGGTATCCGACCACATAGGCAACGATGACGCCGGACATGTTGCCAAAGAGGTTGAACACGCCGCCGGTCAGGCCGAGTAGGCGCGCCGGAGCAAGGGCGGACACCAGCGACCAGGTGATCGAGGCGAGGCCGTTGCCGAAGCAGGCGATGGTCATGAAGGCGATGACAAGATATTTGTCGGTGACGAAATTGGCGCCGATGATCAGGGTGGACAGCAGCAGGCCGGTGACGATCGGCACCTTGCGGGCGATGCCGAGGCTGGCGCCCTTGCGCACCATGAAATCTGACAAAACGCCGGAGCACAGCACGCCGACGAAGGCGGCGATGAACGGCACCGAGGCCATCACGCCGGTTTTCACGAAGCTCAGGTCCGGGTTACGGGCGACAAGGTAGGAGGGGAACCAGGTCAGGAAGAACCACAGCGTTGAGGTCAGGGCAAACTGGCCAAAGAACACGCCGAGCAGTTTGCGCGATGACAACAGGCGGCCGAGATCCTTGAGGAACTGCCCAAAACCATTGGCATCCTTCTCGCCCTTGGTCGGCTTGAAGCTCATATCGACCAAGCCGCCGCCTTCGCGGATATGCTCAATCTCGGCATTATTGGCCAGCGAGAAATCCCGCGGCTGGCGGTAGAGCGCATACCAGATCAGGCCCCAGATGATGCCGATGCCGCCGGTAGTCACGAACACCCAGTGCCAGCCCATCTGGCTCTGAATCAAGGCCAGAACCGGGGTCAGGAAGGCGAGGCCGACGAATTGGCCGGAGGTGTAGAAGCCAATGGCGGTGGCGCGTTCGCGCTCGGGGAACCACGAGGTCACGACCCGGTTATTGATCGGGTAAGAGGGGGCTTCCAGTGCGCCCACCAGAAAGCGCAGCAGCACGAAGGTCATCACGCTGTAGCTGAAGCCGAGGCCGATGGTGGCGATGGACCACAGAACAATCAGAACGGGAAACAGGATGCGCGGTGCGACCCGGTCGACCAGCCAGCCGCCGGGGATCTGGCAGATGGCGTAAGTCCAACTGAAGGCGGCGAGGATTTGCCCCTGCTGGCTCAAGTCCAGCTTGAGCTCACCGGCAATCGCTGGCATGGCGATCGACAGGTTAGAACGGTCGAGATAATTGATGACAACGCTGATGAACAGCAAGATGCCGATAATGTAGCGCGAGCGGGATGCCGTCTGCGCCACAACGCCGTTGGCGCTGGTGTTGGTATTCATGGGAGATCCCCCAAATTTTGGGATAAGAATCGAAACCCCAACCGGGAGCGGAAAAGCCTCCGGTTAGGGAACAAAAGGTCCATTGAGCGCTAGGCGCCTACCATTCGGCGAAGCTGCCGTCGGTATGACGCCAGACGGGGTTACGCCAGCGATGGCCGATTTCCGCCATTTTGCGCACGTGCGCTTCGTTGATGGTGATACCGAGGCCAGGGCCGTCGGGGATGGTCACAAAACCGTCCTTGTAATCAAACACCGAGCGGTCGGTGATGTAATCGAGCAGATCCGAGCCCTTGTTGTAGTGGATGCCCAGCGACTGTTCCTGGATGAACGCATTGTAACAAACCGCATCGAGCTGGAGATTGGCGGCAAGCGCAATCGGTCCAAGCGGGCAATGCAGGGCCAGCGCCACGTCGTAGCTCTCAGCCATTGCCGCGATTTTCTTGGTCTCGGTGATGCCGCCGGCATGCGACGGGTCGGGCTGGATGATGTCAACATAGCCATCACTGAGGATTTTCTTGAAATCCCAGCGCGAAAACAGCCGCTCGCCCAAGGCAATCGGTGTCGAGCAATGGTTGGCGATTTCCTTCAAAGCTTCGGCGTTCTCGGACAGCACCGGTTCTTCGATGAACATCAGCTTGTAGGGCTCGAGTTCCTTGGCCAGCACTTTGGCCATTGGCCGATGCACGCGGCCGTGGAAGTCCACGCCGATGCCGAAATGCGGGCCCATTTCCTCGCGGATGGCTTGGACGCGTTCGATTACAGCGTCGATCTTGTCATGGGTATCGATGAATTGCAGCTCTTCGGTGCCATTCATCTTGATGGCCTTGAAGCCACGGTCGGCCACTTCACGCGCCATCCGGGCGGTGTCGGAAGGACGGTCGCCACCGATCCAGGAATATACCTTGATCTTGTCGCGCACCTTGCCGCCGAGCAATTGATGGATCGGCACATTGAGCGCCTTGCCCTTGATATCCCACAACGCCTGATCGATGCCAGCGATGGCGCTCATGTGGATGCCGCCGCCACGGTAGAAACCAGCGCGGTACATCACCGTCCAGTGATCTTCGATCAGGAATGGGTCTTTGCCCGTCAGGTAAACGGCGATCTCTTCGACCGTGGCCGCCACCGCGTGGGCCCAACCTTCCAGAACGGGTTCACCCCAACCACAGATGCCTTCATCGGTTTCGATCTTAACGAAGCACCAGCGCGGCGGAACAATAAAGGTTTCAATTTTGGTGATTTTCATCGGATCAACTCCATCTCATTCCCAGATCAGAAAAACGGACGTTAGGTGAGCGGCGGTTGATGGGGCCAGAGAAAGCGCTCCCGCGACAACGGTCTGCGCAAGCAGATCGGGAGATTTTCGCAGCGCTGTAGTTTCCGGCTGGGGTAATTGTTGACAGGATGTCACGTCACTCGCCCCCTCATGATCGCATCGATAGATTTTTAGGCCTGAATGCGGACCCTGTCAATATATTGTAGCAATGACCATATAATGAGACACTTGACGCGACTGTTGGCACGGTTTCGGATAAAACAACGGCGACCTGGTTGCGGTGAAGGCACCGTCCACAACATCACCGTAACAGAAAGAGTTTTGGAGTTGAGGGGGGAGTGGCTTCTTTACCTAATTATTTCCCTCGGCGCGGTTACACTACAACGGGAAAAAGAAAATTAAGTAAAATGCCACCGTCATTGAACGCCATAATACCCATCGGTGGGTGATGCCAGCAGCCTCTCTTAAAACGTTGAGACATTGGTTGACGAGGGGAAGCCATAAGGCAGTGCATCTCGATGCGAGTGAAGGTGCCGACCACATCACCACCGTTATTTTATTCCTTCGCACCCATCGTCAGTGTCGGCAGAATATAAGGCAAAAGAAAATCTTACTTGCTAGACGTTCAAAATTTTCCTGAAATAGATAGACATAAATTGATTCGTAAATGGGGGTATCAATGTCTGGAAAAATAGCTATTCCACGAAGCTCAGATAAAGCTGTTGCGTCGTTTTTTTCAAGCATTGGGAATTCTTTAGGGCTTTCTATATTTTCATGTATGCGGTTCGGCGAAGGTAGCTCTCAGGAAATTAAAATTAATGAAATTCCAGATTTTCTATTAAATAATGACATTTTTAGTATAATAGATGCCTCATTATCCTATAATAATTTTTCAATAAATTTCTCGCGAAAAAAAGGAAATGATGGTTCATCATTTGCTTTTGATTCCTTATCAATTGAGAATAGGTACGGGCAGAATTTAACTCAAAAACAAATAACCGATATTAATTTAGCAATCAAAAAATATTTCATAGGAAAATTAAATATATCCGCAGCGATAGCTGGAGATGTTGAGTCAAATAGAAATCTAATATCTGAACATCATAATATTGTTCTTCGATTAGAGAACAGTCTGAGAGCCTGACTCCTAATCCATAGGTTGCGATTTTTCGTATTGTTGCTCTGATACTTGCGATGGTCATCCATGCTTCAGCGCTGAGTATTGAGCGTTCGAAATCCTTTGCCAGACGCCTATCCTGACCGAGTATAGCGAAGGTTCCGTAAGCTCCCCCGTCAAGTAGACAATCTTTGATGGAGAGTTTGGACCTCGGTTAATCGTGGCATGAACATCTTTGGCGGCAAGCCTGCCAAGGCATCATGCGGACGATATTCGTTGTACTCGGTCAACCATCGGGTA
>JAVBJU010000017.1:0-74273 GCA_031546825.1 Microvirga sp. | reverse complement strand
TCGCTATACTCGGTCAGGATAGGCGTCTGGCAAAGGATTTCGAACGCTCAATACTCAGCGCTGAAGCATGGATGACCATCGCAAGTATCAGAGCAACAATACGAAAAATCGCAACCTATGGATTATGAGTCAGGCTCTCAGTAAAATTAAGGGAAGCAAGATTGCCCAAGTGTCTGCCGAAGCTCGGCATCTCACGCGCACTGCGCCGCCAGTTCATATCACCGACATACACTTCTCGATCTGGAACCAATTGGCCATTCACAACGCGCCGCAACCGAGCACGACCGGAACAGTCGCTTCCCTCATAACGCACGCGAACCAGAAGCGCTGAATGGGTCTGGTCGAGCGTGGGAAGCATCCTCAAGACGACATCCTCATCCGTCTGGCGAACGGGCGTGGTCTTCGATCCGCAAGCCCCCAGCGAGAGCGCTACAAAAACGAGGCTGCCGGCAATTGTTCTTCTGAGCATATCTTCCCCCTGTTACATTCCGCTAAGATTACGAACAAGCCACAACACGCAGCTATTACCGCGACCGCACCAGCCATTTACTCACGGAATCTGAGAAATAGCGGGCCAAGCGCTCAGCTCGGGCTTCCGAGGCGGCATCGACCGCTTTCACCGCCAGTACGACCAGAGCGCCAATATTGCCTGAGCCGGAGATCGCCCCCTCACTGGCGACGAGATTGGGAGATTGTGCGATCACCCGTTTCGGGTTTTTCAAATCCACGATGACGGCGCGCCCGGAAACAGCGGAACCTCTGCCACCCATGACCCTGCCAACGCCCGAAGCAAGATCGACCTGATGCAGGCGCACAATCAATCTGGCCGGTATTTTCCCGCCCGGCTTGCCGATCACTTGATTTTTCAGGGCATAGGATAGCGCGGATGTGTAGTCACGCAGTTGATCCTGTGGGGTCTTGCCATCCATCTGCGGCAAACCGGTATAAACCCCTGGCTCGACCTCAATGTTAATATCCTGAATGCTGACGGAATTGATCGCCGCGCGCGTATCAGCGCTTTCGCGCTCGGAGGAACAGGCGGCCAGAAGAACAAGGGCACCAGCCGTAATTATTCTCAAAAAGAAACGCATTTTTCCCCCGATAGAATTATCTTCCATCGAAGTCATAGTCTTTCATGCTGCCCGCGTCATTGCATCACATATGAATCGCCCGCTTTTCCACAGCGAGCGCGGCTTCTTTCATGGCTTCAGAAAGCGTCGGATGCGCATGGCAGGTGCGGGCGATATCTTCGGAGGATGCACCGAACTCCATGGCAATCGCCGCTTCATGGATTTGCTCGCCTGCATCAGCGCCGATGATATGGACGCCGAGAACCCGGTCGGTTGTGCTGTCCGCCAGAATCTTCACGAAACCATCGGTGTTGCGGTTTGCCTTGGCGCGGCCATTGGCGGTGAAGGGGAATTTCCCCACATTATAACTGGTCCCTGCTTCTTTAAGCTCTTCCTCGGTCTTGCCGATGGCAGCGACTTCCGGCGCGGTGTAAACAACGCTCGGGATCACCTCGTAATTCACATGGCCGGGCTTCCCAGCGAGAATCTCGGCGACCGCGACGCCCTCGTCTTCGGCCTTGTGCGCCAGCATCGGCCCGGCGATAACATCACCGATGGCATAGATACCGGTGACGTTGGTGGAGAAGCGCGCATCGGTGAGTATGCGCCCGCGTTCATCACGCGACACGCCAACCGCTTCGAGGCCAAGCCCCTCGGCGTAGGGCACGCGCCCGGTGGCAACGAGCACAATATCGGCGTCAGTCGTTTCTGCATCTCCGCCCGCGACTGGCTCGAATGAGACGCGCGCACCGGTGGCTTTCTTCTCAACCTTCGTGACCTTGCTCGCCAGCCTGAAGGTCATGCCCTGCTTCGCAAGAATGCGCTGAAAATTCTTGGAAATCTCGCCATCCATACCCGGCAAGATCCGGTCCAGAAACTCAATCACCGTGACTTCCGCACCAAGACGCCGCCAGACCGAGCCGATTTCGAGCCCGATCACGCCCGCGCCGATCACTACCATTTTCTTCGGGATTGCGGTCAGTTCGAGCGCACCGGTCGAAGACACCACAATCTTCTCATCGATCTCGACACCCTTCAGCGGTGCCACAGCCGAGCCGGTGGCGATCACGGTGTTTTTTGCGGCAAGCATCTGCTTCCCGCCTTTGTCGTCGGTGATCTCAATTTGCCCGACCGCAGCAATCCGGGCTGAACCGAAAAACGTATCAATCTTGTTCTTTTTCAGCAGGTATTCGACACCTTTGACGTTTCCGTCCACCCCTTCTGCCTTGAAGGCTTGGAGTTTCGCCACCTCCACCGAAAGCGGCCCGGTGGTAATTCCGTAATCGGCAAAATGCAGGGCTGCTTCCTCATAAGCATGCGACGCGTGCAGCAAGGCTTTCGACGGAATGCAGCCTACATTGAGGCAGGTGCCGCCAAATGTCTTGCGTTTCTCAACCACAGCAACGGAAAGACCCAGTTGAGCGGCGCGGATCGCACAGACATAGCCACCGGGGCCGGTTCCGATGACGACGAGATCATAGAACATGAGGGGCATCACTTTCGACAGTTCTTGAAAACAGGGGAGGTTCAGAGATCGAGCACGAGACGCGCCGGGTCCTCCAGCGCTTCCTTGATGCGCACAAGGAAGGTCACAGCTTCCTTGCCGTCGACAACGCGGTGGTCATAGGACAGCGCCAGATACATCATCGGGCGAATAACAATCTGGCCATTGCGCACCACCGGCCGCTCCTCAATGCGATGCATCCCGAGAATGCCCGATTGCGGAGCATTGAGGATCGGCGTGGACATCAACGAGCCATAGATGCCGCCATTGGTGATGGTGAAAGTGCCGCCCTGCATCTCTTCGATCTTGAGCGCGCCATCGCGGGCGCGGCGACCAAAATCGGAAATTCTCTGCTCGATGCCCGCAACCGAAAGCTGGTCGGCATCGCGCACCACCGGCACCACGAGCCCCTTTTCAGCCCCAACCGCAATGCCGAGATGGTAATAGTTTTTATAAACGATATCCTGACCGTCTATTTCGGCATTGACGGCGGGCAGGTCTTTCAAGGCCTGAACGCAGGCTTTGACGAACAAACCCATGAAGCCGAGCTTGACGCCGTGCTTCTTCTCGAACGCCTCCTTGTAGTCCGACCGCAGCGCCATCACCGCGCTCATATCCACATCGTTGAAGGTGGTGAGCATCGCGGCGGTGTTCTGCGCATCCTTCAACCGCCGTGCAATGGTCTGGCGCAGTTTGGTCAGGCGCACGCGTTCTTCGCGGGCGGCGTCGTCTGGGGCAGAAGGGGCGCGCATGGGCAATGGGGCAGCTACCGCCGGGGCTGCCGACAGCGCCGACAGCATATCACCCTTGGTGACACGGCCCTCTTTGCCTGTGCCTGAAACACGCGCCGGATCAAGGCCGGTTTCGGCTGAAATACGCGCAACTGCTGGGCCGTTCGCATCTGGTTGCGGAGCCGGAGCGGGCGGTGTTGCGACAACTGGTTGGGGTGTGGGATTCTCATTGCTCAGTGGTGAAACCGCAGTCCCGCCCTCCTCAATTGAGCCGAGCAAAGCGCCCTTTTGCACCGTCTCGCCGTCCTTGGCGATAATCTCGCCAAGGACGCCAGCCGCTGGCGCATTGACTTCCAGCGTGACCTTGTCAGTCTCCAGCTCCAGCACCGCTTCATCGGCCTTGACGATATCGCCCGGCTTCTTGAACCATTTGCCGACCGTTGCTTCAGAGACGGATTCGCCGAGGGACGGCACGCGAATTTCAACAGACATGGCTACCTACTGTTCGTTTCCGGCGGGCATATTGCCCGCCTCTTCGGGAAAAGGTGGGTCAGAGGGCAAAGACCTCGTCAAGAAACGCCTGCAATTGCTGCAAGTGCTTGGACATCAGGCCGGTGGCGGTGGCGGCGGAGGCGGCACGACCCGCATAGCGTGGGCGCTCGACTTTCATGCCCGCTGTCTTGATCGCCCATTCGAGATAAGGCTCAACGAAGGTCCAGGAACCCATGTTCTTGGGCTCTTCCTGGCACCACACCACATCCGCGTTCTTGAAGCGGGAGAGCTCCGTGGTCACCGATTTGACCGGGAACGGATAGAGCTGTTCGGTGC
Organism: Microvirga sp.; assembly: GCA_031546825.1. Lineage (GTDB taxonomy): Bacteria > Pseudomonadota > Alphaproteobacteria > Rhizobiales > Beijerinckiaceae > Hohaiivirga. Next base: position 70,140 of record JAVBJU010000017.1, on the reverse strand, counting down.
GCAGGATATAAACATCGTTGACACCGCGCTTCTCGCGCTCATCCACAAGGTCGTAATAAACCTTGCCCGAGCACAGAACGACACGGCGGATGCGTTCATCACGCAAGAGTTTCACCGGGGTGTCGTGACCCATGTCGGCATCATCGCGGAGCACGCGGTGGAACGAAGAGCCCGCCGCCATATCTTCAAGTGTCGAGACAGCCCGCTTGTGCCGCAGAAGCGATTTCGGCATCATCAGGATGAGAGGCTTGCGGAAATCGCGCTTCAATTGACGGCGCAGGATGTGGAAATAGCTCGCCGGTGTTGAACAATTCGCCACCTGCATGTTATCTTCGGCGCACATTTGCAAATAACGCTCAAGCCGGGCCGATGAATGTTCCGGCCCCTGTCCCTCATAGCCGTGCGGTAACAGGCAAACGAGCCCGGACATGCGCAACCATTTGCGTTCACCCGCTGAAACGAACTGGTCAAACACCACCTGCGCGCCGTTGGCAAAATCACCGAACTGGGCTTCCCAACAGGTCAGCGTGTTGGGTTCCGCCAGCGAATAGCCGTATTCGAAACCAAGCACCGCCTCTTCCGAGAGCATCGAATTGATGACCTCATAGCGGGCTTGTCCTTCGCCGATATCGTTGAGCGGCGTGTAGCGATCTTCATTCTCCTGATCGATCAGAACGGAATGACGCTGAGAGAATGTACCGCGTTCGCAATCCTGCCCGGAGAGGCGAACATTATGCCCTTCCTTCAGCAATGAGCCGAAGGCCAGTGCTTCCGCCATCGCCCAGTCGATCCCCTGCCCGGTCTCGATCATTTTGCCGCGATTATCGAGGAAGCGCTGGATGGTGCGATGCGCATGAAAGCTTTCCGGCACCGTGGCGAGCTTTTTGCCGATGTCGCGCAACGTCTTGATATCGGCGCCCGTGCGCCCAGAACGCGGATCATTCGCGTCTTCCCGCACCGCCTTGAACCCGGTCCAGCGCCCATCAAACCAGTCGGCTTTATTGGGCTTATAGGTCTGGGCTGCTTCGAACTCGATTTCGAGTTTGGCGCGAAACTGCTCTTTGGCAGCATCAATCTCTGCTTCCGTAACCAGCCCCTCGGCGACAAGGCGCTTGCCATACATTTCGAGCGTGGTCGGATGCCCGCGAATATTGCGGTACATGAGCGGCTGGGTGAAAGCAGGCTCATCGCCCTCATTGTGGCCGAAACGGCGGTAGCAGAACATGTCCACCACCACCGGCTTCTGGAAGCGCTGGCGGTATTCGGTGGCCACCTTGGCGGCAAAAACCACCGCTTCCGGATCGTCACCGTTGCAATGGAAAATCGGCGCTTCGACCGTTTTCGCCACGTCCGACGGATAGGGCGAAGAACGCGAGAAGCGCGGATCGGTGGTGAAGCCGATCTGGTTATTGATGATGAAATGCACCGATCCGCCGGTGCGGTGGCCGCGCAACCCTGAAAGCCCAAGGCATTCCGCCACCACGCCTTGGCCCGCAAACGCCGCGTCACCATGAATGAGCAACGGCAGGATCACATGGCGCTGATCGGGCTGACACCCGTGCTGGTCCTGCTTGGCGCGAGTTTTCCCCAGCACGACTGGATCAACAATTTCGAGGTGCGATGGGTTGGCCGTCAGTGACAGGTGCACATTGTTGCCATCGAACGCACGGTCCGAGGAAGCACCAAGATGGTATTTGACATCGCCGGAGCCTTCGACCTCCTCGGGAGTGAAAGAGCCGCCTTTGAATTCATTGAAGATGGCGCGGTGCGGTTTACCCATCATCTGGGACAGCACATTGAGACGCCCGCGATGGGCCATGCCGAGCACGATCTCCCGCGCTCCCAACGCGCCGCTGCGCTTGATGATCTGTTCCAGCGCCGGAATCATCGCCTCGCCGCCATCGAGTCCAAAGCGCTTGGTTCCGGTGTATTTGAGATCGATGAACTTCTCGAAGCCCTCCGCTTCAATCAGCTTGTTGAGGATCGCCTTCTTGCCGTTACCGGTGAACTCAATCTCCTTGTTCGGCCCTTCGATGCGCTCCTGAATCCAGGCCTTTTCGACCGGATCTGAAATGTGCATGAACTCGATGCCGAGCGTCTGGCAATAGGTGCGCTGCAGGATGGCGACAATCTCGCGAACGGTGCCAAATTCCAGCCCAAGCACATTGTCGAGGAATATTTTGCGATCATAATCGGCTTCGGTGAAGCCAAAATTTGAGGGGTGTAACTCGCCCTCGTCGGCGGGCTTCTGTAAATGCAGCGGATCAAGATTGGCGTGGAGGTGGCCGCGCATCCGATAGGCGCGGACCATCATCAGCGCGTGGATTGCATCAAGCGTCGCCTGCTGGACGTTGTCGCCGGAAAGGGCAGCCCCCTTCTCATGCGCCTTGGCCCTAATCTTGTCGCTGACCACTTGCCGCGCCTCATTCCAACCGCCACCAAGCGCTGAAACCAGATCGCCGTTGGCAACCATCGGCCAGTTGCTCTGCTGCCAGGACGCGCCCTTGGCATTGCGCTCAGCCAACCCCTCATCGTCTTCCAGGGATCGAAAAAACGCTTGCCATTCGGCATCGACGGAAGCCGGGTCCTGCTCATAGCGGGCATAGATCTGATCGAGGTAGTCGGCATTGGCTCCGTACAGGAAAGCCGTTTCCGCGAACGCCTTGTTCGCACCTTGACGCGACATGTCTCTCTCCTCCCGCCGCGCAACGGCCAAATCGGTCGGAGCGGCAAAACAAAGCTACGCACGGGCTCGCCGGGTTTGCCCGCCCGACGACCATGTCTGTTTTTTAGGTTTTGTTTTGGTTTTGCAGAGCGGCTGACTGTTACAAGCAGCCGCTCTGGAGAGTAGGTATTAAATCAGCCCTTGAGGACCTCAACCAGCGTCTTGCCGATGCGAGCGGGAGACGGCGACACGCGAATGCCAGCAGCTTCCATCGCCTGGATCTTGTCTTCGGCACCACCCTTGCCGCCGGAGATGATGGCTCCGGCATGGCCCATGCGCCGTCCGGGAGGAGCGGTGCGGCCTGCAATGAAGCCAACCATGGGCTTTTTGCGGCCCTTCTTCGCTTCACGGGCAATGAATTCAGCGGCCTCTTCTTCGGCAGAACCACCGATCTCGCCGATCATGACAATCGACGCGGTCTTGGGGTCGGAGAGGAAGAGATCAAGAATTTCGATGAACTCGGTTCCCTTGACCGGGTCACCACCAATGCCGACGGCGGTGGTCTGGCCAAGACCTTCAACGGTGGTCTGATAGACCGCCTCATAGGTCAGCGTGCCCGAGCGCGAGAGAATGCCAACCGAGCCCTGCTTGAAGATATTGCCCGGCATGATGCCGATTTTGCATTCGCCAGCCGTCATGACGCCTGGGCAGTTCGGGCCAACCAAGCGGGACTTTGAACCGATCAGCGCGCGCTTCACCCGCACCATATCGAGCACCGGAATGCCCTCAGTGATGCAGACGATCAGCGGAATTTCCGCCTCAATGGCCTCGCAGATGGCGTCCGCCGCACCGGGTGGCGGCACATAGATGACGGAGGCATCCGCGCCGGTCTTTTCGCGCGCGTCGAACACACTCTCGAAAACCGGCAAGCCAAGATGAGTCGTGCCGCCCTTGCCCGGCGAAACGCCGCCGACCATGTGGGTGCCGTAGGCAATCGCCTGTTCGGAATGGAAGGTGCCGTTCTTACCGGTAAAGCCCTGGCAGATGACCTTCGTGTTTCTATCGATCAGAATGGACATCAGGCTTCCCTCACTTTTCGCCGCGAACGGCTGCAACGATCTTCTGTGCGGCATCATCAAGGTCATCCGCAGAGATGACATTGAGGCCGGATTCGCGGATGATCTTCTTGCCGTCAGCCACGTTGGTGCCTTCAAGGCGCACCACCAGCGGAACCTTCAGCCCCACCGCCTTGACAGCGGCCAGCACACCGCGGGCGATCACATCACATTTCATGATGCCGCCGAAGATGTTGATTAGGATGCCCTTCACGTTCGGGTCAGCCGTGATGATCTTGAACGCCGCCGTCACCTTTTCTTCGGAAGCACCGCCACCGACATCAAGGAAGTTGGCAGGCTCTTCACCGTAGAGCTTGATGATATCGAGCGTCGCCATAGCAAGGCCCGCGCCGTTGACCATGCAGCCGATATTGCCATCCAGAGCGATATAGGCGAGGTCGTATTTCGAGGCTTCGATCTCCTTCGCGTCCTCTTCCGTCAGGTCGCGCAGGGCGAGTACATCCGGATGACGGTAGAGCGCGTTTGAATCGAACGATACCTTGGCATCCAGACACTTCAGGTTTTGGTCTTTGGTGACGATCAGCGGGTTGATTTCGAGCATCGCCATGTCTTTGCCGATAAAGGCGGCATAGAGCTTGGCGGTCAAATCCACGGCCTGCTTGGCGAGATCGCCCGTTAGCCCAAGGGCGTTGGCAATGCGGCGGCCATGCAGCGGCATGACGCCGGTGACTGGATCAACCGAGAATGTGACAATCTTCTCGGGGGTCTTGTGGGCCACTTCCTCGATATCCATGCCGCCTTCCGTGGACACCACGAAAGCGATGCGCCCGGTTTCACGGTCGACCAGCATGGAGAGGTAAAATTCGGCGGCAATGTCGGAACCATCTTCGATATAGAGGCGGTTGACCTGCTTGCCAACCGGACCGGTCTGAATGGTGACGAGGGTTGCGCCGAGCATCTCCTGCGCAAACTTCTTCACTTCGTCGACGGACTTGGCGAGGCGCACCCCACCCTTGTCGCCGGCAGAGGCTTCCTTGAACTTGCCCTTGCCGCGGCCGCCCGCGTGGATCTGAGACTTGACCACCCATAGCGGCCCGCCGAGCTTCTTCGCAGCCGCTTCCGCTTCATCGGCGGAGAAAACAGCAACGCCCGCTGAAACCGGAGCACCGAATTCCTTTAAGAGCGCTTTGCCTTGATATTCATGTATGTTCATCTGAGCATTCCCTGATTTCAGCCTTCAAGGCCATTCCCGCGATGCCGGATGACTGAGGCAGCCACCCGGCGCTTTTTTTATCGGGTAGGGCAAAGCCCTCCCGGCTTATTATTTCAATGCGGGATTGATAGACTTGCAGGCGTCGAGGAGACCCTGAACCGAAGCGATAGACTTCGCGAACATGGCCTTTTCGTCTTCTTTGAACTTGACTTCGACCACGCGCTCGACGCCGTTCGCTCCGATGACCACCGGCACACCAACGAACATGTCCTTGATGCCGTACTGGCCATTGAGATGCGCGGCGCAGGGCAATACGCGCTTCTGGTCCTTGAGGTAGGCTTCGGCCATGGAGATGGCAGATGCCGCCGGAGCATAGAAGGCCGAGCCGGTCTTGAGCAGATTGACGATCTCGCCGCCACCCTTGCGGGTGCGTTCAACGATAGCGTCGATCTTTTCCTTGGTGGTCCAGCCCATCTCGATGAGATCAGGCAACGGAATACCGGCAACCGTCGAGTAGCGCACCAACGGCACCATATCGTCGCCGTGGCCGCCGAGAACGAAGGCCGAAACATCCTTGACGGAAACACCAAACTCTTCCGTGAGGAAATGGCAGAAGCGTGCTGAGTCGAGCACGCCGGCCATGCCGACGATCTTGTTGGGCTTGAGACCCGCGAATTTCTGCAGCGCCCACACCATCGCATCGAGCGGGTTGGTAATGCAGATAACGAAAGCGTCGGGTGCATATTGCTTGATGCCCGCGCCAACGCTTTCCATAACCTTGAGGTTGATGCCGACGAGATCATCGCGGCTCATGCCCGGCTTGCGCGGCACACCGGCGGTGACGATGACAACGTCCGCGCCCTTGATGGCAGCATAATCGCTGGCGCCTTTGAAATTTGCATCGAAGCCATCGACGGGGGAGGATTCTGCGATATCAAGGCCCTTACCTTGGGGAACCCCATCGGCGATATCGAACAAGACGACATCACCCAGTTCCTTCAACCCGATCAGATGAGCCAGTGTGCCCCCGATCTGTCCAGCCCCAACAAGCGCTATTTTCCGGCGTGCCATGAGATTGACCTCTCGTCATATTTACATGCGGCGCGATGCCGCAAGGTTATGAGTTTTAAACCCAGAATTACCACCGCTTCAAGGGCTGACCGGGAAGCAAGATGCTCTCCGGGCCTGTCCCCACCGAGCCGGTTCGCGGCGGCTACGAAGATACCACTGCCTGCTCAGGCAATTACCGCCAAAAGCCGGGCAAATGAATACGACCATATGCGAAGCTACATTTTTTTGTTTTTGTAACAAACTCCTCCCGACCGCTGATTATATGGGTTCTTTTGCCCTGACCGCAATGCGGCCAAGCCCATGCTAATCGTCGCATAGCGCTGCGTTCCCGGTCAAAATGCTCGGTTTGAGCAAATTTTCTCTTTTTTGCGCAAAAACCGCAAAATTGAAAAAATGATTTGCGTGATTTTTTAAAAATTATAAGGTTTCCGCGAAGTACCCAACAGTCTTTGCTCAGATCACGCATTTTTCAGGAATCGCACATGGCACAAATTCGTATCAAACGCGCTATCGAGTCCGTTCCCGGCGGGATGATGGTTGTTCCGCTCTTCACGGGCGCGCTCATCTCGACCTTCTTCCCTTCGACCGCGACGTATTTCGGCTCTTTCACGGGCGCGCTGTTCAATGGCGCTTTGAGTATCCTTGCCGTGTTTTACGTGTGCATGGGTGCCAGCATCGATATAAAAGCTACTCCGTATATCCTCAAAAAGGGCGGTATGCTTTTCGGCGTCAAAGTCGGCACCGCTGCACTGATCGGCATCATTCTCGGCCATTTTCTTGGCGAAACGCCCATCACCAGCGGGTTGTTCTACGGGCTGTCGACGCTCGCCATTGTCGCAGCCCTCAATGACACCAACGGCGGGCTCTACATGGCCCTGATGGGGCAGTACGGCAAGCCGCGCGATATCGGCGCGTATTCTATCATGTGCCTTGAGTCGGGGCCGTTTCTGACGATGTTGACCCTCGGGGTTGCCGGTCTGTCGGCCTTCCCATGGCAGACAATGGTCGGGGCCATTCTGCCGCTCGTTATCGGCATGATCATCGGCAACCTCGACCGCGAGATGCGTGACTTTCTCAAGGTCGCCAGCCCGGTCATGATTCCGTTTTTTGCGCTTTCCCTTGGCTTCGGGCTTGATCTCAGCAAGATCTGGCAAGCCGGACTTCTCGGTATCGGCCTCGGCGTTGCCGTCGTTGTTGTCACCGGCTTCACACTGTTCATGGGCGATCGCCTCACCGGTGGCACCGGTGTTGCGGGCTTGGCTGCGGCATCCACCGCCGGTAATGCGGCAGCGGTTCCGGCCATTGTCGCGGCTTCAAACCCTGTCTATGCCGAAGCCGCTAAACACGCGACAGCGCTGGTTGCCGCCTGCGTGGTGGTAACGGCCATTCTGACACCCCTGGTCACAGCGTGGGGAGCCAAGGTCTTCGGAGCACCGAAAGACATGCCCGACGAAGGCGAAATGTAAAATCAGGCCACCCACAACGAACCCGAATGGGGAGAGAGAACATGCCTTCAAACTGGTTGATAGCCGCTGATGATCTGACCGGGGCCGCCGATTGCGCCATTGCATTCACCAAATCAGGCATTCCGGCTGCCGTCATCTGGGGTGAAGGCACCTCGGATGCACCGGTCATATCCGCGAACATCGAAAGCAGGTCTCTCTCTCCCGCCACCGCCGCCAAGGCCCATCAGGATGCCCTTGAGCGGTTATGGGTGCCCGGCACACTCCTCTATAAAAAGATCGACTCGACCATCCGCGGCCAGTTGGCTGCGGAACTGGCCGCGTCGGTTGCTTTTCTGAAAGCAAAAAAGGCGGGCACTTTCGCCATCATCTCACCCGCCTTCCCCGGTACGGGACGCACTACCGAGGGTGGCGCGGTGCGTGTGCAGGGAGCGCCACTTGAGAGCACGCCGATTTGGGCGCGCGATCACAGCTACGACAACGCCCATCTGCCGACGATCTGTGAACAGGTCGGCCTCAAGACCGGACTGGCCGATCTCGCCATGGTCCGGCGCGGCCCTGAAGCGCTCGGGCGCTTCATCGACGAGGCGCGGCTTTCAGGTTTTGACGCAATGGTCTGCGACGCAACCACCGAAGCCGACCTCGACATCATCGCGGGCGCAACGCTCAACCGAGCCGAGGACCTGTTCTGGGTCGGCTCGGGCGGGCTGGCAGCATCGCTTGCCCGACTGGAAAGCGCCGGCAGCCAATTGCGCACCATCAATCTGCCAAATCGGAAAGGCGGCGTTCTCATCGCGGTCGGTAGCCTGGCGGAAGCATCCCGCGGTTCGGCACAGCACCTCGCCCGCTCCGGCAAGGTTCACCATGCGCTGATCGCCCATGACATCATTCTCTCCGCTGGCAAGACTGCGCTCACCACCCAAGCAGAAGCGGTTATCGCCGAATTGAAAAGCGGCCGTGACGTGCTGCTTGAAATCGCCCTGACGGATTCTCCGGATCTGGCCATTGGTGTGAAGCTGATGGATAATCTGGCAGCAGCCTTGCGCCCGGCCGCCGAGGTAATTGGCGGCCTCATCGCCACCGGCGGCGATACCGCCGTGGCACTCCTCAACCATTTTGGTGTCAATGGGCTCGAACTGCTGGAAGAGGTCGAAAGCGGCATCCCGCTTGGCCTGTCCATTGGCCACATTCGGACACCGGTGGTAACCAAGGCCGGAGCTTTCGGGGGTGAAGCCACCCTTGAGCGCTGCCTCGACCGTATTCACGCCGTGAAAGCTGCACACGGCAGCTAACAAACCACTACATTGGTAATTTCAGTATAAAGCACAGAAGGAAGTATTCACTATGTCCAGCGCCTCAGACCCCCGCCCCGTCATTGCCATCACCATGGGCGACGCGGCTGGAATTGGCCCGGAAATCATCGTCAAGAGCCTCAGCCACAAGGATCTTTACAAGACCGCGCGGCCATTGGTAGTTGGCGATGCCAACCGGCTCCGCGAGGCCGCGGCGCTGCTTAAATCCGACCTCAAGGTCGCCAGCATCCAATCCGCCGATGATGCCGCTTACAATTTTGGCGTGATCGACTGCATCGACCTCAAGCTCATCCCGGCGAACTTTCCCTTCGGCCAGGTTTCGGCCATCGCGGGTGAAGGCTCCTATCGCTTCATTGAAAAGGCCGTAGAACTGGTGCAGAGCGGCAAGGCGCAAGCCATTTGCACAGCGCCTCTGAGCAAGGAAGCCATGCATCAGGCGGGCCATAAGTTTCCGGGTCATACCGAGACGCTCGCCTTCCTCACCGGCACGCCGGAAGTGTCGATGATGCTGACCGCGCCGAAATTACGCGTGGTACATGTCACCACCCATATCGGTCTGATTGATGCCATTGCCAAGATCGAGCCGGGCCTCGTCGAACGCACCATTGGGCGCGCGCAGGAAACACTGATTCGCGCGGGCATCGCCAAGCCCCGCATCGGCGTTTGCGCGATCAATCCCCATGCGGGCGAGAATGGCTTGTTTGGCTACGGTGAGGAAGAAACCAAAATCACCCCCGCCATCAACGCCTGCAAGGCCAAGGGCTGGAACGTAGAAGGGCCGCTGCCCGCCGACACCCTGTTTTTCCGCGCCACACGCGGCGATTTCGACGTGGTAATCGCCATGTACCACGATCAGGGCCATGGCCCGATCAAGGTCATGGGCATTGCCGATGGCGTCAACATCACCATCGGCCTGCCGGTGATCCGCACCTCGGTCGATCACGGCACCGCCTTCGACATTGCAGGCAAAGGCATTGCCGACGAAGCGAGCCTGATGGAAGCGATGCGCCAGGCCATCATTCTTGCCCCGAAAGGCCGCGCCTAAACCAAGGCGCGTTTAAGTGGACGCCGGCTAAACGCATAAAGCCTTGCGCAACAAGAAATCTAGAGCAGGATGTGTTTCCGTGTAAACACATCCTGCTCTAACGAAAGATTTTCGTTTTCTGATGCGCAGCAGCCCTCTATACCCTCAGAGCGTCCAGCATCAGGTGCGCGGGGCGCACGCTGATGGTGCGAGAGGAAGTCATGCAACCGAGCAGAGAACGCCGCGAACGGATTGTGACCGCCCTCGCCGAGGGCGAAATTGATGTGGATGTGCTGGCGCAACGCTTCGGTGTCTCGCCCTCGACGGTGCGCCGCGATCTGCAACGCCTTTCCGATGAGAAGGCCGTGATGCGTACATATGGCGGCGCAGTGCTCTTGCCGCACGCCATTGAGGAGACGCTTGCCGAGCGCGAAGGCCGCAACATTGACGCAAAGCAGGCCATCGCCCGCGAGGCAGCTACACATATCATGGATGGAGACACCATCATTCTCGATGGCGGTTCGACCATCGCGGCGCTGGCCCAGCTTCTGCGCAGACGGCGGCTCACGGTTGTCACCAACAATATGAGGGCCGCGCTGTTGCTGGCGGATGCGGTGAATATCTCACTCATTCTCCTGGGCGGAGCCATCCGGCCCATCAGTATGACGAGTTACGGACCGCTTGCCGAAGAGGCAATGCGCTCGCTCACCGCCACGCGCTTTTTCACCAGCGCCGATGGCGTTGTGGCTGAACGCGGTCTATGCGAAGCGACGTTGGAGCAAGCCGCTCTCAAGCGCTTGATGATGCGCCAGGCCGCCGCAACCTACGTGCTTGCGGACAGCTCAAAACTCGGCATGGCATCGCAGTCGGCTTGGGTGCCATTTCCCAATCACTGGCATCTGATTACCGATGTGCGAGCAACAGACGCTGCAATTCATCCCTTTTTGGTTACCGGCGTGGACGTCTCACGCACGTTATGAACCCGCTATACGAAGCCGCTGCGTAAAGCGCGCAGCGTCGTGCGGATCAGGGTATCAAGGCGGCGCTCAACCATGTCGCGCGGCATCTGGGCGTCCAGTCCGACCACCACCGGATGGATGAACCGAGCAACCGCATCGGTAATATAGATGACGGCCTGCTCGCGGTTGCCAATCTCAAAAACGGCTGAGCCGATGCCCTCCTCCAGGATTTGGCCGATCAGATGGTGCAGACGCGCGCGGAAGCGCCGATAAACCGGGCGTGATCCGCTGGCGGTGTCGGCATAGACCGCAAAGAGGTTGGGGTTATCGGTGAGCAGATCACGCTGCGCGAAAGCGACGATGCTGAGAAGCGTTTCAAGTTTCGCGTCTGCCGGGTCGGGCCCCTCAGCAATGGCGGCAATCGTCACTTCCAGTCCCTTGAGCCACTGGGCGGCAATCGCATCGATCAACGTCGCCTTGGATTGGAAATAGCGATAGACATTGGCGTGCGTCATACCTGCCGCGTCAGCCACCGCCACCACCGTCACGGCCTGACGACCGCCCAGACGCAGGCGCTCCGCCGCGATGGCAAGCAACCGCGTATCGGTCGCCCCACGCGGACGATTGTCGCTTTTGTCAGCAGGGCCGGAGCGGTCTGGCTTACCTGTCACGTTTCCACAATCCCGGTTGAGGTCACGACCGTGTGCAAGGTGTCGTCGTGGGGCAGCATGAGATATTCTTCCGATTGCATCTCGATGAGCCGTGACACCGTGCGGTCGAACTCGAAGGCTTCCGCGCCACGCTCGGCACGGTAGAGCGTCAATGCTTCACCTTCCATAGATGCAATCAGCTTGACCTTGCGGTCATAAAGCGTGTCAATCAGCAGGATGAACCGCTTCGCCTCATTGCGTTGTTCAATGGTCATGCAGGGGATGTTGTCAATCAGGATGGTGTGGAACTGACGTGCCACCTCAATGTAATCAGCAGCCGCAAGCGCCTGGTCGCATAAATCAGCAAAGTCGAAACGCGCCACGCCTTGCGCCGCTTGCGGCACAGCGACCGGATGTCCCTTGACTGTCAGCGTGCGCGGCTCGCCGCGTTTGCGACCGGTGAGTTGCGTGAAGGCACGGTCAAGCGCCTCGCGTGCGGCATCATTGTTCGGCACATGGAATACCGGCTCGCCACCGAGCTTTTCCAGTCTGAAATCGGTGCGGGATGCGAGATTCTGCACCTCCATCCGCTCCTGCAGAAGCGCGATGAACGGCAGGAACAGCGCCCGGTTGAGACCATCCTTATAGAGGTTATCCGGCGCGACATTGGAAGTCGCGATTACCACGACCCGGTGCTGGAACAACGCCGTGAATAGCCGCCCGAGAATCATGGCATCAGCAATGTCGGTAACGGCAAACTCATCGAAACACAGTACCGAGGCCTCACGGGCGAGGTCGGCAGCGACCGGGGCAATTGGATCATCGCCCTTGACCTGTCCGTTTTTCAGAGCCTGTCGCCAGAGGTGAATGCGGCTATGGGCATCCGCCATGAAGTCGTTGAAGTGGATGCGCCGCTTACTTGTATCCGGCAAGGATTCGAAGAACAAATCCATCAACATCGTCTTGCCGCGACCAACCGAACCCCAGACATAGAGCCCTTTGACCGGCGGTTTCGGCGCCTCTTTCCGGCCAAACAGTTTTTGCAGAAAACCGCCGCCGTCATCATCAGGGCGTTCACCCAGTGCGGCAACGAGCTTGTCCATTTCAATCAACAGCTCGGCCTGCGCCGGGTCCCAGCCGATGCTACCGGCTTTGACCATGGTCGCGTAACGGGCCGAGACGGGACCGTATGTCGCCTGAGGCCGGTTTGCCGTCATGTCACCGCGACATGGAGAGCGGAGCGCCAGACTTGGTCAACGCGCCGTCCATGTTGCTTCCCTGTGCCCGCAGGCGTGCCGCCAGTGTGCCGCCCGTCTGGTAGAGATACACTTCGCCACCGCGGAAATCCCAGGCGGAAATGTTCGAGAGGTCCTTGTTGGTGCATCCTGAGCTCGACGCGCGGTAGAGATCAAGAGTCGGCGCACTCGACAGCACCACACGACAGCTCGCACCGGTCGCATCCTTCGCTGTCCAACCACCCACCATGCCCATGCGGTTAGCGGGAGCCGGAGCGGAGGGTGTGGGCGCAGACGGATTGACGCCTGCGACGGTCTGCCCGCCACCATATCCCATGCCATCGGCCGGTGCAGTACCGGGAAGCGGTGCAAGTGGCTCGGAGCTGATTGGCCCGGACGGAATTGCTTCAACTGAATCCGGCTGGGTGTAGCCCGCGGGCGGGGGATTGGTGCCACGCGACGACCCAAACCGTTGTGATGAGGTACAAGCGGCCAGCGTCAATGCCAGACCAAGCGCAACACCACCCTTGATGATGTGCCGCACAACCGTTTCGTTTCGTTGCCGTTCCATGATGCCACCTGTCCGGGCAGGTCGTCGCCCGCTGAACAATCGAAGTTAATTCAGTCGTATAAACGCGCAGCGCGCCTCGGGCAATCGCAAGTTTTCCATATAATAGTATTGTTTTCGCTGCAGCAAATCTTCAGTTTTCCTGCACGCTGAGTCGCAATGCCAGTTGCTTCAGACAAACCGCCTGCATGTCGGTCGGGCCGCCATTGAGGGCGGCCACCCGCACCGCCATGTCATAGACGTCCTGTCGTTCCTTGACGCCAACATCAACCCATAACCGCGCGAAACGAATCATCAGGTTGGATGGGTCCGTCACTTGCTCTGCGGCATGGCGCGCAAAGACGTAGAGATCATCGGGCTTGGCGACACCCATGACGGTGCTGATATCGTCCTTTATCTGGCTTTCTGCGGCGGCATCCAGCTTGTCTTCGGCGGCGAGCGCAATCAGGAAAGTGGTGGTTGCCGTCACCGGATCATTGATCAACGCCACAGGAGAGGCCGATTGCTGCGGAGCGTTCCGGTGCGAAGCGTCGTTATCAGACTGCGGCCCCGACATCCGGCGCGGTTTTTCCGGCGTCTGGCGAAGAAAAAAGTACCAGTACAGATAAGCCCCGAGCAGCGCTATCAAAGCCGTATAGAATGGCATGAACATTCCTTGAGTTACGCGTTACACCAACGCGTGTTCTGGCTTCTCCTTACTGCATATGGGCAGCAAGGGAAAGGAGCGAGCGTCCATCGGGCGGTGCGCCATGCACCCACGCAAGACCGATCAGTCGCACGTGACTCAAATGGTATTGCCTCCCAAATAGCAGTTACTTGTTCTTGCAAGGTACTTCGCGCGTCATCCGCACCGGGAAGGGAGCATAGATCACCATGTTGCGGCGCTGGGTACAACTTGTGCCCTTCGTCTGCGCACCCTGAACCTCGGTTCCATCTGCCTTTCGCCTGACGACCTCAGACGTCATCGTCGCGCTCATGCAACCGGAAAGCCACAATGCGCATCCGGCAACGGTCATTACCTGTTTCAGGGCCATGCTATTTCCTTTCATGGAGCAGGTGGCCTTCCGGCTCTCCGCACCTTTATTATTCTCAAGCTTGTATTATTCTCAAGCTTGGAAACTTTAGCACAGTTTCGTCTATGGGAAATATATTGCTCCATGAACCAATTTTCTGCTGCCCACCGGGCTCCCCATGAAAAAAACCCGCCGGGTTCGCCGGCGGGCTCATTCTTCTCTAAGTCTGTTGAGACTTAGAATTCCTTATGCAGCATCATCTTCTTGATTTCTGCAATTGCCAGGGCCGGGTTGAGGCCTTTAGGGCAAGTATTGGTGCAATTCATGATGGTGACGCAGCGGTAGAGCTTGAACGTATCGTTGAGCGCTTCCAGGCGTTCGCCGGTTTCCTCGTCGCGGCTGTCGATCAGCCAGCGATAGGCCTGCAATAACGCGGCTGGGCCGAGGAAGCGGTCGCCGTTCCACCAGTATTCCGGGCAAGATGTCGAGCAGCTTGCGCACAGAATGCACTCATAGAGGCCGTCAAGCTTGGCGCGATCCTGCGGCGATTGCAGGCGTTCGGTCCTGGGCTCAGGCGTATGCGTTTCCAGCCACGGACGCACTTCGGCGTGCTGGGCGTAGAAGTTGGTGAGGTCGGGGATCAGATCCTTGACCACCGGCATATGCGGCAGCGGGCGCACATTAATGCGACCGGCTTTGTTCTTGGCGACTTCATCAATGCCGTGGGTGCAGGCAAGGTGATTGAAGCCATTGATGTTCATGGCGCACGAGCCACAGATGCCTTCGCGGCAGGAGCGGCGCAGTGTGAGGGTCGAGTCGACCTTGTCCTTGATCCACAACAGCGCGTCGAGCACCATCGGGCCGCAATCGTCGCGGTCGACATAATAGGTGTCGTAGCGCGGATTGGCGTCGTCATCCGGATCCCAACGGTAGACCTTGAATTCCTGAAGGTTTTTGACACCCTCGGGCTTCGGCCAGACCTTGCCCTCGGTGGGCTGGGAGTTTTTGGGAAGGCTGAATTCAACCATTATCAATCCCGTCCTTAAATCTGGGTTGCGGCTTAGCCGATCCGCGCACGGACCGGCAGCCAGTCAACCGAATAGCTTAATAAACGCGCTTACGCGGCTCGATGTATTCAATCTCGTCGGACATGGTGTAGGTATGCACTGGACGGTCGTCGAGCTTGACGCTCCGCTTCTCGCTATCAACCCAGGCGAGTGTGTGCTTCATCCACTTGTCGTCATCACGCTCGGGGAAGTCCTCGCGGGCATGGGCCCCGCGTGATTCTTCACGGGCAAGCGCGCCTTCCATGGTGGCAACGGCCTGAACCAGCAGATTGTCGAGTTCCATCGCTTCCATGAGATCGGAATTCCAGATCATCGAACGGTCGGTGATCTTGATGTCTTCCGCGTTTTTCCAAACGTCATGGATCAGCTTCTTGCCCTCGGCGAGCACTTCACCGGTACGGAACACGGCGCAGTTATTCTGCATCACGTGCTGCATCTCGTTACGGTGATGGGCAGTCGAGTGGTTGCCGTTGGCATAGCGATAGCGGTCGAGACGGCTCAGCGCCAATTCATCAAGCGAGGTGTCGAGCTTCGGATGCTCGGCATTGGGCTTGAGGATTTCGGCACAGCGCAGACCAGCCGCGCGGCCGAACACCACGAGATCGATCAGCGAGTTGGAACCGAGACGGTTCGCGCCATGCACAGACACACAAGCCGCTTCACCGAGTGCCATCAGGCCAGGCACCACTGAATCCGGATTACCGTCCTTCTTGGTCAGCACTTCGCCATGATAGTTGGTGGGGATACCACCCATGTTGTAGTGCACGGTCGGCAGAACCGGAACCGGCTCCTTGGTCACATCGACGCCCGCGAAAATCTGGGCGCTTTCCGAAATGCCGGGCAGACGCTCATGCAGAATGGCTGGATCAAGATGATCGAGATGCAGGTAGATGTGATCTTTCTTCTTGCCGACGCCACGACCGGCGCGGATTTCCATGGTCATTGACCGGGAAACCACGTCACGCGAAGCAAGGTCTTTGGCGGACGGCGCATAACGCTCCATGAAGCGCTCACCTTCGCTATTGGTGAGGTAACCGCCCTCGCCGCGCGCGCCTTCGGTGATCAGGCAACCCGAGCCGTAAATGCCGGTCGGGTGGAACTGAACGAACTCCATATCCTGCAACGGCAGACCAGCGCGCAACACCATGGCGTTGCCATCACCCGTGCAGGTGTGGGCGGAGGTGCAGGAGAAGTAGGCGCGACCATATCCGCCGGTGGCGAGAATGGTCATATGGGCACGGAAGCGGTGCAACTCACCGGTGGCAAGATCAAGGGCGATCACGCCACGGCAGCGGCCATCCTTGTCCATCAACAGGTCGATACCGAAATATTCGATAAAGAACTGCGTTTTGTGCTTCAACGCCTCGCCATACATGGTGTGCAGCATGGCGTGGCCGGTGCGGTCGGCAGCGGCGCAGGTGCGCTGAGCAGCCGGGCCCTTGCCGAAATCAGTGGTCATGCCACCGAACGGGCGCTGATAGATGCGGCCATCTTCGGTGCGCGAGAACGGCACGCCCCAATGCTCCAGCTCATACACCGCGTCGGGTGCATGGCGAACCATGTATTCAATCGAGTCCTGGTCGCCGAGCCAGTCGGAGCCCTTGACCGTATCGAACATGTGCCACTGCCAGTTATCCGGCCCCATATTGGCGAGCGATGCCGCAACGCCACCCTGGGCCGCAACCGTGTGGGAACGGGTCGGGAAGACTTTGGTGATGCAGGCCGTATTGAGGCCCGCCTGGGATGCCCCCACCGTGGCACGCAACCCTGCGCCGCCAGCGCCGAGCACAACGACATCGAAGGTATGATCGATAACGGGGTATGCCCGGCCGTTGATCGTGAAAGTATTGTCTTGAGAGGCCATGAGATACCCTACCTTATTTCATAAACCCGATGAACGCGGACAGGACGCTGAGCTTGAACATCGCATAAGCGATCATCAGAGCAACCACGACGCAGAACGCCTCGTTCATCATGAACGCGATGTAGCGCGGCTTTTTAGTGGGCACGTAATCTTCAAGGATCTGATGCACGGCGTGGCGCATATGCGCGATCATCAGGAACGCGGTCGCGCCGATGATGATCGTCGCCCAAGGCCGCGACAAGACTTCAAGCATGCGAACGGGACCACGACCGGTGCCGCAGGCGATGATGAGAATGGACGCAATCATCAGCGGCAGACCAATGGCGGTGATCACCCGCTGCATCCACCAATGGTGGGCGCCTTCCTGACTTTTTCCGAACAGTTTGCCGCCCGGACCGAATACCGAGTAGCGAGGCCCGGCGGATTTGTTGTCTTTAGCCATAAATGCCTCCTCAGTACGCGATGATGAAGCCGATGATCCACAGCGCCAGCGTGCAGCCCACCGAGCCGACCAGCGTGAAGATCGCCATGTTGCGGCGTGTCACCGGATCGAAGCCCTTGCCCGTATCCCAGATGAAGTGACGGATGCCGCCGATCAGATGATGAAAAAGGCCCCATGAGAAGCCAAACGGCAAAATCCAGCCGAGCTTGAGCGGGCCCCAATCGGGGAAGCGCGAGACCATCCAGTAGGCCCATTCCGCGGTTGCTGGCGACGAGGTCATCAGCACCAGCCACAGGGCAAACAGCCCCATGCCCAGATACAGGACGAAGCCGGTCGCCCGGTGGAACCCGGACATCACCATCGTCCATGACCAACCGTAAATTTCCAGGTGAGGCGCAATTGGCCTTTGCCTGGACGCCTTGTCTGATGCCTGAGCCATCGATACCTGCTCCCGTTCTGGCAACCCGGACGGCGTCGTGCTCCGAGAGGGGAGCATTCGTCCAAATGGGCCGACAGACACGAGCGCTGCCGGCGGGCTGCGAAGACAAACTGCAATGATCTATACGAACCCGACTCAACCTGAGACGGGGAACCACCTGACCGCCTCAACTGACAATTGTGTTTGCACCCAACTGCCAATTTTGTTCGGTCGACCGGCTTGCAGCGCTGTTTTAGCACGACAACCCGCATGATCCCATAGACGTGCAGGACTAATTTACAATTAATCCAAACACCGAAAGTTTCTTAGCGCCGAAGGAAGAGAAAAAGCAACCCCGCAAGCCGCTTCGTTCTGTCGCAAGACAACACGTCGCGCCATGCCCAATAATCGCCTCCTTGCGGAAGATGGCTTTGAGCAATTCAATCATATTATTAAACGAATTGATAAATGAAGCTTAATAACGCGATTAATGGAATAATGTCTTATAGGTGCGACCTTTTTACGCCGCCAGTTCATCATTCAGGAACGCCGCCACGTCATCACGTGCCACATCGCGCGTCACAAAACTTTTACCGATGCCGCGCGCGAGGATGAAGGTGAGTACCCCAGCCTGGACCTTCTTATCCTGAGCCATGGCATCCAGCAGTGTCTCCGCCGTGCCGCAGCCGCCGGGAACATCCTGTAGGCGGCTTGGCAGCCCGACGCTCTTCAGATGTGCCTCAACCCGACTGGCATCCTGGCCAGGGCAGAGCCCAAGGCGGGTGGAAAAGCGGAAGGCGAGCGCAAGCCCAATGGCTACCGCCTCACCGTGCACGAGCCGGGCGTTGTCGTAAGACACATGGCGCTCCAGCGCATGGGCGAATGTGTGGCCGAGATTAAGCAGCGCGCGGTCGCCGTGCTCATGCTCATCGCGCACCACAACCGCCGCCTTGGCGCGACAGGAATGGGCGACGGCCTGCTCGCGTTCCGCCCCACCACTGAAAATGCCTTTCCAGTTGGCGTCGCACCAATGGAAAAACGCCTCATCATTAATGAGACCGTACTTCACCACCTCGGCATAGCCGGCCCGCATTTCGCGCAACGGCAGCGTATCCAGAATGGCGGTATCGGCGATGACGAGACTCGGCTGATGGAATGCACCAATCAGGTTTTTGCCATGGGGCGAATTGATGCCGGTTTTACCGCCCACCGACGAATCAACCTGGGCGAGCAAGGTAGTCGGCATCTGAACAAACCGCATACCGCGCCGCACGATGGCCGCCACAAAAGCCGCAAGATCACCCACCACGCCCCCGCCGAGCGCCAGCACCAGATCACCGCGCTCGACACGGGTGGCCAGCACCATATCGCATACCCGCGTGAGTTCCGCATAGCTCTTGGAGCCCTCCCCCGCCGGAACAACGATGGGCTCGGCGACCGCAATCCCTTGCCCCGCCAGCGCCACCATCACCCGCTCGGCATGGAGCGCCTGCACATGGGTATCGGTCACCAAAGCTACTTTACGCGCACCAAGCCCGGCAATCCGCGCGGCGCCTTCAGCCAGCACATCGCGGCCAACGAGGATATCATAGGCGCGTTCACCGAGCGGCACCGGCACGATCAGGGCGGATGAGGTCATGATGTCTGCTTTTCCTGTTGGTCAATATGCTGGCGCAGGGCGCGGACGATGGTCGAGACCACCCGATCATGGGGGCCGTCTTGCGATTTCACTTCGATATCGGCCTCAGCATAAACGGGATTACGCTCCGTCATCAGCCGTTCCAACGTGGCACGCGGATCAGCGTTCTGCAGCAGAGGCCGGTTCTGGCGGCGGCTCACGCGTTCCAGCAGCACCTCAAGATCGGCATTGAGCCAGATGGAAATGGCGTTCGCTGCGATGGCCTCTCGCGTTTCCGAACTCATGTAAGCGCCGCCGCCGGTGGCCAGCACAATCGGCCCTTCCTGCAGGATCCGTGCAATCACTCGCCGCTCGCCCTCGCGAAAATAGGTCTCGCCATGGACGGAAAAGATATCGGGGATAGACATCCCCGCCGCTGATTCGATTTCGTTGTCAGCATCGAGAAACGACAGGCCAAGTCGGTCCGCCAACCGGCGGCCGACCGTGCTCTTCCCGGCCCCCATAAGGCCGACAAGCACGATGGAGCGCCCGGCGAGCTGCTGTCGAAGCCGCTCCGCCCGTTTCGAAAAAGCCTGCCGTATTCGCAGGGACCGCCGCGCGCTTGGCTGGCTGGTCTTGCGCTTGTGTTCCATTAACCCGATCCTAAATCCCGGCGTATAGCGGGAAGCGAATATGTCACTAAACGATTTCGGTGTCGGATTGAATGGGAAAATGCGCTACCTTGTCCCTCGCGTTCCCGCGTTTCATCAACATTAAACCTTTCGGTGCTCAAATGGCGCTGAAACCCCAGCAGACCGGATCCCCATGCCGACCCTGACCCGCTTACTCCTCGGCCTCTTCATTGCCATCGTCGTTGGATACGCGGTGATTTACGCGCTGGCGACCTTCGTCACGCCTGAGGTTCGCACCATCTCGATACCCATCCCCGAGCGCGGTGAGAGCAAGAAATGACCCCGGCACGCTGCTCAAGCCTTTTCCTCGACATGTTGGCCGCCGAACGCGGCGCCGCAGCCAATACGCTCGCCGCCTACCGCCGCGACCTCGACCGCTATCTCGCCTTTCTCACCGATAACGACATCCGCCTGAAAGACGCAGGCCCGAAAGACGTGCGTAATTTCGTCGTATCGCTGGAAATCGAAGGCCTGAAAGCCTCCTCCGCCGCCCGTCACCTTTCCGCCGTACGCCAGTTTCACAAATTCCTCTACACTGAAGGGTATGCCTCTCAAGATCCAAGCGCCGCAGTGGACGCGCCCAAAACGCGCCAGGCCGTGCCCAAGGTGCTGTCGGTGGATGACGTCAGCCGAATGCTTGACCTCGCCGCAATCCGTGCCGCCTCCGGCGAAGGCACATCGTTCGAACGCCTGCGTAACACCCGGATGCATTGCCTGCTGGAACTGATTTACGCCACCGGCCTGCGTGTTTCCGAGCTCGTTTCCCTACCAAAATCCGCCGCGCGAACCCGCGAGAAATTCCTGGTGGTACGCGGCAAAGGCAACAAAGAACGCCTCGTGCCGCTCACTGAAAGCGCCCGCACTGCCATGACGCGCTATGTGGAAGTGCTCGATGCCAGCCGCAAGGATACCCCCGCCTGGCTCTTCCCCGCCGACAGCGAAAGCGGCCACCTTACCCGCCAGGCCTTCGCCCGCGACCTCAAGGTGCTGGCGGGCGCCTCCGGCATCCGGGCCGACCACATCTCCCCCCACGCCCTCCGCCACGCCTTCGCCAGCCACTTGCTGCAAAACGGCGCTGACCTGCGCGTGGTACAGGAACTTTTAGGCCACGCCAGCATCTCAACAACACAGATTTATACCCATGTGCTGGACGAGCGACTGAAAAGCATGGTGCGGGATTTACATCCGATGGGCACTACATAATCCAGGGTGCAATATGAATATTCCGATAAACACAGTTGGCCTGTTCAGGAGCGGTGAATACCCCGGTTGGTATGTAAAGGTTCTTGACGAGGACGATGGGGGATTTCTCGTTCTTCTCGCAAAACATAAAGATTTTACGGGAGGCCCCGACGAAGGCTACGATTACTGGTTTTTAAGCAGCGAACTGGAAGCCTACTTTTCTTCAGTTGAGGTGGAATGGCTACCCAGAGAGAAGCATCAGCCGCCCTCTCCGTCCGCAAAAGCTTGACCCGAGAGCGGAAGTCAGAATTTGGCAGACTGTCATGGTAACAGTACCGAGCGCCCCACGCCTTTTAACGTCACTGCTTCTGAGCATTTTGACTGTAGCAAATGATTGCCTTACCGCTCTGCGAAAACCGCATCCATCCTTTCCCGGTCATAATCGAGCAACCATGCATTGTATTTTCGATATAACGGTTCGATCGAAACTCTGTCACAACCAATGATATCCGTCCCCCGGTCGTCGTAAGGTAGAACAAGAAACCGTTTCGTCGGACTGTAAATATAAGCATGTGCGTGCAGCGACGGCGCAATGTATCCGAAGTCCTTGGCGGCAGATCCCCATAGGAATTTCCGCAGATCGCTCTTCTCAAACCGGAACGAGAGGAAAGCGCGCTGGCCACCTTGGTCTGGGAACCCCTCATCTGGCTGCCGCCATGTTTGCCTTGCACGAGGAACCTGAATTCCGCACTGGCGCAGACTGGCAAGCAAGGGCCGCGCCCATTCCGTCATGGACTGATACTGGTACGAACTTAGACAGACATACAGATCATCCACCCCGGCAAAAACATCCTCGCAAACGGTCTCAGCTCGATGCAATGCCTGAAGAAATCTATCGAGAAAGGAGCCCGCACCCGCCAATTCCAGCCGCAGGGCGTAAGTATGCTGATAATAGAGGCCAAAGGCAAAAGCCTTCTCGCCGAATATCTCATATGCCTGCGTTTTGAAATCTGCTCGCTTCACAGCGCTCAATCCTTGCCCATATGAAATACCGGCCCTCGGATCGGGTAACCGAACCGGCCGCCAGGTGCGAGAAGGACGGCGTGTTCGTGGCGCAAAGTCAAGCGATCACAAGCGCCGTCGGTAATCACAAGAATCGGGCCGGTCTGCGGGAAGTCGCGCGCCTCTTCCAGCAACCTAATCCCCGGCATCAGCACCGTGCCACCGCGTCCCTTGATCTGAACCCGATCAAGCAATTCTTCCGGTTGCACATAACCACTATCATGGGCGGCGGCATCACATTGGACGAGGCGCACGAAGGCAACTTCGCGGCTCATGGCATAGCTGGCAATCGCGCCGATGGCCTTGGCGAGGTCGGAACGACTCATGGAGCCAGATGTGTCGACAACCGCGCCAAAAACTCGCGCCACCCGTTGCTCATCGGGGCTGACCCAAGCCGGGCGAGGAATATCTGGCGTCGCTGATTGGCGGCGATGGGCACGGGCAAAAGTGCGACGCTTCTCCAATGGCGGGAAATACTGATCGAGCCAATGCGCGAGTTCCACGTCCCAGGGAATTGGCGTCTGCATCTGGGCGCGGATTTCCTCAACAAGACCCGCAGGCAGATAGCCGCGTCCGCGGCCAAGATGCAGTTCCAGCCCTTCAGCCAGCGCCCGGCGATAGAAGGCATCAAGGTCCGCGCCGCCACCGTGCCACCATCCGGGTGGGTGGACACCTTCAATCATATCGGGCTTGGCCCCGTTCATCGTCCTCATTTTCTTCACCTTGCGCATCCAGCGCAAGTCGGTGACGATCCTGTCGTAGACTTCCTCTGCGGAAAGGCCGCGTAACGCGGTATCATGCAGATAGCCGATGCGCTCTGGCGGAACGCCGAGCTGCATCTCGATGAGCCAGTCGTTGATGACGTAATCACAAGCCACATTCCACAACCACGGATCCCGCCCCTGGCGGCGCTGGGAGTGGCGCAGGCTGGCATGGAGCAATTCATGCGCCATGACGAACTTGGCCTCTTGAAGCTCGAAGACAACGCGCGGATTGAAATAGATTTCCTGCGCGGCATCGGAAATGGCAGCAATCTCGACGCCGATATTTTGGCAAAGCTGCGCGTCTTCGATCAGGGAGAAGGATGACGCGAGTGCAGCCAATAGCGGGTATTCCGATATCATCCATTGGCGTGCTTGCTGCACGACCGAATTGTCGTCTTTGGCCTTGCCAAGCGTCGCTCTCAGGCCCCCTGCCACCTCGATTGCGGCGGTTGCCGCATTGCGAATGCCACGGGCGAGCACCGCAAGATGCCTGGCACGCAGATCGTCAGAAATGATGAAAGGCTTGTCGAATGCCCAAAATGGCTTGCCATCGCCACCGAGCGACAGGCCCAGAACATCTGGCGGAATACCATTCTCGGAAAAATGCCGCGCCAAGACGGTTTCGCCGCCGCGCGGCAGGCCGATGGGTAAGCTTGGCATACCCTCAGGCCTCCGGCCAATGGAGGCAACGGCCATCACCTCTTCGGCACACAGCCACGCCGCACAATGCCACGGCATGCCATCCTGCGCGGGGTCTATATGATTGAGAGCTACGTGCAGACGCACCCGCGCAAGAATATAGGCCCATTCCTCCGCCGCTGCCCGGCGGCGAATATTGGGTGTGACGATATAAGAGGGCTCTGTGACCTGCCCGCCTTGGGGCATATAGACACTGTGCATATTTCCTGTGGTGATTGTAAGCCAAGCATTGCTGGCAAGACCAAGCGCTGCACCATCGAACCAAAGCCGCAATTCGGGCAAAGCGGCAATCAGCGGATGCTCATCGGCAATACGTGCACCGGAACAAATACCCTCTTTATTCTCAGCGTATTTTTTGCCGTCCTTGCCGCTCATTACGGTCCCGCGCGTTGCGCGACCAGACGCGGCAGGTCGCGGGTGATCTCGATCATGAACCAATCGGGCAAAGCGGTACCATCTTCATCGGCAGCCACGACGAGTTGCGCCATCTCCAGCGATATTCGTGAGAGTTGTATCAGGCGGTCCTTGGCCGACAATGCCAGCGCCGAGGTTTCGCCGCCGAGCTTCTTGGCATCTGCTGGCAGTTCCTTGATGAGCCGCGCCCGGAATGACTGCACCAGAAAATAAAGGATATCGCGCTCAGACGGCTCCTCGGGCCAGCCGATTTCGCCCTTGAGAATGGAAGAAAGGTCGAAGGCACGAAGCCTTTGGCGATAGAAGGCAACAAATTGCAAGGCATGTGCCGGGGTGAGCAAACCCGACGCCAGCGTCTTCATGGCCTTCTCGTTTTCACCGGCAATACCATAGGAGCGCAGCGCATCCGATAGAATATGCCAGGAACGCGGCGTCGAAAACGGCTCCTCATGTTTCTGAGGTTTCGACCACAAATGATCGGGACGCAGGCCGATATAATCGACGATCAGCGGATGAATTCCGGCCTCATTCGCCCAAGCGAGCCAGTCGCGGGAACTGGCGCGCAACTGGACATGCGCCATGCGGTTGATCAGTGCCGAAGAGATCGGCTTGACGATGGCCGCATCCTGCGCCCGATTGCCCGCGCCAATCACCACCGAGCCTTCCGGCAGCACGTATTCGCCGATACGACGATCATTGATGAGGGAATAAAATGCCTTCTGCACCTCCTGTGAGCAGGCGTTCAACTCATCGAGGAACAAGCAATATGGCTCGCGCCGCGCAATTTGCGCTGGCGGGCAAAAGCGGGAAACGCCATCTTCGATGCGCGGAACGCCGATGATATCTTCCGGTGCGAGTTGGGAGCCGAGCAGCGACACGCATTCCATGCCAACCGAATGCGCGAACTGCTCCACAAGCGCCGACTTGCCGATGCCGGGCGGCCCCCAGATAAAAACCGGGCGCACCAAAGCGACATGGAGCAGAAAATCCGACAGCTCCGAAGGCGTCAAGGACTGGGCGGCTTCCAAAGTAACTACTCCCTGCTCTAAGCCCGTACGAATAAGGGCCAAGTTATTTACAGCAGGATTATAGAAAGCGGGAGTTCTTTTATAACGAGGTTGTGCCCCCTCACCTGTCCCGCCGTCTCAACAAAAACATACCCTGCTCACCAAACATGTTCCACGCCCACCAGGGCAGGCTGAGGCCCATGGGTTTGCCGGTGGCGTCGAGGGCGACGGCGCGTTCGCGCAGGGCGCCGACTTCATCGCACAAAGCCACGAAATCTCGGATGGTGCAAAAATGGATGTTGGGGGTGTCGTACCATGAATAGGGCAAGCTCTCAGAAATCGGCATCCGGCCATAGATGGCGAGATGCAGGCGCACGCGCCAATAGCCGAAATTGGGCAGCGAGACGATGGCGCGGCGCCCGATGCGCAGGAGGTTTTCGAGCACCACCTTGGGCTGGCGCGTGGCCTGGATGGTCTGGGAGAGGATGACGTAATCGAAGGCATCGGTTGGGTAATCGGCAAGGTCGATATCAGCGTCGCCTTGCACGACGGAAAGGCCGCGCGCCATCGCCGCCGAGACGCCATCTCGTGAGAGCTCAATGCCGCGGGCATCGGCTTTGCGACTATCCCGCAGCAACGCCAATAATTCGCCATCACCGCAGCCAACATCGAGCACGCGTGCCCCGGGCGCAACCATATCGGCAATGAGGCGAAAATCGAAACGGACGCCATCCGCATCGCGCGGGGCAAGCAATTCGGTCGGTTTTATTCTCTTCATGCGATCCCCCGCGCATTCGCACTGGCATCGATGAAACCACGAATGGCTCCGAACATCAGCGGCTCATCCAGCAGGAAGGCATCATGGCCCTTATCACTTTCGATTTCCATGAAAGCAACCGACGCCCCCGCGGCATTGAGCGCATGGACGATGGCGCGGGAATCCCGTGTCGGGAACAGCCAATCGGAGGTGAACGAGAAAATGCAGAACCGGGTGCGCGAACCACGAAAGGCGTTGGCGAGTATCCCGCCGTAATCGGCGGCGAGATCGAAATAATCCATGGCGCGCGTCACATAGAGATAGGAGTTGGGGTCGAAGCGTTCGACGAAACTCACACCCTGATGGCGCAGATAGCTTTCGATCTGGAATTCGGCATCGAAAGAAAAGGCTTTGTTGTCGCGGTCCTGCAGTTCACGGCCAAATTTACGATGCAGCGCCATCTCGGAAAGATAGGTGATATGTGCCGCCATCCGCGCCACCGCGAGCCCCTTGGCCGGGCGCACACCCTCTTCAAGATAACGGCCTTTGCGCCAGTCCGGGTCGGCCATCACCGCCTGCCTGCCAACCTCATCGAAGGCAATGTTTTGGGCGGAATGGCGCGCAGTGGTGGCAATGGGTAAAGCGGAAAATACTCGCTCGGGGTAGCTCGCGGCCCATTGCAGCACCTGCATCCCACCCATGGAGCCCCCGATTACGGAAAACAGGCTTTTGATACCAAGCCGGTCAATCAGCATGCTTTGCGCGCGCACGATATCGCGAATGGTGACCAGCGGGAAATCGAGCGCCCACGGCTTGTTGGTGCCGGGGTTGATGGAAGCGGGGCCAGTGGTGCCCATGCAGCCGCCGACAATGTTGGAGCAAATGACGAAGAAGCGGTCGGTATCCACCGGCTTGCCTGGGCCGATCATGGCCTCCCACCAACCCGCTTTTCCTGTCACCGGGTTGACATTGGCAACATGCTGGTCGCCAGTCAGTGCGTGGCAGACGAGAATGGCATTGGATTTATCCGCGTTGAGCACACCATAAGTTTGGTAAGCGATTTGCCACGGAGCTATGGCGACACCGGCATCCATCTGCAGGGGCTCGGTCGCGCCGAAATGCGCCACGAGGCTTTCGGGAACATCCGCCTGAGAAACGCGCTCAGCCACTATCTTTTCCGCCACCATGATCCGCCGCGCATCCAATCGTTCTGTATTTAGAACATATCGTTATTTGAAGCGGACCAATCCGTCAATCAGAACTGAGGTCTCATGGCGGGCAAGCGCGATATGCTTTTTTCTTGCAATTAGTACGTGTAACACGTATATTCTGGCCGCAATGCAGACCGTAATCGAAACTCACGCTTTTCTTGCCAGCGCAGCCGATGAAGGCCTATCGAACGATGAAAGGGCAGCGATCGTCAGTTTCATCGCAGAAAACCCAACTTCCGGCGAGATCATGACAGGAACGGGAGGTGCTCGTAAGGTTCGCATCGCGGGGCGCGGGAAAGGGAAGTCAGGTGGCTACCGGGTCATAACCTTCTTTGGTGGCGATTATATCCCGGTATTTTTACTTGATGTCTATGGCAAGGACACGAAAGATAATCTGACGAAGGCCGAGCGAAACGAATTACGAGAAATCTTGACTGCCCTTCCGAGGGTATGGCGGGAGCGGAAAAAATGAGTAAAGCAGGATTGAGAATACTGGAAGGTGCCCGCGAGGCTCTTGCCATCGCCCGTGGCGAGGCATTGCCCGCCAAGGTCCATATCCCACCCGAGATAGACACTAAAGCCGTTCGAAAACGCCTGGGCTTAACACAGGACGCCTTTGCCAAGCGGTATGGCTTCACCGTGTCTCAGGTGCGAGACTGGGAACAAGGGCGCTTTAGTCCAACAGGGGCAACGAGAGCCTATCTTACTGTGATAACGAGAGAAACAGAGGCCGTTGATCGCGCACTTCATGCCGCCTGAGTTATTGAACAGCACTGCCTGCAGAACAGAGGTTCTGCAGCTTGGGGCAGCCCAGCATTCCAGTTGGCCCGCGTCAGGTTCCCTGTTAGAACGCCCGCAATCCCGCTCTGAACCGTAGCACTGGACCCAAGTCATGCCCCAAAAGCCCGCTCTCAATCTCGCCGATCTGCGTCGGGAAATCGACCGGATTGACGCGGAGATGCATCAGCTTCTGATGCAGCGCGGCGAGATCATCGACACGCTGATTCAGGTAAAAAAGACCTCCGAGTCCGGCTCGGCTTTCCGACCCGGGCGTGAAGCGTCGATGATGCGGATGATTGCCGAACGCCATAAGGGCATTTTGCCGCTTGATACGGTGGAAAGCATCTGGCGGGTTATCATTGCCACATTTACCTATGTGCAGGCCCCCTTCTCGGTCCATGCCGACATTTCCGGCGGTGACGCCATGATGCGCGATTCCGCCCGCTTCCATTTTGGCTTCACCGTGCCGTTGCACATGCATCCGAACGCCAAAGCGGTAATTGATGCGGTGGCTGACGCGCGGGGCGATCTCGGCATGTTCCGCCTTGACCAGAGCGTCGCCTCCGGTGCGTGGTGGCAGCGGCTCACGCCCAATGATGCCCCAAAAATCATCTCGCGCCTGCCGATGCTGGAGCGTGCTGACCACCCCGCCAGCACGCCGGTTTTTGTGATCTCCAAGCCGCTTGCCGATGCCGCCGTGCGCGATGTCATTCTCTATGCCGCCCGTTTCGAGCGCTGGAGCGCAGCAGATGGCTTGCAGTTGTCGCAAATCGGTGGAGAGATCGTTTCCAGTGCGGCTGATGCGCAGGGGCTTTCGCTGTTGCTTGCCGCCCCCGGCACGCTTCCCATTGATGATATCCGCAAAGCCCTTGGCGATCGCGGCACCATGCCGGAACTGATCGAAGTGGGCAGTCACGCCGAGCGCTTTCACCATACCCCGTGAAACGCCCATCGCTTTTTCGTTCCCTTATCGCGAAAAACACTTTAGACAGCGATATTCGCGTCCATTCCATAGGTTTGAGCCATGCCCGCACGCCCCGTTGCCCGCCCCTCCATCATGCAGATCGAAGCCTATGTGCCGGGCAAGAGTGCGGCGAGCGGCGGCGTCAAGGTTCATAAGCTCTCCTCAAACGAAACTCCGCTTGGGCCCTCGCCCAAGGCGCTCAGTGCGGCCAGCGAAGCACTCGCTCACCTTGCCTATTACCCGGAAGGCACCAGCGCCAAACTGCGCCAGGCCATCGCCACCCGTTATGGCCTTGATGCGGGCCGCATCATCTGCTCCAACGGCTCTGATGAGTTGCTGACGCTTCTGGCGCACACCTACCTCGCGCCGGGCGATGAGGCGATCATCACCGAACATGGTTTTCTGGTCTATAAGATCGCCATTCTCGCCGCTGGCGGCACGCCAGTGGTTGCGCCGGAAAAAGACGCCCGGGTTGATGTGGACGCCATTCTGGCGCGCGTCACCGGCAAGACAAAGCTCGTTTATATCGCCAACCCGGCCAACCCCACCGGCACCTATCTGCCGTTCGAAGAGGTAAAGCGCCTCCACGCCGGGCTGCCGTCACACTGCATTCTGGTGCTCGATGCGGCCTATGCTGAATATGTGCGCCGTAATGATTATTCGGCGGGGCTTGAGCTTGTTGCCACCAATGAAAACGTGGTGATGACCCGGACATTCTCGAAAATCCACGGCCTTGCAAATCTGCGCCTTGGCTGGATGGTCGGCCCGGCGGATGTGGTCGATGCGCTTAACCGGGTGCGCGGCCCGTTCAACGTCAATGGTGTCGCCATGGCGGCGGGCGTCGCGTCGATGGGCGACGAAGAACACCTCGCCAAAGCGGCATCCCACAACGACGAATGGCTGACCTGGATCACGACTGAAGTCGAAAAGCTCGGCCTGAAGCTCACGCCAAGCGTTGCCAATTTCGTGCTGATCCATTTCTCCGACAAACCCGGTAAGGGCGCAGCCGAAGCCGATGCTTTCCTGTCATCACGCGGCCTCATTCTGCGCCGCGTCACCGGCTATGGCTTCCCCAATGCCCTGCGCCTGACCATCGGCACCGAAGAAGCAAACCGCCTGTTCGTGGCGACCCTCAAAGAATTTGTAGCCGGGTAAGCGGCGGGAGACATAAACCAGTGCCCCACTCCATGCCAGCCCCCCTGGCGCAGTCGCTGTTCAAGCGCCTTGCCATCATCGGCGCCGGGCTGATCGGCTCATCCATTGTACGCGCCGCGCGGCAGCAGAACGCGGCGGCGGAAATCGTTGTGGCCGACCGCAACGACGCGATTGTTGCGCGCATCAACGAGCTTGGCATTGCCGACAGTGCCACCACGGATGCCTCCGAAGCGGTAAAGGGCGCGGATCTTGTCATCTTGTGCGTGCCGGTCGGTGCCATGGGCGCAACCGCGCAAGCGCTCGCCCCTGCCCTCAAGCCCGGCTGCATTCTCTCCGATGTGGGCTCAACCAAAACATCCGTGTTTGATCAGGTCTCACCCCATGTGCCAAATGGCGTGCACTTCATCCCGGCCCATCCGGTGGCTGGCACTGAACATTCCGGGCCAGACGCGGGCTTCGCCTCGCTCTTCGCCAACCGCTGGTCAATCCTCACACCGCCTGAAGACGCCAACCCTGTGGCCGTCGCCATTTTGCGCGAGTTCTGGGAAGCGATGGGGGCAAATGTCGAGATAATGGAGCACCACCATCACGACATGGTGCTCGCCATCACCAGCCATGTGCCCCACCTGATCGCCTATAACATCGTCGGTACCGCCGCCGATCTGGAGAAGGTCACGCAATCCGAGGTCATCAAGTTCTCAGCCGGCGGCTTCCGCGACTTCACCCGCATCGCCGCCTCCGACCCGACCATGTGGCGCGACGTGTTTCTCAACAACCGTGAAGCCGTGCTTGAAATGCTCGGTCGCTTCAACGAAGACATCGCCGTGCTGACCCGTGCCATCCGCAATGGCGACGGCGATGCATTGTTCGACCTCTTCACCCGCACCCGCGCCATCCGCCGCACCATCATCTCATCGGGACAAGAAACGGACGAGCCGGATTTCGGGCGCAAGCATTAACGCTCAATAAAGCGGCAACACCCGCGCGGGCGTTTTGAAACCAGCTACCCGCACTTCTCCGTCAAGGATTTTGATCGGCATCGGCACCGTCACGCCTTTTGCCGCATCCGGCGGCACTGGGCTGAGAGGTTTCAGGACTTTGGCGCGCAAGTCACCGCCAGAGGCTGCCCTGAGCAACAACTCGGAGAAATTGGCCTGGGCAATCTTGAGCGTCGTTTCGGGCCGGTGGGCGTCGTCAATCTTGAATGCGCCGTTGAGGGTGAGCAAGCGCCCGCCTTTGCGCATATCGAATTTGGCGATGGTGAGCATCCCCCCCGCTTCGCGCCAGTTTTCCAACGTGAGCAGCGGATGATGCGCGGGCGGGAACGGCACCTTGCTGAGTGTGAAGGCACCGTCAATCTGCAACGGCTCCTGGTCGCTGGTCCATTGGTCAAGTTCCGCCTGTTTGCCCCCCTGAATGGCGAGCGCGATATCGAAGGAACGGTCGCTTTGGGGCACATCCGGCGTCGGACGGATTTGTAGATCGCTCGATTGCATGGCGATTTCAAACGCGCCAGCAGGCAATCCATCAACGGTGAACGAAGACTGCGTGGTGACAAGCGAGGCTCGGTCAAACCCGTCTCTCCGCACGCCTGAGATGCTTGCTTCCAGCTTCGTCCAGCTACCGCCAATGGTCACAACACCATTGTTGAAATGCAAAGGCCCAACGGCTTCAACAATGACGTGACGCGGGTTGTATATCTGACCTATTAGCTGCGTAGGCCCCAGTGTTAGAGAAACCCGGCCCTGCTGAAGCACCAGGCTGGAGCATGAGACCACGAGGCGGAATGGAAAACCGGCGATATTACGGTCGGCGCAGGTCCAGACCCGCCCGCGCGCGGCTTCGCGTGCCAATTGCGCGTCGATGATTTCCACTGCCTTATCGCGCACGAAAAACCAAGCAAAACTCCAGGTCGCGGCAATGACAGCCACGAGTACCATGGGCGCATAAAGCCAGAAGCGGCCCCGTTTGCGTTGTTTATCGTTATTGTGCATGGCGTTCCCACTCCAAACCGACTGGCCATTGAGCCATTATTGCAGCGGCTCTTCTACACATGAAACAATTCGCACAACAGTCCATTTCTTTTCGCCCCATATAACGATATGCGAAAGAGTACCGCCGAGAGATCTGTAATGCCGAGACCGCCCGCTTCCCCCATTGCCTCCTCCGACCCGTTGTGGGTATTTGGCTATGGCTCGCTAATGTGGCGGCCCGGTTTTGCCTATGACGAGAAGCACATCGCCACCGTCACTGGCTTTCACCGCTCATTCTGCGTTCTGTCGTTTCATCATCGCGGCACCGAAGCCAATCCTGGGTTGGTGTTGGGGCTTGATGAAGGTGGCACTTGCACCGGCCTTGCATTCCGCGTGCCGCCCGCAAAACGCGACGAAACCATCGCTTATCTGCGTGAACGCGAACAAGTCACCAATGTCTATCGCGAGATATGGCTGCCAGCCGTAATCGACGGTATCGGCACAGTGTCAACGCTTGCCTATGTGGTGGACCGGGAGCATGCTCAATATTCGGGCGCACTGTCGGACGAGGTCAAGCTTGCGCTGATCCGGCAAGGCTCCGGCATTTCCGGCCTCAACCCCGATTACGTGCGCGCCACACACGCGCATCTTTTGGAAATGGGCATTGAAGACGACGATATGGCCCGGCTGGTTGCGGCGTTGTGAATGCCCGTTAGAGTAACGCGCGTTTTAAGTGGATCGCCGGTTAAACGCAAAGCGTTACGGCGTCAAAAAATCTAGAGTGAAGTGCGTTTCATATTAAACGCGCTTCACTCTAGTCCCTGTCGCGCTCGCGCATTCCTTCATGCCACAGCCTCGTTGAGGCAGTCTCGATGGCTTCCTGCATGGCATTCGAAAACTCTTCCGGCTTGAGACCGGCGGGGATGGGCGGCAAAAACTCGACAATGATGGTTCCGGGATAGCGCAAAAACTTGCGGCGCGGCCAGAACACGCCGGAATTGAGCGCCACCGGCAGGCAAGGCTTGCCGAGACGGCGATAAAGATAAGCGGTGCCCGCCTTGTAATCCGGTTCGGCCCCTGGTGCGCGGCGGGTACCTTCCGGGAAAATTATGACCTGACGGCCAGCGTCTCCTGCTGCCTTGCCTTTGACCATCATTTCCTTGATCGCGCTAACGGTCCCGCTGCGGTCGATGGGGATCATACCTGCCTTCAGGGCATACCAGCCGAAAAACGGAATGCGGGTCAGCTCCTTTTTGAGCACATACACCCCATCTGAAAATAATGGAAGCAGCGCAAAAGTCTCCCAGAACGACTGATGTTTGGATGCCACCAGCAGCCCGCCCTCGGGGAGGTGCTCGCGCCCACGAAACTCGACGCGCGTCCCGACAACAACGCGCATCATCATCATATTGACCCTGGCCCATGTGGCAATCACCCGGCAAATCGCCCGGCGCGGCAGCACAAAGCACGGCAGTGCAACGATCAAACAGATGAGGATCCCGAGATAGAACAGGATATTGAAGAGAAGGGAGCGGAAGATGAGCATGTGAATCGCATAGCCTAAATCACCAACTGATGCGATATCACTTTTTGCTTTCATTCTTCAACACCATAAAAAACTACAACGCACCGCGCATTTCCTGTCACTCCCAGTCCGGTCATGACCGGGCTGGGTGAGATTGGGTGGCAGGCCTCTCAATTCAACGTTGCATCCGCCGGGCGCCGTTCTTTTGTTACGCCCATATCGCCGACCATCAGCCCTTCCGCGCCCACATGAACCGTGACGGTTGTTCCGTCGTGGATCAAACCGGCCAGAATCTGCTCAGCCAGCGTGTTCTGCACGTATTTCTGTACAACACGCTTTAAGGGACGCGCGCCATAAGCGGGGTCATAGCCCTTATCCGCAAGCCAATCCCGGCCGTCAGCGGCAATGTCGAGCGTGATCTTGCGGTCATCCAGAAGCTTCTGCAACCGGGCGATCTGAATATCGACAATCGCGCCCATCTGCTCGCGCCGTAGGCGGTGGAACAGAATTATATCATCAACGCGGTTGAGAAATTCCGGGCGAAAATGGGCGCGCACCATGCCCATCACATCCTCGCGCACTGCGTCAGAATCCTGGTCTGCCGGTTGGTTGACGAGGTATTCGGCACCAAGGTTGGAGGTCATGATGATCAAGGTGTTGCGGAAATCAACCGTGCGCCCCTGCCCGTCCGTCAGGCGGCCATCATCAAGTACCTGCAACAGCACATTGAAGACATCCGGGTGCGCCTTCTCGATCTCATCGAACAACACTACCTGATAAGGCCTGCGCCGCACCGCCTCGGTGAGCGCCCCGCCCTCCTCATAACCAACATAGCCGGGAGGCGCGCCAATCAGACGGGCCACCGAATGCTTCTCCATATATTCCGACATATCCATCCGGATAAGCGCGGTTTCATCATCGAAGAGGAAAGCCGCCAGCGCCTTAGTCAGCTCGGTTTTTCCAACACCTGTTGGGCCGAGGAACATGAACGAGCCGATGGGGCGGTTGGGGTCCTGAAGCCCGGCACGGGCGCGGCGTACCGCTGTTGAAACCGCCTCAACCGCCTCTTCCTGACCAATGACGCGCCGCGCAAGATTTTGCTCCATATGCAGCAGCTTCTCGCGCTCGCCTTCCAGCATCTTGTCCACCGGCACGCCGGTCCAGCGTGAGATCACCTGGGCAATCTCATTGGGGGTTACCGCCACTTCCATCATGCCGCTGTCGTTCTCGACCTTGGTTTCGAGATCCCGCAGTTCCTTCTCGGTATCGGGGATGACGCCATAGGCCAGCTCACCGGCGCGTTGATACTGGCCCTGGCGTTGGGCCTGGGCGAGTTCGTTGCGGGCGTCATCTAGCTTCTTCTTGAGTTCCGCGACACGGCCCAGCGCGTCCTTCTCCGCCTTCCAACGCGCGGTGATGGCTGTTGATTGCTCCTCAAGGTTCGCAAGTTCCTTTTCGAGCCGGTTCAGCCGGTCTTTCGAGGCGGTATCGCTCTCTTTTTTGAGCGCCTCGCCCTCGATCTTGAGGCGGATGATTTCGCGGTCGAGGCTGTCCAGTTCCTCGGGCTTGGAATCAACCTGCATCCGGAGACGCGCCGCAGCTTCGTCCATCAAGTCGATGGCCTTGTCAGGCAGAAAGCGGTCGGTGATGTAGCGGTTAGATAATGTGGCGGCGGAAACCAGCGCCGAATCGGTGATGCGCACGCCGTGATGTTGCTCGTATTTTTCCTTGATGCCACGCAGGATGGAAACCGTATCCTCCACCGTCGGCTCTGACACGAAAACCGGCTGGAAGCGACGGGCCAATGCCGCATCCTTCTCCACATGTTTGCGGTATTCATCGAGCGTGGTTGCACCGACGCAATGCAGTTCCCCGCGCGCCAAAGCGGGCTTGAGCAGGTTAGACGCATCCATCGCGCCATCGGCCTTCCCAGCCCCCACAAGGGTGTGCATCTCATCAATGAACAGAACGATATCGCCCTCCGCCGCCGTCACTTCCGACAGCACGGCCTTGAGGCGTTCCTCAAACTCACCGCGATACTTCGCACCCGCAATGAGCGCACCCATATCGAGAGCGAGGAGCTTTTTGTCACGCAGGCTTTCCGGCACATCGCCATTGACGATGCGAAGCGCCAGTCCCTCAACGATGGCGGTTTTGCCAACACCGGGCTCACCGATCAGCACCGGGTTATTCTTGGTGCGCCGCGACAAAACCTGAACCGTGCGGCGGATCTCTTCGTCACGCCCGATCACCGGGTCGAGCTTGCCTTCGCGAGCGGCCTCGGTGAGATCGCGTGAATACTTTTTCAGCGCCTCATAAGAGTTTTCCGCTGAAGGGCTGTCAGCGTTGCGGCCTTTGCGCAGCGCGTTGATGGCCGCATTGAGGTTTTGCGCGTTCACGCCCGCCTGAGCCAAAACCTTGCCCGCCTCGCTGTCCTTCTCCATGGCGAGCGCCAGCAGCAAGCGTTCAACGGTGACGTAGGAATCCCCTGCCTTGGTGGCGACTTTTTCGACTGTATCGAACAATCGCAAGAGATCACGGCTGGCCTGTGGCTGAGAAGCGGCGCCAGATGCGCTTGGCTGGCGGCTAAGCCATGTTTCAATACCGCTGAGCGCTTCGCGCGAGCGGCCTCCGGCGCGGTCAATGAGCCCGGCGGCCAGGCCTTCCGGGTCATCAAGCAAAACTTTCAGAACATGCCCCGGCGTCAGTTGCGGGTGTCCCTCGCGCGCCGCAAGCATTTGCGCCGACTGAATGAAGCCTTGGGCGCGTTCGGTATACTTTTCAAAATTCATTATCAATCCTTCCCCAGCGCACGCTACGTCTCCCATGAGCCCGTCGTGTGCGACAGTTGCCTCGAACCTTCATAAGAAGCGTCCTACCGAGAAATGGGGGGTATCCCCTGTCGCGGCAAGAGGAGTGGATTGAAAAGAATTTCCTTTACGATGCGGCGACTTCACAGGCAGCGAACGCCTCGCGCAATTCCTTGACCGGCAGTTCCCGCCCGATGATGACGAGAAGCGATACGCGCTCCTCATGCGGCTGCCAGGAAGAGCCGTAATCGAAGCCTACCACCTTGTGAACGCCCTGCACAATCAAACGCCGTTCCTCACCGGCGATGGCGAAGATGCCTTTGTAACGCATCATGTCATTGCCAAAGCGCTCGACAATATCTTCCATGAAGGCCC
Organism: Microvirga sp.; assembly: GCA_031546825.1. Taxonomy (GTDB): domain Bacteria; phylum Pseudomonadota; class Alphaproteobacteria; order Rhizobiales; family Beijerinckiaceae; genus Hohaiivirga. Next base: position 33,111 of record JAVBJU010000017.1, on the reverse strand, counting down.
CGGCCCGGTCGATATCGAGTGCACCCGCGCGGTAGACCCGCGATTGCACGTTGTCTTCCCAGGAATGGGTATCTTCCCCCTCCTCGGGCTTCGTCAGGAAAGAGGGGTCAACAGCAAGCGCATCATCAAGGTCAAAGGCGCGGATATCAATCCATTCAGCGCGCGGCAGCCGCCCATGGTCAGCTTCGAGAAGTCCGGCGCGCGCATTGATGCGGCGCAGGCGGGCAACCAGTTGCTCTTTGACAAGGGCGGAAACCCGGTCGGCTTTGGTCAGAACCAGACGATCAGCGAACCCCACCTGGGAGACCGCAACGCGATTTTCATCCATCTGCTTATCGGCGTGTTCGCAATCAACCAGCGTCACCACCGCGTCGAGAGCAATGCGGTCACGCAACACCTCATCGACGAAAAAGGTCTGCACCACGGGTGCCGGATCGGCGAGGCCGGTGGTTTCGAGAATGAGACGGTCGAATTGCAGCGTCCCAGCATCGCGGCGGGAGAGGAGATCATGCAAGGCTTCGGTAAGTTCGCCCCGCACCGAGCAACAGATGCACCCAGCGGTCAGTTCAACGACTTCCACACCCGCTTGGGGCTTGAGTAGCGCGCTGTCGATATTCACGGCGCCGAACTCATTCTCGACGATGGCGATCCGCTCCCCTGCGGCATTGGCGAGGAGCTCATTAATCAGCGTGGTTTTGCCCGCACCGAGAAACCCGGTCAGTACCGTGACGGGGACGAGAGAAATCTCATTCATGATGTTTCCAGGTCAAATAAAAAGGGCCGGATTGCCCCAGCCCGAGATAAAGGTGCACCGTCTTTTTATTATCCACTGTCAGCACGTGTCTGCTAGCAGCAGCGTCCGCCATTGGCACCGCCATAGCGCGCTTGCTGCCGCTCCCGGAAAAACTCTTCATAGGTCATATGGGGTTTATCGGGGTGCTTGAGCTTCATGTGCTGCACATAGGTATCGTAATCGGGGATACCGACCATCAGACGCGCGGTCTGTCCGAGATATTTTCCAGCCTTGGCCAGATTAGCAAACATTGATCTCGCGCCTCACTATGTTGGAAGGAGAACCGGCGAGTTGCCCCGCCGGTTCCTTAACTGTCTTACGAAAGCGCCTTGGCGCCTTCCGGCAGACGCTCGTATGGCACTTCGACGTCCGTCCGCTTCTCAGTCTTGTTAGCCTTGAGAATGGCAAGAATGCCGTAAACCGTAACCGACATAACGACCAGCATGAACAGCAGCGTCAAGCCACCGTCAAGACGGTTGTTGAAGGCAACGCGGGCCATATCGGCAGGTGTCTTGGCGAGACCCATGAGTTTTCCGCCGCTAGCAAGGAGATCTGCCTTATCAGCAGTCGCCAGGAAGCCAATGGCCGGGTTAGATGAGAACACCTTGATCCAGCCTGCGCTCATGGTGCAGATCAGCAGCCAGCAGGTCGGGAGAATGGCGACCCAGGCGTACTTGCCGCGCTTCATCTTGAAGAGCACAACCGCACAGAGCACCAGCGCCATTGCCGCCAGCATCTGATTGGCGATGCCGAACAATGGCCACAGGGTATTGATGCCGCCGAGCGGATCAACCACGCCCTGATAGAGGAAGTAACCCCAAGCCGCGACGCAGAGACCGGTTGCGATGATGTTCGCAGTCCAGGAATCTGTCCTCTTCAGCGAAGGCACGAAGGTGCCGAGCAGATCCTGCAGCATGAAGCGACCGGCACGTGTACCAGCATCCACTGCGGTGAGGATGAACAGAGCCTCGAACAGAATGGCGAAGTGATACCAGAACGCCATCATGCCGTCGCCCTTGATGACCTGGTGCATGATATGCGCCATGCCAACCGCAAGCGTCGGAGCGCCACCGGCGCGGGAGATGATGGTGGTTTCACCCACATCCTTGGCCATCTGCGTCAGCATTTCAGGCGTGAGCACAAAGCCCATTTTTGAAACGGCAACAGCAACGTCAGCCGGGATGGTTCCAATCAGAGCACCGGGGCTATTCATGGCAAAGTAGATGCCGGGCTGAATGACCGAAGCAGCAATCAACGCCATGATCGCCACAAACGATTCCATGAGCATGCCACCATAACCGATGAAACGGGCATGGGTTTCATTCTCAAGCATCTTCGGGGTTGTGCCCGAAGCAATCAGAGCATGGAAGCCAGAAACCGCGCCACAGGCAATGGTGATGAACAGGAACGGGAACAACGAACCCGTCCAGGCCGGACCATCTTCCCTGAACGCAAACTGGGTCAGAGCCGGCATTTCGAGGGTCGGGCGAATGAGCACGATGCCCAGCGCCAGGCCAACGATCGTACCGATCTTGAGGAAGGTCGACAGATAATCGCGCGGCGCAAGCAGCAGCCACACCGGCAACACCGAAGCGACGAAGCCGTAGCCGATCAAAATCCAGGCCAGTTGAACGCCATTGAACAGGAACACCTTGCTCCAGGTCGGGCTGTCATGCACCCAGCCGCCAACGACGATGGCAGCGAGCAGCATGAAGAGACCGAAGATGGAAACTTCGCCGATCTTGCCCGGGCGGATATAGCGGGTGTAGACGCCCATGAACAAGGCAATCGGGATGGTCGCCATCACAGTGAAGGTGCCCCACGGGCTTTCGGCAAGCGCCTTAACCACGATCAGCGCCAGCACGGCGAGAATGATGATCATGATCATGAAAGCGCCAAACAGCGCGATGACGCCAGGCACGAAGCCAAGCTCCATCTTGATCAGATCGCCGAGCGAACGGCCATCGCGACGAGACGAGACGAACAGAACCATGAAGTCCTGCACGGCACCGGCAAGCACAACGCCCGCAATCAGCCACATCATACCGGGCAGGTAGCCCATCTGTGCGGCAAGCACCGGGCCGACCAATGGGCCAGCGCCAGCGATGGCGGCGAAGTGGTGGCCGAACAGCACGTATTTGTTGGTCGGAACGTAGTCCAGGCCGTCGTTATGGCGCCAGGCCGGCGTCATACGGGTCGGGTCAAGCGCCATCGCGTGCTTGGCGATGTAGAGGCTGTAATAGCGGTAGGCGGCCATATAGATGCCGACAGACGCCACAACAATCCACAACGCATTGATGGGCTCGCCGCGATTGAGCGCGACGTAACCGAGCGCACAAGCGCCGATCACTCCGAACGCTATGAATATCAGGTGGTTTGTTATTCGATTCATGAGGTTCTCCTCACTCCAAAGAGAGGTCGAGCAGCACTCCCAACGCAACGTAATGCGGTCATTGGCTGTTATCGCCCTTTTTTCGACCTTCTGCCATTAAACGTCCGTAGGTAGTAACACTTTTCACAATCAACCGCATCGGAATCAGCAAGGGCACGCAGCGCTGGGATTCCGACGAGATTGTACATTGTGCAATTTAGCCGAGGAATCGCTACGGCAGGGCATCATCACAATGAACGGCGATTGAGAAAGATAAGCGGTCGAAAATACGGAATAAACGGCAACGCCCCTTACCCGATTGCCAGGGCATCCTTGACCGGACGAACGAAGCGGCGGCTCACGGGAACTGCCAGCCCGCCGCGCGTTATGATCTCGGCCCCCCCCTGCTCCCCAAAGCGGATTTCGGCGATATGGGTCGGGTGCACCAGATATTGTCTGTGGCAACGCAAGAGCGGCGTCTTGTCTTCCAACGTGCGCAGGGTCAGTTCAGTGAAATGCTCACGCCCCTCTTCGTCAACCAGATGGTTGCCCGTCGCGCGGGAAAGCGCAAACTGGATATTATCGGTCTTCAGAAGATAGATGCGGTTGTGCCCCGAGCAGGGTAGCAGCGTCAGCGATTCGTGTACGGTCAACGCAGCAACCGATTGAGGCGCGCGCGCCCGACGCAGCCGTTGCAGCGTCTTGGCAAGCCGTTGTGGCTCAACCGGTTTCAGGAGATAATCGAAAGCGTGTTCCTCGAAGGCCTGAACCGCAAAAGCATCATAGGCGGTGACGACGACGATGTGCGGCATCCGCTCCGGATCAAGCATCGACAGCATCTGTAAACCGGATATTTGCGGCATCTGAATATCGAGGAACACCACGTCCGGTTTGAGCCGGTTAATGGCAGCGATGGCCTCAAGCGCGTTGCCTACATCACCAACCACGCTTATTTCCGGCTCGCCGGACAGGAGTTCAATCAACTCTCCGCGTGCCAGAGGTTCGTCATCGACCACCAGAACCCGTATCAATGCCGTGTCTCCTGAGCATCATAGTGATGAAGCGGCATTCGGAGCGTAACACGGGTCATTTGCTCGGGCTCACAGGCGACAGAAAGGCCATAGCCTGCACCGTAACGTGCCGCGAGGCGTCCGCCGACGAGGCTCATTCCCAAGCCACCAGCGGGTGGCTTCTCCGGCTGGTAAAGCCCGGCATTGTCCTCCACCACCAGCGCCAGATCACTGCCGACATCATGGGCGCTGATATGAATGCGCCCCTGGCCGAGAATTTGCGACGTTCCATGCTTGATGGCGTTTTCGACAATCGGTTGCAAAGAGAAAGCGGGCAGCCGCACTGCGAGAAATTTCTCTGGCAGATCAATCTCTATCTCGAGCCGGTCAGCGAAACGCGCCAGCTCAATCTGGAGATAGGCCGTGACATGCTCCAGTTCGTCGGCAAGTGTCACCACATCGCCGGGGCGCTTTAGGTTTTTGCGGAAAAAGGTTGAGAGATATTGGACGAGTAGACGTGCATGGTCCGGATCACGGCGGATGACGGCAGAGAGTGTATTCAGCACATTGAACAAGAAATGCGGGTTAACCTGTGCTTGCAACAGTTTCAGTTCAGATTGCATCAAGAGGCGCCGCTGGGCGTCGATACGCCCGGCCAGTATCTGACGCGACAGAAGCTGGGCGATGCCCTCACCCAGCGTGCGATTGAGCCGTGAAAACAACTTACGCTTTGGCTCATAAAGCTTGATGGTGCCGATGACCGCGTTCGCCTCATCGCGCAGCGGAATGACCAGCGTCGAACCCAGCGGGCAATTGGCGTGAACCGAACAGCGATATGCCTTCTCGTTACCATCGGCGAAGACCACTTCGTTGCACGAAATGGCTTCGAAAGTGTGGATAGAGGTGATGGGCTGGCCAGCAATATGATGATCGCCACCCTGCCCCATGAAAGCCAAAAGCTTCTCACGGTCGGTGATCGCTACCGCGCCGACGCCGGTTTCTTCATAGAGGATACGCGCCACCCGGGCGCTGTTATCGGCATTGAACCCATCGCGCAGCACACCTTCTGCGCGCGCGGCAATTTTCAATGCCTGTGACGAGAAGGCGGTTGAGTATTTTTCAAACATCGCCCGGCGATCGAGCAGAATGCGAATGAACATCGCGCTGCCCACCGAATTAGCGACGATCATCGGCAGGGCGATATGCTCCACAAGCTGCACCATCGCAGAGAAAGGCCTGGCGATGGCGAGAATGATGAGCATCTGGACGAGTTCCGCCACCACCGCAACACCACCGGCCACCATCGGCCGAAACAACACATCCACCCGGTTATTCTGAACAAGATAGCGATGCATCAGCCCGCCGAGCAATCCTTCGACGACCGTGGAAACCATGCAGGCCAAGGCAGTTGGGCCTCCGAGCGAATAGCGATGTATGCCGCCGGTGAGGCCCACGGCAAACCCGATGGACGGCCCCCCCAGAATACCGCCGAGCACCGCACCCGTCGCACGGGTATTGGCGATGGAGCCGTCAACCGTTAGCCCGAAATAAGTGCCAAGGATGCAGAACATTGAAAAAACGAAATAGCAGGTGAGTTTATGCGGCAGGCGAATCGTCACCTGCATCAACGGCGTAAACAGGGGCGTTTTCGACAGCAGATAGGCAATAACAAGATAAATGCACATCTGCCGCAGCAGCAGCGCAACCAGCGTCGCCTGATCAATCAGGGTGGTCTGCATGATGCTCCCCGTCACCCGTCACGCGCCAAATCCCCAAGCGTCGGGTTCCGCCCTTTCTACACCGCAGTCACTCTTCCCGGCAAGCAATACTCCTTGCATGTGCCAGACCGTAATCGACCGGACACGACCTATTTTCCGACAACGAAGATAAATTCCATTTTGCTAATGCTCTCCGCCGTCCGGAAGCGGTATTTGCTGCGCATGTAGCTGTATTCGTCGAGCGCTCGGTAATCGGACCTCGAACCGGATGACTTTGCGGCAGCATTGCTGCGCACATAAAGTTTGTTGCTGATACGCGCCAGGTAGACAGGCCAGCCGGGATGGAAGTCATCGGCCTCACGCTTTTCCTTGAGCGCGAGAATGTCCTCGGCTGGGTGCCATCCGCCGAAATCCCAAGCTTCGTTGGCACCGGTGATATCCGGCACCTCGAACACAATTCGCAAGAGAAGGAAAAAGCCGGATGCATCACCGGCATTGAAGGTGCTGCCCGGCTGATAATTGCGGATTGCAAACTCCCCCAATTCCGCCTCAAGGGCGGGCAACTCACCGTTCTCAACGCGTTTGAGAAAACGCACTGCAGCGTCTTTCAAATTGACGAGATCTGTAACCGTCATTGGCTTGTCGGCGCTTGCAAGCGACCAATTGGGCAGAAGTTCAAACAAGGGCTTCTCCACAGCCGCGGCATTGCCAGCCCGTTGCTGTGCCACCGCCGGAGACATGACAAGCGCCATCACGGCACCCGCGCCAAGTTTCAAGCCGTCACGACGACTGACCGCCTTCGGCGCACACCCATTGGTATCTTGTCCGCTCTCAAGCATTCCCGCAATTCCCTTCATCACGTCCATTTTTTACTCGGTTCGTCGTTATCGCGCAAAACGATTGCCGTTTTCTGAACGCCTGCGCGATGAGAAATCAAGCGTGGCGTTAAATCGTGAACATTTCGAGGCATTGCAGAAAAACATCAGGTGATCCAAACCAGTTGACAAGACAGCGTGTTTTCCGTCTGGTAGCGACGTTTTCAACCAACTGACATGGAAAACCCCATGCGCCGCATCGTCCTTGCCGCCACCGCCCTTATGCTTGTTGCCACACTCTCCGCCTGCTCCGGCGCGTCTCCGAGTGTCCAGCGCAACGACTACTTCTCCGGAATGACGCTATCGATGCCCATCGGTGCTGCGTTCAAATAAGACATGGCGCTCGTGACGCTTGGCGCTCGCCATGTCACAAAAAAGGCTGCGCCTTTTTAGTCGCAGCCTTCTTGTTTTAGCGTCTATCTCACGAAGAGCTACCGACTGACAATCTGATAGTCCACAATCGCCTTGCCCCGTCCGACAATCCCGAGATCCGTCGCGCAACCGCGTGACAGGTCCAATATCCGACCCGTCCAACGCGCTGGCCCGCGATCGGTAACACGGCAGGTCACGCTACGACCGGAGGCCCGATCAGTAATCTGGAGTACGGTTCCGAACGGTAACGAACGATGGGCAACGGTTTTGCCCATGGGGCGGAAGCGCTCGCCATTGGCGGTGTGGGAACCGGATTCCGACCCGTACCACGACGCTTCCCCTGTCCCGGTTTCGGCCTGTACCGGCGCGCAGGACAAAACGAACGCTACAGCAGCGAATATTTTCAGTCTCATTTAGCCTCATATTTTTGTTTGGTGGAAAGAGTTTCAGACTAGGCGAGCGCATGGGCATGCGTTGCCACTATTGATTTGAGGTCGGCCAATCTAACTTCATTTAAGGCATAATTATGATGGGCAGATCTCGGATTTTTTAAGTGTTATTATTTGACCTTTTGGCTCAACCCCAGACATTGGCCTGATATTACTCCTATCGTTTGCACATCAGGCCAAAGTATATGGGGGAAAGCATTGGGGACAACGCGCACAGCATTCCGCGCATCGGCGCAGAAAGCCGCTGCGCCTGATACGGCACATCCCGGAAAATGTTTCAAAATAATGCGTGATTGGGGGCTGGCTTGAGCAGCCAGCCCATAAACTGGATCAGCTTATCTTTGGAAGCCACCACCCGGCCGGCCACCACCATAGCCACCGCCGCGGCCTCCTCCGCCAGAATGACCCATCGGCGCAGATGGGCGGGCTCCTCCATACGAACGCATCACTCCGGAAGAGCGCAGGCCCTGCCCGGTACCCGGATAGCGTCCGGAATGGACACCGCCGCCAGGATAAGCACCGGGCGAGTACGGGCGTCCGTAACCAGAACCGCCGTAACCGGGGCGGCCATAACCAGGTCGGCCATAATCGGGACGACCATAGCCGGGACGACCATAGCCATAAGGGCGGCCGTAGTAACCCGATCCATAACCATACCCGTAGCCATAGGGGCGACCATAATAACGCGATCCCCCACCGTAATAGCCATAGGAACCGCCATAGTAGCCACCGGCATACGGATAGCTGTATCCATAGCCGTAACCGCTGGAATACCCAGGATAGCCCCCAGAATAACCGCAGCCCGCGAGAAGCGTGGTCAACGACAGCGCGAGGCCGAGTATTATTTTCTTCATCGCATCCTCCTGATCACGGTCATTATGCCCATAAAAACTGAATATAACATGAAAACGAAAATTGTGCGGCCCCCGCCGCTCGAGAGCTCGCAACGAAGCCATGACGTCAACGTGACCGCCTGCGCTCGAGGCAGACCACTGGATCATTAAAAATTTATAACGATAATTTAAGTATCCAGAAAATAACCATGCCTTTATGCCGCCATTGATGGGTTTATATTAAGCTTCACGGAGGACATTTTCGGATATTTCAGCACCAAACATATCTGCTAACTGGCCTCCTGGCGGTATTCATCCGATAAAGAAGTTATTGAAATGAGCACAGAAATTATTTTTTCTTCTGTTGTATTAAGTACCGGCCTTATTTTCACTCCAGCAGCTTTTGCACAAAGCGCGAGCATCGGTAACTGGCCAGTCGAAACCGATATCGACTCCATGTACCATTTCGAACGGATGTCCTGTTTTCAAAATCCGCAAGAAGCTGATTGCATCGGGTTCAGCACGAACGCTCCGCATTCCCCCGCGCCAGTCACGCACAGCACGGCGCATCATGCCAAAACCACCCACCACGGATAACTTGAGGCCCGGCGGCAGCGCGTCCTTCAACTCTGCCGCCGAACTGCCAAGGCTTAGCGATAAAGGGTTTTGCTTACGGGCTTCGCGCCACTTATTCTCACCATTTCCGCAAGGGTCAGCGTTATGAGGTGAGACAGTCCTTCATAAAACGGATGCCCCGCATGGGCCGCAAGCAACTCAAGATAGCGCCCACTCCATGGCAGAATGTGGTGTTCGAGCACTTCCGTGGCCGCAGCATCATCGGCCGCCACCAGAAAATCTGAGACGAGCCACAGCAGCAGGCCAATATGATCTTCCGGCTCGTTCATGCCGCTGTCGAGTGCAGCACCGCGCCCGGAGAGAAAGGAACGTAGCTCCAATGTGCTGTCGCCAAACAGCACGCTTTCCTTATCGAGATAAACCGATCCCCACGCCGGAGCTTCAAAGGCGTTGGGGCCAATGAACAGGCGCTGGTAAGCCTCGCGCAGGCCCGCCATATCAAGATCTGTCACCATGAGCGTATTGATGGCATCAAGTTGCGCCTCTTCCCCACACGGCCATGCGACGCCAAGGAGCCGATCTCGAACGATACCGAGAAACGGCGCAACATCTGGCGCTTCGGGGCTGAACCGCAAAACAGTCGCCAGCAAGCGGAAACAAGCGCCGAATTCGGTGCGCTCGGCATCGGTAAAAAGCGGGGAAAGCGGCATGGTGTTCTGTCCTGGCTTCGAAATGCATCGGCCCATGGCAAAAGCCGGGCCGCTCGACGGCGGTGAATCTGTGATGTTTGCTTACACCACTCCATGGGTCATGGGGAGAGCCAACACGCCACGCGCATCCGGTCATATTGACACTGGCGGCATTGCAGCCAGATGACTTGCACGCAAGCAAGCGGCTTTCACCACTTCTGCAAATTCAGATGTTTGGGGAATGGCAAAGCCAAAAAAGACCATTCTTCCGGACAATACGCCCCTGAGAAGAGAATGGTGCTGCTAGACAGGATTGAACTGTCGACCTCTCCATTACCAATGGAGTGCTCTACCACTGAGCTACAGCAGCATCTAGCCGCATCCACAAAGCGGATGCAGCAAGGATGGCCGTTAGTGCCACATGGCGTTGCGAAGCGCAAGACGGCAGATGTGAAGAAACTGAAAAAATGCATTTTCAGGGGCAGAAGGCAGCGAAAAAGCACACTCCCCGCTTCAATTATGGCTGCTTTCCGCCGATAACGCAGAAACGACAGGTTCTCATTTTTTCCCGCGCGACTGCCCCGTATCAAACAACTCCCGCAGCCCATCGCTCAAAAGATTGAGCCCCAAGACCGCAAAAGCAATGGCCGCACCGGGTGCCAGAATCAGATGAGGCGCCACGCCGAGGGCATCCTGCCCGTCACGCAACATCCGTCCCCAGCTTGGTTCTGTTGGCGGCACGCCGATGCCCACATAGGCAAAACCGGCCTCCATAACGATGGCCATCGCCAGTTGCACCATGAGCTGGATGAGAAGAATGCCCACGATATTGGGAAGCACATCCTGGATAGCGATGGCCCAGCGGGTCTTGCCCGCCGCCTTGGCGGCCAACACATAATCCATCGCCCATATCTTGCGCGCAGCATTACGGGCGACACGCGCGAAAACCGGGATATTGAACAGGGCGATTGCCCATGCCGCTGCCATGGCTCCGCCATTGACCGCTGTGTTGATCATGATGGCAACGATAAGCGCCGGAAAAGCGAAGGTGATATCGCAGGCGCGCATGATGACTTCTTCGATCCAGCCCCGGCGACTGGCCGCGAGAGAGGCGAGGAGAATACCAATACTTGCGCCAATCAGAACGGCTGGCCAGGCGATAATCAGCGTGGTTCGCGCGCCAATGATGATGCGCGACAGCATGTCCCGCCCGAAACGGTCGGTTCCCAGCAACCCTGCTTCAAACGGCCCACGCAGACGTAAATTCATACGCGGCACTGTGGGGTTGTCCGGCGTCCACACGAGCGACAGCACCGCGATTGCGATAAGCGACAATGTCAGAACAAGCCCGATGGCGAGCGCCGGGTTGCGTCGGAGATATCCAAGAAAAGTCATGCCCCGCCCCTCAATCGTGGATCGAGCAGCGCCTGCGTGAGATCAATCACTGCATTAATGACAATCACCGCACCTGCCATCAGCAGCGCCAATGCGCGGATCACGGTGAAATCGCGCTGCATCATAGCATTCAGGGCGAGTTGCCCGATACCAGGCAGGTTAAACACACTCTCCACCAGAAATGTCCCGGCTATCAGCAGTGAAATCTGCAATCCGAGCACGGTCAGCACCGGGTGCAGACTATTGGGCAGCGCGTGTCGCCAGATGATGCGGAACCGCGAGACGCCCTTGGCGAAGGCGGTGCGCACGAAATCAGCGCGGATGGTCTCGATCATCACCGCCCTGGAAATACGAAACAGCACTGCTGCCAGGGAGAACGACAGAGCGAGAGCGGGCAAAATCAGCGCTTTTAACGCCGGAAAAAAACCCGCAGACCAACCGGGAAAGCCACCAGAAGGCAGAAAACTCAACCAGTTAGAGAACACCAGAACCAACATCAGGCCAAAGCAGAAATTCGGGATGGCGAGCCCGGTATGGGCGCATATACGCCCCAGCCGATCAGACAAGCCATTGCGATAGAAGGCCGCGACTGCCCCGTAACCGATGCCGACCAGCGCCGCGAGAGCAATGGCCATCAGGGTCAATGGCAAGGTCACACCGAGGCGATCAAGCAGCAGGGTTGAAACCGGTACGTGGTAGGTGAGTGAAGAGCCGAAGTCGCCGTGAAGAATACCGGAAACCCAGTTGAAATACTGCTGCATCAACGGCAGATCGAGGCCCATCTCATGGCGGAGCGCCGCCAGCGTACCCTCATCCACCGTCATACCGAGACGGATGGCCGCCGGGTCACCGGGCAACAGGTCGAGCGCCAGAAACACCACGACCGAGACGGTAGCGAGGCTGAGCACGACGGACGCGAACTTGGCAGCAAGGCGTCGAAACATGAAAGACCGGGACCCGCTGCGAACGGCTCTCATCATCCGCCCGCCTTCCGCATCAGCGTTTACCCTGCAAAACTCAATCCGTCCAATGGGTTTCGGTCACATCGTTCACGGGAATTGGAGTTGTGGTCCATAATCCCTTGAGTTTCGCATTCCACACCCCGAGCTTGGGTAGCTGAAACAGAAACAGTGCCGGAACGTCATCGGCCAGCATTTTCTCGGCCTGACGGTAGAGATCAAACCTCTGCGTCTCGCCGGGCGTGCCGTCGATCCGGCCCATCAACTGGCGAAAGGCGTCATTGCGGTAATTAAAATAATAGCCATCGCGCGCATAAATCCCGATATCCAAAGGCTCGGCATGGGCGACAATGGTCATGTCGTAGTCTTTCCTCTGGAAAACATCGGCGATCCACTTGGCGGGAAATTCCGTGGTTTCAACGGTCGCTTTCACGCCGATATCGGCGAAATAGGCAGCCATGAGTTCCGCTGTGCGGCTGGCATAAATCATTTGCGGCGTTTTGATTGTGAAGCTGAAGCCGTTGGGATACCCCGCTTCCGCCAGAAGCATCCGCGCCTTGGCAGGGTCGTAAGGAATACGCCCGGTCATATCAACATAAGCCGGGTGATTGTGTGAGAAATGGCTGCCAATCGGCGTACCGTAACCGCCATACGCCCCTTCGATGATACCGTTTCGGTCGACAGCGTGCATGAGGGCACGCCGCACCCGCACATCATCAAAGGGCTTTCGCGTATTGTTCATTCCCGCCACTACCTCACCTTCGGTGCGGCCTATGGCGACGGTGAAGCGCGGGTTGTTTTTCCATTGCGCGATCAGTTCGGGCGTCGCAATGTTGGGAAACGCATCGACCGTGCCGGAATTGACGGCGGCGGCCTGGGCTTGTGGGTCGGCAATGAAGCGAAATGTCACCGCATTGAGTTTGGGCTTGCCCTGCTGCCAGTAGCTTTCATTGCGAACCAGCTCGACCTGGCTGCCGCGTACCCATCGCTTGAAGCGGAAGGGTCCGGTGCCAATGGGCGTTGCTCGATTTTCAGCGGCGCTTCCCGGTGCCACCATCACCGCGTCGCCCCAGCCAAGGTAATAGAGAAAGTCACCAAACGGTCGTTTGAGGCGCACGATGGCAATCTGTGGCGAGGGTGTTTCGATGGCAGCGATGGGCAGGAAGATCTGCTTTTGCGCATTGGTGGAAATGGGAGAGGCCGCGCGCTCGAAACTGTATTTGACAATGGCCGAATCAAACCGCGTGCCATCGTGGAAATGCGCGTTTTCCCTGAGCTGGAAGGTGTATGTCAGCCCATCCGGCGAAACCGTCCAGCTTTTGGCGAGCAAGGGCTCTACGGTGCCGGTTTCGGATATCCGCACCAGCCCTTCGAACACATTGGCCTGCACCACTTCGCGGATATGGGTGGGGGCAGCGATGGTCGGATCAAGGCCCGGCGGCTCCACCGGCATCCCGACGATGAGGTCATTTCTGGGGGCGGCGTGCGCGATGGAGAGAACCATAAAGCTCAGCACCGTCGCCCATAATCCTGCTCTCATATCGAAACCCTATCGCTTTCATTCCTGATGCCATGTTTCCCGAGGTCGCATGGATAATTCACCCCGTCAATCCTGACTTCCCGTCATGGAAAAATCTGGCGCGGGTCACAGCAAGGCGGATCGGTGTACCCGCTTCAATGGTCGACCATAGCGGCAGATCAATCTCGATGGCGTTGTTTTCATCGAGCATCACCTGGGCACGGCGGATATTGCCAACCCGGCGGCTCATGCGCACCACTCCTTCAAGATGCGCCGGTTCATCGGCACCTGCGGCCTTGAGATCCCACGGGCGAACAAACAGCTCCACTTGCCCACTGAAATCAGCCGGAGGCGTTAGCGGCACCTTGCCGCCGTTGACCCATACCGAACCATCGCTAATTTCCGCAACAACCCGCGCCGTATCTCCAATGAAGGCCATCACGAAGGCGGTGGCGGGCTCATCATAGACTTCATCTGGCGTGCCCACCTGTTCCAGGAGGCCATTGTTGAGCACCGCCACACGGTCAGCAAGTTCAATGGCTTCATCCTGATCATGGGTCACAAAAATGGTTGTCTGGCCGGTGCGCTCATGGATCTCCCGCAGCCAACGGCGCAGGTCTTTGCGCACTTTGGCATCGAGTGCACCAAACGGCTCATCAAGCAGCAACACCTTCGGCTCCACCGCCAGCGCGCGCGCCAACGCCACCCGCTGCCGCTGACCGCCCGAAAGCTGGCTGGGAAAACGATTGGCACAATCGGGAAGCTGCACCAGATCAAGCAATTCCAGCACTCGCTCACGAATATCACGCCGCGAGGGCCGCTGCGTTCGTGGCCGGCATCTCAGGCCGTAAGCGATGTTGTCAAATACGCTAAGGTGGCGGAACAGGGCATAATGCTGGAATACGAACCCGACATTGCGTTTCTGAACCGGGATGCGGGTCGCATCCTCACCACCGAACAATACTTGGCCAGCGTCCGCATATTCGAGCCCGGCGATCACCCGCAACAATGTGGTCTTGCCGGAGCCGGATGGACCAAGCAGCGCCATCAGTTCGCCTGAGCGCACTTTGAGGTCAATGCCCCGCAAGGCGGGCACCGTTCCGAAGTCCCGCATGACGCCCGAGATGGTTATTTCCATGGGGATACCCCATAGGGCCGCGCAACAGGCCTCATATCAATGCCCTCTCCGGCCCGAAAGCTCGTTGCCATAACGCCATTCCAGCAATGCCTTGGCGATGAGTGTCAAAATTGCGAGTAGTGCCAGCAGAGACGCCACCGCGAAGGCCGCAACTGAGTTATACTCGTTATAGAGAATTTCCACGTGCAGCGGCACAGTGTTGGTGAGCCCGCGAATATGCCCGGACACCACTGAAACCGCGCCAAATTCGCCCATCGCCCGCGCATTGCATAACAACACCCCATAGAGCAACGCCCAGCGGGCGTTGGGCAGCGTCACCGTGAAGAACATGCGCCAGCCGGAAGCGCCCAGCGTCAACGCCGCCTCTTCATCGGAAGTGCCCTGTTCCTGCATCAACGGGATCAATTCGCGAGCAACGAAAGGAAAGGTGACAAACAGCGTTGCCAACACCATGCCCGGCAGCGCGAAAATGATCTCAATACCGTGGCGGGTCAGCCATGGCCCGATCAGGCTCTGGGCACCGAACAGCAGCACATAGATCAATCCGGCCACAACTGGCGAGACGGAGAACGGGAGATCAATGAGCGTGGTCAGCAGGCTCTTTCCCGGAAAATTGAACTTGGCGACAGCCCATGCCGCAGCAATGCCAAACACGAGATTGAGCGGAACGACGATAGCGGCAACGGTCAGCGTCAACCACATCGCCGCCATGGCATCGGGCTCGGCCAACGCATTCGCGTAGGCTTGCCAGCCGCGCGCCAAAGCTTCCACGAAAACCAATACGAGCGGCAGCAGCAGGACAAGCGAGAGAAACACCACCGCCGCAAAGATGAGAGCAAGGCGGACAAATGTGCGCTCCTCGGTGACGCGCCGCCACCCTTGTGTGGAATGCTCAGACATGGCCGAACCTCTTTCGGCTGTATGCCTGCAACAGGTTCAGGAAAAGCAGCGTGCAGAACGAAATGGCCAGCATGACTGCTGCAATCGCCATGGCACCGGGCAGGTTGTATTCCTCAAGGCGAACCACAATGAGCAACGGCGCGATCTCCGAAAAGAATGGCTTGTTGCCAGCAATGAAAATCACCGAACCGTATTCCCCGACGGCACGGGCGAAGGCGAGCGCAAAACCGGTGAGAATTGCCGGGATCATCGGTGGGATAAGCACTGACCAGATGGTATGGGCACGGCTTGCGCCAAGCGTTGCCGCCGCCTCCTCCTGCTCACGATCGATTTCGGCAATCAGCGGCTGCACCGTGCGCACCGCAAAAGGCAAGCCGACAAAGACCAACGCGATGAAAATACCAAACCGCGTATAGGCCACATCAATGCCGAGCGGCGCGAGCAAACCACCGATCCATCCGGTCTTGCCATAGAGGGTGACCAAGGCAATTCCCGCCACCGCAGTGGGAAGTGCGAAGGGAAGATCGACCGCCGCATCGAGCAATCTACGGCCCGGGAAACTGTAACGGGTCAGCACCCAGGCGATCATCAACCCGGCGATGGAGTCGACCAGCGCCGCAGCAAACGAGAGGCCGAATGAAACCTTCAATGCAGCAACCGTGCGCTCGTCAACGAGCACATGCCACAGCACCTCCTTACCCGCAAAAGCCACACGGCCAAGGAGGATCGCAAGCGGCAGAAGCACGACCAGGCTGAGATAGAGGAGCGTATAGCCCAAAGCGAGGTTGAAGCCCGGCAGCACGCTTGATTCGGCAAAGCGCCAGCGCCGGATCCGCCGTCCGGCCTGTTCCTGGAGATCGTTCGCAGTAGGGCGAACCATGCCAAGTGTCACGCGTGCAACCCCGATTGCCGTCAGTGTCGACGGTGCCAGAACAGGACCATCGCAGCTACAAAGTGCTGACGACGGCACCCATGAAAAACTATATCGCCAAGGAGCTATTTCAAATGGGCCAATGGGCCAAGGCCCGTGACAGACGCAGAAAAAATGGGCTATCTATTTAAGAAATAGGATGATTATAACTTCATCTTTCGAGGAAGGAACCTGGCTTCCTTCCGCCTCAACTCTTGATGCCATGCTGGCGCTCAGCCCTCAAACACATGCGCGGTACCATGAACTGTCAGATGAACCCGTGCTCCTGGCTCCGGGACATCTCCCCCACTAACCGTCACGCGTAACGGCTGGGAACTGCCAGACAACTCCAGTGTCAACACGCTGAAAGCGCCGCAAAATTCCGCGTCAATGACCTCAGCCAGCGGCTCGCCACCAGCACCTTTCGACTGCGCAGCAAGGCTGATCTGCTCTGGGCGCAACATGATTTCAACCGCTCCGCGCTGCATTCCGGTGGCAGCGGTGAGTCGCCCCAATGCGCAATCGACATAACCATCGCCGGCTTCGGCTCCCATCAGGATGGCCTCGCCCAAAAACTGAGCCGTTCGGCGATCTTTTGGATATTTATAAAGCTTCTCGGGCGCACCAACCTGCACCAGACGCCCCGCCTCAAGCACCGCAACCTGATCGGCGAAGGACAACGCTTCGGCCTGATCATGTGTGACCAGAAGGGTGGCGATACCATGGGCTCGCAACAGTTCGGCGGTTGCTTTGCGGGTGCTGGCCCGTAAAGCCGTATCCAGGGCGGAAAAGGGTTCATCCAACAGCATCAGCTTCGGCTGGCGGGCCAGCGCCCGCGCCAGAGCAACCCGCTGCTGCTGGCCACCGGACAATTGGTGGGGGCGGCGGTCGAGGAGCGCGGTGCTCAATTCCACCATCTCCATCAATCCGGCAATACGTGACGTGCGGTCCGACAGCCCTCGCCCCATTCCGAAACCGATATTATCGGCCACCGTGAGATGGGGGAACAACGCGCCGTCCTGGGCAACAAAGCCGATGCTGCGGCGGTGAGCGGGAACAATTTTTCCGCTTCCGGCGAGCCCCGTATCACCGAGCGTGATCGTTCCACTATCGGGATACTCAAAACCAGCGATCAGGCGCAGTAAGGTGGTTTTGCCAGAGCCAGATGGTCCGACCACCGCCACGCGGCTTCCCGCCGCCACAGACAGGGTGATCTCATTGAGGACCCGTGTTGCGCCATAGGACTTGGTGATGCTTTCAAGAGAAAGGAAAGTCATTGGCCGGCCGATCGTCTGGATTGGAGATGGAGGAGCAAGGTGAGCGGAAGCGAAAGCAGCACCATCGATAACGCATAGGGTGCGGCACCGGCGTAATCTATTTCATTGGACAGCGACCAGAAGCGCGTGGCAAGCGTCACGACGCCATTGGGGGCGAGCATCAGGGTTGCCGTCAGCTCGGTGGTGATGCCCAGTGCCGCCAGCGCAAGGCTTGCCGCGACACCCGGCGCAGAGAGGCGCAAAGTCACCTGCCATACCGCCTGAAACGGCGTGCGACCAAGCGCCATGGCCGCGCGCTCCAGTTCGAGCGGTGCCTGGCTGATGCTGGCACGCAAGCCCACCATGGCCCGGGGAAGAAACAGCAAGGCATAGGCCAGAAGCAATGTTGCGAAGGTCTGGTAAAGCGGCAGAGCAACCCGCACAGTCACAGTCACAAGCGCCAATGCCACGATGACACCGGGCAATGCACCGACGTAGTAGTGGCAAGATTCCAGCAGCCGTTGCAGGCGTCCAGGGCGACGCACCGACAGCCAGGCCATCGGCAAAGCCATGAGCGTGGCAAGCGCTGCTCCGGCCAGGGCAAGCCCCATGGTCTGCTGGAGCGCAGCACCAATCTCGGCAAGCGGCCAGACATCCAGACCGCCGATGATGAGCCACCGGCCTAATGTCAGCAAGGGCACCCCAACTGCCAGCGCCGCAATCAGCAACGGCAGAAGCAGCAACGGTAGACGCAATCGCCCAAGCCGGGTGCGTGTTGCCGGTTTCGGCGCTCCCGATCCGATGCGCGCATACCGCTCCCCTCCCCGCAGCCGCGCCTCAAGCCTGAGCAACACGAGGCAGGCGACAACCAGCACACCGCCCAACATATTCGCTGCTGGGCCATTATAGGCCGACTGGAACTGATCGACGATAGCGGTCGAGAAAGTGTCGAACTGGATCATTGCGAAAAGGCCGTATTCAGCCAGAAGGTGCAGCCCGACTAGAAGCGAGCCGCCGCAGATCGCCAGCCGCAATTGCGGCAGCACCACCCGGAAAAATACCGCCCACGGTGCGAGCCCGAGCGATGACGCCGTGTCCTCTAAAACAGGGTCGAGGCGGCGCAATTGTGCGGCAATCGGCAAATAGAGAAACGGGAAATAAGCGAGCACCGAGATCAACACCGCACCGGAGAGCCCGCCCATGCGGGGCGTCACACTGATCCAGCCATAGGAATGAACGAAAGCGGGGATGCCAAGCGGCGCCACAGCCAACCAACGCCAGACGCGCCCTCCCGGAATGTCGGAGCGTTCGGTAAGCCACGCGAGAACAATCGCCAGCATGATGGTGAGGGGAAGCGTGACGAGTTCGAGCAGCGCGGTATTGACAAGAAGCTCGGCGACGCGCGCCCTAAAAATCAATTCATATACTGTCTGCCAACCGGTCTGCACGGTGATAGCTACGACAAACACAAGCGGCAGCAGCGCCAGCAGGGCAACAAACGCCGCGACCCCAACAACAACATGGCGACCCAACCATGCCACCGGAGATAGCACGCGATATCTCTGCTCCGACGGTATGGGGCAGGCCAATCCCCCGGCTTGTTTGCTGACGGGTTGCGACACGAGAAATCCTATAACGGCAAAGGCTCCCAAGCTAAAGCATGGGAGCCGTTTCATGTATAGACATTCAATGGTCGGACAGAAGGGTAACCCCTCCCGCCCAGAAGTAGCTTTCTTATTACAGAAGGCCCGCAGCCGTCATCAAGTCGGAAACCTTCTTGCTGTTGAGCTTGGACGGCTCAATCTTCGGAGCCTGAAGGTCGGCGAGCGGCACAAGCTTCGGATCGGAAGGAGCGCCGTTGGAAACGGCATATTCAAACGCCTTGCTCGAAGTCAGGGCTTCCTGGCCCTTCTTGCTGGTGACCCATTTCAAGAAGGCCTGAGCCTGATCCTTGTTCCTGGAAGACGCCAGAACGCCGCCACCGGAGATCGAAACGAACGCACCCGGGTCTTGCTTGCGGAAGTAGTGCAGCATCACATTGCCGCTGTTCTCGCCAGTCTTGGCCTGATCGCCGAACCAATAATAGTGATAGATCACCGCGCCATCGACCAACCCGTCATTGACGGCCTTCATGGCGATGCCGTTTTTCTTATAGGGGGTGACATTGGTTTTCATGGCCTTCAACCAGGTGGCAGTTGCGGCCTCGCCCTTCAATTCAAGAAGCGCGCTGACGATGGCCTGGAAATCAGCACCCGCGGGCGCAGCACCCCAACGGCCCTTCCAGACCGGATCGGCGAGATCAAGAAGCGATTTCGGCAGCTTGTCCGCTGTCAGCTTGGTCTTGTTGTAGGCGAACACCGTCGAGCGTGCGGCAATGCCGGTCCAGCGGCCATGCGGCGGGCGGTATTCGGCCGGAACCTGAGCCACTACTTCGGCTGCCAATGGAGCCAGAAGGCCCGCATTGTCCACGAGAACCATGGCGGGAGAATTTTCCGTCAGGAAAACATCGGCAGGCGAAGCCTTACCTTCCTGCACAATCTGGTTACCGATTTCAGTGTCATTACCATTGCGCAGCGTCACTTTGATGCCGGTTTCGCGGGTAAACCCTTCCGCCCACGCTTTGGTCAGGCTTTCGTGTTGCGCGTTATAGACAAGAATGCCGTCCTCCGCATGAGCGGAATAGGATAGACCAAGAGCAGTCAGGGCGAAAACAAACGGACCGACCATGCGGGATGCTGATTTTCTCATTCAAGCCTCTTTATAATGTTTAAAAAAAACGAAATCTAGAACGAAGAAATGAATATTGTAAATAAGCTTGATGGTCAACAGCTATAAGAACAGTTTAGAATTTTTAAAAACCAATAAAACCTTCTTTATACTTTAGGTGCATTAAAATAATCAAAAAACCGAATTCGTAAAAGTGATTTATCAAAATTTATAAACCAAAGCTGCACCTGGCTTGACCGCAGTTTAAAACGGCCATCAGGGGGTTGACTTCCATTGGGAACAAGACCACTTTCCCCGCGCATTTGCAGCCGTGCTTTGTCCGGCGTGCAAACTTTCAACCCGGAGTTCCAACCCCTATGCCCAGCGACAGTACCAGTCGATTGTGCGTGCCGTCTCAGGCCCTGCTCCGCTGACCTCCGGTTCTGGTCCGCGCGATCATGCCTCTGACGGCATATCGGCCGAAAGGCGGACCAATGAATACCAATCGCTTCACCCTCGAAGCCGCCGCTCTTGTCGGCGTCACCAGCGCAGATGCCGTCGAACGTCTCAATACCTTTGAGCCGGAAGACGCTGCTATTCTGCTCGCAGTTTTGCCCCTCCATCAGGCGGTCGAGATCCTTGAGCAGCCCGAGTTGCATCATGCCCCGGAAATCATCCGGGCAATGCCAACCTTGAGCGCCGTAAGGTTGCTCAATGAAGCCGCCAGTGACTGCGTCACCGATCTGTTTCAAGAGTTTGATGAGACCACCCGCGCCCGGCTGATGTCCGGGCTCGACAACAAGGTGCGCGTCGTCATCCGCAAGCTCCTGTCCTACCCGGATGGGACAGCAGGCGCGTTGATGACGACTGAGTTCGTGTCCGTGACCTCAGAATGGACGGTCGGCGAAACACTCGATTTCGTGCGGCGTGTCCAGGGCGAGCGCGAAACCGTTTACGCCATCTATGTACTCGACCCTGAAGACGGAACGCTGCAAAGCGTCGTGACCCTGCGGCGCCTCATCACCGGCAAGCTGGATGATCCGGTGCTTTCCGTTGCACAGACCGACACCCTCGTCACGGTCACCCCCATGACCGACCAGGAGGAAGTGGCTCGCGAAATTCGTCGCCACAACATGCTGGCCCTGCCGGTGATTGATGAAAGCCGCCACATCCTCGGCATCGTCACGGTGGACGATGTGATCGACGCCATGATTGAGGAAAGCACCGAAGACGCCCTCAAATTCGGCGGCATGGAAACGCCCGACAACCCCTATATGAAAATCAGCTTTCTCGACATGATCCGCAAGCGCGGCGGCTGGCTCGCGGCGCTGTTCATCGGAGAGATGCTCACCGCCAGTGCCATGCAGCATTACGAGGTGCAACTGGAAAAGGCTATTGTACTGACCCTGTTCATTCCGCTCATCATGAGTTCCGGCGGCAATTCCGGCTCACAGGCCACATCGCTGCTCATCCGCAGCCTGGCCTTGCAGGAAGTGCGACTGGCAGATTGGTGGCGGGTGGCATTACGCGAAATTCCCACTGGCCTGACACTGGGCTTCATCCTCGGCGTCGTCGGGATAGCCCGTATTGTCATCTGGCAGAAGGCGGGGTTCTATGACTACGGCGATCACTGGATGCTGGTTGCGCTGACTGTGGGCCTTACGTTGGTTGGCATCGTCACCTTCGGCTCGCTGGTGGGCTCCATGCTGCCCTTCCTCCTGCAGCGCCTTGGCCTTGATCCCGCCAGCGCCTCAGCCCCGTTCGTGGCAACCCTTGTCGACGTGACAGGGCTCGTGATCTATTTCAGCGTCGCCGTGATGGTGCTGAGCGGAACGCTTTTATAAGCGGACGTTTCCAAACGAAAAACGGCGGGCCAAAGCCCGCCGCCTGATTTTTTCCGATACCCAAAGAAGCTTGGCTCCCGCGTCCTCAGTTGTCGAGGAAGCTGCGCAGCTTGCGGCTGCGGGAGGGGTGCTTGAGCTTGCGCGGGGCCTTGGCTTCAATCTGACGGATACGCTCGCGCGTCACCGAGAATTGCTGGCCAACTTCCTCAAGGGTGTGATCGGTGTTCATGCCGATGCCGAAGCGCATGCGCAACACGCGCTCCTCGCGGGGCGTCAGCGAAGCGAGCACGCGGGTTGTGGTTTCACGCAGGTTGGACTGAATGGCGGCGTCAATGGGCAGAATCGCGTTCTTGTCCTCGATGAAGTCACCCAGATGGCTGTCTTCCTCGTCACCGATGGGGGTTTCGAGCGAGATCGGCTCTTTGGCGATCTTCAGTACCTTGCGCACCTTCTCCAGCGGCATGGCGAGCTTTTCCGCCAATTCTTCCGGCGTCGGCTCACGACCGATTTCATGGAGCATCTGGCGCGATGTGCGAACGATCTTGTTGATCGTCTCAATCATATGCACCGGAATGCGGATGGTGCGCGCCTGATCGGCGATCGAACGGGTGATCGCCTGCCGGATCCACCAGGTGGCATAGGTTGAGAATTTATAGCCACGACGGTATTCGAACTTATCGACCGCTTTCATCAGGCCGATATTGCCTTCCTGAATGAGATCGAGGAATTGCAGGCCGCGGTTGGTGTACTTTTTGGCGATGGAAATAACGAGACGCAGGTTGGCCTCAATCATTTCCTTCTTGGCCTGACGGGCCTCGCGCTCGCCCTTCTGCACCATGGAGACGATGCGGCGGAATTCCAGGATTTCCAGACCGGTCTCGGATGCCAGCGTGTGGATATTGTCGCGCAGGGTATGAATCTGGTCCTTGCCGTTGGCGACAAATTCCTTCCAACCCTTACCACCGAGCTTGGAGACACGCAGAACCCATTTCGGGTCGAGTTCCCAGCCCTGGTAATGGCGCAGAAACTCTTCGCGTGCCACGCCAAAACTCTCGGCGAAACGCATCAAGCGGCCCTCATGGGAAATGAGGCGCTTATTGATATCATAAAGCTGCTCGACCAGGGCCTCGGTGCGGTTGTTATTAAGCGACAGGGATTTGACGTCGGTGACGATCTCTTCCTTGAGCTTCTTGTATTTCCGCTCCTGAGCAGGGGTGAGCTGCTTGTTCTGCATCCGCTGTTCGACGTGTTCGACCTGAAGGCGGCGCAGTTTCTTGTAGTTATTGGCGATGCAGTCGAAGGTTTCCAGCACGCGCGGCTTGAGCGAAAGCTCCATCGCCGACAGCGATACATTGTTTTCGAGATCATCGTCGTCGAGATCGGCATCACCCTCGGGGCGTATACCGGCTTCGTCATCACTGCCATTGGCAATCGGTGGCGGTGGCGGCGGGAGCGCTGAGGGGCCGGGAACTGGCGACGGCATCGCCACACCCTCTTCCAACGCTTCTTCGTCCTCAATCCCTTCACCGCGTGCGGCGCGGCTTTCAGGCCCGGAATAGGTGGCCTCAAGGTCGATGATGTCGCGTAGAAGCGCCCTGCCCTCGACCAACTCGTCGCGCCAGATGATGATGGCCTGGAATGTCAGCGGGCTTTCGCACAGGCCGGCAATCATCGCTTCGCGACCGGCCTCGATACGCTTGGCGATGGCGATCTCGCCCTCGCGCGACAGAAGCTCGACCGAACCCATTTCCCGCAGATACATACGCACCGGATCATCGGTGCGGTCCGTGGGTTCGCGCGTGGTTTCTTTGACAACAAGCGCGCGGCTATCGGTGGTGGCAACGCCGGTTGGCAGTTCCTCCTCCGCTTCGCCTTCGGGCTGCGCAGCCTCTTCAGCCTCTTCCGAATCGATGACGTTGATACCCAGCTCGGACAATTGGCCGAGGATATCCTCTATCTGCTCGGATGAATATTCTTCAGACGGCAGTACGTCATTCAGTTCATCATAGGTGACATAGCCTCGCTCCTTAGCGAGTTTGAGCATGCGCTTCACCGCCTGATCGTTAAGATCAAGCAATGGACCGTCGCTTTGCTCCTGCGCCGTTTCTGTTTCGTCTTTACCAGTCGCCTTAGTCGCCATGCTGCCTCAACCTATTCGCGCCGAGCCGTCTGAAAATACGGCAAATGCGAACGGGCGCTAAAACGCCTTCACGCGTTTTAACACCACGGTCGTCATCTCAACTACCGAACGCCAACCCATTTGACCAGCCATTCAGCACACTTCGTCGTCATTTTATGACGATTTTTTCAGATTTTCTGACCAAACCGTGAAAGAGACCCACTTTTCCAGCCAGTTCATCCATTATCGGAATCCGCTTCGGTGCCTTCGACCGAGTGCAGTTGATTCTGTAAATCGACAAGCCGAGCCCAGCTCTCCTCGTCGTTATTCTCGGCGAAAAGCCGTCTCGCCAGTTCGAGTTCCTTATGTAGTGTGCGCTCGCGGTGATGCAAGGTGAGCGCCTGATTCAATGCACCACGCAAACGAATTTTATCCGCGTGGGGGTCTAATACCCAGCGGTCGCCATGGCGCACCCGAGCCAGCAGCGCGCCAAGCCCATCGGACTGCCCGGCACGCTCCAGACGGGCCTGCACCACTTCCACACTAAGATAACCACCGCTTTGCGCAGCACAATCCAGCAATACGGCGCATAGCCCATTGGCATCCGGCGATTCAAACTCCAGCAAGGCCAGTGTTTCGGCATGGGTTTGAAGCAATTCGGGGTGGAATACCAACGCGCCGAGAATCATACTCTCCCGCGGGGAGGTCTTGTCGCCACCAACCATGAGCTGCGACCGAGCAAGAACCGGGCTCGCACTCACGCGCCCGGCGGAAGCTGGGTTACGTCCGTTGCGGTCAAAGCCGCGTCCGCCCCGGTTTTGCCATTGTGAGGAGGCGTTTTGCGCCTGCCGCTGATAGGGGTTGAGCGACGCGATGCGGCCATTGATGTCCTCGCGATAATACTGCCGCAGGGTTTCGTCGCTGATGTGGGCGAGAGCCGCATGGAGGCGGGCGCGCAGCGCCGCCCGGCGTTCGGGGGTGTCGTGGGGGGCGGCCTCTGTCTCGCGTGCCCATAGCATGTCGACCATCGGCAAGGCCCCGGCCATCACACGATCAAGTGCCGCCGCCCCACCGGAACGCGCGAGATCATCCGGGTCCTGCCCATCGGGCAACAATGCAAAGCGCAGAGATTTCCCCGCTGATATCTGTGGGAGTGCAACATCAAGCGCCCGGAAGGCGGCGCGACGACCGGCCTTGTCGCCATCAAAACACAGGATCGGCTCATCCGCCATCCGCCACAGCAACGCGAGTTGGTTCTCGGTGAGGGCAGTGCCCAGCGGCGCAACCGCGTTGTGAATGCCAACCGCCGCCAGTGAAATGACATCGACATAACCTTCGACCGCGATCACCGTGCCTTTGTCATGGGCAGGGTTGCGAGCAAGGTGTTGGTTGTAAAGCAGGTGCCCTTTATTAAAGAGCGGGGTATCCGGAGAATTGAGATATTTGGCTGGCACATCGGCGGACAGCGTGCGCCCGCCAAACGCAACAATGCGGCCGCGCATGTCGGAGATCGGAAACATCACCCGTTCGCGAAAGCGGTCGTAGGGCACCTTGATATCCTCGGCGCTCACCAGCATCCCGGTTTCGACCATCATCTCCGCCGGAACACCTTTATCAGCCAGGTGATCGCGCAGGGAATAGCGGTCGGGCGAGGCGTAACCGATACGGAAACGCTTTCTGATGTCCGCAGAGAGCCCGCGCCGATCAAGGTAATCTCGGGCTTTTGCACCCGCTGCTCCCGCAAGATTGGCTTCAAAAAATTGTGCCGAAAGCTCCATAACCTCGTAAAGCGTCTTACGCTTGACGTCGCTTTCCCGTTCTTCGTGGGTTTCCGTGGGAAGCGCGACGCCCGCCTCCGCCGCCAACCGCTCCACCGTTTCGGGAAAACTCAGCCCCTCGGTTTCCATGACAAAATCGAAAATGTCGCCATGCTTGCCCGAAGAGAAGCAATGGTAAAACTGCTTCTGGTCATTCACGTAGAAAGAGGGGGTTTTCTCAGCGTTGAAAGGAGAAAGCCCCTTCCATTCCCGCCCGGCTTTCTTGAGGGCCACGCGCCGTCCAACCACCGTCGATACCGGTAGACGGTTGCGGATTTCCTCCAATATGGACGGGGCAAAGCGCACGGCGCGGGTTCCTGAAACTCTGATGGGCCAGCCGCAGCATGCGGCCACAATCCGTAACTCTATAAGCAATACGGACGCCGTGTTGCGGCGTCCGTGAAAAACTCCCCGTAATTCACATCGGAGAGGTAGAAATAATTACGACAGCATTGCTTTCACAAGCCCGCTCGCCTTGGCAAAGTCCATTTGCCCGGCATATTTGGCCTTGAGTATGCCAATAACCTTGCCCATGTCCTTCACGCTGGCTGCGCCGGTCTCGGCCATGGCAGCGGAAATGGCAGCCTTCACGGCGGCTTCATCCATTTGTGCGGGGAGATAGGCGGAAATGATTTCGGCCTCACGCTTCTCCTGCGCCGCAAGCTCAGGGCGCCCGCCCTTCTCGTAGATATCGGCGGATTCAGCGCGCTGCTTCAGCATTTTCTGCAGCATGGACATGATTTCGTCAGTCCCGGCCTTTTCCTTGCCCGCACCGCGCGCTTCGATGTCCACTTCCTTGAGCTTGGCAATGATGAGACGCACTGTGGAGAGTTTGTCCTTTTCACCAGCCTTCATGGCCGCTTTCATATCTTCCATAAAACGCTCGCGCATGGCGCTATCTCCTCACTTCTTTGGTCGTGTCCCGTTAATCAGCCGTTGACCACGGGCGCTGATCTCCGCTAAATCCAGTTTCTTGAGCGCTATGCAATCGGCAAGGCGCTTGGCCGATGCTGTTCCGGCCCCTGCTCCTTAAGCTCATAGAGTGATCGCCGCCATGCCGCAATACTCGCACGCCCCACAAACATCCGCCACAGGCTGGGAAGAGCCCCGCGCCACCGCATTGCTGGTTCTGGCCGACGGCACCTTAATCGAAGGTTTTGGCCTTGGAGCCGCCGGCGAAGCGGCGGGAGAGGTTTGTTTCAACACCGCCATGACAGGCTATCAGGAAATTCTCACCGACCCGTCCTATCGCGGCCAGATCGTCACCTTCACATTCCCGCATATCGGCAATGTCGGCGTGAATGAAGAGGATATCGAAAGCGTCAACGCAGCATCGGACCATGGCGCCTGCGGCATCGTGATCGGGGCAGCCATCACCGACCCGTCCAGTTGGCGCGCCGCACGCTCGCTGGATGCTTGGCTGAAAAGCCGCAACGTCGTCGGCCTCGGCGGGATTGACACGCGCGCACTCACCGCCCAGATCCGCGAAAAAGGCATGCCCAATGCCATCATCGCCCACGATCCGGACGGCAAATTTGATATCCCGGCTCTGAAGGCCAAGGCCGCGGCCCTGCCTTCGATGAACGGGCTTGATCTCGTCCCCGGCGTCACCAGCACCCAGCGCTTCAACTGGGATCAAACCACCTGGACGCTTGGGGAAGGCTATGGCCATCAGCAGAGCCCGAAGCATCATGTCGTCGCCATCGATTACGGCGTGAAGCGCAATATCCTGCGCCTCATCGCCAATGCAGGGTGCAAGGTGACGGTGGTGCCTGCCACCGCTTCCGCCGAAGATATCCTCGCTCTCAATCCCGATGGCGTTTTCCTTTCCAACGGCCCCGGTGATCCGGCAGCGACAGGGGCCTATGCGGTTCCCGTCATCAAAACGCTGATCGCCAAAAAAATCCCGCTCTTCGGCATCTGCCTCGGTCACCAGATGCTTGGCCTCGCCGTGGGCGGCACCACGCGCAAGATGCACCAGGGCCACCATGGGGCCAATCACCCGGTCAAGGACAACACCACCGGCAAGGTCGAGATCACCTCAATGAACCACGGCTTTGCGGTTGACGCGGCCACCCTGCCCGCCAATGTGACCGAAACCCATGTATCGTTGTTCGATGGCAGCAATTGCGGCATCGCACTAACCGACGCCCCCGCCTTCTCGGTGCAACACCACCCGGAAGCCTCGCCCGGCCCGCAAGACAGCCACTACCTGTTCGATCGTTTCGTTGAGATGATGGAGAAGGCTAAAGCCGGCGCACCGGCGTAAAAATGCGAGAGACCACACCGTTGCAATGACGCTTGTGCCATGTTTCAAAACGCGTGGCCAACACGTTCCGGTCCCCCGAGGCCAGAGTGGACGAACAGCTCGACCGCGTCTTTTCCTAATGATAAAGGCATGTACATATGCACATGCCAGCCTGATCATCGCTTGAGACACCGAAAAGCAGACGGCGCAGAAGTACTTCCGCGCCGCGCTTTTAACATTTTTACCTTATTTCAGGCCAGATGCGGTGATTTTGTTCACCGTGACATTGTTTCCGGTCTTGTCACGAATGATGCCGTACATGATACCCGGCTTGCTACGGTCCCAGGCAATGCCCTGTCCGGCAATCTTCATGGGTATGGTGGCGAGCCAACGCATTTCAGCGCCCATTTCCGGCAAATCCATCACATAGACCTCGGCGTTGTCATGGCCGGTGATGTAGAGCTTGCCATCGGCGCCCCAGCTGCCGCCGGAATTGCTCATATCGCCAAATTTGGCAACGAGCGCATCGGGCAACACGAAGGCTTCTTCGATGCGCCATTTATCGTCGAAGCGCACAATCTGAGTGTTGTATTTATTGCCGTAGGCGATCGGGCTTTTGTCGAAGACACGGTTGTAATTGGCGAAAGCACCCCACCACACACCTTTGGCATCCCTGTCGAGCCAGGTCAGCGAGCCACGGTCAATGCCGAGGCTATGGCTGCCCACATGCTTCATCGTGGCGACATCCCATATCTCAATGGAGCTGGTCATCGGCCATTTCGGATAGTTGGAATGGGCGGCGTAAAGCTTGCCATCAATGACAACACCGCTGTCGAGATGGAGGATCGGGCCATCCTTGTGGCCTTCCCATGAGGCGATTTGCTTGCCGCTTTCCTTGTCGTATTTGACGATTGTGGTGTTATCGATGGCATAGAAAGCTTTGTCGTCAACCGCCACGGCTTGGCGAGCTTCCTTTATCGGTGTGGTGGCAAGCGCCTCCGACTGGCCAACCGGCAAATTCTTGCTGTCCTGGGCTTGCGCGAAAGCAGTTGCCGACGTGGCGAGCAGCGCCAGTGCGGCTGTTATCGAAACGAAATTTCTCATGAATACCCCCTGTTGACGGAAGATATGACCAGTGAAGCGCGGACGCATGGAAAGCACGCGCAGAAAACAATTCCATCCGAGTTCCGGCCTCGAAGAAAGGGCCTAGATTGTCGCAGGTGATTGCCGTTAAAAGGAATTTTAGGCGGCCTTAAGAATTCCAAGCGAGCACATTCACGCCAGGCGCATCAATTACACTCAGCGTTTTAAGCCCTTAGAGTGCAACGCCTTGGAGACAAATCGTGAGTGCTTCATCCACCCTCATTGTTCGGGAAGTCAGTGCGCAAGGGTTCCGCTCCCTGCGCAATATCAGCTTTCCGGTTGCGCAACTCACCGCCTTCGTCGGGGCGAACGGTGTTGGCAAAACCAATCTCTACCGCGCACTTCAATTGCTGCAATCGGCGGCCACCGGAACACTCGCGCGCGAAGTGGCCGCTGAGGGCGGTATGGCGGCTGCGCTCTGGGCCGAAAAACGCGTACCCAACAAGCCCGTGCGCCTGAAGCTCGCGGTGACGCTCGGCGTGCCTTACGGGTCGCACGAATATATCTACAGCCTCGAACTCGGCTTGGTGAAACAAGACAATCTGGATGGCCATTGCATCACCTATGGCGCGGCTTTCCCGCGTGAGGCGCAGGTCAAAACCGAGCGCCTGACGCTTCGCACGGGACGCCGGGAGACCGTGCTCATGGAGCGCAATGGCCCAAGTGGCTTCATCCGCGACGAGGAAGGGCGCAAACAATCATTCGGGGTTGATCTGCTGGCATCGGAGACCAGCCTCAGTGCCCTTCAGGACGCCGCGCGCTATCCCGATATTTTTCTCATCCGCCGCACCATGGAGCAATGGCGCTTCTATCACGGAATGCGCACCGATCGGGATTCGCCATTGCGCCGCCCCTGCCCGGCCATCACCACGCCCACTCTCGCCTCTGATGGCGCAGATCTTGCCGCCGTTTTTGCGACACTTGCCCATATCGGTGAAGATACCGTTGACCTCGATACGGCGGTGGCCGACGCCTTTTCCGGCGCGCAAATCCTCATCCCCAAACCTGAGATGGAAGCAAGCTTCGCCATGATTTTTCCCGATATGCCCAAGCGCATATTCGGGGCGTCCGAGCTTTCCGATGGCACATTGCATTTCCTCGCATTGTCCGGCGCGCTCAATGCCTATCGCCTGCCGCCCTTCATCGCATTGAATGAGCCGGAAACCAGCCTGCACCCGGACCTGATGGAGCCGCTCGCCAAAATGATTGCACGCGCCGCCGAACGCACCCAGATATGGCTCGTAACCCATTCAGAGCGGCTCGCGACGGCATTGGCACAACATGCCGGAATAGAGCCATTGACGGTCATCAAGCGCGACGGCGAAACATGGATTGACGGGCTGATGCTGTCGGGCGAATTCTCCGAAAACGGCGATGGTGGCGATTGATACCTTCGGTTTCCGGTGGGCACTGCAAAATCACCCCTACTTTAAGCCAACAGCCCTTCCCATCCGCAGTCCCTGTGTGTATTAAACCGCTTTAAGCCGCCCTGCCCTTTGCGGAGCGGGCCAGGAATTCTTCCGCCCATCGTCTGTAGTTTTCATTCCACGACACTCCGTTGTGGAACAAAGAACCCTGCCCGAGGCCCTGAATGCCCAAACGCACCGATATTTCCTCGATCCTTATCATTGGCGCCGGCCCGATTATCATCGGTCAGGCCTGCGAATTCGACTACTCGGGAACTCAGGCATGCAAGGCGCTCCGAGAAGAGGGCTATCGCATCATTCTGGTCAACTCCAACCCGGCCACTATCATGACCGACCCGGACCTGGCCGACGCCACCTATGTGGAACCAATTACGCCGGAAGTGGTGGCACGCATCATCGAGAAGGAGCGCCCTGACGCACTCCTGCCAACCATGGGTGGACAGACGGCGCTCAACTGCGCCCTCTCCCTCAAGAAGATGGGCGTATTGGAAAAGTTTGGCGTCGAGATGATCGGCGCAACCGCCGAGGCCATCGACAAGGCAGAGGACCGCGAACTCTTTCGGCAAGCCATGACCAAGATCGGGCTCAGCACCCCGAAATCACGCCTGGCCAATGCCTCTGCCCTGAAGAAGGCCGACCGTGACGCGCATCTGGCAGAACTTGCTGCCATCGAAGCGATGGACCTGCATCCGGGCGACAAGAAGCGCCGCATCGGCGGCATTGAGTTCATGTGGAACCACTACGAGAACGAGCGCCGCAAGCGCTATCAGGAGCACGCCATGGGCGAAGCGCTCCAGGCGCTCGCAGCCATCGGCCTGCCCGCAATCATTCGCCCTTCCTTCACCATGGGCGGCACCGGCGGCGGTATTGCCTATAACCGCGAAGAATTTCTCGACATCGTGGAGCGCGGCCTCGACGCCTCGCCCACCAACGAGGTGCTGGTCGAAGAAAGCGTGCTCGGCTGGAAGGAATACGAGATGGAGGTTGTCCGCGATAAAAACGACAACTGCATCATCGTTTGCTCCATCGAGAACATCGACCCCATGGGCGTGCATACCGGTGATTCCATCACAGTAGCCCCGGCCCTGACGCTGACCGACAAGGAATACCAGATCATGCGCGACGCCTCACTGGCGGTGCTGCGCGAGATCGGTGTCGAGACCGGCGGCTCCAATGTGCAGTTCGCCATCGACCCGGAAAACGGGCGGATGATCGTCATCGAGATGAACCCGCGCGTGTCGCGTTCCTCGGCGCTTGCTTCAAAAGCCACTGGCTTCCCCATCGCCAAGGTCGCCGCCAAACTGGCCGTCGGCTATACGCTGGATGAGATCGCCAACGACATCACCGGCGGGGCGACCCCCGCATCGTTTGAGCCGACCATTGATTATGTCGTCACCAAGATCCCACGCTTCGCTTTCGAGAAATTCCCTGGCGCAGAGCCGACCCTGACCACCGCCATGAAATCGGTCGGTGAAGCGATGGCCATTGGCCGCACCTTCCCGGAATCACTGCAAAAAGCCTTGCGCTCAATGGAAACTGGCCTTTCCGGCCTCGATGAAATCGAGATCGAAGGGCTCGGCAAGGGCGATGATAAGAACGCCATAAAAGCCGCCATCGGCACGCCGACGCCGGATCGCCTCCAGAAGGTCGGTCAGGCATTCCGCCTCGGCTTCACGCTCGAAGAGGTTTATGAATCCTGCAAGATCGACCGCTGGTTCCTCGAACAATTGCAACTGATCGTGGCAACGGAAGAAAAGGTGCGAGAGCACGGATTGCCGCAGACCCCGGGCACCATGCGCCAATTGAAGGCGATGGGCTTCTCCGACAACCGCCTCGCCGTGCTAGCCAAAACCGAAGAAACCGAAGTGCGGGCGCTACGCCAGAAGCTCAACGTGCGCCCGGTCTTCAAACGCATTGATACCTGCGCCGCCGAGTTTGCCTCGCCCACGGCCTATATGTATTCGAGCTATGCGCCGCTCTTTGCCGGCGCGCCGGCAAACGAGGCGCAGCCGTCCGACCGGAAGAAGGTCGTCAGTCTCGGCGG
>JAVBJU010000003.1:0-145325 GCA_031546825.1 Microvirga sp. | reverse complement strand
GCGCACCCGGTCCGCGCCAAGCGCATCAACCGCCATTGCCGCGCACAAGGCAGAATCGATGCCGCCGGACAGGCCGAGAAGCACGCTGGGGAAGCGGTTCTTTTCGACATAATCACGCAGGCCGAGGACGCAGCCCTCGTAATCGGCTTCATCTGCCTCGGGAAGCTGGCACAGGGGTGCTTCAAGGCAACGCCAGCCCGTCGCGCCCTTCTCCCAGCGGGTGATGGCGATATCTTCCCGGAAGGCTGGCTGTTGCGCGACCAACGCGCAATCCGACTGCAAAACGAAACTCGCGCCGTCGAACAGCAATTCATCCTGTCCGCCAACCTGGTTGAGATAAATCAGCGGAAGGCCGCTTTCGGTGACGCGGGAGACGGCGACATTCAAACGCTCATCAAACTTGCCGCGCCAATAGGGCGAGCCGTTGGGCACCAGCAGGATTTCGGCGCCTGTCTCGGTGAGGCATTCCACGACATCTTCATGCCAGATATCCTCACATACGGGGATG
The DNA here is from genome assembly GCA_031546825.1 of Microvirga sp. GTDB lineage: Bacteria > Pseudomonadota > Alphaproteobacteria > Rhizobiales > Beijerinckiaceae > Hohaiivirga. The sequence continues at coordinate 144,817 of JAVBJU010000003.1, read as the reverse complement.
CCGATGCGAATGCCCCGGAACGAAATCGGTCCCGGTAAAGGACCCGCTGAAAACACCCGCTTTTCATCGAAGACGCCATAATTGGGCAATGCAACCTTGAAACGCACTGCGGCAATCTTGCCGCCATCGAGCAAGGCGTAAGCGTTATAGAGCTTGCTCTCTTCAACCCAGGGCAGCCCGATCAGCATGGCAGGCCCACCATCGGCGGTTTGGCGCGCAAGCTCTTCGCAAGCCGCGCGGCAGGCATCCTGGAAAGCCGGTTTCAAAACAAGGTCTTCCGGCGAATAGCCCGCGAGATAAAGCTCAGTGAAGGCGATGAGATCGGCCCCCTGCTCCGCCGCTTTCGCCCTGGCCGCCAGCGCCTTCTCGGCATTGCCGTTAAGGTCGCCCACGATGGGGTTGAGTTGTGCCAGTGCGATGGTGAGGGTCATGATCTTATCTTTCCAGCCTGTCGGAGGTGAACGAGATTGAACGCCAGCCCCAACCGCAGCAGATTTAGCCCGCCCCTGCACCGCCCGCAACACTTCAACGACAGAATAAACTTCCCGATTGTCACTAACGCGACCGGGTGGCATAGAGGACGCTCGTCCAATAAATATCTGAAAGAACCACTAAACCCATGTCCGCAAGTGTTTTTGATGCCTTCCCGACCCGTCCGATGCGGGTTCGCCGCCACGGCATATCTCACCCGTTTCTTATTTTTCTGGGCATCGTGTTCGGCTTTGTCATCCTCGCAATGGTGGTGATTTCAAATGCACCCGGCATCATGCGCGATTGGGAGATTGCCAAAGACCCCGTCACGCTCAACCAGGCGCGCACCTCCAACGGCAAATGTAAGACACGCCAATTCGTCTTCACCGATTGCAAGGTTACGGTCGTTTATGCCAACGCCGGGCGATCGAACCGGCAGGAACTGGAATTTGCCTTTTTTGATATCCACAACGGCGACTACTCCGTCGAGGTGATTGGTTCGCGCACCAAGCCTGATCTGGTAACGGTAGACCTTGCCCTCGACAAGCTGTGGAACCGGATCATCACCGCCGGGTTTCTTTCTCTGTTTGGCTTTGCCATGATCTTTGGCGGGCTGTATGGCATGGCGCGACACATGAATGTGCGCCGCGCTTTCCGGGGATTTAATGGCAAAATTCTGCGCCCGGTGCCGGTTGAACTGATGACTGTGACCAAGAGCTACGGAATGCTATCCGCCCTTTACCGGTTCGATGCAAACGGTAAAAAGCGTAAATTAACCACTGCCATGCGCCGCCAGACACCGTTCTATTTGGATGGGGCAGAGAAGACGGCCCTTGGCGTGACCGATTCCCATGGCGATTACGTGCTGCTGCTTGATCAAGCGCTGGAGCGTCTCGATTTCACCGACTCCGAGCGCGAAGCGCTGCGCAATGCCGCTGCGACGAATACCACCGCGCCACAACCTGCCTTTTCACCGGCAATGGCGGGCATTGAGCCCGCCCGCTGAAAGTAATACCGCCTTCTCCCGACGGTTTCCGTGCTATAATGACAACGCACGGAAATTGTCGGGAGAAGCTCCATGACCTTCGAAACCATCCGCGCCCTTCTCGGCTGGTGCGCCCTCATCAATCTGGCGATCGTCACCCTCTATTTCCTGATCTTCATCGCGGCACATGATGCCATCTACGCATTGCACAGCCGATGGTTTGCGCTATCGCGGGAGAGGTTCGACACAATCCTCTATGCGTCCCTAGCCTATTACAAGCTCACGACCCTGGCCTTCTTCGTGGTGCCTTATGGGGTGATGCGGCTGTTCATGTGACGGGAAGCATTCATCGCCTCTTCTTCAGCATCTTGCCGGCCACAACCCCCGTTAAATCAACCCACCCTGCAATAAAGCGAGCACACCCGCGACGGTGATGATGCTGAGCACCGTGCTGATCAAGGTGACGGACGACACGAATTCTGGATCGGTCTTGAACTGGATCGCCAGCAAAACCGTATTGGCTGCAGTCGGCATGGCGGCGGTGAGAACGAAAATCTGGCGCGTCATCGGGTCGGCAGGCAGAAAAAGGGCCAGCACAAATGCCACAAGCGGTGAAACCAGCAGCTTCACGGCGGTCGCGGCCAGCATCTTTACACCCGGCAGTCGCTTCAGCGAAATCATGGCAAGCTGCATGCCAAGGATGATCATCACCGTGGGCACCGAGGCATTGCCGACCATGCTGATGCACACCATCAGGTTCTCAGGCAAGGCGATGCCCAAAGTCGAGAAAAGAACCCCCAGCACCATCCCGTGCAGGATCGGCATCCGCACCACCGCTCCCAGCGCCTGACGCATGCCGATGCCGTCGCTACCGCCCTTTGCGGCATAATAGACACCGACCGAGTTAATGATGAGGCCGTGGAACACCATCAGCAGCACAGCGATATTGCGGCCCTGAGGTCCGAAGGCGAGAAGAACAACGGGAATACCGTAGTTGCCGCTGTTCATGAAGACGCCGCCGAGTACCTGCGCGCAAACTTCGCGGCTGCTACTCTTGGTGAGGGGTGCCAATGCGTGAATAACAAGAATTAAAATCGAAAACAGCGCAAGCGTATAACCGAACAGGTAAGCATCATTCATCGACAAAGGATGATGATAGAATGTGTCGAAGCACAGAAACGGCGTCATCAGATACAAGGTGAGACGCGAGAGTTCGGGTAGCGGAAAGCGTATGGCTCTCTGACCCACAAATCCTATGAAAAAAATGAAAAAAACCGGCAGGATAACGGAAAAAATGGCCATTGTTTTTCTTCGCTATCTTTCGGCGTTGGATTTTATAATTCCGCCCAAGCTCGGGCGAAAGTGTCCGCAAAGCGCACCATAACCAGCCTGTTCGCAGTCTGTAAAGGCTGGAAAGCGGAAAAGCGAGGGCTCAGGAATGCCGAATTTCCGGAAAAAATCCAACAATCAAACTGCTGGTTTATGTGAAGCGTGTTTTGGTCTGCCTTCAGATGGTATGAGGCCCGGACAATCATCTCGCCCGGGCCTCATTTGGTTTTTCAGACTACAGGAACCCGGTTGAAATCCACGGTATCGCCGCGACGAGGATCAAACCGAAGATGAGGGCTATGATGTAGCCAACAATCGGTTTTAATCCCTCGTCGGGATCAACCTTACCGATGGCACAGGCCGTGTAATAGCCGACGCCGAACGGCGGAGCGAACAGCCCGAGACCCATAGAGAGAATGACAACCATCGCGTAATGCACCTCGTTGAGGCCGACCATATGGGCGATCGGGAACAACAGGGGGCCGAACAGCACCACCGCCGGAATACCTTCGAGCACGCTGCCAAGAACGATGAAGGCCACGATTGAGGCCGCCATGAACCCGAACTTGCCGCCGGGAAGATGCGTCATCACGTCAACCAGGGTCCGCGAGAAGCCCGATTGGGTGAGACACCACGCCATCGCCGACGCTGCGCCGATGATGATGAGGATGGACCCGGACAGCGCCGCCGTATCAACCAGCATCGGGAACACACGCTTCGGGTCAAAGTGACGATAGAAGAATATGCCCGCGATGATTGCATAGACGATACCGATGGTGGAGACCTCGGTTGCGGTTGAAACGCCTTCGGTCACCGCGATGCGGATCAGCACCGGAAGCGCCAAAGCTGGCAGCGCAAACCAGAAGCTGTTCCAGATCTCTTTCTTGGTCGGACGGACAACCTTGCTCATGTCGTCATTGCGATAACGTCTCGCAACCACAACACAAAGGCACAGCGCCAGCACCACGCCCGGGAGAAGACCGCCAGTGAAGAGCGCGGCGATGGAAACGCCAGTCACAGAACCAATGGTGATGAGCACGATGGACGGTGGAATTGTTTCCGTCTGCGCACCCGTGACCGAGAGCAGCGCCACCAAGTCACCCGGAGCGGCACCACGCGCCTTCATTTCCGGGAACAATGCCGGAGCCACCGCCGCCATATCGGCAGCCTTGGCACCGGAAATACCGGAAACAAGATACATGGCCCCAATCAGCACATACGACAGCCCGCCCCGCACATGCCCAAGCAGATTGGAGAGGAAGCGCACCATCGCATTCGCCATGTTGGTCATTTCAATCAACACGCCGAGGAAGACAAAAAGCGGCACCGCAAGCAGGATGAGATGCGACATGCCCTCGTCCATGCGTCCGACCAGTGTCATGATCGGAGCCCGTGTCGTCAGGGAAATATAGCCGAAGGTGGCGAGCGCAAAGGCAAACACAATTGGAATGCCTGAGAACACGCAAAATCCGACGACCCCGACAAAGAACAGGATCAGGTTATAATTCCCGAGCGGCTTGAGCAGCGGCCCGATTTGCCAAAACAGCACCGAAAGCGCCGCGACCGTGATTACCGATATCGCAGCATGGCGCACACTCGTCCGTGTGGCCAGTTTCAGCAGCGAGAACGCAATCATGAAGCCGACACCCACCGGGAAAGCAGCAGCGCGCCACGCGGCTGATATCTCCATCGCAGGCGTGAAGACAAAGCTTTCTTCATAAGCCCACTCGACCGACGGATAAATAATCAGCACGAGGAAGGCCAAACCGGCGGAGGTTGCGAGGGCATCGAAGAACGCCCTGCGTTCGGGAGAAAACCGCGCGATAATGGCGGTCATCCGCATATGGGTATTGCGCCGCGTTGCAAGTGTGGCGCCCAGCATGACGAGCCAGAGGAAAAGAATAGCCGCCAGTTCGTCAGACCAGATGATGGGTTTGTGGAAAACGTAACGGGCGGTAATGCCGGAAAACAGCACTACCACCTCTGCGACAACCAAAGCTGCCGCAGGAATTTCAACCATCAGGCCCAATACCTTATCAACGAGAGATAACAGGCGGGATGGCTCTGCGGCGCCGTGCGCCGCAGAGGGATGGGAAAGTTCAACTTGCATATCGATTACCCGAGTGAACCAACTGAATCTTCAAGAACGGCCCAGGCCTTGTCGCCGTAGCTCTTCTTCCAGTCGGCATAGAAACCGGCCTTCTTGAGCTTTTCGCGGAACGGAGCCGGATCAACCGTATTGAAGACCATACCTTTGGTCTTGAGATCAGCTTCGATGGTTTTGTTGCCTTCATTGATATCGACACGGGTGCCGACGCCAGCCGCATTGATGTGCTTGGAAACGATTGCGCGGATGTCTTCCGGCAGCGATTCCCAATTGCGGCGATTGGCGAGGAACCAGAAGCCATCCCACATGTGATTGGTCATCGAGCAGTATTTCTGAACCTCGAAAATCTTTGCCTGGGAAATGAGCACCAGCGGGTTCTCATGGCCGTCGACAACCCGGGTCTGGAGAGCACTGTAGGTCTCATTCCAGTTGATGGAGGTCGGCGCGGCCTCGAAGGCCTTGTACATTGACGTCCACAGCGGCGAAACCGGCACGCGGATCTTGAAGTTCACGAGGTCTGTTGGCGTAACGATGGGCTTGCTGGAAGACGTGGTCTGGCGGAAGCCGTTATCCCAGATCTTCTCAAAAGCGAAAATGGAGCGGGACTTGGCGATTTCCTCGCGGATGAATCCGCCGAGCTTGCCATCCATCGCCGACCATACGGAGTCGTAATCCTTGAAAGCAAAGCCAACGCCGTTGAGGGACGCGGCCGGTACGAAGGTGGAAAGGATCAGCCCGGACAAAGTGAAGAAGTCAACGGCTCCGGAGCGGACCTGGCCAAGCGTATCCGTATCGGATCCAAGCTGGCTGGATGGATAAATCTGCAGTTCGAAGCGTCCGTTGGTGTCTCTTTTGATGTTTTCGGCAGCCTCACGCGCCCGCACATTCATGGGGTGCGTCATGGGCAGATTATTGGCATAGCGGTAGGTGAATTCTGCTGCCTTCGCCCTGCCCGTAATGGCGAATGTTGATAGCGCTGCGACCCCAGCCAAGGTAAATTTACGCCTGTTTATTATCGTCATACCTCTTCTCCTATCATCGAAGACCAGTTTTAATATTTAGATTGCGGCCTCCCTTACTTTTCTTGACTATAGAAAAGCTTATTATTCTTAAATTTAGATTTCTACCGCAAAGACGGTAGAAAAATATAGCAACAAACCGTTGGTCTACATTGTGGACCTACATGAATATTTCCATTGACACACCACCATATTTAAGCATGATTGTCAACGAAGATAGTTTTTGCAGTGGTCCACAATATGAACCAGCTAATTACTCAAGGTTCCGGGATCGAACAGGGGCTCATTGCTTTGCAGCGCATTTCCGGCGCGCAAAGTATCGAGCGCGCAATAGCGCTATTGAGGTTCGTTGCCAGCTATGGCGATGAAGGAACAACACTCACGGATCTTGTCGGAACATCCCAACTCACCAAGCCCACTTGCAGGCGCATTCTCATCGCCCTGATAGAGGGCGGGCTAATTGAACAAGACCCGTCCACGCGCCGCTATTATCTTGGTTCAGAGATTTCTATTCTTGGCTCAGTGGCCTCCAGCCGCTACGGCATCAACCGCTTGGCCATGGAAAGCGTAAAGCGCCTGGCCCACGCCACGGGGGATGCGGCCTTTTTTCAGGTTCGCCGCGGCTGGTTCTGCGTCTGCCTCCATCGGGAGGATGGCGATTATCCCATACGCACGCACGTTTTGAGCACGGGCGGTCGTTATCCGCTCGGCGTGGGAGCGGGCGGGATGGCCCTGCTCGCCCACATGAATGACGGCGACACCGAGCGGGCTCTTCAAGCCAACCGCCAGTTCATTGCCCGCCATTATCCCAGCGTCACTGCGACGGAAGTTGACCTCCAGCTCGAAGAAACCCGGCAAAAGGGCTATTCCATCAATCGCGGTTTCGTGCTTCCCGGCTCCTGGGGTATCGCCATGACCATGCGCGACCAGGCCGGACATCTGGATTTTTGCCTGTCTTTGGCAGCAATTGAAAGCCGTATGCAGCCCGAACGTGAAACTCAACTCGCAGCGCTATTGCGCGAAGAGGTTGAGCGCGTCGAAGCTCAAATCCACGACCTAACCCCACGCGCGGACATGCGTGGGCGTCACTCCGCTAAAAATTGAGGAATGCATTACTTTAGAAGAAATTAGAAACAAACGAAAACAACCTCGACAAGTTTAGAGGGCACGACCGTCCAGTAATTACCAGCATTTAATCTGAATCTGGGTTGACCAGTTTTCGGAGAGAGAGGACTCATGTCTCAAACAGTGTGCCAACGGGTCGCAATTATCACTGGCGGCGGGTCTGGAATCGGGCTCGCTACTGGCGAATTACTGCTTGAACAGGGCTGGAAGGTAGCCCTTCTTGACCGCGATGACGCAGCGCTGGCAGAGGCCCGCCGCGGCCTCGAACGCCATGCCGCACATGTGCGGACTGATGCCGTCGACGTCACCGACGCCGCCGAGATTGAGCGCGTTGTCGCGGCGATCCACGACAGCTTCGGTATCATCAAAGGCGTGGTCGCATCAGCCGGTGTCGGTGCGGATGTTCCCTTCCTTGAGACCAGCGTCGAAAGCTTCCGGCGCATCAACGATATCAACGTCACCGGCACGTTCATCGTCGCCAAAGCTGCAGCAGCCCGCATGCGCGCCAATGGCGGTGGCGGCATCGTGACCATTGCCTCGGTTTCCGGCCTTACCGGCAATATCGGGCGCACGGCCTATGGCGCATCGAAAGGCGCGGTCATCAACATGACCCGCGTCATGGCCGTGGAATTGGCGCGATACAACATCCGCGCCAATTGCGTCGCCCCCGGGCCGGTGGAGACCCCACTTGTCAAGACCATGCACACCCAAGCCGTGCGGAAGCAATGGCATGAGCGGGTGCCGATGGAACGCTATGGCACGCCCCTCGAAATAGCTGAAGCGGCGGCATTCCTCATCGACGGAGACAGGTCGAGCTACCTGACGGGCCAGATTATCGCCGTCGACGGCGGCTTCATGGCCTGCGGCATCAACGACAGATCAAGACAATAACAAAACGGGTGGAAACCGCCTGCAACCAGAAGACTACGGTCCTGATAAGGAGCCAATTATGGAATGTTTTACTGAGAACAAAGGATCTCTGTTTTATCTGAGACTCTCCCCGGGCGAACCCTTTCTCGAAGGAATTATTGAGGCGTGCACCAAGAATGGCATCAAGTACGGTTCCATTGTCAGTTGCATCGGCAGCCTGTCGCGCACGGCCTACACTTTCGTGAAGGATCAAGCCGACAGCATCACCAAAATCGCCTACCGCGACACCATCATCACCGACAAGCCCAATGAACTGATCTGCGCGCAGGGCACAGTCGGGCAGTCTGCGGAAGGCGGCTATGACATCCATATGCACGCGCTGATGTGTGACACCGATGGCACTCTGTTCGCCGGTCATATGCTGCCGGGCTCTGTTATCTGCGCGACGATGGAAATCTGCATTGCGGCGACGACAGCCGGTGAACTTGTTCGGGAATACGACGAGCAACTGCATTTTCCGCTGTTCCACTTCAAGAAGAAGGCTTCCTGAGCCCCTCACCCGACAGGTGCGGGGGCGTCGAAAGCCAAACGACGCAACTGCATTCCGCCTGTCCCATCGCGGAAAGAGCCATGAATTTATCACCACACCGCAAAACAGCTTTTGTGACCGGCGGCGGCCGGGGTATCGGCCGGGCGATCTCCATCACACTCGCTTGTCAGGGTTTTGATGTCGCCATCAACGATATCAGCCTCGAACACGCCCAAAGCGTTGCCGCAGAAATCAACGCACTCGGGCGCGAAGCCATCCCGCTTGCCGGCGACATTTCGTCGCCCTCCGCGGTGAATGAGATGATGACAGAGCTGTGCCGGCGGTGGCCGGGCCTCACAGCGCTGGTCAACAATGCCGGTATCGTACGCAGCAGCCCGCTCGAAGAGATTTCCCCGGAAGAATGGGATCTCGTCATGGCAGTGAACCTGCGCAGCATGTTCCTCACCGCCAAAGCGGCGTTCCCCAAAATGCGTGAAGCCGGTTACGGCAAGATCGTCAACCTGGCCTCGGTTGCCGGATTGGTTGGCGGCGGGCTCTTGGGCAACAGTTGCTACGCCGCGGCAAAAGCAGGCGTCATCGCCTTCACCAAGGGCCTTGCCCGCGAAGGCGGCCCGTTCGGCATCCGCGCAAATAGCGTAGTCCCGGCGCTTACCGATACGGAAATGACCGGTGGCATGGATAAAACCAAGCGCGCAGCGATCATCGCCCAAATCCCGCTCGGACGGGCCGGACGCCCCGACGATATCGCGGCGGCAGTCGCCTTCCTGGCGAGTGACGCATCCGACTTTATCTCCGGCGACGCCCTCGTCGTCGATGGCGGTTTCAGCCGCAGATGAGCTTTTTCAGAATGAAAGAAAGGAACTAGGTCTTGAGTAAGAAAAACACCTATCCCAAAGAGTTCCTGAGGTCGTTGTACGAGACCATGGTCCGAATTCGCAAATTCGAGACCAAAGCGGCCGAGTGCTTCACCAAAGGAATGCTTGCTGGCAATATTCACCTGTGCATCGGCCAGGAAGCCTCTGCCGTCGGCGCATGTCGTGCGCTTGAAGAGCAGGACTTTATCACCTCCACCCACCGCGGCCACGGCCATTGCCTCGCCAAGGGTGCTCGCGCCGACAAGGCGATGGCGGAGCTGTTCGGAAAAGCCACCGGCTATTGCGGCGGCAAGGGCGGTTCAATGCATATCGTCGACGTCAATCTCGGCATTCTCGGTGCCAATGGTATCGTCGGTGCTGGTTTGCCGATTGCCGCCGGATCGGCGCTCGCCGCCAAGATCAAGGGCAGCAAGGACGTTACCCTTTGCATGTTCGGCGATTCCGCATCCAATAACGGCACGTTCCACGAAGCCGTCAACATGGCGGCTGCCTGGAAATTGCCGGTCGTTTTCTTCTGTGAAAACAACCAGTACGGCGTCTCGGTGCCGCTCCACAGCGTGATCAACACCGACTCGATCGCCGTGCGTGCCAAGGCCTACAACATCCCCGGCAAGACCATCGACGGCAACGACGTTATCGCCGTCTACGAGGCCGTCAAGGAAGCCGTTGCCCATGCCCGCGCCGGAATGGGCCCATCGCTGATCGAATGCATGACCTTCCGTCATCAGGGCCATTATTGCGGCGATCCCGCCAATTACCGCCCCAAGAGCTATCTCGAAGAAGCCAAGAAAAAGGACGCCATAGAGCGTTTCCGTAAGGTGCTGAACGACAACGCCATTACGGACAAGGAAATCACCGCCCTGGAAGCCGCTCTCGATGATGAAATCGAAGCCGCTTTCCAGTTCGCCCAAGCCTCCCCCTTCCCCGACGTCTCCACCGTAACCCACGACGTCTATTCCATGCAGAACGACAGGAGCGTCGCACGATGAGCAGACAAAGTGTCAGCCAGGCCATCCGTGAAGGCATGCGCGAAGAAATGCAGCGCGATGAAAACGTCATCATGATCGGTGAAGATCTCGGTGTGATGGGCAATCCCTTTGCCATCACCCTGGGCTTCCTTGATGAATTCGGCCCCAACCGGGTCATCGAAACACCAATTGCCGAATCGGGATTTACCGGAATGGCTGTTGGCGCGGCGATGCGCGGTCTTCGGCCCGTCGTCGAACTGATGTACAACGACTTCATCAGCGTTGCCCTCGACCCCGTCATGAACCAGGCCGCCAAGATGCGCTACATGACCGGCGGTCAGGTGACGATCCCGATGGTGTTGCGTGCTCCCATGGGGGCCGGACGGCGCAACGCCGGCCAGCATTCCCAATGCCTCGAAGCCCTCTTCACCCATATCCCCGGCCTGAAGGTGGTATGCCCGTCGAGCGCGGCCGATGCCAAGGCGCTCATCAAGTCGGCCATCCGCGACGATGATCCGGTGATCTTCCTTGAGCACAAGCTGCTCTACGCCATGAAGGACGAGGTTCCCGACGACTTGCCGGAAATTCCGCTCGGTGTGGCCGCGGTCAAACGCGAAGGCCGCGATATCACCATCCTCACCTGGTCGCGCCAGGTGTTCTTCGCGCTCGAAGCGGCTGAAGAGCTGGCAAAGATCGGTATTGAAGCGGAAGTGATCGACCTGCGCACACTGGTTCCCCTTGATTGGGACACCATCCGCGCCTCTGTCGAGAAGACCCATGCCGTGGCCGTGGTTGAAGAAGGCGTCAAACGCGGTGGGATCGGGGCCGAGCTTTCGGCTCAGATCACCGAAGAGCTCTTCGATGAACTCGACGCTCCGGTGCTGCGTATTGCCGGTCTCAACGTCGTATCGCCGTTCAGCCCGCCGCTGGAAGACGCCGTATTCCCCCATGTCGAGGATATTATCGAAGGGGTGAAGAAAGCGCTCAACCGCAGCGGAACCGCGGCCAGCAGCGCCAACGCGCTCCAGGAGGCATGAGATCATGGCCATAGAGATCAAGATGCCCCAGTTGGGGCTGACGATGACGGAAGGCACCGTCGCCGCCTGGCACAAGAAAATCGGTGACGAAATCAAGAAGGGCGAACCCATCGCCGATATCGAAACCGACAAGATCACCACCGAATTGGAGAGCGAGGCCGAAGGCACGCTCCTCGCCATCATTGCCGATGTCGGCGCTGAAGTTCCGGTTCAGGGGCTCCTGTGCGTCATCGGCGCACCGGGCGAGAAGGTCGAAGCTGTGGCGGCCCCCGCCGCCGCTGCGGCGAAATCCGATCCGGTCGTTGCAAGTGCCCCTGTCGCGGCTGTTTCGGCTGTTGCCGCCGCACCTGCACCTTCCGCTGGCATTGCCGCAAAAACCGAAAGCGGACGCATCCGCATTTCACCGCTGGCGAAGAAAATTGCCGGAGAGCACCGCGTCGATTACGGAAATATTCCCGGCACCGGCGCGGGCGGCCGTATCACCCGCAAGGATATCCTGGCGGCGATCCAAGCGGCGGCATCTTCTCCCCAGGGGGCTTCCGCCGCTGCAGCGGGAGCCCCCGTTGCTGCGACAGGTGGTCGCCGTGAGCGCATGACTTCCATGCGCAAGGTGGTGTCGGAGCGCATGTTCAAGTCGCATAGCGAGATTCCGGTTGTGACCCAGACGATGAAGATCGACGTTACCGATCTCCTCGCCTTCCGCCAGAAAATCAATGCGAAGCGCGAGACACGGTTCTCGATCAATGATCTGGTGCTGAAGGCGGTGGCCAAGGCGCTGTCGGTGCATCGCAACGTCCTCGTTAGCATCGACGGCACCGACATCATTCACCACGACGAGGTCAATCTCGGCATGGCGGTGGCGTTGGATGGCGGGTTGATCGTTCCGGTGATCCGCAATGCCGACAAGATGAGCCTTGAAGCCGTCGCCGCGGCAGCGCGAGACCTCGCGGAGCGGGCGCGCGACAACCGACTGGAAGCCCATGAATATCAGGGATCAACGTTCTCTGTATCCAATCTGGGTATGTTTGGCGTCGAATCGTTCACGCCGATCATCAACCAGCCGGACGCCGCCATTCTCGGCATCTGTTCCATTGAAGACGAACTGGCGCTCGCCGATGGGCAACCGGTTGTGCGTAAGATCATGCGTATCTCCATGACCTACGACCACCGTCTGCTCGACGGCGCGGCAGCGGCAAAATTCCAGCAGGCCGTCAAGGGCCTCCTGGAAGAGCCAATGGACATCGTCCTCTGATCGACCGTGCCCCGCCGCGTTCCATGTGGCGGGGCTTTTTACGACAACCTGTTTGCCCCCAGGGGCAGGAGAATATTCGTGTCTGAAAAAACCAGAATCGCGGTGATCGGCGGCGGACCCGGCGGTTATGTCGCGGCGATCCGCGCCGCACAGCTCGGAGCCGACGTAACCCTGATCGAACGCGGGAAGCTCGGCGGAACCTGTCTCAATGTCGGGTGCATTCCCACCAAAGCTCTGCTCCATACCGCCGAGCTTTATGAAGAAACCAAAAAGGGTGCGGCCTGCGGCGTCATGGCCGAGGTCAGGCTCGACTTCACCAAAGCGCAAGCCCATAAGGACAGCATCGTCAAGAAGCTGGTGAGCGGCATCGGCGGCCTGATGGCAGCCAACAAGATCAAGGTGATCGAAGGCGAAGCCTCCTTCACGGCAGCCAACAAGCTCGCTGTTCGTAAGAGTAGTGGCGAAGAAGCCCTCACCTTCGACAAAATCATTATCGCCACGGGCTCAGTGCCCATGATGCCCCCCATACCCGGCATCGAAGCGAAACAATGCATCGATTCCACGGGCGCATTGGCGCTTACCGAAGTGCCGAAAACGCTGGTGATCGTTGGCGGCGGCGTGATCGGTATGGAAATGGCCTCGCTCTACAATGCCCTCGGCGCGAAAGTTTCAGTCATCGAAATGATGGGTGAAATTCTACCGACCATGGACAGCGAACTGGCGCGCATTGCACGCACCGATCTCGCGGCGCGCGACATCGCCATTCATACCAACGCCAAAGTGCTCTCCATCAAGGATAGCGGACGCGAGGCACTGGTGCGGGTGAAGATGCCCAATGGCTCTGAGCAAGATTTTGCCGGCGAAAAAGTGTTGATCTCGGTCGGTCGCAAAAACTGCAACGAAAGCCTCAAGCTCGATAAAATCGGCGTGACGCAGGAACGCGGCTGGATCAAGGCCGACGAAAAAATGCAGACCAACGTCAAGGGCGTTTATGCCATCGGCGATTGCAACGGCCAGATATTGCTCGCCCATGTCGCTTCCGTACAGGGCGAGATCGCAGCTGAAAATGCCATGGGCCATCACGCAGTGTTCGACGCCGCCAGTAACCCTGCCTGCGTCTATACCAGCCCCGAATTCGCCGGTGTCGGTCTGACCGAAGAACAGGCGAAGGAGAGGAAGCTCGATTACGTGGTCGGGAAGTTCCCGCTTGCCGCCAATGGCCGTTCCCTCATCATGGACGGAGCGGGCGGGATGATTAAAGTGATCGCCGAAAAGCGCCACAAGGAAATCCTCGGCGTCCACATCGTCGGGCCACGCGCGACCGATCTCATTGCCGAGGCGGCCCTGGCCATCGGGCTAGAAGCAACGCTTGATGAGGTAATCTCCGTCATCCACGCGCATCCGACCGTGGCCGAAGCGGTGCGCGAAGCCGCACTTGCCGTGGAAAACCGCGCCATCCATATCCCGAATAAACGGGTTGCATTGGAAAAGGCCCATTGAGGCAACGCGTGTTTCAATTGGATCGCCGGTTAAGCGCAAAGCGTCACGGCGCAACCGAATCTGGAGTAAAGGGCGTTTCATATTAAACGGGCTTTACTTCAGAGCGACGCTGCGAATGGTCGGATATCGGCCATTCGCAGCATTTACTGTCATATCTGAAAATCGAAAGGGGCGGTTTTATCCGCCCCTTCTTTTTAACGATTACTCCGCCGCCACATGGATCCGTGGTCCGCGTGTTACGCGTTCCTTCTTGATCAACTCAGCAGTGAGGAAGGCCATCTCCAGCGCCTGGTCGGAATTGAGACGCGGGTCGCAATAGGTGTGATAGCGGTCATGCAGATCGGCGTCGGTAAGCGCACGCGCGCCGCCCGTGCATTCGGTGACGTTTTTACCGGTCATCTCCAGGTGAATGCCACCCGCATGGGTGCCTTCGGCCTGATGGATTTCGAAGAACGAGCGCACTTCACCCATGATGCTGTCGAAGGGGCGCGTCTTGAAGCCAGAGGCGGCTTTCACGGTGTTGCCGTGCATCGGGTCGCAAGACCAAACCACAGTGCGGCCTTCGGCTTTCACACGACGCACCAATTCCGGCAGATGGTTGCCAACCTTGTCCGCGCCAAAGCGGGCGATCAGGGTCAGGCGACCGGGCTCGTCTTCCGGGTTGAGCATATCGATAAGGCGGATGAGTTCATCACCGGTCAGTGACGGGCCGCATTTGAGGCCGATTGGATTACGAATGCCGCTCATATATTCCACATGGGCATGATCGAGCTGGCGGGTGCGATCGCCGATCCACAGCATATGGCCTGAGGTGCAGTACCAGTCGCCGGAAGTCGAGTCGACGCGGGTCATCGCCTCCTCATAGCCCAGAAGCAAAGCCTCATGACTGGTGTAGAAATCGGTTGAGCGCATTTCCGGGTTGGTTTCCGGGTCGATACCGATGGCGCGCATGAATTCTATGGTTTCGGTGATGCGCTGCGCAAGCTCATTATAGCGTGAGGCTTGCGGGCTATCCTTGACGAAGCCAAGCATCCAGCGATGCGCGTTTTCCAGATTGGCATAGCCACCATTGGCAAAGGCACGGATCAGGTTGAGGGTAGCGGCCGACTGGCGGTAGGCCATTAACTGGCGGTGCGGATCGGGCTTGCGTGCTTCGGGCGTGAAGGCGATATCGCTGATAATATCACCGCGGTAGCTTGGCAGTTCGACACCATCAATGGTTTCGGTCGCGGCCGAGCGCGGCTTGGCAAACTGGCCCGCAACACGCCCAACCTTCACCACCGGCGAGCCACCCGCAAAGGTCAGCACCACCGCCATCTGCAAGAACAGACGGAAAAAATCGCGGATGTTATCGGCGGAGTGTTCAACGAAGCTCTCGGCGCAATCACCACCCTGGAGCAGGAAGGCATCACCCGTCGCCACGCGACCAAGAATCTTTTTCAGCTTGCGCGCTTCACCGGCAAACACCAGCGGCGGAAATCCCTTGAGCTGAGCCTCAACATTGCGCAACGCATCCATGTCCGGAAATTCCGGCAACTGCTGAACGGGCTTTGCTCTCCAGCTATCGGGGGTCCACCGCTTCGCCATCTTGCTCTCCTTGCGCCTCCACGAAAAAACGCCCGCCAGAACGGGCTGGAAGGGGAATGGGCTATATAAGGACATTTTCGAGATATTGCGAGCCCGTTCGCCGCAATTTCATTATCATATCGTTGATTTTACCGGCGGCGCGTCATTGCACCCACCGGCAGGGTTCCAACTCACACCGGCGTGCGCATGGTCACGAGCTCCTCGGCGGCAGTCGGATGCACAGCAATGGTGCGGTCGAAATCGCTTTTGGTGGCACCCATCGTCATGGCCACGCCGGCAAGTTGTATCATCTCGCCCGCTTCCGGCCCGACGATGTGGACGCCGAGCACCTTGTCGGAGGCCTTATCGACGATGAGCTTCATTAGCATCTTTTGGTCGCGCCCGGAAAAAGCTGCACGCATCGGGCGGAACGAGGTCATGTAGATATCTATATGAGCATGGGTCTTGCGCGCATCCGCCTCGGTGAGACCGACGGTGCCAATCTCCGGCGTCGAGAATACGGCGGTTGGGATCAAGGCATGATTGACCTTTACTTCCTTTCCACCGAACTCCGTATCGGCGAAAGCATGACCTTCGCGAATTGCCACCGGCGTGAGATTGGCCCGACCCGTCACATCGCCCACAGCGAAAATCGACGGGACTGAACTGCGTGAAAACGCATCAACCACCACCGCGCCGTTATCATCAAGCGCAACGCCAGCTTCCCGCAGCCCGAGGCCATCGGTATTGGGTTTGCGCCCGGTGGCGTTGAGCACCTGATCGATCTCGATTTCGGAACCATCGGAAAGTGTGGCAACGAGCCTGGCCCCAACTTTGTCGAGGCGCTTCACTGTCTTTTCCAACGCCAGCCGAATACCGCTCTTTTCATAAGATTCGGTCACAGCCAGGCGAACATCCTCATCAAACCCGCGCAAAAGTTTGTCGCGGCGATGCACCAACGTCACTTCGGAGCCGAGACGCGCAAAAATTCCAGCAAATTCCAGCGCGATATAGCCTCCGCCGATCACCAAAATTCTTTTCGGCGCTTGCGCCAGATGGAAAGCTTCATTGGAGGTGATGGCATGCTCCGCCCCCGGAAACCCGTCGCGCACGGCGTAGCCACCGGTGGCAATCAGGATACGCCCGGCGCGAATGCGTGCACCCGTTGTGAGTATGCGAACGGTTTGGGCATCTTCGACCACGGCGCGGCTGGCGACGATGGTGACGCCTGCCTTTTCGAGATTGGTGCGGTACAGCCCTTCTAGGCGGGCAATTTCTGTGTCCTTGTTGCGGATCAGCGTCTGCCAGTCAAAACGTGCGCCCACGGTCCAGCCAAAGCTGGCAGCGGCCTCCAGGTCGTCGGCATAGCGGCTGGCCATGACGAGAATTTTTTTTGGAACGCAGCCACGAATGACGCAGGTGCCCCCTACCCGATCCTCCTCGGCGACCATGACACTTGCGCCGTGCCCCGCAGCAATGCGCGCCGCACGCACACCACCCGAGCCTGCACCGATTACGAACAGATCGACATCATATCCCGCCATCACTTCCTCCACCTGACCGCTACAGCCTAGCATTCTACCCATTACCGGAAAGAATGCGACAGGCGCTGTGTGCCACGGCTCACCCGCGCTGCAATTCCCATGAAAAAGCCCGAGGAAACCCCGGGCTTATCATCATAACCAATATGGTTAGAACACTCAGAACTTCTTGCCGCGCTTGGTCAGTTCGGCGCGGGTGCGGATCATGACGTATTCGGCCAGACCATTGCTCCACTTCTGGAACTCGCTGACGAAAGCGTCCATGATCTGCGGCTGTGCCTGCACGTATTTCAGGCCTGCTGGCGTTTTGAAGAACGCGTCGATATCCTTCAGTTCAGATTCGCTCAGGAAATTCGCGAAGGACAGCCCCGCGGCATTGATGAACTGCTGCTGTTGCAGATCCAGTTCCGGCTTCATCTCCGTCAGGATTTGCTCAAGATCGTCCTTCAACTCGGGACGGGTCACGGTAATCTGCATGATCTGGCTCTTGAGCTGATCGACAACCCCGGAAAATGAGCGGGTGACGCCAGAAGCGGTGGCCACTTCCTTGGCAATCGCCAGATGGCTTGGCGCAACCGGCTTCAGCGGAATGCGTTGCTCCGCGCCCGGTGCAGCCGGAGCTCCCGGGGCACCAGCCGGGCCGCGCGGAGCGCCCTGCTGCGCAAGAGCCGGACCGGCCAGAAGTGCGAGAGCAAGCGAGGCTGCTGCAAGCGAAGTGGTGAAGCGCATTGTAAAAACTCCGAAAAAGAACAAAGACTGAAGGTGTTTTATGTCCGGCTCCATTCCAGCAGACCGCTTTCGGTCGCCAGAATGGCGTCGGTAGCAAGGTTGATGAACAGGCCGTTTTCAACAACACCGGGAACCAGATTAAGCTGGTAGGCCAGCTTGTCCGGATCACCGATGGCCCCTAACGCGGCGTCGAAAATCACATGCCCGCCATCTGTGACGAAAACTTGACCATCGCGGTTGGCCCGCAATGTGATTGCACCATCTAGCCCGCATTTGGTGAATGTATTGATAACGGCACGGCGTGTGGTTTCGAGACCGAAGCGATTGACCTCAATCGGCAGTGGAAAGCGCCCCAGCACGTCCACCAGCTTCGAGCCATCGGC
The DNA here is from genome assembly GCA_031546825.1 of Microvirga sp. GTDB lineage: Bacteria > Pseudomonadota > Alphaproteobacteria > Rhizobiales > Beijerinckiaceae > Hohaiivirga. The sequence continues at coordinate 126,510 of JAVBJU010000003.1, read as the reverse complement.
GATGATGATATTGCGCTGACTGGCGCTGGCGACGATCTTCTCCCACAGGAGACAACCACCTCCACCCTTGATAAGCCGGAGCGAACGATCAATCTCATCTGCGCCATCAATGACCACATCAAGGGCCGGAAGCACATCAAGGGTTGAAACACGGATGCCTTCGCGCTCTGCCTGTTGACGCGTATCTTCCGAGGTGGCCACGGTTTCAATACGCAACCCGTTGCGAACGCGTTCGGCCAGGGCAGACACGAAAAGTTTGGCAGTGGACCCCGAGCCGAGACCGACAATCATGCCGTCTTCGATCAGTTCCGCCGCCCGCACCGCCGCAGCTTGTTTCAGGCTGTCTGCAACCACGTTACTTCTCCTGTACACGAAGCCCTTGCATAACGGCTTCAAGACACGCCGTCCACCCGAACGAAGTTCCAAGGTGGGGCTTGATCAATACGTTTCAGATCTATCGCGGAGAAGACGTGGCAGAACCACCCTTGCCTGCAGGCGCTCCGGGAGCCGCCTCTCCGGGGGCAAGACCGGGCGGTGTGCAAACCACCTTTTCTGCGAAGACGTAGCAGACATTCATTTGTCCGGTGCGATAATTAACCCGGAAAATACCGCCGTCATTGACGTGACGCGTGGCCACCAAGCCGTATTCCCCGGCGGGTTGCGGACCAGCACCCTCACCTGTCACATAGCACAAGGTGACACCCACGGTACCTTCGGTTTCCTTGACGGCCCCGTATTGGCAGGCGGAGACTTCGCCGGTCGCCTTGTCGATGCGATAGACTCGATTGAGGTTGATCTGCGGCGCGGGCACAAATTCAAAAGACCCGGCAAGAGCCGCAGTATCCATTCCAGCGGTCAGGCTCATCCCGACAATGGCGCAATAAAGCCAAGACCTTCCATTTCCGCAAAAACGCCGCATCTTTTTCTCCATCCCAATAAACACGGATCACGGCCCACCTGAGAACCCCGAATCACACTGCAGAATAAGGCACTTTGTGGCGAAATTGATAAGGCTTCGACAGGGTTCCACATGTAATAGCGCTCAGCCGCGATGGAGCGCGTCATTAACGGCTCTTTTCCCCCGAAGAACAACAGCGTATGTAGGGGGGCCGACCTTGGAGCGAAAAAACATGTCTGAAGCCCTCGCCGTTTTCGACCTTGATGGAACCCTCGCAGATACCGCAGGAGACCTGATCGCCACGCTCAACAGCGTTTTAGCCGAAGAGAACCTGGCACCGCTGCCGCTGGAGGGAGCCAAGGAGCTGATCGGGGCCGGAGCGCGCGCGCTGATTGAACGCGGTTTCAGACAATCGGGAATCAGCATCAACGAACAGCGGCACGAGGAGCTGTTTCACCATTTTATTCGCACATATAGCGCCAATCTCTGCGTCCACACCACCCTGTTCCCCGGTGTGCCGGAAGCGCTTGATCGGATGCGCGCCGCCGGTATCCGCGCGGCGGTCTGCACCAACAAATTTGAAGATCAATCTTTGGCGCTGCTGGAGCAGCTTGGCATTCTTGATCGCTTTGTCTTCGTAGCGGGGCGCGACACTTTCCCCTTCCACAAACCCGATCCGCGTCACCTGACCGAAACCATTGCCCGAGCCGGTGGCGACGTGCGCCGTGCCGTCATGGTAGGCGATTCCAAAACCGACATCGACACCGCGCGCCAGGCGAACATCCCGGTCATTGGTGTTCCGTTCGGATACACCGACACGCCCATCGCCGACCTTAAGCCCGATATTGTGGTAGAACATTTTGACGCCATGCAAGCGGCGGTGGAGCGGTTGCTTTTGAAATAGCCTTTCAGAAAAAAGCGCTTCGCGCGCTTATCCTCCGCCGGAATATCAACGAGCAGACCTTTGTAACCAAAATATTGGCACTGGTCAGCCCGGCACTGACAGGCATACCCCATCTTCAGGGCGAACAAAAACCACCAACGGGTTGCCGGTCATTTCCGACACCCGTAGATGGTTTGAATTTTTATGAAAAATGGTGGGCGCGACAGGGATTGAACCTGTGACCCTTCGCGTGTGAAGCGAATGCTCTCCCGCTGAGCTACGCACCCTCTGAGCGGCTTCTAGGCGTAGAGCGAAACGGCGTCAAGCGGTTCTGTCCGATTTATGATTTTTTCCTCGCCGAACCCGGTTATTCGCACCTTATTAAGGAGCTTTGCTTTCGACCATAGGCGAGAAGAGAGAACTATTATATGAGGAAGCGCGTTACGCTCTTGGGCCTTGGCCCCATTACCCGATTTCAAGAGGATGCCATGGTCGGCCGCTTTAACCGCTTCGCCTTCAGCTTTGTTTTTGCCACGCTCGCCGTGAGCCCTGCCCTCGCCTACGAGGAAATTGACCCGCTGACGCGCATGCCGCTCGTTTCCCCTGATGGGGATAACCGCCCGCAAGAATCGGCCATTCCGCGTGAACTGGTGGACTATGATGGTAAATATGCGCCGGGCACCATTATCATTTCAACCAAGGAACGCCGCCTCTATTACGTGCTGCCAGACCGTCAGGCGCTAAAATACGGCATTGGCGTTGGTCGCCCCGGCTTCACCTGGGGCGGTTCGGTGGCAATCAGCAACAAGCGTGAATGGCCCGATTGGCGTCCGCCCTCAGCCATGCTGAAGCGCCGCCCCGATCTGCCGCGTCACATGAAGGGCGGTCTCGATAATCCGCTCGGTGCGCGCGCCATGTATCTTGGCTCGACCATCTACCGCATCCACGGCTCCAATGAGCCAGAGACCATCGGCGAGGCGGTCTCGTCCGGCTGCATCCGCATGACCAACGACGATGTCATTGATCTCTATGGCCGCGCCAAAGTCGGCACCCGCGTGACAATCCAGCGGTAGTCCCGCTGGAACCGCAAGGGGTTTAAGTGAGGACCGGCTTTCGCGCCGGTCCTTTGCTATTGGGGGAACAGGGGCTCACGCCGAAGGCGTTTTTCGTCAAGCTCCTTGAGATAGGCCTCCCAGCGCACCACGTATTCGGTACCCAGTTCGTAAAGGTAGCCCCAATCATAAAAACCGCTGTCATGGCCGTCATTGAATACGATCTGCACAGCGTAATTTCCGATGGGGTTGAGAGCGGCAATGCTCACATCGATCTTGCCGTAAACCGTCTTACGTTGCGCCGGGCTGTGTCCCCGCACTTCGGCAGAGGGGCTCGAAACCCGCAGATACTCCGCAGACATGTCAAACGCCATGCCATCATCAAAGACGACGGTGATAAGCCTTTTATCCTTGCTGAGCTTCAGTTCCGTCGGCCAGCGGGTCGTCTTGCCCTGCGCTGATGTCATGGCTTACTCCTTTGAGCTGCAACAATGTCGCGCAGCTATTTGCCTCTTGCCTGTTGTCCGAGAGGAACGGCTCCTTTAGAACCGAACAGGGCAATGCGCCCGCCGCTCTCGCGAGCACATAGTCCTTGCCGACCGACGGCGCAAGATCAGGGCATTTTTGGTGACGCATTACGACAGGCCTTTGCAAGTTCTTTCCACTCCGCCGGCTGAGGCCCCGGCACGTCTCGTTGACCCCTTCAACCGCGCCATCACCTACTTACGCGTGTCAGTGACCGACCGTTGCGACTTCCGCTGTGTCTATTGCATGGCCGAGGATATGACCTTCCTGCCGCGCAAGGATCTGCTCTCGCTTGAAGAACTCGACCGTTTGTGTAGCACGTTCATCGAGATGGGCGTTAAAAAGCTGCGCTTCACCGGGGGGGAGCCTCTGGTGCGGCGCAATATTCTCGGACTCATGCGCTCGCTGAAACGCCATATCGTTTCCGGTGCCCTGGAAGAACTCACCATCACCACCAACGGCTCCCAACTGAGCAAGTTGGCGGAGGAGCTGGTTGATTGCGGCGTGCGGCGTATCAATGTTTCGCTCGACACCCTTGATGCCAAGAAGTTTCATGAGATCACCCGCTGGGGCGACCTCAACAAGGTGCTTGCTGGAATTGAAGCCGCGCGCAAAGCCGGGTTGAAGCTCAAGATCAATACCGTCGCACTAAAAGGCTTCAACGAAGACGAGATCGAAGACCTGATGCGCTGGGCACACGAGCGCGCCATGGACATGACGCTGATCGAAGTGATGCCCATGGGCGATGTCGGAGCCCACCGCGTCGATCAATATCTGCCGCTCAGCGATGTGCGGTCGCGGCTTGAACAGCGCTTTACGCTCAAGGACCTCCCGCTCAATACTGGCGGCCCTGCCCGCTATGTGGAGATTGGCGAAACCGGCGGCAGGCTTGGCTTCATCACCCCCATGAGCCACATCTTCTGCGAAACCTGCAACCGCGTGCGCCTCACCTGCACCGGCGAGCTTTTCATGTGTCTCGGCCAGGATGCCGACGCGGATTTGCGCTCGCCACTACGCGCCTCCGAAGACAATGATCTGCTGCGTACCGCCATCCGTGAAGCCATCGCCCGCAAGCCGAAAGGGCATGACTTCATCATCGACCGCGAGACCAACCGCCCGGCGGTGAAGCGGCATATGAGCGTGACGGGGGGGTAAGCGCTCCCCTATGGTGTAGGTATCGCCTTCGCTAAAAAGTTGATTACCAGATCGGCAACCTGCCGATGAATGTCGTCTCTGGTGCGGTTATCACCGTCCTTACAGACAATACCGTCACCCGGCTTCTCCTCCTCAAGCAATGTCGCAGCCCCGGGCTTACAGAGCTGCATGAAGCTGAAATGCATCGCCCCAACGATTTCAATGCTGGTGACACGGTCTTTTGGCAAGTGCTCAGTAATGTAATGGGATTCGAGGCTTGCTGGCATGCCGCCAATATCAATCCCCGCCGCAATGACAAGAGTCGGCTTGGTAATCGCCGCAAGGCTTTCAGGTGAGAACCCTCTGGCCAGCCCCAGATCAAGCGATACGAAAGCGCCGACGCGCGAGTCGCCCATGGCCCCCCCGAGTGCGGGAGATGCCAGCCCCAGTTCCTCCTGAAACCAGCAAGCCCACAAACTGCTATTGTTCAGGCAGTGCTTTACAAACCGGGCCGGATCAAAGCGCGCTCCGGCCAGCGCGATCACGGCCCATCCTCCCAATGAATGTCCAACCGCGGCGATCCTGCCAGGAACAACCGTCCCTGCCCAACCCGGATTTTCCATCACCGCATCGATAACACGGCTCAGATCACGCGGGCGCTCCCACAACATTGATGCGTGCGCTGGGTCTTTATTAAATACCGTTGTACCGGGGTGATCTGGAGCGGCAACAATATATCCCTGCCCGACGAGTTCACCCGCAAGCCAATTGAGATTGCGCCAGGAGCCACCATACCCATGGGACAGAACCACCAGCGGTCGGGTAGTGGTATCGGGAGTACCATCCCGGACCACTTGAACTCCAACGAACGCTCTGTTCTCACCGACAGTCTCGGTACTGACGCCACCCTCTACGGGATACCATAGGGATACACTAAGCGGCCGCGCCCCGCCCTGACCGAGTTCAACCTGCCGGAAGCCAATCGCCTCCGCAGAATACGCTGCATTTGCGAAGAGCAACCAGAAACCAACCAGCCAGAGGGAAAACTTGGTCATGAAAACAGATCTTCTCAGGTCAGGCCAAAACGCTCAAAAACGATTGCATGGTTCCCAACGCTCTTAAATACGACCAAAAGACCCGGCATGAGGGATCAGTATAATTTGCGCGCGACCTCCATAACGAAAACGCCCGGCAGAGCCGGGCGCATCATTTCAAAATTTCGCGGTTTATTACGCGCCAATGGCCATTGTCTTGAGGTCTTTCGACACGATGAATTCGGCTTCGGTGGCCTTCTTCACGGTTTCCAGATCGACGCCCGGAGCAAGCTCAACCAGGGTCGGGCACGGAGCGCCCTTCTGGAAGGTGAACACGGCGAGTTCCGTCACCAGCACCGAGACGCATTGCACGGCGGTCAGTGGCAGATTACAGGCCTTGAGCACTTTCGAGGAGCCGTCCTTGGAGCAATGCTCCATGGCAACGATCACCTTGCGGGAGCCGACGACGAGATCCATCGCGCCGCCCATGCCGGGGACCATCTTGCCGGGCACCATCCAGTTGGCGAGGTCGCCGTTCTGGGCAACCTGCAAACCGCCGAGCACGCAAGCATCGACGTGACCGCCACGGATCAGCGCGAACGAGAACGAGCTGTCGAAGGTCGAACCACCGGGGACCATGCCGCACTGCTGACCACCGGCATTGACGAGATACGGGTTTGGCTCGGTCACCGGACCAAGGCCGAGAAAACCGTTTTCCGACTGCAAGGTGATGCTCACATCCTTCGGAAGATAGTTCACCACCAGGGTCGGCAGGCCGATACCGAGATTGACGGTGTCGCCGTCATGGAGTTCCAGCGCCACGCGGCGGGCAATTAATTCTTTTGCGTTCATTGGTCTTACCCCTTCACAACGCCGTCAACGAGAGTGGCCGGAGTCATGATGCTATCCGGGCACAGCTCGCCGATCTCGACCAATTCATCAACCTGAGCGAGAACGATCTCGCCAGCCAATGCCACAATCGGATTGAAGTTGCGGGTTGAGAGTTTGTAATAAAGATTACCGGCCTTGTCGCCACGGCAGGCATGGAGCAAGGCGAGGTCAGCGCGGATGGCCGTTTCGAGCAAGTAATCCTTGCCCTGCACGTTGACGCGCTGCTTGCCCTTCTCGACATCGGTGCCGAGGCCGGTCGGGGTGAGCACACCACCGAGGCCCGAGCCGCCAGCGCGGATACGCTCGATCAGCGTGCCTTGCGGAACCAGTTCCACCTCAATCTCGCCCGCCATCATCTGGCGACCAGTTTCAGGGTTGAGACCGATATGCGAGGTGATGACCTTGCTGACCCGCTTGTTGACCACGAGCGGGCCAACGCCGGTTTCCGGGAACGAGGTGTCATTGCCGATAATCGTCAGGTTTTTCACGCCGCTATCCATCAGCGCCTGAATCAGGAGCGGAGGTGTACCCACGCCCATGAAGCCCCCGAACAGAACACTCATACCATCACGAAAATGGCGAGAAGCGTCTGAAATATTTATAACTTTTGATTTCATAGTAGTGCTCCAAACTCTACTTAGATGCGTTCGACAATCACCGACACACCCTGGCCGCCGCCGACGCAGAGCGTCGCGAGACCCAGCGTCTTGTTACGGGCTTCAAGCGCATGCAACAACGTCACCAGAATACGGGCACCGGAGGCGCCGATCGGGTGGCCGAGCGCAATTGCGCCGCCATTGACGTTGGTTTTCTCAAGATCAAAGCCGAGTTCCTTGCCGACAGCCCCGAACTGGGCCGCGAAGGCTTCGTTCGCTTCGATCAGGTCGAGGTCCTTCACCGTCAATCCGGCCTTCTTCAAGGCTTTCTGGGTTGAAGGCACCGGGCCCATACCCATGAAGGCCGGGTCCACACCACCTGCGGCGTAGCTGCGGATGCGGGCCAGCGGCTTGAGGCCGAGAGCCTTGGCCTTCTCTTCGCTCATGATGATGAGCGCGGCAGCGCCGTCATTGATGCCGGAAGCATTACCAGCGGTGACGGAGCCATCGGGCTTGAAGGCGGGCTTCAGCTTGGCAAAGGATTCTGCCGTGGCGTCGGCGCGCGGATATTCATCGGTGTCGAATATGACATCGCCCTTGCGGCCCTTGATGGTGACCGGGACGATTTCCTTCTTGAAAGCACCGGCATTGATAGCGGCGATGGCGCGCTGCTGCGAGCGCAGGGCAATCTCGTCCTGCTCGGTACGGGAAATCTTGTAACGCTCGGCAACGTTCTCGGCAGTGATGCCCATATGATATTTGTTGAACGCGCAGAACAGGCCGTCATTGACCATGATGTCCATGAGCTTGCCGTCGCCCATGCGATAGCCCCAACGTGCCTTGTCGAGGATGTAAGGCGCGGCTGACATGTTCTCCATGCCGCCAGCGAGAACCGTTGAGACATCACCGGCAGCGATCATCTGGGCGGCAAACGCCACGCTCTTGAGACCGGAACCGCAAACGATATTGATGGTGGTGGCTGGCGTGGTATCGGGCAAGCCCGCACCAAGTACCACCTGACGCGCCGTATTCTGGCCGAGACCAGCCTGCAGCACGTTGCCGAGAACTGCTTCCTCGATGACATCCGCGCTGATGCCCGCTCGCGCGATGGCTTCTTTTGCGGCGATTGCGCCAAGCTGCGGCGCTGCAACCGAAGCAAGCGACCCATTGAAGCTGCCGATAGCTGTGCGCACCGCACTGACGATAACTGCGTGACCCATGAAATGCCTCCTGACAAGCCTGGATGCTCCAGGCATTGCTTTTCCACTTTGCCCGTCCGCGGTGCGAAGCGCTGTCCCCCCATGCAATGGGGATACGCTAGCAATTGGACGAAAGACTAACTCACCTTATCGTTTTACCGATAGAAAGGAAACTGCCCACGAAAAGGAAAAGCCTGGAACACAAGTCACTAAATTGCGTTCCAGGCCATTTTTTAGATCTGCGGTGCAAGGAGCCACAGCAGGAACAGAACCACCGGGAAGTGGAACAGCAACTGCGTGAAGCAGAACCCGACGATGTCCCTCGCCTTGAGCCCAAGCACACCAAGCAGCGGCAACATCCAGAACGGGTTGATGAGGTTAGGCAACGCCTCAGCGGCGTTATAAACCTGAACCGCCCAGCCCATATGCGCCTTCAACTGCACGGCAGACTGGAAGACATACGGCGCTTCGATGATCCACTTTCCACCACCCGACGGCACGAAGAAGCCGAGCACTGCCGAGTACAGTCCGATGACCACCGGGAATGTGCCGGTGCTGGCAACACTGACGAAGGCATTGGCAATGTGGTGGGAGATGGTGACACCATCGGCACCCGGCACCGCGGTCAGCATCGTGGCGATGGAGCCGTAGAACGGGAACTGAATGATGACGCCTGCCGCATTCGGAATGGCCTTGCCAAGCGCATTGAGGAAGCTGCGGATATTCCGGTGAAGGAACAGGCCGACCATCAAGAACACGAAGTTGTAGTTGTTCAGGCTTGAGATGACCGTGAGGGCATCTTTCTTGACGAACTCATTGACGAGGAAGGCGGCGGCCAACAACACGATCAGCCACGGCAGGATCGGCGTAAACTCAAGCCATTCGCCGGGGCGCGTGTGCTTTTCTCTGGCAGTGGATGCAGCCGACACATCACAGCCCATGTCCTCGGCAGTACGGACCGCGTTGCCTTTCGGCGCGGAGAAATAAGCGATGATCACTGACATGATGACGATGGCGAGGCCCATCACCACCGACTGCCAAAGGAAGATCGTCTGGCTCAGCGGAATAACGCCACTGATGTCGGAAATCGCCTTGGGCAGACTTGCCGGGTTAGCTTGCAGCATGGCAGCCGACGAGCTCAGACCCAACGCCCAGGTCGCGCCGAGGCCGAGATAGGCAGCCGCAGCGGCAGCGCGATAATCGAGGTTCAGTTCCTTCCGGCGGGCAAGCGCACGCACCAGAAGACCACCAAGAACCAGACTCAGCGCCCACTGGAAATAGGAAGCACCCATCGACACCACGGCAACCCACGCGACAGCGCCCGGACCGGTGCGCGGCAAGCTGGCGAGCCAGTTAATGAAACGTTCGCAAGGCGGGGAAGTGGCGACGATATAGCCGGTAATCGCCACCAGCGCCATCTGCATGGTGAAGGGAATGAGCGTCCAGAAGCCGTCACCAAAACCCTTGGCAATGGCAACCGGAGCAGCACCAGTGAACAGATTGGCGACAGCAACGATGATGACACCGAGAATGACGAACACAAACGCGTCGGGGAACCATTTCTCCGCCCACGAAGTGAATGTCTGCGACATCCGCGCAAGGCCCAGCTTTCCGCCAGTTTCTCCTGCACGAACATCGCCCTTACGGGTATTTTCAGCCATGTTATTCTCCTCAAAGAGTTAAGGGGCGTTACCGCCCTCTCACGTTATGCCTTGAATGCGCCAGCGGATGCGGCCCACAGGGGAAGCATTGCCATTGCAGTTCCACGGTGGAAACGAGCCACCGGGAACAGGATGGCAAAAGAGAAGCAAGGTTCGTGCCAAGCACGGGTGCCGCATCGCGCCCAGGACAGCATCAATCGTTAAGTCCATATGTTAGAAGCTTAATTAGACGTTTTTCTTTTGAAAGTCCCTGCTGCGGTCGAGATGTCGAAGGGTGAAATTGAGCAACTTCCTGCACCGTTACGTGCAAAAAATTGCACCCCTCGACTCGCCTGCTGCCCAACCATCTTTCAGTCGAGATGGTATTCTTGCAGCTTGTACATCAAAGAGCGGCGGCTGATACCGAGTTCCCGCACCGCTTTAATGCGACTGCCGCCGTGTTTAAGCAGCACCTTGCGGATCTGTTCGCGCTCATAATCCTTGAGCCGATCCTTCAGGGTATGGCCACCAGGGGAATGCTCTCCGTCCTCAGCCTCGCCCTCCTCCGCCATGGTCCAGCCCGCCACCACCTGCTCCGGCAAGTCTTCGGCAAAAATCGCGATGCCGAGGCTCATGATGACCGCGCGTTCCATGGCATTGGCAAGCTGGCGCACATTTCCCGGCCAGGAATAGGCCTGCATGATTTCCAACGCGCTGCTATCGATACCAACAATATCCTTGCCGTTTTCCGTGCAAAACCGTTGCAGAAAATGGTTTGCCAGCAATTCGATGTCTTCGGGCCGTTCCCGCAGTGGCAGGGTTGTCAGGTGGATGACATTGAGCCGGTAATACAGGTCTTCGCGGAAGGTCTTCTTTTCGACCATCTGCGCCAGGTTTTGGTTGGTTGAGGCAACCAGGCGGAAATCGGTCTTGATCGCCGCCGTACCGCCAAGCCGCTCAAATTCCCGTTCTTGCAATACCCGCAAGAGTTTCACCTGAAGATTGGTCGACATTTCGCCGACTTCATCGAGAAGCAGTGTGCCCTGATCCGCCCGTTCAAACAGACCCAGCTTACGGTCAAGCGCCCCGGTGAACGCGCCTTTTTCATGGCCAAACAATTCGCTTTCCAGAAGCGTCTCGGGCAAGGCGCCGCAATTGACCTTGATGAACGGGCCGCGCGATCGCAGCGAGTTATAGTGGATGGCCTTGGCGATCAGTTCCTTGCCGGTGCCGCTTTCCCCTGTCAGCAGAACCGTGGCATTGGTCGGAGCAATCCGTGCCGTGCCACGGCACAATTCCATCATGGCCGGGTTATTGGTGAGAAAATGCCCCCACTGGAAGCTGTTTGACAACTCCCGGTGCAGCATGTCGATTTCCTGACGCATCCGGCGCATTTCCAGCGCCCGCCGCAGCAGGATTTTCACTTCATCAAGATCAAACGGCTTGATGATGTAGTCGAAAGCGCCCTGACGCAGGGCCTCGACCGCAGTCTCCACCGAGGCGAAAGCCGTCATCAGAATGATGGTGGCGTCAGTTCGTAACGCCCGCATCTGTTTCAGGACTTCCAACCCATTAAGCCCCGGCATTCGGATGTCCATCAGGACGATATCTGGCACCTTGGCTTTAAAGGCAGCAAGCGCTTTCGGCCCGTCTTCGGCCAGCTCGACCCGATAGCCCTCACGGCCCAGCACCGCGCGCAGCATCTTGCGGACATTGTCCTCGTCATCGACGATCAGGATCCGGCAATCGGCGTTCATGGCGTCTCCCTCCGTTCGCGGTGCGCGGGCAGGCTCAGGATAACGGTTGTTCCGCTGCCTTTCGCACTCTCTAACATGATTTCACCGCCATGCTCGGCGATGATGCGCTGCACGATGGGGAGGCCGAGACCGGTCCCAGATGGCTTGGTCGTGAAAAACGGAGAGAAAATCCGGGCCTTATCCTGATGGGTAATGCCCGCGCCGTTGTCTTTGATCCGCAATTCGACCGTGCCTTGAGTACCATTATGCGCGCTGACAACAACCTCTCCCTGGCCTTCAATCGCCTGAACCGCATTGAGGAGGAGATTAAGCAGCACTTGCTTGATCTGCTCGGCATCGACTTCGATTTCGGCGATATCGGCGGCAACATCCAGGGCAAACTCGATACGACCGGAGACGCTACGGGTTTTCACGAGAACCAGCGCATCATTCACCAACTGTGCCAGCGCCACTTTCTGGTAATTCTGGGGTGCCGGTCGGGCAAAATTCAGGAGTTGCTGGATCACACGATTGATGGAATCGACCTCGGTCAGAATAATGCCGGTATATTCCTCCAGCTCATCAGGATTAGCCCCCTCACGCAGATACTGGACGAAACCGCGGATCGCGGTGAGCGGGTTGCGAACCTCATGCGCGACACCAGCGGCCAGTTCACCGACAACCGCCAGTTGTTCAGCACGTTCCGCATGGCGCTGCAAAGCCCGCTGCGAGGTCAGATCGCGGATGAAGGCCGCCGCCCCGATCTTTTCACCTTTACTGTTACGGATCAGCCGTGTGGACAAACTGACATAGAGCGTCTTGTCACGTAACGGATAATCCCTCTCAACATCGGAATACGACTTCCCGCTGTGCAATGTGTCCAGAAGCATACTCTGGAAAGCCGCCTGCTCGTGAAACAACCCCATGTAATCGCGATTGAGCACGTCACCCGGATCACAGCCAATGATTTTTTGCGCAGCCGGATTGAGCAAGGTGATGCACCCCTGATTGTCCACTGTGACAACGCCATCGTCGATGCTGTTGAGGATATTTTCGTTGAGCCCCTTGGCCTCCTGCAACGCCGTGGCCATCACATTGACGCTCTTGGCAATTTCGCCAATCTCGCCCTTGAGAGGCGGCAATGGCGCACCAAGATCGAATTGCAGCCGGTGCAGGCCGTCTTTGACGATATCAACATCACGCCCGAAACTGCGCGACAGCAGAAGCACCAGCGCCAAACTCACCGACAGCCCACCGATCAACACCGCGAGCACGCTCAAATCGAGCCGAAGTATCTGCTTCTGGACACTGTCGTTCAGCTCATTCGCCCAAGTATAACCGATAACCTCGCCATTGCGCTGGATGGGCCACATCGCATTCATGATATCGCCCCGCACCTGGCTGCCGAACGCGGTCATCGGCACGCCCTTGAGCATCACCTCGTTGCCCAGATGATCCGGCGGAATGCGCATACCCACCACATAATTGAATTCTGCATTGGGTGCGTAGGTCATGATGGCATCAAGCCGGCGATCATAATAGCCGGCGCCAACACCCGGATAGGCCTTGACCACCTCCTCTGCGGCGGGGGTAAGCCGCTGATGCAAAATTGCAATCTGTTGATCCCGCGATAGCGTTGCCTTCTGCTCCTCTGTCAGGGCCAGCGCATCACCCATGGCATCGTTGAGCAGGCGGGTGATGCCATAGAGCTTCTCGCCCTTTTCATGGAGCAAGGCCGCACGGCCCTGCACCTCGACAATGTAAGACATGATCAAAACGGGCAGACAGATCATGGTGCCCACAAGCAGCGCCACCCGCATCCACAATGTCTGCGGCAGCAATCGTTGCAGCAGGCTTCGCGGCTTTTTGTTCGGGGGAAGCGCCACAGCGGGGGAAGTCTCAATCAACATCGGGTCAGATCGGGAAATGGTTTGGCGTGTCATGCGCCAAAGGGAAATGCCGTATCAGGATACCGGAAAAGCCATGGAACACCAAGCGGATGCATAACGCAGGCAGAGCGATCAAATAGCCGCTCACCGCCGCGTCATCGCCAGATAGGCAACAAAAGCGACCAGAACCGCCGTGACGATGTATTTGAAGTATTCTCGAAATTCCGCCGATGGCGGTTCAATGGCAGTGCCAAAATTGCCGCCCAGAACGACGGCGATCATGACGAGCACCAGGGCGAGAATTGATAAGTTCCGTATCGACACAATGTTCCCCTTCCGGCGCTCCGCGCGTCCGGAAACATCCTAGCCGGGTTGAAGAACAAAAAAAAGGCGCGGCCAAAGCCGCGCCAGAGTCTCGATGAGGTTGGGAACAACAAAAACACCATAGCGTGGTCTCGCAGCCAAGAATGTGCGTTATCTCACGGCAACGCTCAGGACCTCAAAATCGGCACCGCCACACATCAATGGGCGTGGTCGTGGCCACCGCAGCCGCCCGATTTTTCAGAGACGCCTGCCTGTGAAAAGGTCGCCATACCGTTGTGCAATTGCACCGCCGCCTTGATAATTCCCATGGCCATCGCCGCACCAGAGCCTTCGCCAAGGCGCATCCCGAGTGCCAGCAGCGGCACTTTATCGAGACGTTCAAGCACCTCACGGTGGTTGCCCTCTCCCGACAGGTGGCCCGCAATGCAATGGTCGATGGCGTGCGGATCGACCGCGTGCAATATGGCTGCCGCAGCCGTCGCCACATAGCCGTCGATCACCACCGGAATATGTTGCGTTCGCGCCGCAATGATTGCGCCCGCCATGGCAGCAATCTCGCGGCCACCGAGGCAGCGGAGCACCTCAAGCGGATCATGCAGCAAGGCTTCGTGGCGCTTGATGCCCGCTTCAACTGCCGCGATTTTACGGGCCAAACCTTCTTTGTCCACCCCGGTGCCACGCCCGACCCATTTCTCCGCACCGCCGCCATAGAGGGCTGCAAAAATTGCCGCCGCCGAGGTGGTGTTGCCGATGCCCAGTTCGCCAATTGCCAGCACATCAATGCCGCCAGTGATGGCTTCCATGCCGAAAGCCATGGTCCCGACACAGGTTTTTTCGTCCATCGCCGGTTCTTCGGTAAAATCTTTGGTCGGCTGGTCGATGGCGAGATCAAACACTTTGAAGCCAAGACCGTAAGCGGTGCATATCTGATTGATCGCCGCCCCACCCGCCGCGAAGTTGTCGAGCATCTGTTGGTTCACTTCCGCCGGAAAGGCCGAAACGCCCCGCTTCACCACACCATGGCTGCCCGCAAACACACAAACCGTGGGCCGGTTCATGGTGGGCTTTTCCTTGGCCTGCCACCCCGCCAACCATTCCGCCAGCCATTCGAGACGCCCAAGGCTGCCCTGCGGCTTGGTGAGATCCTGATTGTGGTGGCGCGCCTCGTGCGCCGCATGTTCATCCCGAGCAGGCAAAGCCGCCAGAATGGCGCGGATATCATCGAAAGGCGTGCGGGAAACGATGCTGGTCATGGCGGTTCATCCATCAATGGGCGACAAAGGCTCCCTGTGCTATACCCGCCCGACAGCATT
This sequence comes from Microvirga sp., assembly GCA_031546825.1. Classification (GTDB taxonomy): domain Bacteria; phylum Pseudomonadota; class Alphaproteobacteria; order Rhizobiales; family Beijerinckiaceae; genus Hohaiivirga. The sequence continues at coordinate 111,396 of JAVBJU010000003.1, read as the reverse complement.
CAGGAAAGCCGATTGAACCACATCATGCCCGCACATTCGTCGGAAAAAGCTCAAGGCTCCCGCAGATTACTCTCGCCGCTTTGGGCTGTGGCATCTTGCCTGCGCTTCTATTCGCGCCTTCCCATCCCCGCGCTGCCCGGTGAAATTGCGCCTTACCGCGCCCCGGACTTCGACATTATGCCGCGGGCACTGCCATTTGCCGGGGCGGTCATTGGCATCATCGGGGCGATGGTGCTCGCGATCGGTGTGTGGTTAGCCTTCGGAGCAATGGTGTCGGCGGGGCTTGCCATTGCCGCCATGACATTCATCACCGGTGCTTTCCATGAGGATGGCCTTGCCGATACCGCCGACGGCTTTGGCGGCGGCGCAACGATTGAGCGGCGTCTCGCCATCATGAAAGATAGCCTGATCGGCTCATTCGGCGCATCGGCACTGGCGCTGGCCTTCATCCTGCGCGTCGGGGCGCTTTCCGGCATCACCGAGCGCTCGACCCTTACGGCTTCCATGGCGGCACTCATCATGGCGGCCATTCTCTCACGCATCTCGGCGTTGTCGATTTTGATCGCCCTGCCCGCCGCGCGCACGGACGGGCTATCGAGTACGGTTGGCAAGACGAGTTGGAGCAATTATGGCGCGGGACTTGGCCTCGCTTGGCTTCTAACCATCATCATCGGCTTTTGCGCAGGCGTTCCGACTATTGGTCTCGGCCTTGCCCTGCTCGCTCCCTTGGGCGTGTGTTACCTGATGGCGCTCATGTCGCGGCGCATGATTGGCGGACAGACCGGCGATGTTGCGGGTGCGGCCCAGCAACTGGGAGAGATTGCGGTCTACCTCGCCATCCTCGGGGCAGCGCGATGAGCATTTCCTCTCCCTGTATCGGGCTGTGTCAGCTTGATGCCACAACCGGCCTATGTTGCGGCTGCCACCGCACCGGCACAGAAATCGGCGCATGGAGCCGCCTCTCGGAGGCTGAGCGTCAAGCCATCATGGCTGTGCTGCCCACACGCCGCAAAACTTCAGCCGACGACCAGCTTCCACAGGTAGCGCAAGCTGATACAAAACAAAAATAGGCCAAACGAAAACTGCAAGGTGCGTTTCGATAACCGATGCGCCAGCCGCGCCCCGAATGGCGCGGTCGCCATGCTGGTCGGGATGAACAGAAGCACGCCGAGCAGGGAAACAAAGCCGATTGAAATCGGAAATTGTAGCATCGGAACGTCGGGGTTAAGCGCGGCCTGGGGCCAACCGGCAATCATAAAACCGATGGCTCCCGGCACCGACACAAAAACGCCAACACCGGAAGACGTGGCGACCGCACGGTGGATGGGCCGGTGGCAATAGCTCATGAAAAGGTTGGAAAGCAGCCCGCCGCCAACGCCCATGAGGCTCGCGGATGCCCCAATAATCAACCCGGTCACGGACATGCCGACAGCGCCGGGGCGCGCGTCGCTCTTACCCTTCAAATCCAGCCCAGCCATCATGCGGATAGACGAGAAACCGGCAACGATGATGAAGACCACCATGAACACCCATGCGGGTGCGTAGCGAGCAATAAAACTTCCGGCGATAACACCAATCACCACCGGCGCGGCCCAACCCTTGAGAAAGTCCATATCCACCGCCTTCGCCGCATAATGGGTGCGGAACGACTGGATCGAGGTGGGGATGATGATGGCAAGCGAAGTGCCCACAGCCAGTGGCATCCGCAGCGATTCCGGCACTTCAAGCACACGGAAAAGCTCATAAAGCACCGGCACGATCACCGATCCACCGCCGACACCGAAGACCCCTGCGAGAACCCCAGTCACTGCGCCGGCACCAAGCAGTGCGATGACGAGCATTATAATTTCGGATAGGGGAATATTGGCAAATGTCATCTGGTTTGCATCTCAATGGAGGGGTGGCATCTTGAGCCTTTCGAACCAGACATCAACCTGATCGGCGCTCAGCCATTCGTCGACAGTTATATCCGCAGGAAGATTGCCAAATATGATATTGTGGCTCATGGCGCGTTGATACGACGGTTCTCCAAGAAGAACCACCCGCATCCCATCGAATGTCGGAATATGATCGGGAATTCCCTCATTCCATATCCAGCAACTGCTGTGGGATGCACCCGTAGGCAAACAGCCGTGATGAGCCGCAGCTTTCCAGGAAAACATATTCCAGCGCCCGATAAATACATCTTCTTCCTTGTGATAGGGAAGAGCCCCACGTAAATGGGCGATTTTTTCTGGCGAAAAGCTCGGGCTTCCGTTTGGCAACGGCAGCATGTCGCTCAGCAACATGTGCAACTGGAAATTATCTGCGATACCCGACATGCGCCCGAGAAACCCTCTTCCGGCACCCGGTTCCAAAACCAGTAACCTCTCATTGTCAGGAACACGGAGCATCATGGAAAGGTAATCACCGGCCATATGCCGCCCGTTCAAAAGCATCAAATCCGGGAGCATTGTCTGGTATTCCCGGCGCAAGCGCGCGGATTTGGCGAACGCAGCGATTGCCGGAAGATACATCATGCCCAATATCTCCCATTTTCCGGAAAGGCTTGTATCCTCAGCAATAAGTTTATCCCTGATCGATACGAAAATCTCGTCGCCATCTTCATCTACACCGATCTCGTCCGGCATTTTCTGATCACAGAGACGACACAAGCCACCAACGTCTCGAACCAGATCACGGACCACGCCAATCAGCGGTCTTGCAAAGGTTTCGGGGTCACGCCCATCTTCCACCCACGCTCCACATATCGTGGCGACCAGGGCCATACGAAGGGTCGGAATGCCATCGCCAAAAGCGAGACCGAGTTGTGTGAAAGCCGCATCAATTCCCGCTCCATCACTGTCATGACAGGCTTGTTGAAATGCGTTTGCCACCGCGATCAAATCATCGTCAATTTCCGTTCCGTCCCGCATGGCACCAACGAGTGCATCCGTCGCCTGTTTGAGAGTAGCCATCGCATTTCCCCCTATATTCCGAGCATTCAAACGACTTAACTGCGCTCCAGTCTAGCGCTGGACCAGCGCCACGGCATCCCGCACAACCTCAAGCCCCGCCCCCACCTTCACCGCTTCCGTCGCCAGATGGCGGCGATAGAGGCGCGCGCCAGGTTTACCGGCAAACAGGCCGAGCATGTGACGTGTGACCTGCGACAGGCGCAGATTCTTGGCCAGTTGCGCGGCGATATATGGCTCAAAGGCTTCAATCGCTGCAAAGCCGTCCGCAACGGGTCGTTCCTGGCCGAAGGCGCGCTCATCGACCTCCAGCATGATTTCCGGGTTCTGATAAGCTGCGCGCCCTACCATGACGCCATCCATGTGCTGCCATTGCGCACCAATTGTTTCCCAATCGGCAAGGCCGCCATTGATCGCCATCGGTGTGCCGGGGAAAGCCTGCTTGAGACGATGCACCAAAGGGTAATCCAGCGGCGGGATGTCGCGGTTTTCTTTGGGGGATAGTCCCTTGAGCCAGGCCTTGCGCGCGTGAACGATAAGCGCATCGACACCGGCGGCAATCACCTTTTCAGCGAGACCAAACAACGCCGTTTCCGGCTCCTGCTCATCAACGCCGATGCGGCATTTGACAGTCACGGGAATGCTGACTGTCGCCTTCATCGCGGCAACACAGCGCGCCACGAGATCGGGGTCGAGCATCAGGCACGCGCCGAACGCACCGTTCTGCACCCGGTCAGACGGGCAACCGACATTGAGATTGATCTCATCGTAACCGTAATCAGCGCATATGCGGGCGCATTCGGAGAGATCAGTGGGGTTCGAGCCACCAAGTTGAACGGCCACAGGGTGTTCTGTCTCGCCATGGGATAGCAGTTGCTCGCGCGGTCCGTAAAGGATGACCCCCGTCGTAACCATCTCGGTGTAGAGCAGCGCATGGCGGCTCATCACCCGGTGGAAGGCGCGACAATGGCGGTCCGTCCAATCAAGCATGGGCGCGACTGAAAAGCGCATGTTGGTGGCCATGGCGTAGTGTTTCATACCTTCAAAAGCGTCCGCTTCCCTCTGTTCCCGGAGCGAGGGAGGTCTGCAAAAGCGCCCAGCTCTTTCAGTTTTCGGGTTCATGAAGGCTTTTACGCTGCCTCACCGCCGGGTGCAAATCTTCCGCCAGGGACATATGCGACCAAAGTCGAAGCGACAGGCTGCCGCGTGGCATTTTTTTGCAATGTCTCGGAATATATCTGGAGCACATGAGCATCCCTGACAGGTTCAAGAAGGAGCCGCAAATGTCTCTCGCCAGAAAAACGGAACTGCGCTTTCTTTCAAAGGAGGAGCAGACCACTGTGGCAGACAGCCATCAGCCGGGCCTCAGCATGTTGCCCGACAGTGAGGTTGAAAAAATTCGTGAGCAGATACGAGGGTACTGCAACGCGGCGCAGGCTCGCTCACGGCAGGAGCGGAGCGAACGGCGCAAGTCCCCGCTCCTTTCCGGAAAAGGCAGCGGAGTTCGTTTGAAGTTGCGGGCGCTTGCCACCGCCGCAATGCGGACCAACAAGGAAATGGCCAGGCGCAAAGCCGATGCGGCCCACGACGCTGAGTGACGCGCACAATCGCAACAATCGCGTTGCTCCGCCCCATTCGACTTGTTTACGGGCATAATTATACGCTCCGGGTGCCATATATCTGCTACACCATGGGATAACCACGAGGGAGAGAGATCATGCGGATTTTGGTGATGGGTGCCGGAGCACTCGGCGGCTATTTCGGCGCGCGACTGGCTGCAGCTGGACGTGACGTAACATTTCTCGTGCGCCAGAAGCGCGTGGAACAGCTGCGCACTGGCCTGCATGTAAAGAGCCCGACCGGCGATATTACGATTACCGAGCCACGCCTTGTTACTGCCGAAAACCTCAACGGCACATATGATATCATCCTGTTAAGCTGCAAGGCGTTCGATCTGGAAAGCGCCATCGCGTCCTTCGCTCCGGCAGTCGGCCCAAAAACTGTCATCATCCCCGTGCTCAACGGCATGGCGCATATCGACACCCTGACCGCACTTTTTGGCAAGCAACAGGTCATGGGCGGCCTGTGCCAGATTTCGGCAACCCTTGATGAAAAGGGCCAGATCCTGCATCTCAACACGATGCATAATCTCACGTTCGGCGAACTCGCAGGCGGCGAAACCGACCGTAGCCGCGCCATCGCCACCGTGCTGTCCGACGCCGGATTTGATTTGAAAACCAGCGATATCATTCTTCAGGCCATGTGGGAAAAATGGGTTTTCATCGCCTCTTGCGCAGGCATCACCTGTCTGATGCGTGCCGCCATCGGCGACATTCTGGCTGCGGGCGCGGGCGATCTGTCATTGGCCCTGCTCGATGAATGCTGCGCCATTGCTGCAAAAAACGGTTTTGCCCCCCGCCCTGCGCCGCTCGCCAATTACCGCACAATGTTCGAAGCCGCCGGTTCAACCCTGATGGCCTCAATGCTTCGAGATCTCGAACGTGGCTCGAAAACCGAGGTTGATCATGTGCTCGGCAATCTGATGCAGCGCGGCGGATCAACTGAGAAATCCTCGCTGCTCCGCATCGCCTATGCCCATCTCAAGGCGAGCGAAGCAAGGCACTCTCGCGAAGGCTGAAAAACAAAGGGGCGCACCGAACTAATTCGGTCGCCCCATGGAAGCTGGAAGTCTTGAAGCTGTTTCAGCAGGACTGGAACAGGTAAAACCCGTTGATTCTGGCGCAAGCGTCCGCAGACGTCGCGTGGAATTGGCTCGGCCAAGCGCTGGCTCCATCGCCGATTTTGCCAAATGCCTCCCATTCGCCTTCTTCAAGAAAGCAGGGCTGCGATTGCCCTTCCGGAACGGCACAACAAAACCCGGCTTCGGCCTTGCGTCGGAAAAGAATGAATGTGCTCATGGCTTCCATCTCCTTTTCTTGCATCGGGAGCCTCCTTTATGTTGCGCCCTGTTAGGATGAAAGTTGTAAGAGGCCACCTTGGCAGCACTGTGACAATTCTTTCGCCATATCATGACATTGAAGCCCGATTTGCGCCATTCTTCCTAATTGTAGCTTAACCTCGGCTTAACGGCCTTCGCGATAACGGGCGGTTACTCCAAAATGAAACCACTTGAATGGGTGCTTGCGAATCAACAACGGCGGAAAACGCCTTGCGTTCCCCGCCGTTTTTCAAAAACAGATTAAATCAAATTAATGGTCGTGCTTGTGTCCGTGCCCGCCGCAACCACAGCCACAACCACCTTCACCATGGGAATGGTGCTCGTGCCCGTGCTCATGATGGTGGTGCCCATGCTCATGACCATGATCGTGGCCGTGGTCATGGCCGCAGCCGCAATGCCCGTGTTCGACAGCATTTTCCGGGTTGAAGGGCCTGATGACCGGTGCCAGGATACATCCCTGCCCCCGGATCAGTTCCTCCAACAGCAAATCGCTTTCCACGTAAAGCGCATCCACGGTAGCTTCCATCGCCACATGGTTGCTGCCGAGCTGCCAGGCAAGGCGCACAAGACGCAGCGGATTTTCCGCCGTCACCTTGACCAGCTCCTCATTGGCGGCGCGCACCAGAATGAGACGGCCATCTTCCAGTTTGAAAGCGTCGCCATCCCGGAGATTGGCCGGTTTGTCTCCGGCAAACCCGGCAATGAGGCCGTTCTCACAATGGAGCTTCAGGGCCAGAAGCCCACGGGCCTCATGGTCAAGAATAACAGTGTCGGCAACGAGTTCGGCTTTGACTGCCGGTTTGCGAATAATGCTTTCAGCACGCAGCATTTTAGATGTCCTTATCGTATCAAATTTACCAGCTACCGACATTCGGCATCGACGCCCAGGGTTCCTGCACCGGCTTGTCCTCACCCTTCTGGATGAGTTCAATGGAGATGTCGTCCGGTGTCTTGAAAAATGCCAAATGCCCATCACGAGGCGGGCGATTGAGTTCGACGCCGTTATCCAGAATATTCTGGCAGGTGGCATAGAGATCATCGACATAAAAGGCCAGATGGCCGAAATTGCGGCCGCCGGTATAAGTGTGATCACCCCAGTTATAGGTCAGCTCAACGGTGGGAATGATACCGCCCCGCGCAATATCCGCCGGGGTTCCCAGAAACACGTTGGTGAACTGGCCTTTTTCGCTATCCCAGCGGCGCACTTCGACGAGGCCGAGCGTCTTCTTGAAGAAATCGAGAGACTTTTCCAGGTTAGACACCCGGATCATGGTATGGGCGTATTGCATCACGCACTCCCGTGAGAAACTAAAGATAGCAGCATTTAACCCGACGGCGCGATGCCGAAAAGGGTGTTTCGGCACGAAGCTGGCGGAAAGCGCGCGAGCGGAAAACTGAACCGTTCACAAAGCCGCCCTCATGCCATATGGATGGCAGGGAGTTAGGGCTTAAACGCAAGGGCGACAATGGGACACCATCACCAGCACGGCAATCACGACCAGTTGAAGGAGACCGTGGCATTTCGCTCGATCCTGGTCAGCGCGCTGATTACCATCGCCAAAGCCATTGGCGGCATGCTCACCGGTTCGCTTGCGCTCATTTCCGATGCCTTGCACAGCTTGCTTGATGTGGTGTTCACCACCATCACCTGGTTCGCCATTCGCAAAGCCCATCAACCCGCTGACGAAGATCACCAATTCGGTCATGGCAAGATCGAATCGATGGCAGCGTTGATTGAAACTGTTTTCCTGCTGCTTCTTGCCGGGGTCATTGCTTTCCAGAGCTATCACCGTTTGATGACGGGTTCGGCGGAAATCGTTCCGCACGGGCTGGCTTTCGTCATCCTCATCGGCGCCATCGCCCTTGATGCCTGGCGCTGGTATTCACTGAGAAAAGTTGCCAAGCTCACGCACAGCGAAGCGCTCGAAGCCGATGCCCTGCATTTCGCCTCGGATCTCGTCAATTCACTGATGGTGCTGGCCGCATTCGGGGCGATCCTGCTCGGTTTCAAACAGGCCGATACCATTGCCGCGCTTATCGTCGCCGTATTCATCGCCATTTCGGGCATACGCCTTGCCATCCGCACCATCAACACGCTGATTGATACCGCCCCTGCCGGCCTGTCGGATATCATCCGCCGCGAAGCAGAAATGGTGCCGGGTGTGGCCCTCGTCGAAAGCGTCCGGGTCCGCCCCGCTGGTGGCGCGGTGTTCGGCGAAATCCATGTGCAGGTCTCGCGCACGCTGCCGCTCGACAAGGTGGTACTGGTCAAAAAGCAGATTGCTGCCGCCGTTGCCGCAGAAGTGCCCAATGCGGAACTGACGGTGATTGCCGATCCGGTGCAACTCAACAATGAAACACTGTTCGAGCGCATCATGCTGATCTCAGCGAAACAGCGCCTGCCCATCCATAACGTCATTATTCAAAACATCGACAGCCGCTTGTCGGTGGGCTGCGACCTTGAGGTCGATGGTCGGTTGAGCCTCGCCGCCGCCCATATGCTGGCAACCCGCCTTGAGGCCGCCATTCGCAATGAATTTGGGGACGACACCGAAGTTGAAACCCATATCGAGCCACTCAACGCCAATCCCCTCGATGGCAAGAACCTCTCGGAAGAAGAAACCGCCCAGATCGCCCGGACACTCATGGCCTGCGCCGAGCAAGACCGGGAGATCAGCCACATCCACTCCGTGAGGGCGCGCACTTCATCCGCTGGGCTCGTGGTCAATTATCACTGCTATGTTGACCCAAGCCGTACTGTCACCGAGGTCCATGACAGCGTGGATCGTATCGAGCGCCTGTTCCGCGCCAATCACCCCGATGTCATCCGGGTGGTGGGACACGCCGAACCGGATAAGACAAATGCCTCACAGACCAAGCGTTGAAAGCGGCCCTCGCTAACGCCACATCCACACCGCCTTCTCATTCTCCCGGACGAGGAACCACCATGCGGACAGACACGCCGACGCTCATTCGCCTCGAAGACTACCGTCCCAGTGGCTTTCTGATCGACAATGTCCATCTCGATATCATCCTGCATCCGACGGAAACCCGCGTCGTCAGCACCATGACCCTACGCCGTAACCCGGCGGGCCGCGCCACTGCGCCGCTGGTGCTCGACGGCGATGAGATCGTCATGCGCGATATCTGGCTCGATGGTGAACTGCTGCCCACGTCCGCATATCAGGCCACACCGCAAGCGCTGACGCTTGCTACGGTGCCGGAGCGTCCATTCGAACTCACGATCGAAACCATCCTTGACCCAACAGCAAACACCAAGCTGATGGGGCTTTACCGCTCAAACGGCGTCTATTGCACCCAGTGCGAGGCCGAGGGCTTCCGCCGCATTACCTATTTCCTCGACCGTCCCGATGTGATGGCCGTCTACACCACCCGCATCGAAGCAGACCGCGATGAAGCTCCCATCCTGCTCGGCAACGGCAACCCGGATGAGCGGGGCGACATTCCCGGCGGCAACCGCCATTACGCGGTGTGGAAAGACCCGTTTCCGAAACCCTCTTACCTCTTCGCTCTGGTCGGTGGTCGCCTCGACCACATCGCCAAGACCTTCACCACCATGCGTGGCCGCGCAGTTGAGGCCGCCATCTATGTGGAGCCGGGCAAAGCCGAACGTGCAACCTATGCACTTGATGCGCTGGAGCGCTCCATGCGCTGGGATGAGGACGTCTTCGGCCGCGAATACGATCTCGATGTTTTCAATGTCGTCGCGGTGTCGGATTTCAATATGGGAGCGATGGAGAACAAAGGCCTCAATATTTTCAACGATAAGTACGTTCTAGCCTCGCCGGAAACCACCACTGACATTGATTATGTTGGCATCGAGTCGGTGATTGCCCATGAGTATTTCCATAACTGGACCGGCGACCGCATCACCTGCCGCGACTGGTTCCAGCTTTGCCTGAAAGAGGGCCTGACCGTGTTCCGCGATCAGGAATTCTCATGTGACCAGCGTTCGCGCCCAGTTTATCGTATTTCCGAGGTCAAGAACCTCCGCGCCCGCCAATTCCCGGAAGATGCGGGCCCCCTCGCCCATCCGGTGCGCCCGACGCAGTACAGCGAGATCAACAACTTTTACACCGCTACCGTCTACGACAAAGGCGCGGAAGTGGTCCGCATGATCAAGACCCTGATCGGTGCCGAAGCGTTCCGGCACGGCATGGATATCTATTTCGACCGCAATGACGGCACTGCCGCAACCATCGAGGATTTCCTTCAGGCATTCGAGCAAAGCTCCGGGCACGACCTCACCATGTTCGCCCGCTGGTACGCCCAGGCAGGAACACCGGAAGTGACAGTTAAAGGGCATTATGATGCCGCAAGCCGTAGCTACCAGCTCGACTTCAGCCAATCAACACCGCCCACCCCCGGCCAGCTTGTTAAAGAAGCCCTTGTCATTCCGGTTTCGCTTGGTCTCGTGACGCAATCGGGTGATCTGCCGCTCGACTGCAACCGCGTCAACGCTGACGGCGTATTCGTGTTCGACAAGGCCGAAGACAGCATCACCTTCGCCAACGTGCCCGAAGCGCCGGTGCCTTCGGTATTCCGCAACTTCTCAGCCCCCGTCAAAGTTACGCTGGACCTGACCAATACCGATTTGCTGACGCTGCTGCGTCACGACAGCGACCCGTTCAATCGCTGGCAGGCAACACAGACCGTGGCGACCCGCCTGATGAAGCGCATGGTCAATGGGGAAAACCCCACCGAAGAAATCGAGGCGTTCGCGCAAGCCCTGCTGGTATTCACAACAGCGCAGGCCACGAACGACCCCGCCTTCACGGCGCTAACCCTAACGCTTCCGGGTGAGAGCGATATTGCCCAGGAGATCGGCACGGATATCGACCCCGATGCAATTTTCAACAGCCGTGTCGCACTGCGCCGCCATATTGCCCGGGTGTTGACCCCCACCCTCAGCGACTTCCTTGAAAGCTCCGCAACCACCGCGCCTTACAGCCCCGATGCTGCAAGCGTTGGCAAGCGTTCGCTGCGTAATCTCGCGCTCAGTCTGCTGGCGGAGGCTGACCCAACACGCGGTGAGGCTCTGGCCTACGCGCAGGTTCAGCAAGCGACCAATATGACCGACCGCCTGGCCGCACTTGCAACACTGTCGCTCATTCCGGGAGCACTGCGTGAAAAGGCCATAGTCGAATTTGGCGAACGCTACCGCGATGAGCCGCTGGTGCTCGATAAATGGTTCGCGTTGCAGGCCGCCACCCCCGAAGAAGGCGTGTTTGACCGCATCAAGACGCTCACCACCCATCCAGGCTATTCAATTTCCAATCCCAACCGGGTGCGGTCGATCTTTGGCGCTTTTTCGATGGCAAACCCAACCCAGTTCCACCACGCCAGCGGGCGCGGTTATGCGCTGCTGGCTGACCTGGTATTGGCGCTCGATCCCATCAATCCGCAGATCGCCGCCCGACTTCTCACCGCCTTCGGGCCGTGGCGAACCATGAATGCGGTCCGGCGGCAACATGCGGAACGGGAGTTGCGGCGCATCGCAGCCCTTCCCAACCTGTCGCGCGACAGCGCCGATATCGTCCATCGCTCGCTCACCTGACGCGCGCAACGCATCCCGCAGGCGCATGGCGCGCCATGGCGCATCACGTTTTTGCATGACGCAAAAGCGGCAACCGACACCTCATTAACGACAACGCCACTCTCGCAAGGGAGTGGCGTTGTCGTTTAAAATGTCCTGAACACCATGGCTTTTTACGCCAAATCGGTTGCGCGTTCCCAGACAAGGAATTGCTTTTCTTAGGGCAAAATCCGGAAATATCCACAAATGATAAAATATAGTTAATTTTTTTCTTACTTCACGGCTTTCCGGCTGGACAAATCAATCATCAGTGATTCTATTACTAGTGATTCGGGGAGATGCGGCACGTCCTCCCGATGGACGTTTTAACAGGATTCCGAAAGGACTTCGCATGGAAGCGGAGACCGTTGCTGCGCCTTCAGGCGCCGCCACAATACTTGGCATCGCCCGTACGGCGGCTCATCCGGCATTTCGTCGGCTGGCGCGGCTTGAGCCGTGGCTACGCTACACAATCCCGGCCCTACTGACATGCTTCCTTGCGGTGCTGTTTGTCGGGGCCTGGATGCAAGCACGCTCGACACGGCAGGCAATCCTGGCCGAGGCCATTGGCAATATCGACATCGTCGCATCCATCTCGGCGCTGCGCTTTGACCAAACACGCTCGGCTGCCGAAGGCGCAGATATCAATGCGCGCCTCACTGCCTTCGCTAGACTTTTGCCCGCAACATCCCTCACCCAGGGACGCACCGTGTTGCTGGCCAATATGGACGGCGCCGTTCTCACCTCTTATCCCGTCACCACAAATATCCCCAAGACGCTTGATGCGCTCTTCGGAGCCGGCCAGCCGGTGACCCTGTTCGCCGATCGCGCTGGGGTCATGACGGTGACCCTCGCCGATGGCGCTTCTGCCATCGCCACCGTGCGCAGCCTGGCAGCTTCCGGCAATTACATCGCTGTCGTGCAGCCGCTTTCCGATCTTTATGCGGGCTGGTACAGCCGCATCATGCAGCAGATCGCCTTACTCGCGGCGATCGTCGTGGTGCTGGGCGGCCTCGGCGCGGCCTACTTCCTTCAGGCTGACCGGGCGCGCGTTGCCGATGATATCTGCGAACGTGTTCGTCAACGCATTGACAGCGCACTCAATCGTGGCCGCTGCGGCCTGTGGGATTGGGATATTGCTCGCGGACGTATTTACTGGTCAGATTCCATGTACCGATTGCTGGGCTATGAGCGCGGCGAGGAGTTTCTCTCCTTCGGCGAAGTCAATGCCATGGTCCACCCGGATGATCCTGACCTCTACACCATTGCCGACCAACTTGCGCGCCGAAATTCCGCACAGGTTGACCATGAGTTCCGCCTGCGCAACGCCAATTCCGAATGGATCTGGATGCGTGCACGCGCCGAGATCATGCAGGGCGAAGACGATTCCAACGCCCATCTGGTCGGCATCGTCATCGACACCAGCGAACAGCGCTCGCTCGAAGAAAAGACCGAAGCGAATGACGCCCGTCTGCACGACGCCATCGAGGCCATCTCGGAAGCCTTCGTGCTGTGGGACAACAACAACCGCCTGGTGCTGTGCAACTCCAAGTTCCAGCATCTCTATAACCTGCCGCTGAGCGCAGTGGTGCCGGGCCGGACCTATGACGAAGTCATCGGCGAGGCACGCGAGCCGGTTATCCGCCACACCAGCCTCGAAAGCACCGGCACTGGTTTGCTTTCCAATGGCCCAAGCGATACCCCCCAGAGCTTCGAAGTCGCGCTGGGCGATGGCCGCTGGCTGCAGGTCAACGAACGCCGCACCCGCGACGGCGGCCATGTCTCGGTGGGCGTCGATATCACCGCGCTTAAAAAGCACGAGGAACAGTTGGTCGATTCAGAGCGCCGTCTCAAAGCGACCGTTCAGGATCTCGAAAAATCACGCGGCGATCTGCAAAACCAGACAGATCAAATGGCTGAACTTGCCGGTCGGTATCTCGACCAGAAGGGCAAGGCAGAAACCGCCAATCGCGCCAAGTCCGAATTCCTCGCCAATATGAGCCACCAATTGCGCACACCGCTCACTCATATTCTTGGCTTCACCGAACTGATGCAGGCCGGGACGTTCGGCAAGCTCGGCTCGGAGAAATACGAAGAATATACGCAGCACATTTGCGACAGCGGCCATGAGCTTCTGCGCGCCATCGAAGATATTCTCGAAATGTCGAGCATCGAGGATGGCCGGGTCAGCCTCGCCAAAACTGATGTTGGCGTCAATGAAGCCATCCATGAAGCCCTTGCCTCCATCAAGGAACAGGCAGCCCATAAAGGACTTTCCATCACGGTGGACGTCACACCCGAAGATATCGTGGTGCCAGCCGACGCCACCGCGCTGCAACGCATCCTGGTCAACCTTCTGCAAAACGCAGCGAAGTTCACCAACCAGAATGGCTGCATTACCGTGCGCACCCGCCAGGCCCGCGACGCCATCAATATCTATGTTGAGGACAACGGCATCGGCATCCCGCAAAACGCGCTGCAAAAGATTGGCCGCCCATTCGAGCAGGTCGAAGCCGAGTTCTCCAAGACCTACAAAGGCTCCGGCCTCGGCCTCGCCATCGCCCGTTCCCTCTGCGAGCTGCATGGCGGATCCTTACGCCTGCGCTCCCAGGACGGCGTCGGCACCATCGCACTGATCCACTTACCGATTGGCCCCGGCGTAACGGCGACGAATATTGCGCTGGGAGATACGGTTCATTGAGGGGCACAGGAGATTAACGTCGGGAGCTGGGCTGGATGAAGTTTTCTCGCAAGTCCAGTTAGGCGACCAGTATTATCTCGGCAAGGGCATGGAGAAGAACTTCAAGACAGCCTCCCAATGGTACGAGAAGGCCGCCGAAATTGGCTGCCCGTTGGTATGAGCACGCCGCCCGGGCAGGCGACGCCGAAGCCGCCTACCACCTTGCTCTGCTTTATCAAGCTGGTGAAGGCGTCAAAAAAGATGAGCTAAAGGCTGCCGAGCTTTTCAGTTTTGCGAAACGCAGTGGATATGATGCGGCGCAGGCTGCTAGACAGTAAAATAAAAGAGCGCTTGCGCCTCGCATTCCATCCATCAAACAAAATACGCCCTACCCCGCCATCACCTTTTCATAAACCGCTCGCACGCGCTTTCGCATGTCATTGAGGTGCGCAAGCAGCACCTTTTCATTGGGTAGCCCCGCCACCGCAGCAAGGCGGCGGAAGATGGCCGGTGTTACTGTTTTCGGGTTGAAATGGCCTTCAATGGTCAAGCGCTGCCATTGCAGAAGATCACCGAACAGGCGATGTGCCTCGGTGAGAAATACGGCATCGGCCTCTTCCATCAAACCATCGCGGGCAGCTGCTTCATAGATGCGGTCCGCGCGCTGGCCGATGAGGTCGGGGCACTGGGCAGAAAAAGCGAGCGTGAAGGCCTGCGCGATGAAATCGAGGTCAGTGAGGCCGCCAGCGGCCAGCTTCAGATCCCATGGATCACCATCACCCTTTTCCTTGGCGATCAGGCTGCGCATGGCGCGCACGTCTTTGAAGACGCTCTTGCGATCCCGCGGCTGCGCCATCACCTGATGTAAAGTGGCGGATACTTCTTCGACAAAGCCCGCATCCCCGGCGATCACCCGGGCACGGCTCAAGGCCATGTTTTCCCACAGCTCGGCGTCGGTTTTCTGGTAATCGAGAAAGCCCTTGAACTGCACGGCAACCGGCCCCTTGCCGCCATGCGGACGCAGGCGCAGGTCCACGTCATAGAGCGTGCCGCGCCGCGTGGGCACTGTGAGCGCGGCGACGAGACGTTGCGTCAGGCGGGCATGGTAGGTCACCACATCGAGCGGCCGACGACCATCGCTTTCGCGGTTAGCCTCATCGAAATCATACATGACGATGAGGTCGAGATCGGAACTTGCGGTGAGCTCATGAGTGCCGAGCCTGCCAAGCCCGAGCACGGCAATGCGTCCCCCCGGCACCTTGCCGTGCTCAGCCTCAAATTCGGTCCTCGTAAAATCAAAGCAGCAGCGCAAAGCCGCCTGCGCGATGGCGGAATAGGCGCGTCCCGCCAATTCCGGCGACAGCACATCGGACAGCATTCGCGCGCCCGTCACGAATTTCATCTGGCGACCAGCATCCCGGATGCGGTCCAGAAAATCTTCGTAATCGGCAGGCTTGCCAAGCATGATCCGCATCTGTTCTTCGATGCTCGCCTCATCGGTGCGGGGGACCGCAAAGGCCGGGTCGATGATGGCATCAAGCACATGGGGCGACGCCGCCACGGTGTCGGCAAGGCGCGGCGCGGTGCCCAAAAGATCCGCGAACAGATAACGCAACCGGTCGTGGGATTGTAAAATGGTGAGAAGCTCGGCGGAAGCCCGCATAGTGCCGAACGCCCGGTCGAGCTTATCAAGTGCAGCATCGGGGTCAGCGGTGCCGCCAAGGGCTTCGAGCAGCGCTGGTGTGATCTCGGTGAGCACTTCGCGCGCACGCTGGGTGGTGACGGCGCTGCGTCTGCCAAAATGCCAGCCCCGCACCGTCTCCGCCGCCGCTTCCGGGTTTTTGAAGCCCATCTTGCGCAAAGAGGCCAGCGTTTCCGGGTCATCGGTCACACCGGTGAAAACCAGACTTCCCACATCGGTTGCCAGTTCCGGCCCATCCTCGAACAGCAGCGCATAGTGCTTCTGCACCTTGCGCGCCTCGCCAGTGAGGGCTGCACCAAACGCCTTCACATTCGGATAGCCGCAGAATTTGGCAAAGCGCACGAGCGCCTTGTCGTCATCGGGCAGGCGTTGGGTCTGTTCGTCCGCCACCATCTGCAAGCGGTGCTCAATGGTGCGCAGGAATTTATAGGCCTCGGTCAGCTCATCACACGCCTCGGGCGATATCCATTTTTCGTCGCGTAATGCCACCAGCATGTCTAGGGTTTTCTTGCCGCGCAGCACGTCGCGCCGACCACCAAACACCAATTGCTGGGTCTGCACAAAAAACTCGATCTCACGGATACCGCCACGTCCGAGCTTGATGTCGTGCCCGGCAACGGCGATCTCGTCATGTCCGCGCACGGCATGGATTTGCCGCTTCATGGCATGCACATCGGCAATCGATGCAAAATCAAAATATTTGCGCCAAATGAAGGGCGTCATGCTGGCCAAGAACTCTTCACCGAGCCGCAGCTCACCAGCCACCGGCCGCGCCTTGATCATGGCGGCGCGTTCCCAGTTCTGACCCACCGATTCATAATAGGCATAGGCAGATGGCAAGGCGATTGCAGTGGGGGTCGAGCCAGGGTCCGGGCGCAGGCGATAATCGACGCGGTGTACATAGCCGTATGGCGTGCGCTCCTGCAGCAGGCGCGCCAGTTGCTGGGCAATGCGGCTATAGACGGTTGCGGGCTCTGCGCTCTCGGGTAGCACGGCGCTTTCGGGGTCAAAGAAGATGACGAGGTCAATATCCGAGGAATAGTTCAATTCCCCTGCCCCGTGTTTGCCAAATGCCAGCACCACCACACCGCAGCCGGTTGCGGGGTTTTCGGGGTCAGGCAGGTTCAGTCGCCCGAGCGCCGCTGCCTCATGCAGCACCACATCGAGCGCGCATTGCACCGAAATATCGGCGAACTGGCTTAAAGCTGCAGTGACTTCCTCAACGCCCCAGAGACCGCCGATATCGGCAAGCGCCGTCAGAAGCGCCATCTCACCGCGACCACGTCGCAGCTCCGCACCCACGTCGTCGCGCGTTACTTCACCGGTAAGAAACGGCTTGTAGAGGTTCCGCTGCACCTCAATAAGCGCAGCAAATGCCTGCTCGGGCGCAGTGGTTACAAGCCGTTGCAGCCGCTCCGGGTCGGAATAGGCCAGTTGCCATAAAAAGCTCGAATGATCGGCAAGCCCTGTCAGGAGGTCCCGAACGCGCTCCTCGCCGAGCGCTTGCGCCAAAGGTGCCAGCTCCGCGCGGTCCTCAATGCGATGTGTGAGATCCGCCAGTCGCGCCAAAGCCTTCTTTTCGTCGTTCACGAGCGGTGCCGTTTGGATGCGTTGCGCCAGCGGAACCTCATTATGCCCCATCGGTAAGTTCCCTTTTGTCGGTCTCTCCCTGCCGTTCCGGCAGGCGTAAAATCGCCTTGAGGCCAGGAGTGTTATCGCCAAGCACAAGCTGGCCATCATGCAGGCGGGCAACGGCTGCGACCATGCTGAGCCCAAGCCCGAAACCCGGCTTGGTGCGCGACCCTTCGAGGCGCACGAAACGCTCTGTCACCCGCTCCCGTTCGTTCTCGGGAATTCCGGCGCCCTTGTCTGAAACCGTAATCTCGATAAATTTTCCGGATTTTTCCGCCGCAATGGTAATCGCCGTGGGCTGGCCATCGGCGCATGCACCATATTTCAAAGCGTTATCAATCAGGTTTGAAAGCGCCTGCCCCAGAAGCTCGCGGTTACCATGCACTGGCAAGCCATCGATGATGCTAACGGTCACGGTTGCACCCGCATCCTCGACCAATGGCTCGTAAAGCTCCGCCACATCGCGCGCCACATCGGCGGCATCGAAATCGGCCAATGCAGCGTGGCCACTGCCCGCTTCCAGCCGGGCGATGGTCAGGAGCGCGTTGAATACGCGGATGAGATTATCGCTCTCGTCGATATTGGCTTCCAGCGCCGCCCGCAATTCATCCTTGCTTTTGGCCGTCCGCAACGCCTCATCAGCCCGATTACGCAGGCGGGTCAGCGGCGTCTTGAGGTCGTGGGCGATATTGTCGGAAACTTCCCGCAACCCAGTCATCAACTCACCGATGCGGTCGAGCATGGCATTGAGGTTGAGTGCCAGCCGGTCCAGTTCATCACCCGAGCCGATCACTGCCAAGCGGCCCGAAATATCCCCGGCAACGATGGTGCGGGTAGTTTCCGTCATGCCATCAACGCGTTTCAACACCCGGCTGATGACAAACCAGCCGCCGGTAACGCCGAAGACGCAAAGCAGAAAGAAGGCCCAGCCATAGGCACGCAGCATGGCGTTATAGAGACGCCCCCGCTCCTCGACATCGCGGCCCACCAGCAGCCTTGTGCCATCGTTGAGCACGAACACATTGATAATGGCGCGGTGCTCCTGGGGTTCGCCCTCGTCGATACGGTTGTAGTTCGTCTCGAGAACGCCGGGATGCGCCAGAATTTCAGGCTCAAGCGCACCGACATTACCCGACAGTTTGATGCCGTTGGCGGTAACGATCAGGTAAAGAAAAGAGCCAGGATTTTGCGAGCGGCGGTTGACCGTATTAACGAGCGCGCGCGGCCCGCCCCTAGCGTATTGGTTGGCGAGCGACTGTATCTCGTTCTCGATGGATGAGTTGATCTGCTCATCGAGGATATGCTTGGCATTGAGGTAAATGTAAAAAGTCGTCGCTGCCGCCACCACCGAGAACAGGACGAGATAGAGAAGCGACAGCTTGAAGGCCGTCGTGCGAACGACCTTGCCGAGCCCCGTCATTTTTCGCCCTCACCACCGAGGCGGATCATGTAACCGGCACCGCGCACCGTGTGCAGCAGAGGCGCGGCAAAGCCCTTATCTATTTTCGAGCGCAGCCGCGACACATGCACATCAATGACATTGGTCTGCGGGTCGAAATGGTAATCCCAGACATTTTCCAGGAGCATGGTGCGTGTGACCACCTGCCCGGCGTTCTTCATCAAATATTCGAGCAGACGAAACTCACGGGGTTGCAGGATGACTTCCTCAGCACCGCGCGTCACCCGATGCGACAGGCGATCAAGTATCAGATCGCCGATCTGGTAGCTGGTCTGTTCACTGTTGACCGAGGCGGTGCGGCGGCGTGCCAACACCTCGACACGGGCCATGAGTTCGGAAAAGGCATAGGGCTTGGGCAGATAATCATCGCCGCCCGCCTTCAGACCCTTGACGCGGTCATCAACCTGACCGAGCGCAGAGAGAATGAGCACCGGCGTTGCCACGTTCTGTTCACGCAGGGAGCGGATGAGCGATAGACCATCGAGCTTCGGCAACATGCGATCAACGATCAGCACATCATAATCACCGCTTTCGGCCATGGCGTAGCCGTCGAGGCCGTCGGCAGCAATATCCGCCACGTGCCCCTGCTCTTTGAACGCCTTTTGCAGATAGTGCGCTGCTTCGGCATCGTCTTCGATAATCAGGATTCGCATGAGCAACATCTTAACGCATCTCGCAAGGAAAAAGACACTGGCCGTTCGGCGGAATTCTCACGCAACCAACAGCTTAGAAACAGACTGCCGCTTGTCCGGAATACCGGAAAGCGGCAGTCTTGCAGGCTATTCACAACATGGGGTTTGGGGGAGCTAACCCCACATCGCGAATGGCATTACACACCCTTGGGCTGGACTTCGACCGTGACCTGCACTTCGCGCTGCTGACCGGCGCGGAAGAGTGTCATGGAAACCGTTTTGCCCGGAGCAACTTCGGCCACCTTCCGTGACAAGTCCTTGGGCTCGCCGATGGCCTCGCCATTGACCGCGATGATGGTGTCGCCGGTCTTGATGCCCGCTTTCGCGGCGGGGCCGGTGGTGATCGCACGGGCAACGAGCGCACCCTTGCCGTCCTTCAGGCCAATGGCCTCGGCAATCTCTTTCGACACGGGTTGGATTTCGACGCCGATATAACCGCGAGACACCGAACCCTTATCTTTCAGATCAGTCGCGACCTTCTGCACTGTCGCACCCGGGATGGCGAAAGCGATGCCAACACTGCCGCCTGACGGCGAATAGATGGCGGTGTTCACTCCGACGACCTCACCGGCAAGATTGAAGGTCGGCCCACCGGAATTGCCGCGATTGACGGAAGCGTCGATCTGCAGAAAATCGTCATAGGGGCCTTGGCCGATGTCGCGGTGCTGCGCCGAGACGATGCCAGACGTGACAGTGCCGCCGAGACCAAACGGATTACCGACCGCAATCACCCAATCCCCCACACGCGGCTTGGCAGCAGCGATACGGACATAGGGGAAATCGGTTTTGCCTGTGGCTTTCAAGAGCGCCAGATCGGTTTTCGGATCGGTGCCGATCACCTTGGCGTCAAGCGTCTCGCCGTTGTCCATGACCACCTGCACATCCACGGCGTTTTCAACCACATGATTGTTGGTGATGAGATAGCCATCACCGGAAATGAAGAAGCCGGAGCCTTGCGCCTGGGCGAGCGGTTGCTGGCGACGCGGGCCATTCTGGCCCTGCTGCTCATCGCCGAACTGACGGAAGAAGCGCCGCAGTTCCGGAGGAATCTGCTGTAAGCCGTTATCGTCACCCTGTTGGGCAGCGTTGGAAATCTTGACCTTCACCGAAACCACGGCGGGCTTCACCTTTTCGATGACATCGGCGAAAGCGGGCGCGGCAACAATCGGCTTATCCATGGACCGCAATTCGGCACGGGCAGGCGACGGGGAAATGGTCAAACCACCGAGCGCAGAGCCACCGAGCAAAGCCGCGGCCAATGCCATGCATGCCCAGGTGCGTCCCCGCCCTGTATGGATGCGGGCGGCAAGGGTAAGGTTTCCGGCTTTAATGTTGTTCTGGTTCAGCATAATCATCTCTACTCCTGAAGATGCCCCCACGGGCAGCTCCGTTAATGTGAGCATGAAGATGCCTCACCGCGCCTTACCGGAATTTCGCAGGCGGATGAAAGATTTGTAATTGTTGGGGCTTTTTTTGGACTGGCGCGCGCGGCGCAAAGCAGCCAGTCTGGCGTAAGGAACCCACCATCAGATGGAATAAAAAAGGCTTTGGCCTCGCCTCACGCTTTGCGGAGTTCAGCGAAACCAAAGCCGTATTGGATGTGTGAGCCCATCAGATATCAGGCGGGCTCACGATAACATGGGCCTAATGGCCTTCGGTGTAGATGTAGTTCTGCCAACTGCGCATACGCAGCAAGACTTTGCGCAGAATGGAGAGGTGGTGGAAGTGCTCAGTGTAAATCGCCACTTCTGCCGAGGCACCCAGCGGAATTTGTAGGCCCGTGGTATCTTCCTGCAGGTCGATGATTGCCAAAGCCCGGCCGCCATCCACGCGCACACCAAAATCTTGCAATGTGCCAGTTGCCTGGAACTGACCGGCAGCGATGGCATCAAGCACCATGCGCACCTTGCCTTTGAAAACGCGACCCGGAACCGCATCGAACGCCACTTCGGCTTCGTCACCGGCGATCACACGCTGCAGCGTATTTTGCTGGAAAGCCGCTCCGAGAACCTTGCTTCTGGCGTCGGTATTGATGAATGCCATGGCCGGGCGCAATGGAATCGGCACCGCGTAGACGCCGGGCCGCAAGGAAACCTGGGTCGCGAAACCATCGGTGGGCGCGCGAACAATGGTTTGCGCCAGATCGTATTCCGCCTGGCCCAGCTCCGCCCGAATACGAGCAACGGTGGTGTTGACGCCATCAAGCGACGACCCGTAATTGAGGCGTGCCCGCTCTTCAGCAGCAGCCGCTCCGGCGACCAGTTGGGTTGCGGCTTGCAGGTTGCGCGTTGCCGTATCGAGTGTGGCCTGGGCCGTCACCTTCTTCTCAACCAGTTCCTTCTGTCGATCATAATCCAGCTGTGCCAACTGGAGCTGTGAACCGGCACGTGCGAGAGCAGCACTTGCCTCATCAAGCGTTGATTTCAGCGATTTAAAGTTCTGCTCAGCTTCCGCCAGGCTCGCGCGTTTCTGCTGCACGGTGAACTCGTAGGGCGCCGGATCAATCCGGAACAACACATCGCCTTCTTTCATGGGCTTATCGGAAACCGCAGGCACCTCGACCACGCGTCCGCGAACGCCGGGAAGAATGGGGGTCACCGAAAAATAGATACGCCCGTTTGCCGAAAACGGATGGTTGTAGTTCATGGTGAGGAGTAGCAGGGCAATGCCGACGACGCCGCCGAGCGTTGCCGTTGCCAGCGTCCACTGATTGACAGGAATTCTGAAGATCTTGAAGACCGCGTAACAGAAGGCGACATATGAAAGGACGAGAAGAATATCCACTTAGGTCAACTCCCGCTTACGTTTTTTACAGTGGTATCGGATGGCATGGAGACGCTGGGAGCACCCTTTGTCGAAGCGGCCATCACCTTGGCTTCAAGCGCAACGACGCGCTGCCGTAGTTCGTCTAGCTCCGCTTCCGGCGATCCTGGCTGGATCACATGATCCGGATTATGAAATCCCCAGCCGCGATCCGGCCGATACGCCATCGCCCATATCCATAGGAACGGCCACAGCACATGGAGTGTGAACAGGCTCACCCATCCCGCCGCATGGATCGCATCCTGATGCGGATGGCTGCGCGATTTTGCGATAAGATGGGGAATGTCATGGATTGCGATGACGCCATAAAACAATATGACGACAACGAATATAAGAATTCCCAACGCAAAATAATTTAGGAATGGGTCTCCCATCGGCACCTCCTGCAACACGTTTCCCGAACAAGTTTTTCGGCAGTTATCATCACTTTTCCTGAATCGCTATAAATCATCTTCCGCAGATAGCATCAATCCTTAATGTCTATTTTGCAACCCGCCAACAAACATGCTGTTGTCATCAGAATAGAGGAGAGTGCCCTCCATTATTTTGCCGGTTTGCGTTCAGCCTTTTCTGCTTTCTGAAAGCTGCATTCACACGCCCTCGGCTGTCCAGGAGCGGCATAACAAAACACCGTTTATAGAGGTGAATGTGGCTTGAGAAGCGCTAATATCAACCCATGATAACGCCTACCACTAGCTAGGCATTAGTCTCAGTGCGCGCAGGCACGAACGATGGAATAGGTGTCTCGATGGGAGAAGGAAACCGCCTTGAGCGCAGGCTTCATTTCTTCAGAAGCGCATCCAGTTGCGCGCGCTCCTCGGGTGTGAGCGGGGTGACGGCCTCTCTCTTGCGGCGTCGCGCCACCTGATAGACGCCCCAGCCACCGAGGACAAGCACCACCAGTGGCGTGAACCACAACAACAGCGTGTGCAGTTGAAATACAGGCCTCAGCAGCACGAATTCGCCGTAGCGACTGACGATAAAGTCCAGAACTTGCTGGTTGCTGTCGCCCACTTGCAGGCGCTCACGCACCAGCGTGCGCAGATCCTTGGCAAGAGACGCATCGGAATCGTCAATCGATTGGTTCTGGCAAACAAGACACCGCAATTCGGCGGAGATTTCGCGAGCACGATGCTCCAGTTTCTCATCCTTGAGCATTTCGCCGGGTTGTACGGCAAAAGACGCCGTCGGCGAGAGGGCGAGAAACGCGCCAATGGCAAGTGCGGAAAAGAGTTTAAGCATGGGTCACGCAGCTCCCACAACGGCACGCCCTGAGGGCGGTGCCGGCTTCTTGGCTTGCTTGGGCACGCCGATCCGGTAACGTCGATCGGCCAGTGAGATGAGACCACCAAACGCCATGATCAGTGAACCGATCCAGATGAGGATCACCAGCGGCTTATAATAGAGGCGCACACCAATGGTCCCGTTCTCCTGCACATCGCCGAAGCTCACATAAATCTGATTGAGGCCACGGGTCAGGATACCGGCTTCAGTGGTCGGCATACCTTGGCGGGAGATGAAGATGCGCTTCATGGTTTCGATGGTGCCGACCGGGCTGCCGTCCTTAGTGATGGTAAAGATTGCGGCAATTTCAGTGTAGTCTACGCCCTTGCGCGGCAGCACGGTTTCAAGTCGCGCCTCATACGGACCCGCCGAAAGCACATCGCCTTTCTTCGCCGTGGAAATGGTTTCAGTGCTCCAGGCGGCGGCGGCGATACCGATGACCACAAAACCCACACCTGCATGGGCCAGCACCGTGCCCCAGGCCGATTTCGGTAAGCCGACTGCCTTTTGCAGAAACACCCCAAAGCCCTGCCCCGATTTCCAGGAACGGACCACAATTTCATTGACGGAACCAAGAACGAGATAAATGCCGAAGCCGACACCGAGCGGGGCCAGCACCGGGCCACCGATGGTCATGGCAAACATGGCGATGGTGGCCAGCACGGCGATGCCCAGCACCACCAGAAGCCGCTGCGTTGCACCGAGGAGATCACCGCGCTTCCAGGCGAGCGTCTGGCCGATGGGCAGGAAGGCAAGAAGCGGCAGGATGATTGGCAGGAAGGTCAGATTGAAGAACGGCGCGCCGACCGAAATCTTGTTACCGGTGAAGGCCTCAAGTGCCAGCGGATAGAGCGTGCCGATAAACACTGTAGCGCAGGCAGCCGCGAGGAACAGGTTATTGACGACCAGCCCGCCTTCACGCGAAATCGGCGCGAAAATGCCGCCCTTGCGCAAAAGCGGCGCGCGCCAGGCGAACAACGCCAGCGAGCCACCGATGAAAATAATCAGGATGGCCAGAATGAACAGGCCGCGCTTCGGATCAACCGCAAAGGAATGCACCGAGGTAAGGATACCCGAACGGACGATGAAAGTGCCAAGCAACGACAACGAGAATGTCAGGATCGCCAGCAGGATCGTCCACACTTTGAGGGAGTCACGCCGTTCCATCACCACAGTCGAGTGGATGAGCGCGGTACCCGAAAGCCACGGCATCAGCGAGGCATTCTCCACCGGATCCCAAAACCAGAACCCGCCCCAGCCCAATTCGTAATAGGCCCAGTAGGACCCCATGGCGATGCCGAGTGTCAGGAATATCCAAGCGGACAAGGTCCAGGGCCGCACGATGCGCGCCCACGCGGCGTCAATCTTGCCGTCAATCAGTGCGGCAATCGCAAAGGCGAAGGTGATGGAGAAGCCGACATAACCGATGTAAAGCAGCGGCGGATGGATGGCGAGACCGGGGTCTTGCAGAATGGGGTTGAGGCCCTGCCCTTCCGCCACCGCTGGAAATACGCGGATGAAAGGATTGGAAACCTTCAGAATAAACAGCAGGAAGGCGAAGGTCACCGCACCCTGTGCCGCCAGCGCATTGGCGCGCAACTTTTCGGGCACTGATTTTCGGGCAATGGCGACCATCGCCCCGAACAGCGCGAGGATCAGAACCCATAGGAGGATCGAGCCCTCATGGTTCGCCCACACGCCCGAGATTTTATAGACCAGCGGCTTCAGAGAATGCGAATTCTGGATCACATTAACGACCGAGAAATCCGAGACCGCATAGGCAATCGTCAGGGCAAGATACGAGAAGCCGATCAGAACAAACGTGACAAGTGCTGCGGGCGGGGCCACGGCCATCAGTTCATGGTCGTTCTTATGGGTGCCCCATAACGGTGCAATCACCTGAACGAGCGACACCCCGAGCGCGAGCGCGAGAGCAAAATGTCCGGCTTCGATCAACAAACCCTTACTCTCCCTATTTTTTTTGCGGCTCTTTGCCGTACTGTTCTTGCCAATGCCCTTGCTTCTTCAAGCTATCGGCGATTTCGCGCGGCATATAATTTTCGTCATGCTTGGCGAGGATGCTGTCGGCTTGGAATGCTCGGTCTTTTCCGAGTTTGCCTTCGGCAATCACGCCCTGCCCTTCTCGGAAAAGATCCGGAAGGATACCGGTATAGCGCACGGGGACATCCATATTGCCATCGGTGACGACAAAGCTCACACGCCCGTTGTCAGCACGCACGATGCTGCCTTCCTTGACCAAGCCACCGAGGCGAAAGCGCGTATCAGGCGCAACATTCTCGGCCATGGCCTGGGTCGGACTGAAGAAGAAGGAAATGGAATCCTGCATGGCATAGAGAACCAGGCCAAGCGCGACGGCCACCACACAGCCTGCGGCCCCGATAAGCGTCAATCGGCGTTGTTTCCTGGTCATTTGCCACCATCCAATCCAAGAGCAGTGATGCTTGCGTTGAATTCCGCCAGCTCTCCGGCATTACCCGCGAGAGCCTTGCGAGCTTTCACAAGCGCCGCAACAGCCTTGTCGTTTTGTTTCTGCACCATGTAAGAGCGGACCAATTGCGTCCATTCTTTGGTCGAACCGCCGTTTTGCTCAAGGCGGGCGGCAAGATTTTCAATCATCGCATCGATTTCCGCTCGCCCAATCTGCGGCTGCTCAGCCCCTTGGCTTGCGCCGCCGGGCGCTTCCAGCGCCGAAAGACGTTCGCGTAACTCAGCGGAATCGGGCATAATTTTCAATGCAGCGCGATAATACTCCTTGGCCTTATCGGTCTCGCCCGCCTCTTCAGCGGCAAGGCCGAGATAAACCCGGGCGCGAGCGGCATTGGGATCAAGCGCCGCTTTTTCAAAAGCGGCCTTAGCCTTGGCGAATTGTACTTCCGCAGGCCCGGCCTCGGTCATGCGGTTGGCCGCGCCGAGCAACGCTTCGCCATAACCAGTCAGTCGATCCGGGCTCTCGCCGAGCAGGCTGATTGCCTTTTCGTAGGCGGGAACGGCCTTGTCCACGCGGCCCATGCGCAGATAAACAAAGGCCATTTTCTCCCACGCCTGACCATCATTGGGATTTTGCCGCAAATATTGTTCGCGCTTGGCAATTTCCTGATTGATTTCGTCGAGCTGGCGCTGGTGCGCATTCTGCACATTGGCGCGCTCCGCATAATCGGGAACACCATGCCACATATAGGCGATGAGCCCACAGAGCGGGATCAAAATGAGCGCGATGATGCTGATGGCACGGCGACGCCCCAAGGCAGGTGCACTGCTGAAAGAAGCAGAAACCGCGACATCTTCCTTACGGGCCACCTGAAGCAACCGACGCCCGGCCTCGGCCTTGGCAGCTTCAGCCTCTTCCGGCGACATCAGCCCACGTGCGAGATCACGTTCGATTTCCTGAAATTGCTCTTTGTAGAAACCAACATCGGCACCATCGGCCTGCGAGTGTGCGGCTGCCGGTCGCGCAAGCGGCCACAGGACGATGATGATCGCCATAAAGGCCATCAAACAGAAAACGCTCCAGATAAGCATATGGAACCGTGACGCGCCTTTCCAATTCGGGTCTATTGCCCATTGAGATAGTCTCAGTTTTAGAGAGTTTCTTAGTTGTTGCGCATCAAAAATGATAGGTGAAAAACACAAATAGGGCGTTCGGTGTGCCCACAACATCGTGATCCGTTGCTGGGACTCGGGTTTCAGAGGCGGTTTTGCCCGCTATACCAGATCGCCCGGCAGCACCAACGCAGCCCGCAAACCGCCCAATTCCGCGCTCTCCAATGCCACTGATCCGTTATAAAGCCCAGCAAGGTCAGAGACGATGGACAAGCCGAGGCCGGAACCTGGTTTGGTTTCATCCAGGCGGCGGCCGCGTTTGAGCATATCCTTACGCGCCTGCTCCGGTAGTCCGGGGCCATCATCATCTATGAAGAGACGCATCCGCATGCGACCATCCGCCTCTTCAACCTGCCCGCTGACCGCAACACGGGTTGTTGCCCATTTGCAGGCGTTGTCCATCAGATTACCAATCATTTCCTCAAAATCCTGCTTCTCGCCACGAAAACGCAACGCTGGCAGATCGACGGAAATGGTGAGTTTCTTGTCGCGGTAAATCTTGGCAAATGTCCGCTCGAACCCCGCGACCACCGGCCCGACCTCGGTGAAAGAGCCAAGTGTCCCGGCAAGCGCCGCAGCGCGTGCTCGATCAAGGTAATGGCGCACCTGATCGCGCATGATCTCAGCCTGTTCACGCACTTTTTCGGCGACATCGTCTGGCGCTGCCTCGGCCTCATTGACGATCACCGACAGCGGTGTCTTCAGCGCGTGCGCCAGATTGCCGACCTGGGTGCGCGCCCGCTCCAGAATTTCCTGATTGGTATCGAGGAGCAAGTTTATTTCGCTGGAGAGCGGCGCAATGTCAGAGGGGAAATCGCCATGGATGCGCTCCGCCTGCCCCTCGCGAATCGCGCCGAGTGCCGCCCGCAGGTTGGAAAGCGGGCGCAGGCCAAATCGGATCTGCAACAAGGTGGAAATGCACAAGGCCAGTCCCACCAAAAGGAAGGTCACTGTGAGCATGAAAATGAATTGGCGTACATCGTGCTCAATCTCGTCGGCGGGACCGGCGACACGCAAGATGAAGCGCCCATCCTTGCCAAGGTCGATATCGCGTTCGAGTACACGCAAGGGGCGCTCGTCCGGCGCGGCACCGTAGCCTTTGCGGACCGTGCCGAATTTTTTCTCTTCTCCCTCACGAAAGAGGCTTTGCAGCGCCCCCCCGAACAGCGATTTCGACGACCGGATTTCCTGTTTCGGTGCCTTGGGTCGCTCCACCTGCCAGTACCAGCCGGACAGGGGAAGCTCAAACCGCGGATCACCCACTGAGGGCAGGTCCTTATCGAGATTGGCAAGCGCGACGAGATCGGACGTAAGGTTATTGGTATAAACCAGAAGGCGCTGGTCGAAGGCGCGCTCGCTGTTCTGGCGGTAGAGCGTCGTCAGCACAAAGCCCGCGATCAGGAGAATCGCCACACACCAGAACACCGCCGACAACACCAGGCGGACGGCGATGGAGCGATCCGAGAGCGGGGCCTTGAGTACCACGGCCTCAGCTCTGCTGCGCGGGATCGATCAGGTAGCCCAGCCCGCGAATGGTTTGGATGATGTCGACACCGAGCTTCTTGCGCAGGCGGCCGACAAACACCTCGATGGTATTAGAATCGCGGTCAAAGTCCTGATCATAAAGGTGCTCTGTCAATTCCGCCCGCGAAACGATGCGTCCGGTATGATGCATGAGGTAAGCAAGCAGTCGGTATTCGTGCGAGGTCAGTTTGATGGCGTTGCCATCCACCACCACGCGACCGGAACGGGTATCGAGCCCAAGCGGCCCGCACGTCAATTCACTGGAAGCGTGCCCGGCGGCGCGGCGCAGCAGCGCGCGCACTCGTGCCAGAAGTTCCTCCATGTGGAAGGGCTTGGTGAGGTAATCATCGGCTCCGGCATCGAAGCCTTGAACCTTGTCGCTCCAGCGATCCCGCGCGGTCAGGATAATGACCGGAACCTTGACGCCACGCTTGCGCCAGGCATTGAGCACCGAAACCCCGTCAATGGTCGGCAGGCCGAGATCAAGCACGATGGCATCATAGGGCTCGGTTTCACCGAGAAACTGCCCCTCTTCGCCATCATAGGCATGATCAATCACATAGCCCGCCTGCTCAAGAGCGGTGGAAATCTGTTTGTTGAGTGTTTTATCGTCTTCGACCACCAGGAGGCGCACGATTTTAGTTTCCCTGTTATTGCGTCTCGATGATCTTACCGGATTCGGGACTGACAAGCACCTGCATCGCACGCCCATCTTTTTTGAGGGCGACGATCACGTAAATATAGCCATTTTCGCGACGGCATAAACTGGCCCTTACCACATCAGCATTGCCTGCACTGCGCCGCGCGGTCACC
Organism: Microvirga sp.; assembly: GCA_031546825.1. Lineage (GTDB taxonomy): Bacteria > Pseudomonadota > Alphaproteobacteria > Rhizobiales > Beijerinckiaceae > Hohaiivirga. Next base: position 81,657 of record JAVBJU010000003.1, on the reverse strand, counting down.
ACCGCTTCGGGCGGGGCGATAAATTGATTACTGGTCACCACATTCACCATTTCCCGTGCGGGAATGCAATCCGAGAACTCGCCCTGTGCAACAGCCGCGGGCGAGAGCAGAAGAAGAGCAGCAAGTGGGGTCAGCTTCCAGGTCATGGGGGGATAGTGGCAAAGCGCCCGTGAATGAACTCTGAACACCGCCGCAAGGAAAGGTTCATTCCTCTGGCGCGCACCAACCAGCCGCGTTATGAGCTTATGAAGCCTGACAATCCGCCGTTGGAGATCCGCTTTGCTATCCAAACCCTTCACGCTTTGCACAACCGTTCTCTGGCTCGCTGCGGCCTGCCCCGCCTCTGCCATCGTCGGCGGCATGGCAGACGAGACGCTTTCAACCAGCACCATTATGGTTTTGAAATCCAACGGCGGCGTCTGTTCGGGTGTCGTCATCGCGCCGGATGTCGTGCTGACCGCCGCCCATTGCGCAACCGGGGCCGATGAATACCGCATCCATTATCGGGGCGACCAAAGCAGCGACGGCGGCCCCGTTCTCATCACCCCCGCCGCGAAAGCCGTGCATCCCGGCTACAACGCAGATGCCGTCAAGGCGCGGAAACCTTCGGTTGACCTGGCGCTGTTCCGGTTGCCGCAACCCTTGCCTGAAAAGTTCGCGCCAGCGCGCTTGTCCGCCGATCATCCTGGCGCGGGGGATCTCATCATTGCGGGTGGCTATGGGCTGACGGAAATCGGCAAACCCACCTCCTCCGGCATCTTTCGCACGGCCAAACTTCAGGTGACAGAGCCCTATGGCCCCGGAAAAATCCTGATCTGGTCGAAAGGGATTGAGGGGCAGGTTGCCACCGGTGATTCCGGCGGCCCGCAATTCGTCGGCAAAAACGTGTTCGCAGTAACCGCCTGGGCGCAGGTTCTCAGCAAATCACCCTACGCCTCCTCGGCTCAGGGTATCCTCCTCGGTCCCCAGCGAGAATGGATCAACCGCACCCTAACAAGTTGGGGCCGTAGCGCGTTATGGGGAAATTAAGTCTCCCGGCGAAAATCTTTTCACAAACGGCTGTCGTGACCTAAGTATCTTCTTATGAGGCCTATCGAGGGTGGCGTTATCATGAATGGTATTTGGCGAAGGGTGATAATCTGCGTTTTGGTGGCAATGCCGTTTTGCACTGCCCCGGCCCACGCCATCACCGGCGGCACAACCGTGCACGGCAGAGATGGCCTGCGCCGCTCTGTGGTGCGGATTGAGAGCGCCATCGGCGAAGTATGTTCGGGCGTGCTCGTTGCGCCGGATATTGTACTGACCGCCGCCCATTGCGTCGCCGTGGTGACGTCTTATCGCGCTTTCCTTATTGATGGAGACTTGAAACCGCGCAGGATCGCCATCTCCGCCATCCTGAAACACCCGAGCTTCGTCGCAGGAACCACGCCTCACGACCAGCCTGGCGCCGACCTTGCTCTCGTGCGCCTGGAACGCGCCGTATCGGGCAATATCACCACGGATATGATCCCCCGAAACCACGCAATCGCACCCGATACCGAACTTAAAATCGCCGGATATGGCATCAGTTCCTACTGGAACCGCCAATCCGTGCGAACCTTGCGCATCGCGCCCGTTGTTGTGCTTGCCACTGACCAGCCACCCAATAATCTCATTGTTGCAGCCGATCGCCGCACCCGTGCCCGTATACCGGGAGCGAGTGCCTGTCTTGGAGATTCCGGCGGCCCTGCTCTCGTGGAGACGGTGGAAGGGCTTGCGTTAGGCGGCATCATCTCGTGGGCATCCGCCCCCGAGCGTGCCAAACACATGACACCGTGTGGCGGCTTCACCGAAATCACCCCCATTGCCCCCCACCTCGGCTGGATTGCGCGCGGCGTGGAACAACTGAAACGCTGAACGCCTGCAACTGTTATGTTCAGCAGAACGCGAAAGTCGTGCGCAAGAAAATTAGCAAGTAACCGCAACAGAAGAAAAATGTTGTCTTTTTTTTCGAGTACGTGTTCTTTATGGTCGTATGAGACGGCTCTGCGCCGTGTCGGCATCGAGGCCTGCCTGTGATGCCCGACGCGATATGGGGCCTTATTCGAAATGCGAGGGGGCATTGCCTTCCGGGGGCTCCAATCCATTTCTCCATCCGGCTATCATCCGCTGCGGGTTGCCGGGATGCCCGGGCGTCAGTTGAGGAGACAAGAACATATGAAACGTCGCCAGTTTATTACCGCTGCCACAGTTGGCGCTACCGCCGCTGCGGCGTCGAGCGTCATTGCGAGCCCCGCAATTGCGCAAAGCTCTCCGTCCATCAAGTGGCGTCTCAGCTCTGCTTTTCCGCAGTCGCTCGATATCCTGTGGAACTCATCCGAAATATTCGCCAAAGCGGTTTCGGAGATGAGCGACGGCAAATTCCAGATTCAGCCCTTCCCCACCGGCGAGATCGTCGGCACGGCGCAGGCGCTTGATGCCGCCATCAACGGCACGGTCGAAATGATCCACACCGCCAATTACTACTACGTTGGCAAGGATCCGACTTTCTCGCTGATGACCGCGCAACCCTTCGGCCTCAATACCCGCCAGTTGAACGCTTGGTTCCAGGCGGGCGGCGGCAATGAAATGATCGACACCTTCCTGAAGAAATTCGGGCTGGTTGGCCTCGTCGGCGGTAACACCGGCACCCAGATGGGCGGCTGGTTCCGCAAGGAGATCAAGACGCTTGAGGACATGAAGGGCCTCAAGATGCGCATTCCCGGCATGGGCGGCGAGATTCTGAGCAAGCTCGGCGTTCTGCCGCAGCAGATCCCGCCCTCAGACATCTATCCGTCGCTTGAGCGCGGCACCATCGATGCGGTGGAGTTCGTCGGCCCCTATGACGATGAAAAGCTCGGCTTCGTTAAGGTCGCGCCCTATTACTACTATCCCGGTTGGTGGGAAGGCAGTGCCTCGCTCCACTTCATGATCAACCAGGCCAAGTTCAACGAACTGCCGAAGAATTATCAGGCAATGCTCCGGAATGCGGCAGCCTACGTCAACGTCGACATGACGGCGAAATATGATGCCCGCAACCCCGGTGCTCTGCGTCGCCTGGTGGGCTCAGGCGCACAACTGCGCCCGTTCAGCCAGGAAATCATGGAAGCGAGCTTCAAGGCTGCCCACGAAGTCTTCGCCGAAATCTCGGCCAAGAACGCCGACTTCAAGAAAGTGATCGACTCGATTACTGCCTTCCGTGGCGAAGAATATCTCTGGTTCCAAGTGGCCGAATATTCCTTCGACAACTTCATGATCCGCCAGCGCGCCAAGAACGGCTAAGGTCAACTAGAGTAACGCGCGTTTTAAGTGGATCACCGGTTAAACGCGCCTTGCTCTAAAACAACCAACAAAAAACCGGGGCCTCCATGAGCGCCCCGGTTTTTTTATGCCTCAATAATTACCGCCCGAGATAGCCGCCATCCACCAGGATGGTGGTGCCGTTGAGGTAATCCGAAGCCTTGGAGGCAAGAAAGATAACCGGCCCCTTCATGTCTTCGCCCGTTCCCCAGCGATGCTGTGGAATACGGGCGGAGATTTCCTTATTGCGCCCCTCGTCGGCAAGAAGGGCTGTGTTCATGTCGGTTGCCATGTAACCGGGCGCGATGGCATTCACGTTGATGCCCTTTGACGCCCATTCATTGGCAAGCGCTTTGGTAAGCTGAGCCACGCCGCCCTTGCTCGCTGCGTAAGCTGGCACGGTGAAGCCACCGAAATAGCTGAGAAGCGAGGCAATATTGATGATCTTGCCCCCGCCCTGCTCAAGCATTTTTAGCCCGGCGCGCTGGCATAGATCAAAGACTGCCGTGAGGTTCACCTCGATCACATCCCCCCAATCTTCCGCGGGGAATTTCTCGGCAGCATGGCGGCGCTGGATGCCAGCCGCGTTAACGAGAATGTCGATACGGCCACCGAGCAAGGCGAGCGCCTTGTCGAACCCAGCGGCGCGCGCCTTGGCATCGGCAAGATCTAGCGAAACGCCGTGGCACTTAAAGCCACGAGCCTTGAAGCCTTGGGCAATTTCCTGAGCCTTGTCGGAACTGCCGCAAACCACGACTTCAGCGCCCGCTTCCATCAATCCCTCGGCCATGCCGAGGCCAAGACCACGGGTCGCGCCGGTGACGATGGCTTTTTTGCCCGTTAAATCAAAGAGTTTCATTTTATTTCCCATCTCACTTCGTGCAATCAACCAGAACTTTCATGGTCGCCTGCGCCGGATCTGCAATCATTGCGAATACATTTTCCGCTTTCGACAGCGGCACGACATGCGTCACGAGCTTCTCGAGTTCATCTGCAATCGTTTCAGCATAGGCGACGGTCTGCTCGAACTCGCGTTTGGTATAGACGCGGGTGCCGATCAGGAGTTGTTCCTTGAAATTCAAGTCGAGAAGATTGACCGCATGGGGAGCCTTGTGGACGCCGGTCATGCAGATCGTGCCGCCGACGCGGGCGAGTTTGGTCATTTCAAGCGCCGTGCTTTCCGCGCCGCTGCATTCGAACACCACATCGACACCATCACCGTTGGTCGCTTCATTGACGTAATCGATGAGGTTTTTCTTGCCAATATCCACGGTCTCGAAACCGAAGGTGCGACAAATGGCAAGCCGGGCCTCATCGATATCCGAGATGATAATGCGAGATGCGCCACTGTTGCGCAGCACAATTGCGGTCAGCAAGCCGATGGGCCCTGCCCCCGTCACCACTGCGGAATCTAGAATATTGAACCGTGCCTGATGCAACGAGCGCACGATGACCGCTAGCGGCTCAATCAACGCGGCCACTTTATCGGAAAGCCCGTCGCCAACCTTGAACAGCATGTCCTCATCAATCCAGGCGGTTTCTGCCATGCCGCCATCCTTGTCGATGCCGACCAGATTGAGCGTCTTGCATACATGGGGCGAGCCGGTGCGGCACGGCAGACACTCACCGCAGGTGATCAGCGGATAGGCCGTAACGCGGTCGCCTTTTTTGAAACGGCCAGAGCCACCTTCTTCGACGACGCCTACAAACTCGTGGCCAAGAATGAGCGGGGCTTTGGCGCGCGGATGCTTGCCGGCAAAAATACCGATATCCGAGCCACAAATGCCGCAAAAGCGCATACGCAGCTTGACGGCCCCGGCGCGCGCGGCTGGCTCCGGCAGGTCGCGAACTTCGACTTTGCACGGTCCGGTATAAACGAGGGCTTTCATGTTATCTCCTGGGAATTTAGCCTGTGCTTTGGTGCCATGCCAGACACAAAGTTCCGGCATGGCATGAGGGATGAGGTCAACGGTTCTTGCGTTCTGCGGCAGCAATCATCCGCCCGGCATTAAGGATCAAGATGGCTGCCAAAATCTGGCAACCCGAGATGATATAGAGGGCTGCGGAAGTGGAACCGGTTTGGTCCTTGATGAAGCCGATCAGGGTTGGCGACAGATAGCCTGCAAGGTTACCAACGGAATTGATGACAGCGATGCCTGCCGCCGAGGCGATGCCGGTGAGAAACACCGATGGCAATGTCCAGAACACCGGAGCCGCAGCCCTGAGACCCATGAGGCTCAAGCACAGGAAGCCAATTGAGAACACTGCATTATGGCCCATGAGCGCACTGCCAGTCAGACCGATGGCACCCGCCACACAGCAGAGCGCCACGTGCCAGCGCCGTTCCTGAAACGCGTCCGAAGAGGCTGTCACGACAAGCATGGCGACGATGGCCAAAATATTCGGGAGCGCAGCAATCAGGCCTATCTTACCCGATGAGGCGAAACCGATATCCTTGATGAGCGAAGGCAGCCAGTAGTCGAAGGCAGACGTTCCCATGACCATCAGCAGGTAGATCAGCGACAGATACCAAACGAACGGATTGGAAAACCCTGAACGGACGCTATGCGACGCAATATTGCCGGTTTCCTTTTTCAAATCAGAGATGATGATTTCTTTTTCATGGTTCGTCAGCCATTTGGCCTTTTCGACGGAATCATCGAGGAAGAACCAAGTCCAAATACCAACAATCACCGAGGGAATTCCCTCGATCAGGAACAGCCATTCCCAGTTTCTCATGCCATTCATGCCATGGAAGTATTCCATGATAGCGCCGGAAATCGGGTTTCCGATCATGCCCGCAACCGGCAAGGCAAGATAGAAACCACCCATCACGCGGGCACGGCGGGATGACGGAAACCAGTTCGACAGATAGTAAATCACGCCGGGATAAAATCCGGCCTCAGCCGCTCCAAGCAAGAAGCGCAAAATATAGAACCACATTTCCGAGCGCACGAACATCATGCAGATGGAGATGATACCCCAAGTGAACATGATACGCGCAATCCAGATCCGCGCACCCACCTTATGCATTAAGAGGTTGGACGGAACTTCGAATAGAAAATAAGCCAGAAAAAAGATACCGGCACCAGTGCCGTAGGCCACTTCGCTCATATGCAAATCGGTCAACATCTGCAGCTTGGCGAAGCCAACATTCACGCGGTCGAGATAGGCGAGGATGTAACACAGGAACAGAAACGGGACGATGCGGAACATCACCTTACGGTATATTCGGGCGCGCTCATCGGTTTCTGCCAGTGGTTTATCGGAGATAATCCCTTGTATTTCGGACATGTGATGCTCCTTCAAAAAGCAAGAACTTTGTGGTCATCATGCGAACGGGTCTTCATGGGAAAAAAGGTTGGGCGTACTCGGCCTTCAGCCGTAAAAATCATCGGTACGAATGACTTGTTGGTATTTCCCCCGGGTCTCGGAGCCCCCCCCATTTTTGGGGGCTCCCGACAGCTCTTTCAGTGGCAGGAGGGCACCAAGCCCTCCCGAACGCGTATACCGGTTATTGCAATAATCGCACGTTTCAAGTGGACCGGCGACCAAGCAAAACATTGCGCAACAAAGAAAACTACAGTGAAGGGCGTCTCATATGCCCCCTCTCTTCAGCGCTTCTTCGGCGTATTGACTGGATAGTGAACCTTCTCACCACGGCTTAAACGTACGGCCTCTTCGGCCACCTTACGTTTCAGCTCAAGCGAAGACGCCTCCGAATACCAGGCGAGATGTGGGGTGATGATGCAGTTGTCGTGGCGGTAGAGCGGAGAAGACATCGGAATCGGCTCAACCTCACCCACGTCCACACCCGCACCGGCAATCTTGCCAGCAGTCAGCGCTCGGTCGAGGGCGGCTTCGTTGACGACGCCGCCACGGGCGGTGTTCACGAGGTAAGCGCTGGGCTTCATCATGTTGAAGGCGGCATCCGAAATGATGTCACGTGTGCCGTCGGTCAGGGGGCACGCCATCACCAGAATATCCGCTTCACGAATGGCGGTCTCGAGCGGGACCATGGTGGCAAGCCCTTCATCACCGGGCTGCGGCTTATACCAGGGATCATAGGCCAAAACCTTACAGCCGATGGCGCTCACTTTCTGGGCGAACATACGGCCATTGCGTCCGAAGCCGATGACCGAGACGGTCTGCTCGGCGAGGCGGTAGATCGGAATGCTCTTGGTGTAGTCCCAGGTGCCGCTTTTCACGAGATTGTTGGTGTGCAAGACCTTGCGGGTCAATGCCATCATCAGCGCGAGGGTGTGGTCGGAAACCTCGTGCGTGGAATAGTCGGGAACATTGCAAACCTGCACACCGAATTCCTCGGCGGCAACGGTGTCAACTGTATTGTAGCCAACGCCGTAACGGATCACCTGCTTGATGTCAGGCGACAGCGTTTCAATTACCCGGCGGGTGAATGGGGCGTATTGGGTGATGAAAATGTTGACGCCCTTGCCTTCACGGATCAGGTCATCTTCAGTTTTGCACTGAAGCAGTTTCCACTCGAGTCCGGCCTCGGCAAATACCTTGGTTTCCGGCTCAAAATGGGCGTGATCACAATCTGAAACGACGATCTTCATAACGGTCTCCAGCTAGATAATTAGCGTTGTTTTACAATACGTTGAAACGTTCGAGCGTCTCTCGACGCAGGGTTGTGCCTGCACCCGGCTCTTGCGGGGTGTCATAGAATCCATCGCGAACGGAGACGGGATGTTCGAAACAATCGAGTGTCCATGGAATGTATTCGAGGAGCGAACAGGCCGGATGCGCCATCACCAGGTGCAGTTGAGCCTGCATCATGTCGCCGTGATGCGGCGTGACCGGCAAGTTGAATGCCGCCCCAAGATCAGCGATTTCCCACACCGCAGTGAGTCCGCCACAACGGGTGGCATCGGGCTGTAGAAAATCAACGGCACCGGCAAGGACGAACTCCTTGAAGGCATCGAAATGATAGAGCAGTTCGCCAAGGGCGATGGGCGTGGTCATGCATTGGCTGAGCTGCTTATGGCTCGCCACATCATCATGCCACAGCGGCTCCTCGAACCATGTAATGTCGAATTCCGCCAGGCGTGGACCATATTGCTTGGCCGTGGCGATATCCCATTTCGCATTAGCATCGACCATCAGTTTTGCATCGTTACCAATCGCCTTGCGCACAGCTTCGATGCGCAGCATGTCTTCTTTTGGGTCGGGCTTGCCAATCTTCATCTTGATGGCCCCAAAGCCCTCCTCGAAGATCATCTTCTTGCAATCATCGACAAGCTCTGCCGTGTCGCGCACCAGCCAGCCGCAATCGGTGTTGTATGCCGAAACCCGCGCCTTGCCGGAACCGCCGAACAGCCGCCACAACGGCTCGCCCGCCTTCTTTGCCTTGAGGTCCCACAAGGCGATATCGATTGCGGAAAGCGCCATTTGCATCAGACCGCCGCGTCCCACCCAGATATTGGTCGAGCTGCGCAGCATCTTGCGATGGAGATGACGCACCTCGCGCGGGTCCTCCCCCAGCAGCATCGGCCCGAATACATCGGTAATGATGGTGGTGATCAGGCGATCCGTCACGATATCCGCGTGCGTCCCGGTGTGCCCATATCCAACCAGCCCATCATCGGTCTCGATCCTGACACCCGGCATCCCCCAATGGGTGATGGTGTGGGTTGAATCGCCGATTTGCCCCTTGGAAACGGGGATATGCAGGATGAAAGGCTTGAGTGACTTGATCTTCATCGGGGATCTCCTTCGCAATTTGGGAAATCGGAGCAAGGCGCATTCAGATGACGGGAGACGAAAACAGCAATCGGTAAAGCCCAGACGTCCTAAAAACCTTCGGTTTCTGCTCAAGGCGAATGGTGTGAAGCCTCAATAAAAAATTCCATGCGCGCCAAGCTCAGCGGCTACAGCGCTATTATTGCTAAAGTCATCATATGACTTTGTCAATATTTCTGCATGATATTTTCAGAGACGGCCGAGATTCCCAGAAAAGCCACGAAAAAAACCCAAAAAACTCGACCCAGTCAGCGAAATGCTAGCGCTATGAGTTTTGTTCTTCTTAAAATTCATCACATGAATTTAAGGTTGTCGCCTGTCCCGTTCCGCCATAATATCGGCGATTGATCGCGAGAGCCGACGTGCTATTCGGGATGTGTGGCTAGGAGAACCCGATGAGCGACGATCACGAGCAGGCAGCAAACAGAACGCTGCCCGACAGAGCGGCAGAGCAGATCATCCAATACATCATCGACCGTGAGTTGACGGAAGGCGACAAGCTGCCCAATGAAACGGCATTTGCTGAAATGCTCAATGTCGGGCGCGGCACCCTCCGCGAAGCGATGAAGGCACTTGCCTCGCGCAATATCGTGCAAATTCGCCAGGGCTCCGGAATGTACGTCGCCGATCAAACCGGCATCGCAGATGACCCGCTGGGACTGACCTTCATCACTGATAAGCGCCAATTGAATAAAGACCTGCTCGCCATCCGGGTCATTCTTGAGCCGCCGATTGCCGCGTGGGCCGCCAAAAACGCCACCGACGAAGAGATCGCCGAAATCAAAACCCTATGCGCTGAAACGGAAGATCTTATTCTGGCCGGAGAGGAATATCTGCATAAGGACATCGCGCTGCATACCGCCATTGCCATGTCGAGCAAGAACCTGGTCGTGCCGCGCCTCCTGCCTATCATCCATTCCGCACTGACAATGGTCATGGACGAGACCCATCGCGCCCTGTCCCGCGACACCATCATTGCCCACCGCGATATCGTGCAAGCCATCGCCAATCGCGACCAGGAAGCCGCCCGCGACGCCATGTCGATCCACCTCGCCTACAACCGACGCTTGCTCAGGCTGCGCTGGCAAGAAAGCGAAGCGTTGGGCACAGCCGAGCCGGGCGAAACGCATCGGGGGCAACAAGGAAAAGCGTGAAGGGCAAAACTTCCGATGTTTGCATAGCCACGCCGAACAAATTACTGCGTGCGTAAAAACGCACGGAAGCCAGAGAATGGATGAATAAAAAAAGGCCCTCGATCCTGAGATGCGGGGGCCAATATTGGCTGTCAAGCAGCCACACACCTTATGTGCGCTATGAATACCGGAATAACCGGACAAGTCTTCAAATTGTCTTGAGAGAAAGGCTTACTTCAGTTGTCATTGCGACAACTGGCATTACTGCCTTTGACTATCTTCCGGCGGAGTCATTTTTCTAACCTCCAACGCTGGTGTCTTGGTATATAGAAGCGCGAAAACTTGAATTTGTCAAGCATCATCTTCGCCGGGCCACTCGACCACGCGGTCCATCAACTCATCCACCGTGTATTCTTCTTCCATACCGGCGATGCGCCCGTGCGCCGAAATTCCTGCCTTGCGGGTCGAGGCCGGGTCGCCTGTGACGAGCGGGTGCCAGACGGGCAAATCCTTGCCCTCGGCGATGCGGCGATAGCCGCAGGTTTGCGGCAACCAAGGCAGGGTCCGCGCCTCATGGGGGGTGAGCCGCACGCAATCGGGCACGCGCTTTTGGCGATGAGCATAGTCGTTGCAGCGGCAGGTCTGGGGGTTGAACAGCGTGCAGGCGACATCGGTGTAATGGATGATGCCTGTGTCCTCATCCTCAAGCTTGACGAGGCAACACCGACCGCAGCCATCACAGAGGCTTTCCCATTCCGCGGTCGTCATGTCTTCAAGGGTTTTCCGTTTCCAGAAAGCAACCCCGTTATCACCCGTCAAAAGCTCGTCCTTCCCTGAACGTCTGAATCTTTTTGTCACTTAACGCGTTTTGCTGTTTCCACCAACGCCCTATCTTAATCCTTATCAGGCGATCATCGCATGAAATATGTGGGAGCATCACGAAGCGGCTATGTCCTCACAGCGCCCAAGAACACGGATTATCGGCTTTCGGCGGCTCGCGCTCGCCCTCGACGCGCGGCTGGATAATGTGCTGTACACCCTTGGCGCAAAGCTCAGCAGCGGCTGGACCACTTATGCCGACATCATCAATAAGTTGAAAGTCCGCGGCCAAACGCGCGTGATAACCGAGATGTTCGGGGAAGCCCTCACCATTTGTATCGGCGTGATGGCAGTGCTGCTCGTTTTAGCCATTCCCACCTTCCGGGATGCAACCGACAAATGGGAGGCAGCAAATATCGTCACCGCCACCTATCTCGACCGCTTCGGCAACGAAATCGGCCATCGCGGCACGCGCTTCGATGACTCGGTTAAATACGAGGATTTTCCAGATCTGCTGATTAAGGCGGTGCTCTCCACCGAAGACCGCCGTTTCCATCAGCACTGGGGCATCGACCCCATCGGCACCTTACGGGCGCTCACCGTCAATGTGGCAGGAGATGGCGTTGTTCAGGGCGGCTCAACTATCACCCAGCAACTCGCCAAGAACCTGTTTCTGTCCAATGAGCGCTCCCTTGATCGCAAGATCCGTGAAGCCTTTCTCGCGCTGTGGTTGGAAACCCGCTTTTCAAAAAACGAAATTCTCAAGCTCTATCTTGATCGCGCCTATATGGGCGGCGGTGCGCACGGCGTGGTCGCTGCCGCTGATTATTATTTCGGCAAGAAACTCTCTGACTTGACCTTGGCTGAAACCGCCATGCTGGCGGGCCTATTCAAAGCGCCCACCAAGTATTCGCCCAATGTCAATTTGCCAGCGGCGCGAGCCCGCGCGGGCGATGTGCTGCGCAACATGGTCGATACCGGATATCTGACAGACGGACAGATACAAACCGCCCTGCGCAACCCGGCAACGCCCATCGACCGCAAAATTGACAGCGCGCCCGAGTATTATCTCGACTGGGCCTATGAGCAGACAAAAAAATTCGTCGCGTCCGGCGTCATCGGCACACACCATGTTCTGGTCATCAAGACGCCCTTCGACCCGGCCATCCAGAGTGCGGCGGAACAGGCGCTCGACAACACCCTGCATCAATACGGCAAGCAATATCGCGTTTCCCAGGGTGCCATCGTCATCATGGACGCGGACGGTTCAGTGCGCGCCATTGTCGGCGGGCGCGACTACGGCCAGAGCCAGTTCAACCGCGCCACCGAAGCCCTGCGCCAACCGGGGTCATCCTTCAAGCCGCTGGTCTATGCCACCGCCCTCCTCGCCAATCCCAAGCTGACGCCGCAATCAAAGGTGGTTGACGCCCCGATTTGCCTTGGCAATTGGTGCCCTTCAAATTACGGGCGCTCCTATGGTGGTGCGATGCCGCTGGCCAGTGCGCTTGCCCGCTCCATCAACACCGTGGCGGTGCGCCTTTCGGTGGAGATCGGCAAGGGCAACGCCCGGCAAGGCCGCGATAAGATTGTGGCGCTTGCCCATACCATGGGCCTGACGACAGAATTGAAGGACCAGACTTCGTTGCCCATCGGCTCTGCGGAAGTGCTGGTAATTGATATGGCTTCGGCCTTTTCCGTCTTCGCCAATGGCGGCCACAAGACGCCTCCGGTTTTCGCGATTGATGTTTATACTCCGAATGGCGAGGTGCTCTTTCGCCATGATTTCACCCGCCTCGACCCACCGGTACTGCCGCCGCAAGTGGTAGCCAATATGAATTTCATGTTGAATGGTGTGATAGAAGCAGGCACCGCCCGGCGTGCGAAACTCGAGGGCATCCCTGCTGGTGGCAAGACCGGCACCACCAATGACTATCGCGATGCCTGGTTCATCGGGTTCACCGGCACCATGACCGGCGCGGTCTGGCTCGGCAACGACGACCACACCTCCATGAACAACCTGACCGGCGGCATCCTGCCAGCCCAGATCTGGCACGATGTCATGGCGGCGGCGCATCGCAACCTCGACGTCAAACCGCTGCCGGGCTTCACGCCAGATAAAGTGCAGGCGAAACGGCAGCCCGCACAGCCGGAGCCACGCATGGTGGCTGCGCGCGAGGTCCCGACCGGCATCCTGTCGCGGCAATCCTTCAATGCCATAACTGCGTTGCGCGATCTCGTCGGGAAAAGCACCGGGCCGCAAGTTGCGGAAGAAGAGCACAAAACCAAACTGGCCAACTCCGAGAGGGGGCAGCCATGAGATATGACGAAGAGCTTGTGCGTACCAAACGCTATTATCCCCTGTTCCCCATCGTCCATGCGCCTTTGTCGTTTTCCGTCCTCATCGTCTATGTGGTAATTCTCGCCCTCGTCGTCGGCTTCGGCTCAGCCTTTTGGGCGCTCACTGGCGCCTTCCCGCTGGGGCGCGAGAAGGCAGGTGCCTGGTCCTACTGGCCGGATGTCGGGTCGGAATCCGTCGACCCGTATGCTCTTGCCATGATCAACCGCGATGCCATGCTTCCGCTCGGCGGCAGCGAGGGCATGGAGCTTCTCGCCACCCGCGACACTGCGGGCAATTTATTGAATACGGACTGCTCTTACAGGGTCGGAGCAACCATGCCGCGCGCGCGGTTCTGGACACTCACCGCCTACGGCGCGGGCGGGGGCTTCATGCCAGACGCCGGTGATCGTTCAGGGTTTACATCAAGCGACATTATCCGCAACGAAGACGGTAGCTTTGCCATCATGTTGAGCCATGAGACCAAGGCTGGAAACTGGTTGCCGCTCACCGGTCAGGAGCGCTTTGTACTGGTGCTACGCCTTTACGACGTACCGGCAGCAGCCGGGCGCATAACCGTCGAGCCACAATTATTGCCGCAAATCGAGCGATTGGAATGTCTGCCATGAGGCCGCTCTTCCGCCTTTTACTGGCAACACTTGCCGGTCTTGTTCTCGGCGCGATCGTCCATATCACGATTATTCTTGCCATGCCGAGCTTTGCCCAGCGGGATGCCTACGGTCGACTGCAGAGCATTGCAGACAAGCAAAAACAGAACTCGTTCAATTTAGTCGGAGAAACCGGCGGGCTGACTTGGCTGCGCTACCGTGACCCCGCAATAACCATGGTCGCCTGCCCTTACGACCTTGCGGCGGGTCCCCACATCGTCAAACTCGGCAGCGGTATTCCGTTTGAGTCTGTCGCGTTTCACGCGCATCAAGGAAACGTGTTCTTTTCAGTCACGGATCAAGCACAGATGCGTGGGCAAACTGGCTTCCTAGTCGCAACGCAGGCTCAGATGGCCCTGCTGGTGCAAAGTGGGGAACACGACGAGTTTTATTCTGAACTCATCAAGGTCGCCGCGCCGAGCACCAAGGGGCTCGCCACCGTTCGCACGCTAGCACCCTCATATAGCTATCACAAGCTTTCTGAAGCGGCCGCCACCCAGACCGAATGCCGGTTGCTCACCGCCGAGGACCGCGTCGCGGAGCCCGAGGCAGATACCCCCATTCCTCATGACCTGCTGCCCCCCCGGCGTGGTCGATGATTTTCGTCGTGCCAGACGCCATCCAGCCTGTGATATCGCACACCCGTATAAAGCAGCACTTGTCCACGAGCTTCACCATCGAGGATCACAGCCTTGCGTTGCTTGGCTTTAACCACCGGGAAGCGGATGATCTCTGCCGGTGGCTTCTGCATTTTATGCCACGTCATCCTTTCCTCCTCAAAAAATCCCAGGATGGTGATCTGGCTATAACTACGGAAACTATTATGGTTAACGAACCGTTATCATCATTTCGCAGCGCTGCGTTTTCAAGCCCAACATAGCAATCTTTCTGGGTACGGCCACCAAAAAAGCGCATGGCGATGGCTGCAAAGCCGTTATTTATTCAAGGTTTTGTAGGCTAATTTTCCAAATGTGCGGAACGCTGGTCAATAGGTGCGTGAAACCACGGCGTTTTCGGCGGCGCGTTGCCCTAGCTCAATAATTCTTTTTCTTCCGCGGAAAACGCGAGGCGCGGCCTTCAAGCAGGTCAATCGCTCTGCGTTGTCAGGAAATGCATGCCGTCGCGGCTTTCAATCTCGACCCACCACAGGTCTTCATCAAATCGAATCTCGCGTTGCATTTTTTCTTCGACATCCAGCGACATGCGCTCCGACAGAACAGGCGCAAAAAGTCTTTCCCCGGCCCCCTCGGCCCCGTAATCCATCTGCGGTGCCGGGCCGAACAGGTCGGCGGTGCCGTCAAGCCGGTCGATCTTCACGAAAATCGCTCCCGCCTCTGCCGCGCCACGGCGGCGCAAAACCGCTGCAACACCCTCGGTGTTACAGCGGCGCAGGTAGGCGGAAACCCAAAATTCGGAAGTGAGGCGGGCCATCAGCGAATGGCGACCCGCGACTTGGCGGAAAGTTCGGCAAGTGTCTGGGGGTTCAGTGTGCCGGTAACTGGCAGCAACCGATCAAGTTCAAAGCGCTTGATCGCCTTCTGCGTTCCCGCTCCCATTTTGCCGTCGGCAGGCAACGGGCCATAATTGAGCTTATTGAGCGCCTGCTGAACCGAAGCAATCTTGCGCTTCTGAACGTCGTCCACAGCCGCTACGACTGAGGGCTGGGCTGCTGGCGCATTACTTGAGCGGATCATGTCACCGATGGCATCGCGACGCTGCGGCGGATGGGGCACAGCTACGGTACGCGGTGCTGGCGCGGTTGCAGAAGCAAGCCGCGTGGGTTGCGCCGTGGCTGTAACCGCACTGCGCGGAACCTGGGCGGAGACCTGATTGGTGCTGCCCGTCCGGATGATATCACCAATCACATCGCGCGGGGCCGGAGGAGCACTTTCGGTCGCGGCAGCCGCAACGGGAACGGCGGCAGGTGCCGGTGCTGCGGCTTGCTCAACCGGCCGCGGCGGCGGCACCATGGGTGCAGGCACCACTGCCGTCTGCGGGGGAGCCGCGGCAAACATCGGCGCGGGGTGCCGGGATGTCTGCATCACCAGCGCATTGAGCGCGATCACCGATGCAACGGCCGTCAGTGCGATACCACAAACCAAGCGCTTCGGATTGCGCTTTGCCGCATCCAGGGCTTTGTTCGCCAATGTCTGCTTGCGGCGCGGCGTCGGCTTGCGCTTGGGCGGCGCGTACATGTCCTCATTGTCGTAAGAATAGTCATGAGCGTTACGCAATTTGAACGTCCTCTTTCGGGCGGAATTCTGATCGTTGCAGGCCAGGTGTCGATGGTGAGGCACAATGGGCAGATACATATGCGAAAGCAGCACCGGTGCGCTCTTCAGCCGCTTCCGCCGGAATTGACGCGCATTGCGCCACTGCTGCCCAATTGTTCCTGTCGACTGCCACGGGACACCTTTCTCCTAGAAATGCCATCGTGACAGAAAGCTCTTAAACGAACCCTAAAATCACGCAAGAACAAGAAGCGAACAAAATCATAAAATAATTATATATTTCAATATGATAAGAATTCTTCACGTTCCATCCTGCCCAATTCGATGGAATCGTAGTTAACATTGCCTAAAAAATCGGGGCACCTCCCCCGTTAAGACTTTGAGCAGGAAATTGCCGTAACCTGGAGGCATGGGAATTCTCTTGCGTAGTGCCATCGTTATCGGCGTGATCGTATACCTGTCTCCGACCTGGAACGACCCACCCACCGAAAGTTCTTCTGCCCGAAAACAATCGGCTGGCGAAGCCGTGTCCGGTGCCGCAAACACGCTGTGGCAAACCTTGCCTGAAAGCGCGCGCAAAACCGTAACTGATACTGCCAAAAAGCAGATACTCAACGAGGTTAGCAACAACCTGTTACCGGTCACGGGCAGTGACAACGCCCCCACCAAGGTAGAAGCACCGCCTCAAACCGCCCGCAAGCGATAAGAAAATTCGTGCATAAAAAGCCTCAATTGCCGATGACAATGCTCGCCATCGGCCTTGAACACCCTTATATGCAACGGGGCCTCGCCACTTCTGGAAACCACAACCCATGCTCCCGACCGCTGAAGAGATCATCGACAACTTCCAGATCATTGACGACTGGGAAGAGCGGTATCGTTATCTGATAGAGCTCGGCCAAGGCATGGAGCCGTTACCTGAGGCCGACCGCACCCAGGAAAACAAGGTGATGGGATGCGCGAGCCAGGTCTGGCTGGCACAAAGTCTCGAAAAAGTAGACGGGGAACCCGTTCTTCGCCTGCGCGGTGACAGCGATGCCCATATCGTGCGCGGCCTCGTGGCGCTGATGATCGCACTCTATTCCGGCAGGACGCCGGCGGAGGCACTGGCCATCGACCCCATCAAAACTCTGGCGGAAATCGGCCTGGAGCAACACCTTACGCCGCAACGCTCCAACGGCTTGCGCTCAATGGTCGAGCGTATTCGCAAAGATGCGCGCGAGGCGCTCGGCACCGCATGAGCCTCTAAATTGCAGCGCATTGAGCTGGGGACTTTCCTGGCAAAGGCTTTTGCATTAATGCTGAAGCGTTGCTGTGTGATTTGAGAGTTCAAGAAACATCAAAAAGCACGGACAAATATCCGAAACAGATTCGGAGACTGGCCGGGATGAAACAGATCAGGGGGATTCTGCCGACGCTGCGTTTCGCGGTGTTTTTCATCGCGTCAATTCTAGTGCTCCCCACTTTTGCGGTTGAGCCGTCCCAATCAGAAACAACCCAAACCCATCTGCGCGCTGCGACCCGTTCACTCAATCTGCAAACCAGCATGCCGGACGGCAAGGTCGAGGCGCAACCGGTTGACCACTACAATCCGAACAACTCGCGTGGCGCGTTGCTTTCCGATAGTATGGCGCAGGCTCTGCTGTGGTTTGCAATCGGTATCGCGGCAATCACCATCCTCATGACCATCCGCGACAATCTCTGGAGCACCAGCCGTTCACGGCGGCTCGTCGCCGACGACGCGGTTAGTGCCGACGCGGAGGCCCTTGTCACGCGCATGGATAAGGCCCAGATCGCCGCAGATGATCTTGCGCAGCAAGGCAGCTTTGCCGAAGCCATGCATGTCCTCCTGCTCCAGAGCGTCGGTGAAATGCGCCAACGCCTCGACATTTCCATTGCTTCATCGCTCACCAGCCGCGAGATATTGCATCGTATCGGACTCCCGCCCGCCGGGCGTGCCGCACTGGCTGACATCATCAGCCGGGTTGAAATTTCCTATTTCGGTTCCCACCAACCGCAGGCCGAGGAATACGATATTTGCCGCCGCAGTTTCATGGCGTTGACGGAAAGCCTGCGCACGAGAGCGCCAGCATGAAGGGCGCATCTTTTTCCCGTTCGGCAATTGCCCTGCTTGTTTCGTGTGCCGTCGCGCTATTTGCGCTTTCGGTATTGCTCCATGCCTATGACAATACCCCAACCGCCACAGGGGGCAAATACAAGCCCAACACATATTCGCCCTCCGCGATCGGTCACGCAGGGCTGTACGACCTGCTGCGCCGGCTGGCGCGACCGGTCAGCCGCAGCGCTGGCAATACCCTTGCGGCAGTTGGCGCGCGCGGCACCCTGATCGTTGCCGAACCTGATCTCGGCATGATTTACAGCGCCGACACCATGAAACTTCTCACTGCGCCGCGACTGCTCGTGGTGCTGCCCAAATGGCGCGGCCTACGCGATCCCGCGCATCCAAACTGGATCAATGAAGCGCAACCTCTGCCACTAAACGATGTGCAGGCCGCAGTTTCTCTGGTGACCTCGAGCGCCACCGTTTTCCGCAAGGAATGGCCGAAGGACTGGAATGCCAATGAATTGGGCATTGAGCCCACCGGAAGTGGCACCATTCAGCTCATGCGCTCTACGCAGATGCGTCCGATCATCGGCGATGGCGATGGCATGCTGGTTGGAGAACTGATCACTCCCAACCGTCGCGACCGGAAAGTCTGGGTTGTGACAGACCCTGACATTCTCTCGAACGCGGGTCTCGGCCAAGGCAGGAATGCCGAGTTGATGGTCGCCATCATCGATACATTACGATCCGCCAATAACAATGACAAAAGCGCACACATAGTTTTTGACGAGACCATCCACGGCTTTCGAGCCGCCGAAGGCTCACCGATTAAGTTAATGTTCCGCTTTCCGTTTGTGATCATCACCCTGCTCAGTTGCGCAACCGCTGCGGTGTTAGCCTATGCCGCGACCGGACGGTTTGGCGCACCACGCATTCCACCCCGGGATCTCGATTTCGGAAAACGCGGTTTGATCAGCAATGGCGCTCGTCTGCTCGATTACGCCGGGCATCAGGCGCGAGGTCTCAAACGCTATGTACGCATGACCATCCGGTCAGTGGCGCACACCTTGCACGCACCTCCCAATCTTGATGAGGTCGCACTGGTCGCCTGGCTTGACGGCATCGGCAACGCACGCGGCGTTAGCACCTCCTGCGCAGCCATCCTTCACGCGACCGACGACTTTGACGCCGGCAAACCCCAAAACCTGACCCGCCTGTTCGAAACGGCCCAGAACATCCACCGTTGGAAGAGAGAGATATTGAATGGAACTTCAGCACGTCGGCGCCATCGTTAATGATATTCGGGCCGAAGTCGGCAAAGCCATCGTCGGACAGGAAGAAGCGGTTGAGTTGATGCTCACCAGTCTTCTGTGCGGCGGGCATGTGCTGCTGGAGGGCGTCCCCGGAACCGGAAAAACCTTTCTGGTGCAGTCCTTCGCCATTTGTCTCAATCTGGAATTTGGCCGCATTCAGTTCACACCGGACATGATGCCGGGCGACGTTCTCGGCACGAACCTCTTCAACTTCCAGACCAACGCCTTTGCATTGACTCAAGGGCCGATTTTCACCCAGATTCTGCTGGCCGATGAAATCAACCGCACGCCGCCCAAAACCCAGGCAGCGCTCTTGCAGGCGATGAACGAACGCTCCGTAACCATCGACAAGCAAACCTACGCCCTCGGCGACGAGTTCATGGTCGTCGCAACGCAAAACCCCATTGAGCAGCAAGGCACCTACCCTTTGCCGGAAGCTCAGCTTGATCGCTTCCTGTTCAAGGTCGTCATTGATTACCCGAGCGAGGATGAAGAGCGCGAAATCGTCAAACGCCATGGCAGCAATTCCGCCATGCCGCGCATTGCTGATTTTGCCATGAAGGCGGTGGTATCGAAGGCGCAACTGGTCGCGGCGCGTGCCGTCACGGCGAATATCCGACTGACCGATGAACTGGTGAACTATATCGTTGAGATCATCCGCACAACCCGCCAACATCCGTCCATCGAAACGGGCGGCTCGCCCCGTGCGGCCAACATGATGGCAGCGGCCTCCCGCGCCTATGCGGCAATCTGCGGGCGTGATTTCGTCATTCCCGATGACATCAAGCGCCTGGCCGTGCCGCTGCTCCGCCATCGCATCGTCATGACACCCACCGCCGATATTGAAGGCATCACCGCCGAAGTGGTCATTCGCGACATCATTGATCAGGTAACCGTTCCAAGATGATGCGCCCAACGCTCAGAGCTGCTTTGGTTTTTGCAATGTCCATTCCGGTGGCATTGTTGATTCTCGCGCTGAAAGGGGAGTTCTGGTACGCTTCTTTGTATTTTCCGGTCATTGCTCTCACATTGATCGGCGCAGACGCCACCATGGTGCTGCCGGGGCGACGCCTGAAATCGGAACTGGATGCTCCCGCACGGCTTTATATTGGCCAGAGCGGCGACATCGACCTCACACTGAGTGCCAATGGGTATTCGCGCCCGGCGGCAATTGAGGCGTTGCTTGAGCAACGCGGCACGGCGGCTCCCTCCGGCATCGTTGCGGGCACGATGGCCAAAGGCCGTCTTGAGCTCAAACTTCCCGTGACACCATTGAGACGCGGCCAGATTACGGTTGAAGCGTTGTGGCTGCGCTGGCGCGGTCCGCTCGGTCTTGTCGAGGCACATCGACGCGAGGCCACGGAAGTAACCATTGATGTTGTGCCCGATGTGCGCGGTCTCCAGGACAACGCATTGCAGTTTTTCGCAAGCGATGCGGTTTATGGCATCAAGGCGCAGCGACTGCGCGGCGAAGGCACAGAGTTCGATACCTTATGTGACTTCGCGCAAGGGATGGACAACCGCTTCATCGACTGGAAGCGTTCCGCCCGCCATCACAAGCTCTTGTGCAAGGAGTTTCAGCAGGAGCGCAACCACCACATCGTCTTCGGCTATGACACCGGCCACCTGATGCTGGAACCCATCAACGGCATCCCCAAACTCGATCACGCCATCAAGGCCGGGCTATTGCTGAGTTGGGTATCGCTGAGAAACGGCGATCTTGTCGGCGGCTGCGGCTTCGATACGCATTTCCGCCACTTCATCAAGCCGGGACGCGGCATTCCGCATTTCACCCGTGTGCAGAAGTTCGCAGCCGCTCTGAACTACCAGACCGAAGAAACCAATTTCACCCTTGGTCTGGCAGAGCTTAATTCCCGCTTGCAACGTCGTACCCTGGTGGTGCTGTTCACTGAATTCATCGACACGATTTCAGCGGAGTTGCTGATTGAGAGCTTGCAGTTGATGGTCAAACGCCATGTCATCATTTTCGTGACGTTGCGTGACCCGTTACTGACCGAATTACAGGACGCAGCCCCCCAAGACTTCATCAATGTGGCTGAAGCTGTACTCGCCGACGACTTCCTGCGGGAACGCGCCATCGTTCTTGAACGCATTGCGCGGCTGGGCGTCCACTGCATCACCGCCCCGGTCAATGGTGTCTCGTCGGCGCTCCTCAATCGTTATCTGATGATCAAACAGCGGGGACTTTTATGACGTCGGAAGAACCCGTAACCCCCGTGCCGGAAACACCTCCAGCTCCGTCTCCAGAGATCATCACAAAAGCGGAACACCGTTTGCCGCTCGTTTTGCGCAGCGCTGAATTTCGCAAAGGGCGCGAACACGGCTGGCGGCAACTTGATGACATTGTCAGCCGCGCCGAGCAAAAAGGCATCGGAGTTCTTTCTTCGGAAGATGTCCAGCAATTGCCGTTGCTTTACCGGTCTACCCTGTCGTCGCTGTCGATGGCCCGGGCCATCATGCTCGACCGCAATGTGCTGTTGTATCTCGAAGACCTTTCTCTGCGCGCCTATCTCACTGTCTACGGTCCGCGAACTGGCATTCTGCAAAATCTCGGTGATTTTTTCAGCAAGGGATTTCCCAAAGCCGTTCGCGACTTGCGCTGGCATCTGGCACTCGCCTTCGTCGCGCTGATGGTGGGCACCTTGGCCGGGTATTTGCTGGTTGCTGCGGATGCGAGCTATTTCAATATGCTGGTGCCGGACGGCTATGCCGGTGAGCGGGGGCCCAACAGTTCGGCGGCGGATTTGCGCGATGGCGAGCTTTTTGCGCCGTGGCCGGGGTTCGTCGAAACATTCGTTGTCTTTGCCAATTCGCTGTTTCGCCACAACACCATGGTTGGCATCCTTGCCTTCGGCCTTGGCTTCGCCTTCGGCGTTCCAACCCTGCTGCTGATGATTTATCAGGGGCTTATCCTTGGTGCCTTTCTCGCTTTGCACGCGGAACACGGGCTGACAATCGATTTCATCGGTTGGCTGTCGATCCATGGTGTTACTGAAATTCTGGCTATCCTGCTCTGCGGCGCGGCCGGATTTGTCGTTGCCGAAAAAATTCTGTTCCCAGGGGAGTTGCCCCGGCTTGAGAGCCTCAGTCGTTATGGTCGGCGGGCAGCTTCGGTGGTGGGTGGCTCGGTTGTGCTATTCTTCATTGCCGGTCTGATTGAAGGCGGCTTCAGGCAACTCATCAACAACACCCCGGGTCGTTTCGCCTTCGCCCTGCTCACAGTAGCCCTGTGGCAGGCCTATTTCCTGTCGGGCAGAAAGGCCGCGCAAAATGGCACCTAGACAGGATAGAGTCGGCGAGCTCCTCGAGGGCCTCAGGCGCAACCGCAGACTGATCATCAGCCCGGAAGGGATTGAACTGGATGTGTCCATCGCCAGTAAAGGCGAGCGGCTGACAGCCTTTGTACTCGATTTCGCACTTCTTATCGCGACAATCATTGCCCTGTTCCTTCTATTTGGGCTCTTTCTGGCAGCCTATGGCAGCTCGGCGGTCGGGCTCACCTTGATCCTGTTCATAGCCTTTATCGTGCGCAATCTTTACTTCCTGCACTTTGAACTCGCATGGCAGGGGCGCTCGCCTGGCAAGAAGATATGCGGATTACGCGTGATCAACCGCGAAGGTGGCGAACTGACGCCATCGGCAATCATTGCGAGAAATCTGACCCGCGAGGTCGAAACCTTTCTGCCCTTCGGGATCTATATGAACCTCGACGCCAGCCAAGGGGCATGGCAACAACTGACACTGCTCGGCTGGGTTGTTGCGCTTTCAGCGCTGCCCTTCTTCAACCGCGACCATCAACGCGCGGGAGACATGATTGCTGGCACCATTGTCATTACCATGCCGAAGCGGGCCCTGTTGGCGGATCTCGCTGAAACGACTGTGGTGCAACGGGAAACTGCGCAAGGGCGCTATGTCTTTACACCTGAGCAACTCGCCGCCTACGGCGCGTTCGAATTGCAGGTTCTGGAGGAGTTGCTCCGTCGGCCGCAGACCGACGAAGCAGACCGGCTTTTAGCCGAGGTGTGCCAGAAGATTTGCAACAAGATCGGCTGGCCCGATGCCATCCCAGCGGCAGAGGTGCGGCGATTCCTGACCGATTTCTATGCGGCGGAACGCGCCGATCTCGAGCGCGGGCAACTCTTTGGCCGCCTACGCGCCGATAAAACCGCCGCGTTGAAGAAGCATTGAGAAAGGCTGGCGCGGGGCCAGCCTTTTGCAAACTTAATCGAAGACGTTGGCGAGGCTTTCCAGCGTCGTGCCTTCCTTGATGGAGCGGAGCTCGTAATAGATGATCGAGAACATCACGGAATTGAAGGCACCGGGAATCGCAGAAATGAAACCGCCCACCAGGATGGACAGAATGAAACTTCCCGTGATCAGCATGACAACGTAGCCGACCAGGAAGGCGATTGCGAAGACAGCAATAGTGACGATAACAACAAGACCAAGTATCTGCCAACGGTAGCCCGATGTGAGACTCTGGCTGCGCTTCATGGCATCAATTGCACCCAAGTGCTCAACAACACAGGCGGGCATGGTGACTGCCAACATGCACATCAGGATAATTCCCGGAACGACAAAAAGCAGCGTGCCAAGACCGACAACGAGGCCGACCAGCAGCGCAGCCACCACAACGGGCACCATTCGCCGGAACCCGCGCGACAGGCATTCACCGACCGATGTGGAGCCGCCCATCAATATCCGATAGGCGCCATAAGCGGCGGCCGCCTGAATCGCAGCAGCCAGGATTGATGACAGAATGGATCCGATGATCGTCATGACGATATTGCCAGGCAGGAGCGCCCTGAGGAGCAATTGCGGAGCGGTTGCGGCAACGGCCAAACCGATGAACAACACAGGGTTTTTCATCAGCGTAGCCAGTGTGCGATTAAGAATCGCTCCGATGCTGAACGCGCGCGACCCTGCTATATTTTGAAGTGAATTCATGAATACCCCCATGTGGTAATTGGTTTCAGTTTATTGTTATTAGTCACAATATTGATAAATTTCAATATTATCTCTTGATTGTGCACTTTTTTGCCAAGGAGCGCTTAAGAAAACGCGTCCAGCCCTGGCACGACAGCTTTAATCCATGCAGTAAACACCAGAACATGTTTTGCGAGGATTACAAACAAAAAAGCCGAAACACGAGGCGCAAACGCACCATGTTTCGGCTTTAATTGAAACTCAAATTTTCGCGGAGGCCAAAGAGCGGCCTCCCCGCAAGTGTTTACTTGGTAACGCGGCGCTTGCGGCGCTGCTGGCCGAGGCCCATTTCCTTGGCGAGCTCGGAGCGCGCCTTGGCATAGCTCGGAGCAACCATCGGGTAGTCGGTGGCCAAGCCCCACTTCTCGCGGTACTGCTCAGGCGACATGTTGTATTGCGTGCGCAGATGGCGCTTCAACGACTTGAACTTCTTGCCGTCTTCGAGGCAGATGATGTAATCGGGCGTGATCGACTTCTTGACCGAGACTGCCGGCTTCGGAGCTTCAGCCTGCGGCTCGGCAATTCCACCAGCAACACGCAACAAAGCACCATGCACTTCGCTGATCAGCGTCGGCAGGTCCCCGGTCGGCACCGAGTTATTACTGACATAGGCAGAAACAATATCTGCAGCCAACTCAATATAATTCGCCGTAGCAATGCTATCACTCATCTCAACATTTCCTTCTTGCTTAGATCAAAAGCCATCGCGTCCCATATGAAGGCTCAACCCCACCAACGTGCAAATTGAATAAGCCACCTCGCGTCAACGAAGGGCTAAACTGCCTTAAACGCGTACTACCATAATAGTACATAGCTCATACTATTACTGTTCGCAAGATAGTATTTAAAAAACATTATGAAAGTTATTTTGCGTGACACTTATTAACGCGAATCAATTTCCCGAATGCCAAACAAGTGCTGTTTTTTGCAACGACTTCAAGTTTAAAATGGTGTTTCGCCTTAAAAAACAGGGAATTTTGCGCGCCATTTGAGCAATATGCTAAGCTATGTTCGACAAATGATTGGTCGCCGGAAAACAGAGGCGGCGGAGATATCCCAGTGAAGAAAAAAGCAGATCAAGTGAGTGTTGCAGCGCAGATTCCAAATACCAAGATTCGCGCCCATCGCTTTTCGCGATTCGGACATGACATCGTTGATAATTATGCATGGTTGAAAGCCGCCAATTGGCAAGACGTGCTGCAAGACCCGAGTTGTTTGCCCGACGATATCCGCAAGCATCTGCTAGAAGAAAATTCTTATCTGGAACAAGCACTCAGCAGCAGTAAAAAGCTGCGCGAGACCCTGCAACAAGAGATGCGCGGCAGGATCAAGGAGGCGGATACCTCTGTCCCGCAACGGGATGGACAGTATTCGTATTTCACGCGGTTTGTGGACGGCGCGCAGCACGGGCAATTCTGGCGCACCGATCACGCCACCGGGCAGGAAGTATTGTTACTGGACGCCGATCTTGCCGCCAAACGCAAAGCCTATTTCGATCTTGGCGATACCGAGCCCTCGCCGGATCACGCATTACTTGCGTGGAGCGCCGACGATAATGGTTCAGAATACTACACCATCCGCGTGCGTGATCTCTCCACCATGCAGGACCATAAGAAAACCCTGAAGAAAACATCCGGTGATATCGCATGGCTGAATAATAGTAACGGTTTCTACTACATCGAACTGGACAGCAAACATCGCCCCGTCCGCGTCAAGCGCCATGTGATCGGCAACAAGGGCCCAGACGAAATCGTTTATGAGGAACGCGATCCCGGTTTCTTCTTGTCCATTTCCATGTCCCAATCCGGCGCTTTCATCCTCATAGGTGCCAATGACCACGAGACCTCGGAAGTGTGGCTGCTGGATGCCGACGACCCCAAAGCCGTGCCGCGCCTCGTGGAAGGCCGTTCGCCGGGCGTTCAATACGAGGTAGAACACTGGAATGATAAACTCGTAATCCTCACCAATGCTGACGGTGCTGAAGATTTCAAGATCATGTGCGCTTCGCCGGAACATCCGGGCCGTGCCAACTGGACAGATCTCGTCGCTTACCGCCCCGGAACCATGGTGCTGACGATGCTTCCGTTACAGAATTTCCTGATACGGCTTGAGCGCGAAAATGCCAGGCCGCGCATTGTCGTGCGCGAGGCAACCACCGGCGCGGAGCACGAGATTGCCTTCGCCGATGACGCCTATGCACTTGGCATCGATGCGGGCCGCGAATATGACAACAACAGCCTGCGCTTCATTTACTCTTCCATGCGCCATCCCAGCGAAGTCTATGACTACGACTGCCAGAGCCGTGAGCGCATATTACGCAAGCGCCAGGAAATCCCCTCCGGTCATAACCCCGATGACTACTGCGTAGCGCGTCTGCTCGCCCGCGCCCCGGATGGCGAATATGTGCCGATTTCGCTGGTCCATCGCAAAAGTACGCCGCTCGACGGCACGGCCCCCTGCCTGCTCTATGGCTATGGCTCCTATGGTCACGCCATTGCGGCCGGCTTCAAGACCGATCCGCTGTCGTTGATTGATCGCGGGTTTGTCTATGCGGTTGCCCATATTCGCGGCGGCACGGAAAAGGGCTGGCGCTGGTATCAGGACGGCAAGCGCGACAAGAAGCCCAACACTTTCACCGATTTCATCGCCTGCGCCAAACATCTCATCGCGCAAGGCTACACTCGGCCAGGCCACATCGTTGCCCATGGCGGCAGCGCAGGCGGGATGCTCATGGGGGCTATCGTCAATATGGCACCGGAGCTGTTCGGCGGGATCATCGCCGAAGTGCCATTCGTCGATGTTCTCAATACCATGCTGGATTCCGACCTGCCGCTGACACCGCCGGAATGGCCCGAATGGGGCAACCCTGCTGCAAGCGCGGCGGAGTTTGAGACCATCCTGTCATACTCGCCCTATGATAATATCAAGGCGCAGCCCTACCCTGCCATTCTTGCCCTCGGCGGGCTGACAGACCCGCGCGTAACCTATTGGGAACCCGCCAAATGGGTCGCCAAGCTCAGAGCCACCATGACCAGTGGCGGACCGGTGCTGCTGCGAACCAACATGGACGCAGGCCACGGCGGAGCTTCCGGACGGTTCGACCGGTTGGAAGAAGTGGCACTGGCTTACGCTTTTGCGCTCACCGCGATAAAGCCAGAAGCCTTTTCTTGAAAACCGCGCGCAAAAGTCTGATTGTGCCATGCACCGCCACAAGACCATGAGGGTTGCACCATGACGATGAAGGCCACGCACTCCCAGCTTCTGCTGATCGATTTTCAGGAGCGGCTGATGCCTGCCGTGCAATCCGCCGAGGAGGTGTTGCATAACGCGGCCATATTGGCTCAAGCCGCAAGCCTTCTGCATGTGCCGGTTGCGGTGTCGGAACAATATCCCCGTGGTCTCGGTGCCACGGTTGCGCAATTGCTGCCCCATGTCGATGCGGGCGACATCCATGAGAAAACAACGTTCTCCGCCTACCGTGAGCCAAAATTCCACGCGGCTCTGGAAAGTCAGGCCGTGCGGGGGCGGCGACAACTCATCATTGCAGGCGTCGAAGCCCATGTGTGCGTGTTGCAGACTGCGCTCGATTGCATCGCAGCCGGTTATCAGGTGTTTTTGGTCTCTGATGCAATCTCAAGCCGTGCCACGGCGAGCATTGATGCGGCACGCGCCCGCGTTCTTCAGGCGGGCGGGCGCTGGGTCACCACCGAAATGGTGATTTTTGAGTGGTTGGAAAAAGCCGGAACGCCAGAATTCAAGGCGTTATCGGCTCTTATCAAGTAGCCTGCCTTAGAGCGAAGCGCGTTTCATTTGAAACGCGCTTCGCTCTAGATTCTCTTTTTGCGTAATGCTTTTGCGTTTAACCGGTGATCCACTTAAAACGCGCATTACTCTAAACAGCAGGCGCACCCACATACTGCTTCAGTTCGTCGAGGGACTGGAATGTCCGCACGCCGCCCGGCAGATGCGCGTCGATGGAGCCATCGGAATACATGACGTAACGGTTGCCGCCTGATTCGTAGCTTCCAACTGCAGTCGCCTTACGCTCCGGCGGGGCCTCGCGGGCCGCAGCAGCCCGCACTTCGGCCTCAGCGACAGGTGCCGCGGTCTCGAAAGCATCGGGGCGCGGCAGAGGATTGTAGTCCCGCGACACAGACGGCTGTTCATATTTCGGTGCTACCGGCTCTTCAACCGGGCGATCCGCTGACCGGCTGGCAGAAAAACCGAAAGAGCTCTTCCGCGCTCCGGCGTCATCGTTTGCCTGAAGTGGGCTGATGGTTGGATACCCCGATGCAGCTGCCGGTTCCGCCGCCTTAGATCCGAAATCAGACATGCCACTCTTGACCTGGCTTGCCTCTTCCTGGACCGCGGCAGGCGCGGCCTGCACGACGACTGGCGACACATTCTGGCCGTTCTTGATGGCGCGGTAAACAGAGCGTGTGCACAACACAAAGGTGGCGATAGCGAACACAATCATGCCGCCAGTGGCCAGCGCCACGCCACTATTGAAATAGGCCACGCCCCGATCAATGGTCAGCATTTGCGACCCGTCCATAGCGAAATAGCCGCCCGAGCCAATCATGGCAAATGCGAGCAGATAAAGTATGAAAGCTGAAGCAATGAACATTGGGCACCCGGTAAAAAACGCGTCTTTTGAATTCGGGGCGATAGTAATGCCATGATGGATCAATGCAACCAAAAATATGCATTTTGTTGCGCCATAACGCAGATAGTCCCCCGAAAATATAATGGAAATATATTTTGGCCGTGCCATACTCCCGTGCGGGGCAGCACTTCTCGATATAGAAGAATTTCATGAGGCCATAACGCATCCCCTTGTTTCCACTTGCTAAAGCAAACGCGCTGGTGAAAAAATCCCAGTCTTTGGGCCTATTTACAGAGCTTTTTTTCTACGCTCATATGGTGCCATCTTACGGGTGTCCCCTAAATGACATCAGCATCCGCCTTTATCCCCACAGGAGTCCCTTATGGCCTTTACCCTTCCCGACCTTCCCTACGCCCATGACGCGCTCGCCCCCATCATGTCGAAGGAAACCCTCGAATTCCACCACGACAAGCATCATCTGGCTTACGTCAACGCCGGTAACGCGCTGTTGAAGGACTCCGGCCTCGAAGGCAAAAGCCTTGAGGAGATCGTCAAGGGCTCGTTTGGCAAGAACCAGGCGTTGTTCAATAATGCCGGTCAGCATTACAACCACCTGCACTTCTGGAACTGGATGAAGAAGAACGGTGGCGGCGCCGTTCCCGGCAAGCTCGAAAAGAAGATCATCACCGATCTCGGTTCGGTCGAGAAGATGAAGGAAGATTTCATCGCCGCCGGTGTTGGTCAGTTCGGCTCAGGCTGGGCCTGGCTTGCGCTCAAGGATGGCAAGCTCACCATCATGAAGACCCCCAACGGCGAAAACCCGCTGGTGCATGGCGCAAAGCCGGTGCTCGGCTGCGATGTGTGGGAACATTCCTACTACATCGACTACCGCAACCGCCGCGCCGACTACCTCAAGGCCTTCCTCGACAGCCTGGTCAACTGGGAATACGCCGAGAAGATGTTCGACGAAGCCTCGCGTTGAGCGGATCAATTATCGATTTTTCAAGGGCGCTTGCGAGCGCCCTTTTCTTTATAATATCCGTGTCACGCCCCCATCTGCTCCCCAAGCTGCTTCTCCACCCATTGCGCGCCCACCGAGCCGTGGGCGAAACCGTTGGAGAAGGTGGCGGCGGGGTAGATGGTTTGCAGGGCCGCAACACCGGCAGCTGCTTCCATCTTGCCGTCGAGCACGGCGCGGAAGGTTTTGGCCACCGCCACCATGTCGCAATGCTGGGGCGAGAGGCGCAACGCCTTCACGCCCATGTCACGCAACGCCGCCGCTTCGCCGATCAGGTTCGAGACGGTGTAGGACATGGTCTGCACGCCGTTCATCGCCAGAAAATGTTCGCCATCCAGCGTGTCCACCGTCAGCCCGTCGAGATCCTTGTCGCAGACGAACTGGCAGTTGTCCTTGGAAAGACTGTGCAGGCGCGCGTGATAGCAACGGGCGGAGATTGCGAGCGGCAAACGACCAAAGGCGAAAACTTCCATCTCCGCCTCGGGAACGGCGGCGGTTATCGCGGCAACCGACGAGCCCGGCAGTTCGGGCGGCAGGCAGATACGGTTCGCGCCATTGCGTGCAAAATAAGCGGCGGTCGCTTCGTTATAGGTGTTGATATAGGGGCCAATGGAGTGGGGGCGGCCCGCCATATTCAGCAGACAGGTGATGTCGCTGACTTCGACCGGAATGTCCGACTGCTTCATCAGAACTTCCGTCTGCTTGCGCTCACGCTCAAGCGTCACCAGCAACAAGGATCCCACATAGACCTTCTTGCCGGCTTTTTGCAGGCGCTCGATCACATCCGGCAGCACCTTGTCATAAAACGGCTTGCGCTTTGAGCACACCACCTCACCGGTCACCACAGTCTCGACCGGTGCTTCGTCGGCAATGCGAAAATAAAAGTCCCGCCAGACTTCCGGCTCCCAATGGAACTGGACCGGCCCAAGCGTCAACTGCATGTCATTTCCCTTGTTCGCCATGGCTTCACCGCCAGG
Source organism: Microvirga sp. (assembly GCA_031546825.1). Lineage (GTDB taxonomy): Bacteria > Pseudomonadota > Alphaproteobacteria > Rhizobiales > Beijerinckiaceae > Hohaiivirga. The sequence continues at coordinate 50,404 of JAVBJU010000003.1, read as the reverse complement.
TCTTGCGATAGGCGCCGACCGTGGTGGTCTGCCCTTCGGTCATGCGCCGCAACCCGTCCGCCGCCAGCGGCCTTCCGGCTTCGAGATCGGTGAGTGCCGAACGGAAATAGCGCACCACGCCTTCGATATAGGCGCGGCCGCGCTGGCGACCTTCGATTTTCAGCGAGGTCACACCAGCTTCCTTCAACCCCGGCAGCAATTCGGAAGCATCCAGCGAAACCGGATCTTCGAACAGATAGCCCGAGCCCTGCTCGGTGGTGAAGCGGCCCTTGCATAGGGTCGGATAAGCCGCCGGTTCGTTCTTGGCGAATTTGTTGATGGTGAACTCACCAAGCCGCGACACCATGGCATTTTTGTCTTCGCGGTAAGCCACATGGCTTGCAGGCGAGCACACGCCATTCATATTGGGAGACTTGCCGGTGGCATAAGACGAGAGCGAGCAGCGCCCTTCCGCCATCACGCACAGCCCGCCAAAAATAAACACTTCGGTCTCGCACGGGATGTTTTTGCAGATGGTCTTGATTTCCGGCACCGACAGCACGCGCGGCAGCACCACGCGCTTGATGCCAAACGCCTCGGCGTAAAAGCGGATGGCATCCGGGTTGGAAGCCGCTGCCTGCACCGAGAGGTGCAGCCGTTGCTGCGGATGCTTTTTGGCGGCGTAATCACACAGCCCGATATCGGCGAGGATCAGCGCATCGGCGTTCAGTGCCACCGCGTCGTCCACCGCCTGATGCCACAGCTCCAGCGCTCCGGCGCGCGGAAAGGTGTTGATGGCCACATAAATCTTGCAGTTTCTGGCGTGGGCGTAGGCAATCCCGTCCTTCAATTCTGCGCGGCTGAAATTCAACCCCGGAAAATTGCGGGCATTGGTTTCATCACGATAACCGCAATAAACGGCGTCTGCTCCCACATCAACCGCAACACGCAGCGCCGAGGGCGTTCCTGCCGGACAAATCAGCTCCATGACGCGCCCTCCTGACGGCGGCCCAAATTAAATTTCGAAAGAAGTTGCCGCATGATCATTTCTGCCGGTTTGCCAAGCGGCCCCATGGCCGAGGTAATCTCGGAGACAAGATCAATCCCGGCGTCATCCACCGCATTGCGCAGGGCCAATGTCGCCTCGACATCACCCTCGACCTCAAGATCACGCGAGAAAAACAGCGCATCGCCGTCATAAGAGCCGTCGAGCAAACCAATGAGAGCGGCAAACGGGCCTGATATTTTCGCGTCCAGCCCGTCCGGCAGTTCCCGCACCGCCGTCGCCACCGGGTCGCCATGGCGTGGTTCGAGCACGAAGGCGAAGGGCAGATCAGTCGGATTGAGACCATAGGTCTTTCCGGCATATTCGCCCAGACGATCAAAGATTTCCGGATGGCGCTTGAGAACCGTGCGGATCACACCGGCCAGAATCGGCTGGAGCGGCAAAAGCGGCAAGGGCCGCATACCGAGCGAGACAAGCGGCGGAACCACCGGAATGGCTGGTTTATCAGACATCGAATACCCAATTCTCTTGACTGCGCTCACCCCCGACTCCCGGAAGCTGCGCAGTAACCATCATCTCGCACATATGGACAGCGCCACGCAAACCAACAGATGCCGATTTGTCGCATTTGCACTTCATAGGTCATTACGACTAAATCATGCGGACGATTTCCATATTGCGTTCCCTCAAAGAGCCAAGACCCCACGGGTGGCAAAAGGTCTGAAAATGCTGTTTCCGGTATCAACAACCTTTGCCGGTGAAAGGACTTTCCGGTGATTAACCGTACCCTGCCGTTATTCTCCGACCTGAAAGCCTTCATGGCCCATCTTGAATCGTCGGGCGACCTGCTGCGCATCCGTGAGCCGGTTTCCATCGTTCACGACATGACAGAGATCCACCGCCGGGTGTTGAAAGCGGGCGGCCCTGCGCTTCTGTTCGAGAAGCCGATGGCGGCAGATGGCACCCCTTGCGCCATGCCTGTGCTGGCCAATCTGTTCGGAACGGTGAACCGGGTTGCTGCCGGGTTCGGCGTCGAAAAGGCCGCATTGCCCCAGCTTGGCGAAGCGCTGGCCGCCATGCGCGAGCCGGTACCGCCCAAAAATATGCGCGATGCGTTTTCAAAAATTCCCATGGCGAAAGCCGCACTCAACATGCGCGTCAAGGAAACCAAAAAATCTCCAGCACAGGAAACGATTTGGCAGGGCGATGCCGTCGATCTGACCAAGCTGCCGGTCCAGACCTGCTGGACGGGGGAGCCCGCCCCGCTCATCACCTGGGCCAAGGTCGTGACCCGCTCCCCCGACGCCGCGCCGGGCGAGGCCGATAATATCGGCGTCTATCGTATGCAGGTGCTCGGCAAAGACCGGCTCATCATGCGCTGGCTCGCCCATCGCGGGGGTGCCAAGCACCACCATGAATGGCAGAAGCGTGGGCAGGATATGCCGGTCGCCATCTTCATCGGCTGTGACCCCGCCACCATCCTCGCCGCCGTATTGCCCTTGCCGGAAACCCTTTCTGAAACCAAGTTTTCCGGCATGTTGCGCGGTGAGCGCCCGAGCATCACGCCCTGCGTCAGCGTGCCGATGGCGGTGCCGACCAATGCCGAAATCGTCATTGAGGGTTATGTGTCAGCCACCGAGACTGCGCCCGAAGGGCCTTACGGCGACCATACCGGCTATTACAATGCGGTCGAAGATTTCCCGGTGATGCGGGTGACCGCCATCACCATGCGGAAAAACCCGGTCTATCTCTCGACCTTTACCGGTCGTCCGCCGGATGAGCCGTCACGCATCGGCGAAGCCTTCAACGAGGTCTTCGCCCCGCTCGCCCGCAAGCAATTCCCGGAAATCGCCGATATCTGGTTACCACCGGAAGCCTGCTCCTACCGCATGGCGGTGGTTTCCATCGACAAGCGCTATCCCGGCCAGGCCCGCCGCCTGATGCTGGGCTTATGGTCGATGCTGCCACAATTCACCTATGTGAAGACGCTAATTGTCGTGGACCGCGATATCAATGTGCGCGACTGGGAAGACGTGATGTGGGCCATAGCCACCCGCTCCGACCCCTCGCGCGATATCGTAACCGTCACCGACACTCCCATCGACTACCTCGATTTCGCCTCCCCGAAAAACGGCCTCGGTGGCAAAATGGGCATCGACGCCACTAACAAACTCCCCCCCGAGACGGATCGAGAGTGGGGCGAAGTGCTGGAGATGGGCCAAGAAGTGAAAGCGCGCGTGGACGCGATGTGGGGGAAGTTGGGGCTTGAGAAATAACGGCCTCAAACGCCAATGCTTAGGTTCTCAAACCTTCGCAAATATCGCACTGCGCTCTCGACGCGCTGCGCGAGGCATCCCTGTACTTCAAGATAAGCAATGCCTCGCTGTTGTAATTGATCTTTGTACCAGCAGTGCTGCTCCTGCCTGAACGCATCGCTTTGGCGTGTGCCGTCCTGAACGAAAGGAAAATCCGGCTTACACAAAATGGTTGTGTCGTAGCGCCGCTTAGCCAATTCTTCTAATCGCACATCTGCGTTGCCATACATGCTGCGCGAATAAAACAATGTCGTCAGCGGCGAGGTATCGCAAATGAGAAAAGGACCTGCACATGCGGCCTCTTCCCTAATAATCTGCGTCTGCGCGATATACAGCATATCCTCAAATACAAGTTTACCCTCGTGTTTTTCCCAAAATTCCCGTCCGTATTCAGAAACATGGGGTGCATCCAAAGCCTTTGCCAATGCTTCGGCAAGCGTGCTTTTCCCGCTGGATTCACCCCCGAGAATACACATGCGATGCACGAAATCAGCGTAGACAGAGGGCGCTAGAAAACTTCGATGCCCATGGATATCCCCTCGCAGAAGGGTTCCCGAGATTTGAGGATGTTCCTGACGGTTCAGCCGCACATGTACGACGCGCCTTGCGGCACCTCCATGCGCATTAAATTCCTGTTGCAAAACCGCTGCAAATCCGTCGCCGTAATCCTCCGCTGTAAAGACGGCATCAATTGTCGTGTTGAAAGCTTTCAGGCACAGTTGTGCACAAAACCGCCGGTGAAGGTGTTCATCAGCGTCATTGTCCGGCATCGGCAGCACACCAAAACTCGAGGCTATTTCTGGCGTTGCAACCAGAATGGTTGCGTCCGGGAACCTGTCACGCAACCATTTTTCCCGTTTTGATGGCTCACAATCCGGCATTTCTGGTCTGGAATAACTGAGAACCAAAAGCCGTTCGCACTGCGCTGCGGCAGCCTGTATCAGCCGCTCATGTCCAAAGTGAAGCGGAGCAAATTTCCCCACCACCAGTCCGGTCATATAATGTTTCATTTTGCAGCCAATCTCCGGCGCCATAATAATAGGCCATACCAAGCGCTGCACCATAAAATGGCATAAAGCCCCGACGTCAGATAAAGGCCGCGCATGGCATAAAGCGGCACCGCAATGCTATTGACCACCAGCCAAGCGTACCAGCTTTCCATGCGTCGTCCCACCAACAGAAACTGGGCGAGGACGCTGAATGTCAGGATCACGGAATCAAGCCAGGGCGACCAGGCATCAGTAAAGACGTGCAATATTGCAGCGTAGGCTAACGCGACGACGACCGCCACGCCCGCCCATCGAGCAGCAACCAAGAATGGCGTGCGGCTAATCGGCAAAACGATGCCGTGATCGACGCTTCTCCACTTGAGCCAACCCAAAATACTGGTTGCCACAAAAAACACCTGTAGCGTGACGTCCGCATAGAGTTGCGCATTCCAAAACACCCATCCGTACAGGATGCAGCCAATAATGCCCGTCCACCATGTATGAATGTTATTGCGGGCAGCAAGCCAGACTGAAAATGCAGCGGTGATACAAGCAGTCAATTCCAGAGCAGAAATCATCCGATTACCAGCAAACAATGTGGGTCATGGCTTACCGTTCGATAATGGCCCACACAATACTGGGGGAGGAAGGGTGACATGCCCAATCTTTTTATTTCACATCAACTTGATATTCAAGCGCACGATGAAGCGTCCCAGCCACCCAATCCTTTATTCTGCGCATAAATTGAATTGTGTCCTGGTCGCACCGAATACCGCTTGCCCTGAAAACATGAAGAAAATACGCCGTTTATTGTCCCTCCCCCTTCCGTTCAGCCTCCCTTCAGCCACCCATGATATTTTCTCTTTCGATTCGGGACTCCGCTTGCCGGAACATGCCCCGACAGATTAAAGTTATAGTTTATGAATCGCGGGCGCTTCGCTCGCCAACGCCCCCCTTCCGGGAAGGAAAATAAAATGAGCGATGACCTCATCAAGACACCGATGCAGTATCTCGATAGAGCCATGGGCTCGCTGCGCTCCCTCGGGCTTATCCAGAGCAAGACCGAAGAATCGCCGATTGTTGGCCTTCTTGAAAAAATTTCGGATATCGAGCCTGAGAAGATTGCGGTTGTCACCCGCACGCTCCAGCAGATGGGCGTGTTCAACGAAGTCGTGCGCGAGCAGGTTTCGCAGATGTCGGTGGGCGAACGTTACGAAAAGATCGCCAAGGCATTCGATTCCATCCGCGACGACTCCAAGCGCATGGTTGACCAACTCGATGATGGCCATCTCAGCGTATTCGAGCGCGGCACCAATGTCTGGATGAAGGTTGTGCGCGGTGATATCGCCGCCCGTTTTGACGAGATCAAGGACACCTACCTTGCCGTCTCAAAGGACACCAAGGCCAATATCCAGCGCGAGGCCACCATCCTCGACGCGTATCAGGATTTCCGTGGTGCGCTGAAGCAGTCGGAAGTTGCGGCCTTCGAAATTCTCAAAGCCGCCGACGCCAAGCTCGAAGCCGCCAAGGCTGATCTCAAAACCGCCTCTGACGCGGTTGCTGCCGCCCCCGCCGATGGCGACATGACCGCACGCGCCAAGCTCGAACTGGTGCGCGATGAGCGCTTGCGCAAGATGCAGGCCGAGGATGGCCGCTATCAGGTGGCCAAAGACCTCTCGGACAACCTGACCATCAGCTACAACACCTCTGACGTGGTGATGGCGCGTCTCGTGCAGACCACCAACGCCAAGGAACGTGTCTACCAGCAGTCGGTTTCGTTCTTCTCTACCAACGAATCTGTGCTCACGGCGCTTAAAGCCTCCTTTACCGGCCTCGTTGGCCTCCATGAGGCAACGCAGACCCTCAACGAGATGAAGGAAGGCGTGTCAAAATCGCTCGAAGTGCTGGCCGATATCGGCGGCAAGGTGCAGGAAGAGGCGCTGAAGGCGGGCTATGGCCCCACCGTCCGTGCCGATGCGGTCAAGAAGCTCGTGGACAGCGTTGTCGCGTTCCAGGAGAAGTCTCTCTCCATCGTCAGCGAGATGCGCGATCTGTCCACCAAAAACAGTGTGGAAATCCGCGATGCAGTCGAGGATGGTCGCAAGCGCATGGCCAAGCTCGCCGTTGATGGCAATGCCCTGCTGCTAACCAACGGTTGAGATGACCATGAGCCCCGCTGACCAGGCACCTGCCCCCGCTCCCGCGCTCGATGAAGTCATGATGGCGATGGATGTCGTTGACACCCTGCGCCACAATGAAAACGTCGCTCTGCAGGAACTGGGGCAAGACAGAAACGACGAAGCCCTCAAGGTGCAACTGCGCCGGATATACGAAAGCCAGGGGCTGACGGTATCCGACGCCATTCTCGTTGAGGGTATCAAAGCCCTCAAGGAGAGCCGCTTTGTCTACACGCCAAGCGGGAGCCCTGGCTCACGACGGTTCGCTGGCCTTTGGGTGCGACGCGGAGCGGTGGGCAAGTGGATTGCTGGCATCATCGTCGCGCTCGGTGCCTGGACCGGTTGGGGCGTCTACGACAACGTACGGACCGAAAGACAGGAAAACGCCGCCCGCATCGAGATTGCGCAGACCTTGCCGCAGCAATTACAGAAGGCAAGTGCTGCGGCACTGGCGGAAGCACGCACAACGCCTGCGGCGGAATTTGTCAACGAATTGAAGGTCGACGGCACCAACGCCATCGCCCGTGGCGACGCCACTGCCGCCCGCAAAGCCGTTGCCGAGATTGATCAGGCACGGGCTCAACTCGTCCAGACCTATGTGGTGCGCGTCGTTTCCCGCCAGGGCGAGCAAAGCGGCATCTTCCGCATCCCGGACGACAATAATTCTGCGCGCAATTACTACCTCATTGTCGAAGCGGTAACCCCGGATGGCAAAACGCTGGCGATCCAGGTTCCCAGTGAGGAAAACAATCAGGTCAAGACGGTCACGAAATGGGGCATCCGTGTCCCGCAGGCGACCTTCGATGCAATTCGGCGCGATAAAGCCGATGACGGCATCATCCAGAACAACATCGTAGGACGTAAGCCGCGCGGCACTCTCCAGCCGACTTACGACATGCCCGTTATGGGCGGCACGATCACCAAGTGGTAAGATGAGATGATTACGGCAACCGACGCGCTCAGTTCCATCGAACAAGCGGCCAACGGCATTCGCAACGACGAGGACCGCCTGGCAGCGACCCTCAAGTCGGCATCCGAGGAATCCGCCAGGATGCGCGCCGATCAGGCGGCGCAATATCGCGCCCTTGCCAAGATCCGGCTCGATGCCCTCCACCAGCAACAGATCACCGGCTCCTTGGGCAATGCCGAGCGAACTGCAGTGGCCGGGCTTGATACCCTTGGCAAGCGCCTTGATGATATCGCGGCTCAAAGCACAACCCTCACCAAAAGCCTCGAGGCCGCCCAGGCCGACCGCATCGAGAAGGCAAAAGCCGTGGCGGCGGCCAAGGACGCCATCGCCAAGCGCCAGATTGAAACCCACAAGCGCCTCGCCGAGGTGGTTGAGTGGCAGGGTGTTTTGTCCAACGCATCCGGTGCCCATTCGCGCGCCGTCGCCGCAGAGAGCAAAGCGGTGCAGTCGGAGAAGGACCGCGACGAGAAGTCGAAGCCCTACCTTGCCGATGCCCTGTTCGTTTACTTGTGGGACCGAGGCTATGGCACCTCCACCTATCGCGGCGGCATGTTCGCCCGCATGGGTGACGGGTTTGTGTCGCGCGTCATTTCTTATGAAGAAGCGCGCCTGAACTATTTCACACTGACCGAAATTCCCAAGCGTCTGCGCGAACACGCCAACCGTCTCAAGGAAGAGGCCGAAGAAGAGCAGCAAAAGCTCGCGGCCTTTGAGCGCAAAGCACTGGAAGCCGACGGCATAGGACAACTGGAAAAGGCCGAAGAGACCGCGACAAAGGCTTTGCAAGTGTCTGGCGATAAGGTCAAAGACGCCGAAAATGCCCGTAATGCCCTCGACGCGGAGCGCACCGAACTGATTGATGGCGGCGACAAGCGCGGCATTCAGAGCATCATCGACACGCTGGCCGAAGCGTTGACGCATGAAGACGTGCGCACCTTGCTGCAACGCGCCCAACAAACCCCGACGCCGGAAGACGACCGGATCATTTCAAAGCTGCAACAGATTGACAGTAACCTTGAGCGTTTGCAGCAGCAGATCGACGCCGCCCGCAACGCCTCGATTGCCTTGGCTAAGAAACGCGCTGAGCTCGAGCGGGTGCAGGACAACTTCATGCGCAACGGCTACGACCAGCGTGGCGGCTCGTTCATCAACGAGCAACTGATCGGCAGCATCATCGGCGGCATCCTCCAGGGCGCGATGGTGTCGCGCCATCTCGATGACGCGCTGCGCAGCGGCTACCGCGACCGCGCACGCCCCAATATCGACATCCAATGGGGCGGCGGTGGCGGCTCCTGGGGTGGCGGTGGCGGCGGCGGCTCATGGGGCGGTGGCGGCGGTGGTGGCGGCGGCGGGGGTGGCGGCGGGGGTGGCGGCTTCCGCACCGGCGGCGGGTTCTGATCAGTACCCCTCGGCTCAGGAAAACGCGGCCCGTGACATTCTCCATTCCGTAAAGGCTCTGTTCGCATTTTCGCGCTACAACCTTCCGCGACAGTAATGGTGGAGCCTCGGGCCGGGAGCTTTCGTTTAACGTGTACCGCAAAATTCTCACGGCTGGCGGCTGGACGCTCGTCTCTCGGGCGGCTGGATTTGCGCGCGATGTCATCACGGCCGCGGTGATGGGCGCCGGGCCGCTGACCGATGCCTTCACGGTTGCCTTTCGTCTGCCCAATCACTTCCGCACCATTTTCGGTGAAGGCGCATTCAACGACGCCTTCGTGCCCAATTACGCCTCCGCCCTTGAGCGTGAAGGCATCGAAGCCGCCCGCCATTTCGCCAATCGTATTTTCAGCCTGATGCTGGTCATTCAGGTGGTATTGCTCATCGGTGCCTATCTGGCAATGCCGTGGGTAGTCAGGGTGCTGGCACCCGGGTTTTCGGAAAACGCTGATAGTTTTGCGCTGGCCGTCTCGCTCACCCGCATCACCTTCCCCTATCTTTTGTTCATCACCCTGCAAACGGTACTGGGCGGGGTGCTGGCGGCACACGGGCGCTTCGCCGCATTCAACGCCGCACCGATTTTCCTGTCGCTGTGCTGGATTGCGGCGCTTGGCGTGTCGTGGCTGTTTCCCAACGCCGCCTATGCCGCGTCATGGGGCGTCATGGTTTCGGGTGTGGCCCAATTCCTCGTGGTCTGGCTCGACACCGTGCGGGCGGGTGTGGCACCGAGCCTGACACGTCCAGCCCTCGACCCGACCATGCGGCGCTTCTTCCGCACCTTGATCCCCTCAATCATCGGCTCAGCGGGCATCCAGATCGCGCTCTTCGCCGATACCATCATCGGCACGCTTCTGCCCCCCTCCTCGCTGTCCGCCCTCTATTACGCCGACCGCGTTTTCCAACTGCCGCTTGGCGTCATCGCCATTGCTGTCGGTTCGGTGCTTTTGCCGGAAATGACACGGCTGATTGCGGGAAACCGCGAAGAAGACGCCCATCGCGCCCAGAACCGGGCGATGGCGTTTGCGCTTGCCATGACGATGCCGTTCTTCATCGCCTTCCTCACCATCCCCGACCTCATCATTGCCGCCGCTTTCATGCGCGGCAAATTCGATGCCTCCGCAGTCTGGCTATCGGCCTCGGTTCTGCTCGCCTACGGCTCGGGCCTACCGGCCATCATTCTGGTCCGCTCCGCAGTGGCAAGCTTCCGCGCGCGCCTCGACATGACAACGCCGCTCTATGCCTCGCTCACAGCGGTTGCGGTCAATGTGGCGTTGAAGCTGGTGCTGATGGGTCCGTTCGGCATCACCGGCCTTGCGCTCGCGACCGCCGTCGGCGCATGGCTCAATCTCGGTATTCTCACCGTGCTCGCCTGTAAACGCGGCTGGATGGAGCCGAGCGAGACGCTGGGGCGGATCATGACCGCTGTCGCAATGGCAGGCATGGCATTACTGCTCTTCGCCACCATGGGCCGCGGCCCGATCTTACGCCTCGCCTACGCCCTGCCCCATTGGCAGAAGGAAATCGGCCTGGTGCTGATGGGCTCCATCGGCGCGGTTATCTATGGCGTCGTCCTGCTGTTCGCCCTCAAGGCGACGGGAGCGGCACTGCGGCGGAAGTGAAAATTACCGCTATTCCCCGTCAGTTTTCCTGAGATTGGGGCGACCTTCAAATTGAAGAGGTCTCTTTAAATTAAAGCCGTGGGTTCACTTTTTTGCCCGTCTGGCAGGCTTTATTTTACCCGGATAAAATATGAAATACCGCCCCCGGCCCATGGCGAGCCGGGGAGCGGGTCGTATCTTCACTTGCTATGGGCAAATTCCCGATACAAATCGTATGCCTTGCGCGTCACCGGGCCCCACGGCAGTTCGCGGTCGTCGATTTTCAACACTGGCACGACCTTGGAGTAATTGCCGCTTGAGAAAATCTCATCCGCCTTGGCGAAGTCTTCATAGCGCAACGTGGTTTCCACCACCTCGACGCCTGCGGCGCGCAACAGCGCGATGACGCGCTGGCGGGTGATGCCGTTGAGGAAGGTGCCGTTGGGCGCGGGCGTAAACACTGTGCCGCCCTTGACCATGAAGATGTTGGAGGAGGCGCTTTCCGCCACGTTGCCAAGCATGTCGCACAGAACGGCATTGCTGAACCCGCGCGCATGGGCTTCACGCAAAGCCCGCGCGTTGTTCGGGTAAAGCGCGCCGGTCTTGGCCTCGGTCGGCATGGTTTCAAGCGTCGGACGGCGGAACGGCGAGCGGGTAAGCGAGATGCCCTTGCTCGGATCAGCCAGCGCCGCTTCAAACAGGCACAGGCAGAAACGGGTACTGTCGGCATCGGGCGAAACCGCGCCAAGACCATCCTGCTCGGCCCAATACATCGGCTTTACGTAGATGGCAGGGTTCGCGCCAAATTTCTTGGCGCCCTCATGGGCCAAAGCCTCAATTTCGCCAGCGTCCATCGTCGCCTTGAGGCCGACGCTCGCGGCAGAGGTGTTGACACGCTGACAATGGCGGTCAAGGTCGGGAGAGACGCCCTCATAGATGCGCCCGCCATCGAAAACCGATGAGGCCATCCAGGTGGCATGGGTGCGCGGCCCCATGATCGGCGGATTGCCCTCAATCCATTTGCCATCGATCCAGTTCCAGGTCTGGGTATACCAGGTCATCTTCGCACCCTCCCCTACTTCGCCAGCTCGGCGAGGATACGTGCCCACGAGCGGATGCCTTTATGGAAACTCTTAAGGTCGTATTTTTCGTTGGGCGAATGCATCCGATCATCGTCGAGCGAGAAGCCAACCAGCAGGCTGTCAAGGCCAAGCACCCGCTTGAAATTGCCAACAATCGGGATCGAGCCACCGGAACCGATGGTCACAGGCGTCACCTGCCACTCATCATGCAGGGCGCGCTGCGCCGCAGTGAGCGCTGGCATATCGAACGGCAGTGCCAGTGCGCGCGAGCCCTTGTGGTGAACGATCTCGACCTGACAATCGCTCGGCACGCGCGCCTTGACGAACTCATCGAAGACCTTGGAGAGCTTGACCGGATCCTGCTCACCCACGAGGCGGAATGAAACCTTGCAGCTTGCCTCTGACGGAATAACCGTTTTGGTGCCTTCGCCGGTATAGCCGCCGATGATGCCGTTGACATCGCAACAGGGCCGCGACTGGATCATCTCAATGACCATCTTGCCCTTTTCGCCAGCCGAATGCTTCAGGCCGATGGGGCCGAGATAGGTTTCCTCGTTCAACCCGAGGCCAGCCCATTGCTTGAGGATTTCAGCCGGAATCTCGGGCACGCCCTCGTAGAAGCCGGGCAGCGCCACACGGCCATCGGCATCATGCAGGGCGGAAATGATATCGGCGAGAATGCGGATCGGGTTCTGAGCCGCGCCGCCGAAATGGCCGGAATGCAGATCACGGTCAGCGGCACGGATCTTGATCTCGAAATAGAGCATGCCACGCAACGACGAGGTGATGGCAGGCGTATCGCTGTCCCACATACCGGTATCGCAGACGAGACCGAGATCGGCCTTGAGTTCAGCCTTATTGGCCTCGACAAACTCCGGCAGGAACTTCGAACCATCTTCCTCAGCGCCTTCGATCAGCGTGGTGATGGAGAGCGGCAACTCACCCGTCACCGCCTTCCAGGCGCGGCAGGCTTCGACGAAGGTCATGATCTGGCCCTTGTCGTCACAGGTGCCACGACCACGGATGGCCTTACGGCCATCGGGCAAGGTGAAGAGCGTCGGCTCGAACGGCGGGGTATCCCACTGGTTGAGCGGATCAACCGGCTGCACGTCATAATGGCCATAGAACAGCACATGCGGCACACCGGCCTTCTTGGCATGGCCTACCACCACCGGATGACCACCGGTTTCGCGCAGCGACGATTCAAAACCCAGCGATTTGAAATCCCGGTCAATCCACTGCGCCGCCTCGACACAATGGTGCTTATAGGCGGAATCGGTCGAAATGGACGGGATTTTCAGCCAGTCGAACAGACGACCGAGCGAGGCATCAAGATCGGCGTCGATCTTGTCGAGCACCTTGGCGAGAACGGGATTTGACTGAGACATGACGACCTCTTCGCGGGACCGCAACGATGAAAACCGCGCCGGGAGCCCGGCGGTGAACGCCCTACTCAAACAACAATCCCGATGGAGCGCAAGCGCCGATGTGGGCAAATCAGCCGATGGGAACCGGTTTTTATGAAGCGGCCACGGCGGCTGGCATATGCGTCACGATCTCGATCACCCCGTTGATGACGAATTGCACGCCAATGCACACCAGCAGAAAGCCCATCAGGCGCGAGATGGCCTCGATACCTGACTTGCCGAACAGCTTCATAATGGCGGTGGAGCTAAGCAGGCTGAGATAGAGGATGATGCCGATGGCGACAAACGTCAAAACCGGAACCACATACATCACCCAATGGGAGACCTGCTGCCCGTCGAGGGTCGCCGCCGATGAAATCAGCATGGCGATGGTCCCCGGTCCCGCTGTGGTCGGCATCGCCAGTGGAATGAAGGCGATATTGGGTGCATGTTCCTTTTTGATTTCCTGCGCCTTGGTCTCGATAGCAGGCTCTTCATGCAGCGCCGTTTGCGGAAACAGCATACGCAACCCGATGATGACAACGATCAGCCCACCGGCGATACGCAAGCCGGGGATCGAGATGCCGAACGTATTCATGATGAGCTGGCCGCCATAGAAGGCGACGGTCATAATCAGAAACACGTAGATGGAGGTCCAGAAAGACTGTCGATCACGCTCAGCACGGGTCATGCCGCCAGAAAGACCCAGCATGAGAACCACAGTGGTCAGCGGATTGACGAGCGGCAGCAGGATGACAAGCCCAAGACCGACGCCCTGCAACATTTCGAAAATGACGCCCATGATGTTTCCTTCGGCAAGCCCAGTGCGAGCACATATGAAACGGCGGCGGTGTATTGGCAACCACCCTTTGAATAGTTTTTCCGCCCAGTGGCTCGCCATGCACAGGGTCTGTAAATTGGTCGCAAAAATCCCATTTTTCTTTGATTTTTCCTTGTCTCGCTATAGTTTCATCAAAGTCTGGTTTTTTGGGCGGGAACTCGGCCATGTGTTTTGCGTTTCGATCTCAGCTTTTACGCTCGGCGCTCTCATTTTTGGCGTGCGGGGCATTTTTTTTTCCTGCGCGCGCTGTTGATCTCCCCAGCGGCACGGCGCAGATCATTTTGCAAAGCGCTTATCCGGGCGAGGCTTCGTTTACGCTGCCGATGGGTGGCTCCATTATCAGTGCCGATACGCCTATCCTAGGCAACAATGCGCAGACCTGGTCGATTACCAATTATGGCCTGCTATCGGCAACCGCCATCTCTTCTGCAAGCGGCCTTCAACTGGGGTCGGCCATTGAAAACCAGGCCAGCATTATCAATTATGGCATCATCCAGTCAGCGGGCACCGTCAGCAGCGCAGCCTCGGGCGTCCGGTTCACCAATGGCGGGCAAGTGACCAATCAGGCAGGCGCAAGTATCTCGGGCTTCGACGGCATTCACACCGATAGCGGCTCGGTTCTGGTGAACAACTTTGGAACCATCACCGGAAACGGAGCAACGGGCATATATAGCGGCGTCGGTGCGCTCGTTTTAAACCGAGAAACCGGCACAATCACCGGCCGGACATATGGTGTCAGTTGTAATGGGCCGGGACAATGTATCGTCGATAATCGCGGATTGATTAGCAGCAGTAGCAGTGGGCTCAATTTCGTTGGTAGCAGCCGCTATTCCCTCGTCAATGAGGCGAGTGGCGTCATCACCAGCCAAAACCGGGCCATTCTGTTTTCCGGCAGCAACGGGCAGTTCGTCAATAAGGGATTACTGGAAAGCACCAATGCCAACACCATTGCGGTCACGACCGAAAGCAACGGCAATGTTTATGTCAATGCAGGCATCATTCGCGGCGGTCCCGGCAATGGATCGGGCTTTCTCCTCACCGGCAATGGCAACACCGTTTATAACCTTGGCGTTTTAACTGGACCGGGCACAGCCATATCGTTGACAGGTGACGCAAACACGCTCGTTCTCGGCACCCAGGTGACGATTACCGCGCGCGAGATTGATGTCACGGGGCCGGGGTCTTCGATCACCGGCAGCATCACTGCAACGGGGGCGGGAAATGCCATTCGCCTGACCGACACGGGAACGGAGAGTACACCCTTCACCGGGTTTGCCACTCTGACCATGGCGGGCGAAAACTGGGTTCTATCCAATTCCTTTGCGCTGAACGGCACGGACCCCACTTCCCTCTCCGTCAATTCCGGAAGGCTTCTTCTCAACGGCGGCGTTGCGACGGACGGGGGCGCAACTATTACCAGCGGCGGCGTGCTGATGGTGGGCGATGCCGATCACAAAGCGGCGACATTGACAGCGCCGGTTGGCTTCACGGTGAATGCGGGAGGCACGCTCGGGGGGGATGGCGCAGTCGTCGGCAATGTTTTGAACGGCGGCACTCTCACAACGGCTGCTTTTCTCTCCGGGCAACAAGGCGCTTTCACCATTCGCGGCGATGTGACCAATGGTGGTGTCATCGTGTTGGCAAGCGGTGCTCCCGGCAATACCATGACGATTACGGGCAACCTGATTTCTGCCAGTGGCCGTATGGTCATCAACACCGCGCTCGGCGGCGATGCCTCCCCCAGCGATCGGCTCATCCTCGATGGCGGCAGGGCGACAGGCATCACCTCTGTTGTAGTCCAGGACACCGGAACCGGCCAAGGCCTGCAAACCGCCGCCGGCATTCGCATTGTCGAGACCATCAATGGCGCGACAACGGCCAGTAATTCCTTTGCACTCGACCCCTCCTCACGCGGCTATCGCACAACAACGGGCACGATTGCGGCCGGGGCCTTCGATTACAGCCTCGTTCGCGGCGGCAGCAATGGAGTTACCGAAGACTGGTATCTCACCTCCCTTGTCATCCCCACACCCGTTTCGCCCGGCGGGGGCGGGAGTGGCGGCAATGGTGGAAGTGGCGGCGGCGGTGGCGGCGGTGCGCCATCCCCCCCGCAACGGGTCTATCGCCCGGAAGCCGGACTTTATCTCAGCAATCAGGTGGCCGCACGCACGATGTTTCTGATGACGTTGCGCGACCGAGATGGTTATGGCGGCACTGGCACGGCAACAACGGCGGGCTGGGCGCGGGTTACGGGCAGCCGCATGAACGGCGAAGTTGGAGGCCGGTCGTTGAAACTCGGCGCGGACAGCATGACGGTGCAAGCCGGAATGGATCTGTGGCAGTTTGAGAGCAGCACTTACGGCGTGTTCCGCTTCGGCATCATGGGCGGCTATGGCACCGCCGACACCTCCGCCAGCTCCCGGCTGGTGGCGAATTACAAAGCCAGCGGCAGCGTCACCGGATACTCTCTCGGCCTTTACGGCACATGGTGGCAAAATGGCCGGGAAGAACTGGGCGCCTATGTCGATATATGGGCGCAGCATGGTTGGTTTGATAACGATCTACGCGGCAACGGCCTGCCGCGAGAAACCTACAATACGCGCACGCGGGCAGCCTCGGTTGAGGTGGGTTATCGGTTTGAGCTGATGCGGACTTCGTCATGGCGCATCATGTTGGAGCCGCAGGCGCAGGCAATCTATTCCGATTACCAGGCTGATGCGCTCACCGAGAACAGCGGCACCCATGTGCGCTTTCGCAATGGCAATGGGCCGAGACTGCGCCTTGGGGGCCGCCTTTCCGCCGCTTATACGCTGGAAAGCGGGGGGATCATACGCCCCTATCTCGAAGCCAATTGGTGGCATAACGCCGATATCGGTATGTTGCAGCTGAATCAGGATGTCGTGCGGTCGAACTTGCCACGCTCCTTCGCTGAAATCAAAGTCGGCGCACAGGGGGAATTCGTCAAGAACTGGTCCATATGGGGACAACTCGCCGCGCAGACCGGAGAAAACCGTTTTCGCCAATTTGGCGGACAGCTCGGGCTCAAATACGTCTGGTGAGGCCAGAGGCGGCGGGCATTATACGCCGCCCAACACCAAATCACTTCTTCGTCAGGCCACCCAGCACATTGCGCACCATCGAGCGCATGGCGGAAGATGCCATATTCTGGGCCACGCGCCCCGTGACGCTCGATGAACTGCCGCCGATGGCCTTACCGAGTTGCCTGCCGAACGTAGTCGCCATGGAGCTTGCCACCGAGCGACCAACCTGGCTGCCGAGGATAACGCCGAGCCAGCCGCCAAGGCCGCCCGCACCCTGAATTTCCTGCGCCTTTCCTTCGTCGAGCGAGGGCGCACGCCCGGCCAGGATTTCATAGGCGCTGTTGCTATCAACCGTCGTGTCATATTTGCCGAAAAGCGCGCTCGTCTTGATGAGGCCCGCCCGCTCTTCCGCCGTGATCGGCCCGACGCGGCTCGCGGGCGGCGCGATTAATGTGCGGGCGACAACCGTTGGGGTGCCTTTGTCATCGAGCGTCGAGACAAGCGCTTCACCAACGGCAAGCTCGGTAATGGCCTGCTCTGTTGAGAAGGCCGGGTTTTTACGAAAGGTCTCGGCTGCGGCACGCACAGCCTTCTGGTCACGCGGCGTGAACGCGCGCAACGCATGTTGCACGCGGTTGCCAAGCTGGGCCAAAACCGTATCGGGGATATCAATGGGGTTCTGCGTCACGAAATAAACGCCAACACCCTTGGAGCGAATGAGGCGCACCATTTGCTCGATCGAAGTCAACAGCGCCTTGGGCGCGTCGGTGAACAGCAGATGGGCTTCATCGAAGAAGAACACAAGCTTTGGCTTGTCGAGATCGCCCACTTCCGGCAGCGTCTCGAACAATTCCGACAACAACCATAACAGGAAGCAGCCATAGAGCCGTGGGCTCGACATCAGCTTGTCCGCGGCCAGAATGTTGACAACGCCGCGCCCATCACGGTCGGTCTTCATGAAGTCGGAGATATCGATGGCCGGTTCACCGAAGAAATGCTCGGCACCCTGGTTTTCCAGCACCAGAAGGCGACGCATGATGGTCGCCACCGTGTCCTTGGTGACATTGCCATATTGCGCCTTGACCTCGTCGGCGGTGGCCACAAGGAAATTGAGGAGCGCGCGCAGGTCTTTGAGGTCGATGATTGGCAGTTGATGATCTTCAGCGACCTTGAAAGCGATGTTCAGCACACCTTCCTGAATATCATTCAACTCAAGAATACGCGCCAGCAACACCGGACCCATCTCGTGGAGTGTCGCCCGCACCGGGTGTCCCTGCGCGCCGAACACGTCCCAGAAAACAGTGGTGAAACGGTCGGGCTCGTAAGCAACACCGATCTCTTCCGCACGTTTGATGAACGGCGCTTTACCGTCACCATTGGCGGCAATGCCGGAAAGATCGCCTTTGATATCGGCGGCGAAGACCGGAACACCGGCATTGGCAAAGCCTTCCGCCATCACCTGGAGCGTGACGGTTTTGCCGGTGCCGGTGGCGCCCGCCACCAGACCGTGACGATTGCCGTATTTGAGCAGAATGCTCTCGAAAACATCGCCGCTTTTGCCGATCAGAACCTTACCGTTATCGCTCATGGGTATTCCCGTTAAAAACCATCTGCCGTAATTCTAACCTATCTCGCGCCCCACGTCATAATGCCAGCACGATAATGCTTGGATAACATCGCAGCCGGTGACTTATCAAACCGGCTCCTATAAGAACGGGGCAGGCCCGCCCACTGAGGACATGAATACCGATGATTGACCAATTGATTGCCCGCATCGAAGCCGCCGCAGGCATCAGCCCGGACGCCGCCCGCAATGCGCTGGGTTCAATCCTCGAGTTCCTCCAGAAGGAAGCGCCGGAGCTTTCCAAAACGCTGTTCAGCCATTTCCCCGGCGCGCAGGATCTCATTGCGGGCGCAAACCAGATGGCAGGCGGTGGCCTTTCCGGCCTGCTCGGCAACTTCCTCGGCAGCATCGGCGGCGCGGGGGGCGATATCATGGCGCTCGGTGCCAAATTGCTCGGTCAAGGGCTGTCGATGGATCAGGCCAAGACCGTCGCCGGTGAAGTGCTCGATTTCGCCCGCAAGGAGATCGGCGAAGAGCATGTCGATGCGCTCATCCAGAAAATTCCCGGCCTGTCACAGATATTGTAATCAGCGCGCCGCGCATGACGCGGCCAGCGCTAAAAATCCCAAGCATTCTTTGTGATTGCGCCCCGTCACTGGGGCAAAACTTCGCATCGTGTGCGGCAATTTCGCCGCCACCGGATCATGGGGCATTTTCATACAGCCCGCACATGCCTATAACTATTTGAAATATCTTGATATTTAAATTTACCCTGCGGCTCATCCTCGCCCTATTCCCGTTGTCGTGCTATTGTTTGGCATAAGCGGCAAGCGTGTTATGTAGGGGCCGCTTTTATCGCTGCACTATTCGAGGATGCAAGTTTCGATGAATACGCTCAAGCTCGACGGTGAATTCCCCTCAGTTACCCACGATGAGTGGTTGAAGCTGGTGGAAACCGTGCTCAAAGGCGCCGATTTTAACAAGGTGCTTGTGGGAAAAACTTACAACGACATTGATATCCAGCCGCTCTACCCCCGCGTTGCCAACGCAAGCCCCGAAGGCCGCGTTGCCGGGGCCATGCCCTGGCGCGTCGACCAGCGTATCGACCACACCGATATCGCCGCAGCCAACGCGCAGATGCGTGATGATGAAAATGGTGGCACCAACGGCTTCGTCATCGTCGGCAGTGATACGCCGCATGCGCGTGGTTTTGGCGTGACGCTCAAGACGACGGCAGACGCCGAAAAGCTGATACAGGGGCTTAACCCCGACCAGTGCAGCCTGCGTATCGACGCCGGTTCCGATGGCCCGCGTATCGCCGGGTTGTTTCTCGACCTGATCAAGCAAAAGAAACTTGCCCATCAGCATCTCACGCTCGACATCGGCTATGACCCGATCGGCACCATCGCCGCAACCGGCATACCGTTCCGCCAATCGGTGAATGGTGGCGCAGAAATGATGCGCACCCTGGAAAGCATGGGCGTGCGCGCCCGCGTATTCCTCGCCGATGGACGCCCCTACCACGAAGCCGGTGCTTCCGAGGTTCAGGAGCTTGCCGCTGTTGTTTCTACCGCCCTGCGCTATCTGCGCCGCCTGACCGAGCAAGGCATTGATATTGAAGCCGCTCGCAACAGCATTTCCTTCCTGCTGGTGGCCGATGCCGACGAGTTCATGACGGTTGCCAAGTTCCGCGCACTGCGCCGCCTGTGGCGCAAGGTTGAGGAAGCATGCGGCCTGAAGCCGAAGCCCATCCGTATCCATGCGGAAACGGCCTACCGCATGATGAGCCGCTACGATTCCTGGACCAACCTTCTGCGCGCCACCACCGCCGTGTTCTCGGCGGGTATCGGCGGGGCCGATGCGGTTACAGTGCTGCCCTCGACCAGCGTCATCGGCCTGCCCGACGAAATCAGCCGCCGCGTCGCCCGCAACATCCAGCTCGTGCTGATCAACGAAGCCAATCTGTGGCGTGTGGTTGATCCCGCAGCCGGTGCCGGCGGCTTCGAGACGCTGACCGCCCAGCTTTGTGAAAAAGCCTGGGAAGCCTTCCAGCAGATCGAACGCGAAGGCGGCATCACCGAAAGCCTCAAGTCCGGTGCCTTGCAGGCACGCATCAAAGCCACATGCGAGAAGCGTCACAAAGACATTGTCGTCAAGAAGCTCAAGCTGACCGGCATCACCGAATTCCCGGACATTCGCGGTGAACCGGTGGCGGTGCTTGCACCGGCTCCGGCCCAGAAGAACCCCGGGAAAACCGAGGTGACGCCGCTGATCGTCAAGCGCGACGCCGAAGATTTTGAGCGCCTGCGCGACCGCGTCGAGAGCGGTGTGCAAAAAGGCAAGCGCGAGCGGGTCTTCATCGCCGCCATTGGTTCGCAGGCCTCCTATTCGGGCCGCGCGACCTTCGCCAGCAACTTCTTTGAAGTTTCTGGCATGGAAGCCGTGATGCCTTCCGAGCCGCTGACGCCGGAAAATCTCAAGGATGTCTTTGCCAAGAGCGGCGCGAAAATCGCCTGCATTGCGTCGTCTGACAACGGCTACGTTGCCGGTGCCAAAGCCATCTCGGAAGCCTTCGCCAAAACCGATTGCAAACAACTCTATCTCGTCTGCAGCAAGGGGCTGGAGCCGGAATGGAACGTAACGCCCGCCGTGAAAGCGGTGACGCCGCGTTCCGATGCGCTCGCTGTCCTCACCGAGGCGGTTGATGCCGTCCTGCCCTCCGCTGCCGTTTGAGACCGGGAGAAAAAACAATGACCACGATCCCGAATTTCGCAGATATTGCCTTCTCCAGTGTCAAGGCGGCAGCAGCCCCCGATGACAAGTCCATATGGATGACACCCGAAGGCATTCCGGTGAAAGCCGCCTATCAGGAAGCCGATGTTTCCGGGCTTGGCTATATCGACAGCTATCCCGGTGCCGCCCCCTTCCTGCGCGGCCCCTACTCCACCATGTATGTCAACCAGCCCTGGACCATCCGCCAATATGCCGGTTTTTCCACGGCGGAAGACAGCAATGCCTTCTACCGCGCCAATCTGGCAGCGGGCCAGAAGGGGCTTTCGGTTGCCTTCGATCTCGCCACCCACCGTGGCTATGATTCCGACAATCCGCGCGTCTCCGGCGACGTTGGCATGGCGGGTGTCGCCATCGACTCGATCCTCGACATGCGCACATTGTTCTCTGGCATCCCGCTCGACAAAATGAGCGTGTCGATGACCATGAACGGCGCAGTGCTGCCGATCATGGCGCTCTATATCGTGGCTGCGGAAGAACAAGGCGTGACGCTGGAACAGCTCTCCGGCACGATCCAGAACGACATTCTCAAGGAGTTCATGGTTCGCAACACCTATATCTACCCGCCGAAGCATTCGATGCGGATTATCTCCGACATTTTCTCCTTCACGGCGCAGAATATGCCGAAGTTCAACTCCATCTCGATCTCGGGCTACCATATGCAGGAAGCCGGAGCGACGCAGGATATCGAACTCGCCTATACGCTGGCCGATGGTGTCGATTACATCCGTGCCGGTATCGCCGCGGGCCTCACCGTGGACCAGTTCGCGCCGCGCCTCTCCTTCTTCTGGGCGGCAGGCATGAACTTCTTCATGGAAGTCGCCAAGATGCGCGCTGCGCGTCTGCTGTGGGCCAGGCTCGTCAAGGACTTTAACCCCAAGAGCCCGAAATCTCTGGCGCTGCGCACCCACACCCAGACCTCGGGCTGGTCGCTGACCGCGCAGGACGTGTTCAACAACGTGCCGCGCACCTGTGTTGAGGCCATGGCGGCAACGCAGGGCCACACCCAATCATTGCACACCAACGCCCTTGACGAGGCACTGGCCCTGCCAACCCCGTTCTCGGCGCGCATTGCCCGCAACACGCAGATTTTCCTCCAGCAGGAAAGCGGCACCTGCCGCGTGATCGACCCGTGGGGCGGCAGCTATTACGTTGAGGCACTGACCAAGGAAATCGCCGAGAAAGCCTGGGCGCATATCCAGGAAGTCGAAAAGCTCGGCGGCATGTCGAAAGCCATCGAATCCGGCCTGCCCAAGCTGCGCATCGAAGAAGCCGCAGCCCGCACCCAGGCCAAGATCGATAGCGGGGAGCAGAAGATCATCGGCGTGAATGCGTTCAAGCCGCTGTCGGACCCGCCGATTGACGTGCTCAAGGTCGACAACTCCTCCGTACGCACCCAGCAGCTTGAGAAGCTCAAGAAACTGCGCGCCGAGCGCAGCCAGAGCGAAGTGGACGCCACCATCGCCGCCCTCACCGTTGCGGCAAAGGACGGCAGCGGCAACCTGCTTGATCTCGCCGTGAAAGCAGCCCGCGCCAAGGCGACGGTTGGTGAAATCTCCTCCGCGCTTGAAAGCGTGTGGGGCCGTCACCAGGCCGAAATCAAGGCGATCTCGGGCGTCTATAAGCGGGAAGCGGGTGCCATGTCCGGTAATATCGACCAGATCCTCAAGCGTGTGGCCAAGTTCGAAAACGACGAGGGCCGCCGCCCGCGCATCCTCGTCGCTAAGATGGGTCAGGACGGCCACGACCGCGGCCAGAAGATCATCGCCTCGGCCTTCGCTGATCTCGGCTTCGATGTCGATATCGGCCCGCTCTTCGCCACGCCGGATGAAGCCGCCCGTCAGGCAGTTGAGAACGACGTGCATATCATCGGCGTGTCATCGCTTGC
The DNA here is from genome assembly GCA_031546825.1 of Microvirga sp. Lineage (GTDB taxonomy): Bacteria > Pseudomonadota > Alphaproteobacteria > Rhizobiales > Beijerinckiaceae > Hohaiivirga. Next base: position 27,321 of record JAVBJU010000003.1, on the reverse strand, counting down.
CGCCGGTCACCTGACGCTGGTGCCGGAACTGCGTGAAGCACTGAAAAAGCAGGGCCGAGAGGATATTCTCATCGTTGTCGGTGGCGTTATCCCGCCGCAGGACTTTGACGCGCTCCGCCAAGCCGGCGCCGCCGCCATCTTCCCGCCCGGCACCGTGATCTCCACCGCCGCCAGCGAATTGCTGGACGATCTGAACAAGCGGCTCGGCCACGCGGGGTAAGGCAAGCGCATTGAATGATTTGGAGCGGGGCCGTGCGCCCCGCTTTTTTTTGCCTCGCGCCGCGCAGCCTGCCTCACCCGAGCTGTGACACTGACACCGTTGAAGACCCCTTGAAATTTCTTGCTGCTTCGGCGCAATGAGATACTTTATTTTCCTCTTCGCAAGCCTGTGACGGAGCATTCAAATGACTATCAGCTCAAGCATCGCAATTAATCTGGGCCTTGTGTTCATCTCCATCGTCGCCATTGTTTTATTGACGTCGAAATTTAAGCTGAACGCATTCGCATCCCTGTTCATCGTTTCGTTCTTCCTTGCGGCGTTCACCATCCAGGACCCGTCGCTCATTGAAGTGATGAAGAAGGGCTTCGGCGACACCATGGGGGCGATTGCCTTCATCATTATCTTTGGCGCCATCATCGCTGTGGGGCTGGAGCGCAGCGGGGGCGCGCGCAGCATTGCCAATGCGTTTTACGCCCGCACCGGGCAGGAACGGGCACCGCTTGCCATGGCCCTCACCGGGTACATTCCAGGCCTGACCATTTTCTGTGATACCGGCTTCATCATCCTGAGCGGCATCGCCAGAAGCTTCAGCGCCCGCTCGAAAGTGGCGATGCCGATGATCGCCAGCATCCTGGCGTGCAGCCTCTATTCCGTGCATTGCCTGGTGCCGACCCATCCCGGCGCGCTGGCCGCAACCGGCACCATGAAGATTGATGTCGGTTACGCGATCCTGATGGGCGTGGTCTTTTCCATTCCCGGCACCATCGCGGCCTACTACTGGTCAATCTGGATGTGCAAGGGCGCGGGCTATGCCCCGGCGATGGAGGAAGCGGTTGAAGAAAGCACCACCAACCTACCCTCTTTCGGCGAAGCGCTCCTGCCTGTGGTTCTGCCGCTGATTTTGATTGCCATATCTTCCGTTTTGGCCGCTTGCGGATTCAAGAGCCAGAACGCGGCCATCGTCGCCATCCACTTCCTTGGAAACCCGGTCATCGCCCTGCTGCTCGGGGCCATCGCCGCCGTCTATCTCCTCAGCCGCACCACACAGAATTGGGACCTCAACCACCTGATCGACGATGCCATCGGCAAGGCCGGACCGATCCTGATCATCACGGCTGCGGGCGGCATGTTCGGCGCGGTCATCAAGCAGACTGGCGTTGCACCGGAACTGGGCAAGCTGCTGGGCGGTGCCAATATCGGCCTGCTGGTGCCGTTCATTATCGCCGTGCTGCTGAAAACGGCGCAAGGGTCATCGACCATCGCCATGCTGACCAGCGCCGCCATCATCGAGCCGCTGTTGCAGTATTTCGGGCTGGACAGCGCCAATGGCCGCATGTTGGCCTTCCTGGCCATGGGCGCGGGTTCCATGACCGTGTCGCACGCCAACGACTCGTTCTTCTGGGTGATCACCAAATTCTCGAATATCGACCCCAACGAGAACCTGCGGGTTTACTCCACCGCAACAATCATCATGGCCGCCGTCACCATGCTGGTTATCTGGCTGGCATCGCTGATGATGCTGTAAAGGCACAAAGCTACTTGTAGCAGAGACACCACGGTGGGGCAGAGATTGTGCCGCCCCACCGTTTTCATGTGAAGAACGAGGCCGTGAGCTAGATTTTCCTGCCGCGCAGCATCCGTTCCAACGGCAGCACCACAATCACGAGCCCCACCAGCACCAACGCCATTCCCGTGAGGCGCAGCGGCCCGAATTGCTCGCCGAACAGCACGGCAGCGCTCGAGGCTCCGAGAACCGGCACCAGAAGCGAAAACGGGGCCACCGTCGCCACCGGGTAGCGCGTCATCAGCCAGCTCCAGATGCCGTAACCAACAGTGGTCGCCAGAACTGTAATGTAAAGCAGAGCGAGCCAGCCGTGCCAATCGGCATGGGTCAGCGCATGGATGATCGCGGCCTGCCCCTCGAATATGAAGGAGAGCGCCAGCATTGGCAGCGGCGGAAACAGGCTGAGCCAGGCGATCATCGCGACCATGTCGGGCTTGCCCACACTGCGCAGCATGACATTTCCACAGGCCCAGCATAGGGCACCCATCAAAGTCAGCAGCAAACCGGCAATGGTAACACCGCCTCCGCCTGCGGTTTCGGCAATCACCCCAAGACCGGCCAGCGCCACCACCATGCCGATAATCTGCCGCCGCGATGGCTTTTCGCCAAGCATGACAGCTGCAATCAAAATGGTGATGAAGGCTTGCGATTGCGGGACCACCGACGCGAGGCCGGGCGGCATACCGGCATTCATTCCCAGGAACAGGAATGAAAACTGACCGATGAACAGAAACGTGCTGATGAGCGCCAGACGCCGCCACGGAACGTCAGGCCGTGGCAGGAATAGAGCGGGGATTGCGGCCAGAGCGAAGCGCAAGGCCACCATCAAAAGTGGCGGAAACGCATCGAGACCGATGCGAATGGCGATAAAATTCAAACCCCAGACAAAAACGACGACAAGCGCCAAAAGAATGTGCTGCAACTTCATAATATAATAGCGCCCTACCGCCCGCTTCGGTCACAGCCCGAAGCGAGTCCACAATGCCCGTTCTTCAATGGCGGATATCACCGCACCTGGGTCAATCAGGGCTGCCTCGGCCGCACCACCCCGTCCGAAAAGGCGGCCGAGCAGCGAGGGCTTTGCTTGGGCGAAGAGTTTGAGCTTCACCTTTTCGCCGAATTTTTCCCGCGTGATTTTTCGCACGTCACCGATACCGTCGATTAATCCCAGTTGCAAGGCTTCCTCGCCGGCCCAGAACGACCCGGAAAACAGCGTCTCCTCATCGGCCTTCAACCGTTCTTTGCGGCTCGTGCGCACCAGCCCCTTGAAGAAAATATGTATATGCTCCTGCAGTTTCTTCAGATGCTCCACATCCTCCGGCTTTTCAGGCCTGAAGGGGTCGAGCATGGCTTTTGAGGTGCCCGCCGTATGGACGCGCCGCTCAATACCATGTTTTTCAATGAAGCGATCGAACCCGAAACCGGCGGAAACCACGCCGATAGAGCCAACAATGGAAGACGGATCGGCATAGATTTCATCTGCCGCGCAGGCAATCATATAGCCGCCCGACGCCGCCACATCTTCAGTGAAGGCCAACACCGGCAGCTTCTTCTCCTCAGAGAGAGCCCTGATGCGCTGGTAGATGAGATGGGACTGCACCGGTGCGCCACCGGGAGAATTGACGATGATGGCAACCGCTTTGGCGCCTTTCAGCTCAAATGCTTTTTCCAGCGTTGGCGCGACGGCGGCAAATGTCATGCTTTGGCCCATGGGCTGGCTCATGCCGATGGCACCCGTGAGGCGCACCACCGCCACTTTCGGGGCGCTCTCGCGGAAGCGTTTCGGCAAAAAATCTCTTAGTTTCGACATGATTTTCACGGTCTCGTCCTCGCCGTTAAAATTTTATTCACTTTTCTGAATGCAACCTGAGCAGAAGATATACCACTCCGTTCAGAATCACTGGGGTAATCTCTAATTATAAACGAACCGCCGGAAAGAGGCTGATCGTCGTACATTCACCGAATGCGACATCCGCTGTTCCGGAAGGACTTAAGGAGAAAAAAGATGCGCAAGTATTTTGTTATCGCTGCGGGGGCCGTGGCAATGATATTGGGCTCCATCAGCATCACGACAAGTGAAGCTCAGGCCCAGCCCTATGGCTATGGTGGCTATCGCCGCCCGCCGCCGCCGCGCCATTACGCACCGCGCCCGGCTTACCGTCCCGTCTGCGCCGTGCGTTCGGAACGCATATGGAACGGCTACCGTCACGTATGGGTTCAGCGCCGCGTCTGCCGTTAATCGGCAACTATATTTGATGAGTTTTCGAAGGGGCGGGTTTTCCGCCCCTTTTCATTTGCCTCAACCGCTTTGCGCAACCCCGAAGTGTGGGACTGCGCGTCACAGGTTCCCGCTCTGGAAGGTGTTGCAACTGCGCATATCGCCGGTTTGCAAACCCTGCTTGAGCCAGCGGACGCGCTGGGCCGAACTGCCATGGGTGAAGGAATCGGGAACGGCATAGCCTTGCGACTGCTTTTGCAGGCGATCATCGCCGATGGCTTGCGCAGCGTTGATGGCGTTTTCGATGTCACCGGGCTCAAGCGAGCGGTAACGGGCATCAGAATGATGCGCCCAAACGCCCGCCAGACAATCCGCCATCAGCTCGACACGCACTGAAATCTGGTTGCCTTCAGCTCCACCCACCTGACGCTGGCGTGCCTGGGCCTGATCGAGCAGACCGAGCTGCTTCTCAACGTGATGGCCAACCTCATGGGCAATCACATAAGCATAGGCGAAATCACCGCCAGCGCGGAAGCGCTGCTGCATTTCCTGAAAGAAGCTCAGGTCGAGGTAGACGGTCTGATCCATGGGGCAATAGAACGGCCCCATCGCAGATTGTGCGAAACCGCAATTGGAACGGGTAGCACCGGAAAACAATACCATCTTCGGCGCGGCATATTGCTTGCCCACCTGCTGCGGGAACACCACTTTCCATACGTCTTCGGTGTTGCCGAGAACGGCGGCAGCGAAGCCTCCCGTCTGGTCATTGGGCGCGCCCTGGCGACCGGGGGCCTGCTGCTGTTGTTGCTGGCCACCACCGGACATCATCTCGGCTCCGCCAATCAGCACGCGCGGATCAATACCCAGCGCATAGGAAACCAGGCCGAGCACAACAATAGTGCCGAGCCCCAAGCCACCCCTGCCGCCAGGAATGGACATGCCACGGCGATCTTCCACATTGTCGGATTTCCGAAAATCATCCCATTTCATGACTGGCGCTTCCTGAGGCTTCTTTATGCGAAATCGAAGAGGTCTCTTTACGCCACATTTCAGGTCGTAAAAAGATGCTCCAACCTTACGTCCACCTGGAATACATAGGTTTTTTCATTGTCATGACCACCTATGACGGTGTTTGGCTTTTGGTTTTCATAATCGCCTGCTCAAGCGCCTGAAAATCGCGCCATGCCAGACGTTTCTGCAATGGCTGGCGCAACAGATAGGCCGGGTGCAGCGTTGCCAGAGCCTGGATCGAACGATCCGGCATTGCATAGGGGAACCAGCGGCCACGGGTGCGCAGGATGCCGTCTTTCACATCAAGCAGATTTTGCGTCGCGGGCCCGCCGAGACAAATGAGAAAATCCGGGTTGACCAGTTCAATCTGGCGCATGATGAACGGCTTGCACACCGCCACTTCCTGCGGCATTGGCGTGCGATTGCCGGGGGGACGCCACGGCACGACATTGGCGATATAAACACTCTCGCGGTCGAGCCCGATGGCCTTGAGCATCCGGTCGAGCAACTGGCCCGAGCGCCCAACAAACGGCTTGCCAATGCGGTCTTCTTCCGCGCCTGGCGCTTCGCCGACCAGCATGATACGCGCCTGAGGGTTGCCGTCTGAAAATACCAGATTTTTTGCGCTGAAGCGTAACGGGCATCCCTCGAAAGCGCTCAGGAGCTTATGAAGTTCTTCGAGCGTTCCGGCGCTGCGAGCAAGGTCTCGCGCCATCGCGGCTGCCTGTTCGGGAGCCGTGGCTGCCGCCATGCGCGGTGGCGGTGCAGCCTCACTCCTGCCTTCAAAACCGGCGACGATGCGCCGCGTTGCACCGGAAGCGGGATTTTGCTCTGCAAAAGCCTGCATCTCCGAAGCGACTGCGGCGAAGCGATCCTGGGCCTCATCTTCCAGGGCGCAGTCGACCCCCGCTGCGACGTGAAAGTCGAGCAGCGCGTACCAGGCAGATGCATCCGGGGCGAGGTTGAGCATGCCAACTATGTACGTTGGTCATGGACTTCCCGCAATCCTAATTCCTATTGCGGTCTTGCTTTTTTGGCGAAATGGGGTGCAAAACTCGTCCGCCAAACCCGGCAAAAGTCCGGAATGCACATAAGGGGAACGTCATGGAAATGCCCGCACGCGAATCTATGGAATTTGATGTTGTTATCGTCGGCGCAGGCCCGGCTGGCCTTGCTGCGGCCATCCGCCTGAAGCAGATTGCGACTGAGCGCAATCAGGACATCAGCGTTGTTGTCATCGAAAAAGGCAGTGAAGTCGGTGCGCATATGCTCTCCGGCGTCATCATTGATCCCGTGGGCATTGACCACCTGCTGCCGGGCTGGCGTGAAGACACAGACCGCCCCTTCCACACCACCGTCACCAAAGACAATTTGCATTATCTCACCGCCAGCTCGGCCTTCCCGCTCTTTCACACGTTCATGCCGAAGCGCATGGATAACACCGGGTTCTTCGTCGGTTCGCTCGGTAGTCTCGCCAAATACCTCGCCACGAAGGCCGAAGCGCTTGGCGTTGAAATTTATCCCGGGTTTGCGGCAGTCGAAGTGTTGTGCGACGCCGACAAGCGGGTTCGGGGTGTCGCCACCGGCGATATGGGCATCGACCACAACGGCACACCACGCGCCGATTTTACCCGCGGCATGGAACTGCACGCCAAATATACCCTGTTTGCCGAAGGCGCACGCGGCAGCCTGTCCCGGCAGATGATTGCGCAATACAACCTCGCCGCAGAATGTGAACCGCCGAAATTCGGCCTCGGCATCAAGGAACTATGGGAGGTCGCGCCCGAGAAACATCAGCCGGGCCTGGTCGAGCACAGCATCGGCTGGCCTTTGAAGAACGACAGCGGCGGCGGAACCTTTATCTACCATTATGGCAACAACCTCGTGACGGTTGGCCTCGTGGCCCATCTCAACTACACAAACCCGACCATGTCACCCTTCGAAGAAATGCAGCGTTTCAAAACGCATCCCAAGGTGCGCGGAGTGTTCGAAGGCGGCAAGCGCATCGGCTATGGCGCGCGCGTCATCGCCGAGGGCGGCTGGCAATCGGTGCCGCGCCTTTCGTTCCCCGGCGGTTGTCTGATTGGCGACGCGGCGGGCTTCATCAATGTGCCGCGTATCAAAGGCTCGCATAATGCCATGAATTCCGGCATTCTCTGCGCCGAACATGTGGCGGAGGCCCTCGCTGCCAATCGCGCCAATGACGAAGTCTCATCCTATGAAGACGCTTGGCGCTCTTCCGATATCGGCGCAGATCTTTATCCGGTGCGCAATGCCAAACCATTGCTGTCGAAATTCGGCACCATTCTCGGCTTGATGCTCGGCGGGATCGACATGTGGGTGATCCAGCTTTTCGGCTTCTCGCCGTTTGGCACCCTCAAACACGGCAAACCCGACAATGAAACCTTGAAACCTCTGTCAGAGGTAACGCCGATTATTTATCCGAAGCCCGACGGGGTTCTGACATTCGACCGTCTGTCGTCGGTGTTTCTGTCCAACACCAACCACGAAGAAAACCAGCCCTGCCATCTCAAACTCACAGACCCGACCCTGCCGATTGCGGAAAACCTGCCGAAATATGGCGAACCGGCGCAGTTCTACTGCCCTGCCGGGGTTTACGAGGTGGTCTATGACGAGCCGGAAACCAAGCACAAACCCCGCTTTGTCATCAATTTTCAAAATTGCGTGCACTGCAAAACCTGCGACATCAAGGACCCGCGTCTCAATATCATCTGGACCCCGCCCGAAGGGGGCAACGGCCCAAATTATGTCGACATGTAATCGAGAGCATTTTTCGTTTAAGTGGACGCCGGTTAAACGTCAAAAAATGCGGTGAAATAAGAAAACTAGAGCGCTTTGCGGTTCTGCAAGAACGCAAACGCTCGAAGCACAGGCGCTGCCGTTAACCGATACGCAATGCGCGCTGTGCAAAAAAACATACCATCATCGTAAGGCCGCATTTCTCATTAGAGATGCGGCCAACCGGGTGCTGCAATTGAGCCCGGACTATTTATTTGCCATGATGCCGCGAGGCGTCATAATGATGATGGAACGGAGCCGGACTGGTGCCATATTTGATGTTTGAAAAAGCCTCCCGCGGCCTCGCCGCCCTTGCCCTTTCCACCGCCATTCTGGCACCGCTTACCGCATCATCTGCCCCTAATATGCCGGATCCGCCGCCTTACCGCATGGGCCGCAGCCTTGAGGGCAACGTGCTTGCCGCCTATGTGGCAGACTTGTCCAAAGACACGGCAGCCTCTGCCGCCTATTACCGCCAGGCGTTGCGTGATTCGCCCAAAAGCCCGGAATTGATGAATCGGGCGCTCCTCGCCTACCTCGCCAACAACGAGATGGCGGATGCCTTCCGGCTGGCTGAGCGCCTGTTGCAGCAAAACAAAAACAACGAGCTTGCGAGACTTGCCCTCGGCATCCGCAATTTCCACGAACAAGAATTCAATGCCGCACGGCAGGAATTTGCCGCCACACAACGCGGCCAGACGCCTGATTTCGGCGGGATCCTGCTTTCCGCCTGGGCATGGACGGCAGACGGCCAACTGTCGAAGGGCATCACCACCGCTGCCACACTCGGACGCAACCAGACCTTCATGATTTACCGCGATTACCACGCCGGTCTCATGGCGCTGATCAGCGGGAAGCCCGAGGATGCCGAGCGTCTGCTCAAGGCAGCCTATGAAGCCGACAGTAAAGTCCTGCGCGTCGTTGATGCCTATGGGCGCGTGCTGTCGCTCAGTGGCAAGACCAGCCAGGCAATTGCGGTATATGAGGAATATCGCAAGCTGTTGCCCAGCCAGCCCACCATACGTTGGGCCCTTGGCGAGTTGCGCGCCGGGCGCACCCTGCCCCCGCCGATCACCAACCCGAGCGAAGGCGCGGCTGAAGTGCTGTATAGCCTGGGGGATGCCGGTGGCGTTCAGGGCGATGAGTTGAAGGCCATCGTTTATCTGCGGCTCGCCCTCTACCTTGACCCGCAACACGCCATGGCCCGGTTCTCGCTGGCGGAAGCCAACGAACGGCTCGGCCAGTTCGACCAGAGCGTCGCGCTGTTGCGGGGCGTACCGGCCAGTTCACACCTGAGCAACGACGCCATCATCCAGAGCGCCTACGACCTCGAGCAGCTCGGACGGCGCGAAGAAGCGCAAGCGACACTGGAAACACTGGTTACCGCCGACCCGAAAAATGGCAGTGTCATTCTCGCGCTCGCCACCATTGAGCGGGCGCGCGCCGCCAAGGAAAAAGACCGGGCCAAGGCAACCCCGCTTTACCTTGCCGCCGCAGCAAATTACACCAAGACAATCGAACTGCTCGGAGCGGAAGGCCGGTCCAACTGGTCGCTGCTGTTTGCACGCGCCACCTGTTATGAGCGCGCCAAGCAATGGGACAAAGCGGAAGCCGACCTCAAGCAGGCAATGTCGCTTGTGCCCGAGCGCCAATCTCCAGACCGCGCCCAGGTGATGAACTACCTGGCCTATGCTTGGGTGGACGCCAACCAGAATATCGACAACGCCTTCACGATGCTGCAACAGGCGGTCGAACTGTCGCCGCGCGATGGCATGATCATCGACAGCCTTGGCTGGGCCTATTACCGCCTCGGTCGCTATCAGGAAGCCGTGCAGGAACTGGAAAAGGCCGTGGCCTACAAGCCCGGTGATCCCACCATCAACGACCATCTCGGCGACGCTTACTGGAAAGTCGGTCGCCAAACCGACGCCCGTTTCCAGTGGAACCACGCCCGCGATTCCAACCCCGAGGCCGATGAACTGAAAAAAATTCTCGACAAGATCGAGAATGGTCTGAAATAGGCGGACGTATCCCCGTGCCCGCCACGGCCCTGCATGAATTCGCCCCGGCCAAGATCAACCTGGCATTGCATATCCTCGGCCGCCGCACAGACGGCTACCATGACCTCGAGAGTCTGGTGGCCTTCGCCAGTGTTGGCGACCGCCTGACGCTCGTGCCGGGGGAGAAGCTGACACTGACCATCACCGGGCCGATGGCGGCAGGGCTCACCAATGACGGCGATAATCTCATCCTGAAAGTTGCGCGGGCACTGGCCGCGCGCAAACCCGGTTTGAAAAGCGGGGCATTCACGCTCGAAAAGAACCTGCCCGTTGCCTCTGGCATCGGCGGTGGCTCAGCGGATGCCGCTGCGGCGCTCCGGCTATTGGCCAAAGCCAACGGGATTTCACTGGCAGACAGCGACCTGATGACAGTCGCACGCGAAACCGGCGCGGATGTTTCGGTGTGTGTGGAAAGCAAAGCCCGCATCATGCGCGGTGTCGGCGAAGCGCTCGATGTGCCATTAACGCTACTGCCCCTGCCCGCCGTGCTCATCAATCCCGGCATTGGCGTTGCCACAGCGGCAGTATTTCAGGCGCTGGCACTGGAAAAAGGGGCGTCTTTCCGGCCTGAGCGGACGCCTGCCCTGCCCGAAATGCCGCGCTTCGACCATGTGGTTGAGTTGCTGCAATCCTGCCGCAATGACCTCGAAGCCCCGGCCATCAGCCTTGAGCCGATCATTAAGACGATGCTCGGCGCCCTAAGCGCAACCCCACACTGCCGCCTTGGCCGAATGTCAGGCTCCGGCGCGACGGTGTTCGGGCTCTATCCGGATATGGGTGCTGCCGATAACGCCGCGATGCTCTTGGCCAAAAGCCATCCGGATTGGTGGATAATGTCAACGCAGTTTCGATGACAAATGCGGTCGCCGGCCTTACTCCCCCAGCCGCTTCTGCACCGCACGCCTGCCCTTATAAAACGCCAGCGCCGCAATCCCCGCCGCCACGATGAGCGAGGTCTGGCGGTCGGTGTTCTGGAACATCGGGCTGATCAGGATGACTGCGATGAAGGCGAGAACCGCGAGGATTGCTCCGGCGAGGTTCGGGGAATTTCTGATGCGGTCGAGCAAGGAGGGCACCGGCTTTCCGGCGCTCAATGGGCGCGCGACAGGCAGAAATCGATTGCCTCAGTGAGGGATTGCTTCAGTGCGCCGTCGGGCAACGGCTTCAGCGCATCCCGCGCTGCGTTGCCGTAATGAACGGCACGGGTGAGCGTTGCCTCCAGCGCCTTATGACGACGCAAGATGCTGAGCGCGGTATCAAGATCCCCGTCATGGATATCACGCTCGCCGAGCGTGCGCGCCCAGAAAGCTTGCTCTTCGGGCGTGCCCTGCTCATAAGCCACAATGACGGGCAGCGTGATTTTGCCTTCGCGGAAATCATCGCCGACATTCTTGCCAAGCTCGGCTGAAGAGCCGCCGTAATCAAGGATATCGTCAATCAATTGGAAGACGATGCCGAGATTGAGGCCATAAGCGCGACAGGCGTTGTGGTCGCTTTCCGGGCGGGCGGCGATCACCGGTCCTACCTCACAGGCAGCGGCAAAAAGCTCGGCGGTCTTGCCGCGAATGATTTCGAGATAGGCAGCTTCGCCGGTTGCCACATTGCGCGCGGCAGCAAGTTGCGCAACCTCGCCCTCGGCGATGATTGAAGCGGCGGTGGACAGGATGTCGAGCGCGCGGAGCGAGCCGACCTCAACCATCATCTTGAACGCCTGCCCCAGCAGAAAATCTCCCACAAGCACCGAGGCCTCGTTGCCCCAGCGGACACGGGCCGCCACCTTGCCGCGGCGCATGTCGGATTCATCCACAACGTCATCATGGAGAAGGGTTGCGGTATGCATGAATTCGACGGAGGCGGCGAGCTTGATGTGGCCCTCGCCCTCATAGCCGCACAGCTTGGCCATCGCCAGCGTCAGCATCGGACGCAAGCGCTTGCCGCCGGAAGAAATGAGGTGGTTTGCGACCTCAGGGATCATCGTTACATCGGACCCGGTACGCGACAGGATCATGGCATTAACACGCGCCATGTCACCAGCCAGCAATCCGACGAGGTTTTCTATTCCCGCCACCTTCGGCTCTTCCTTTCGTAGAGGAACGAAGGCATTTTTGCCTCTCCTTCCTTACTGCGACCTCGGCCCTTCTAGCCTGCCCCACAAATAAATGCCAGTTCCGCCAGACACTTTTTATCAGCCATCCGTGAATTGGCGCGCAAGGCGACAAATGGCGGGTGGCGGATCCGAGACAACCTTTGCGCAATGCGCTATTGAAGCACGGAAGGATCAGACGGATCGCCAAATGAATAACCCTGCGGGTACGCCCGAAATAACCACGGACCACTTGCTCGACGGCAGGCTCAGCCTGAAGCAGCCGCGCCGGGGCCATCGTGCGGGCACAGACGCCGTATTACTGGCCGCCACAGTCGCTGCGATTCCGGCACGTAACATCGCGGATGTGGGGGCCGCTTCCGGTGCCATCGGGCTGATGCTCGGCACGGCGCAACCGCGCGCCGAAGTGGTGTTCATCGAACAGGATGCCACCCTCGCGGAACTCTGTGGGCAAAACATCCGCGAGAACAAACTCACACACGGGCGTGTGGCCAATGCCGATATTTTTGACAAGCAAGCAGTGAGCCACGCCGATATCCGGCCCGACAGCTTCGACCTCGTCGTCACCAATCCACCCTTTCTGGAAGAAGGCACAGCCCGCCTGTCGCCCGATGCCAACCGGCGCAAAGCGCACGCCTTGCCGGAAGGCGGGCTGGCACTCTGGATTGCCTTTTGCGCACGCTTGGTGCGGGGCAAGGGAACGCTCGCTCTCATCCACCGTGCCGACCAATTGCGGCCCATCCTCGCGGCACTTCCCGCCGATTTCGGCGCATTGCACATCCGGTTCATTCATCCGCGCGAAAGTGAGCCCGCCATTCGGGTGATTGTGCTGGCCACGCGCGGCAGTAAAGCCCCGACAAGCATCACGCCGCCTTTATGCCTGCACGGAACAGATGGCGCATTCACGCAAGAGGCTGCGGACTTGCATGAAGGAGGATGGCTTGCGGTTTCCCAAAGCGAAACGTAACGGTTCCTACACCGGGAAGAGCGCATGCTCGGCCGCAGAATATCTTTTCAAGTGAGAAGCGCTGCCATGGGGATAAAGCTAAGGGTTTGTATGATTGCCCAAAATGCTCGGCCCTTCCTCAAAGCGCGTGGTTATATCAGCCAGGCGGAGCCTTATGCCGTGCGGGAAATGCAAGCGAATCCCGCTCAAAAGCCATGATACAGCAATGTTTGTGTCGTGTGGTCTGATATTGTAAATGCCAGAAGACAGCCTGGAGTTTTGTGCTTTGACCGAATCCGCCATCGCCTTCCGCCCCCTCGCCATCGCGGTGCTGACCATTTCCGATAGCCGCGCACTGGCTGATGACCGCTCCGGCGATACGCTGGTAAAGCGCATTGAAGCGGCGGGCCATACGCTCGCAGCACGCACCATCGCGCGGGATGAGATTGAGGATATCCGGGCGCAGGTCCGCACCTGGATTGCCGACGCGGCCATTGAGGTCATCATCACCACCGGCGGCACCGGCCTCACCGGGCGCGATATCACGCCAGAGGCGATTGCCCCGCTGTTTGAAAAAACCATGGATGGTTTCTCGGTGCTGTTCCACCGCATTTCCTTTGAAAGCGTCGGCACCTGCGCCGTGCAATCGCGTGCAACGGCGGGTGTCGCCAATGCCACTTATATCTTCGTGCTGCCCGGCTCGCCCGGCGCTTGCAAGGATGCCTGGGACGGTATTCTGGAACGCCAACTCGATTCACGCAGCCGCCCGAGCAATTTCGTGGAATTGCTGCCGCGCCTGAATGAGCACAGGAAATGATGACGCCGCGAAGAAAATACGCGAGATGGATCTTCGCACTGGTCGCCAGCGTGCCGCTTTACATTTTTCTCACCCATGAAAGCTGCGCCTGTGGCCCGCATTACCCGCAATGGCGTCGCTTTACGCTGCTTTATGTGGAACCAATGATAGAAGATGCGGCTAAAATCTTGGGTTACGAATTTACATTTCCCAGACGAATCCCCGGTTGACTTTCTGGAACGCATTTCATGGCTGAAATTTCCCATAAAACAAAAGAAAAGCTAACAGGACGGGAGGAACAGGATCTCACCCAACAAGGCTTCCATTGCATCGTCGGCATTGATGAAGTCGGGCGCGGGCCCATTGCTGGGCCAGTTGTTGCCGCCGCTGTGGTGCTGGATCTTAATAATGTTCCCGAGGGCTTGGGCGATTCCAAAGCCATCCCGGCCAAGCGACGTGAAATTCTCTACGAAGAGATTTTGCGCAGCGCCCGTGTCGCCATCGCGCAAATCCCGCATGATGTGATCGACACCATCAATATCCGGCAAGCGACATTGCGAGCCATGCAGCAGGCCTTTGCCGGGCTGAACTGCGCGCCCGATTTCGCACTGGTTGATGGCAATGATCCGCCCGCGCTGCCGTGCCGGGTAGAAACCGTCATCAAGGGCGACGCCAAGATCGCGTCGATTGCCGCCGCATCCATCGTCGCCAAGGTTACCCGCGACCGCCTCATGGCGCAAATCGCCGCGCATTACCCGGCTTATGGTTTTGAGCACAACGCGGGTTACGGCACCGCCGACCATCTTGCCGCATTGGCCGCGCACGGCCCCTGCCCGTTCCACCGCATGAGTTTCGCGCCGCTCAAGCAGGGAACGCTGGCGTTGTAACGCCCAAAAGCAGATTCAGGCTTAACGCTTTGTTAACAAAATAAAATTCGAAATTAACGATCTGTTTCCCATTTGGAAACTCCATGTTTACCTTAACCAATCATTCTCAGGGTATCGAGTGAGTAAACAGTGTGAGCATCCATGGATACCTTGCGTACCGGGGCTGCCGCCACTGCCCGGAGTTTTGTCTCGCGTACCGGGCATGAAGTGGTAGCACCCCGGATAGGGCCTAAATTGCGCCCCGTCCCACAGACCGTAGCTTTACCGCTTGATGAAATTCTCGTGGGAGATTGCATTGCCTCGCTGGAAAGCCTTCCGGCTGAGAGCGTTGATGTCATCTTTGCTGACCCGCCCTACAATCTTCAACTTGAGAGCGAACTGGTGCGTCCGGACAACAGCGTGGTTGATGCTGTCGATGATGACTGGGACAAGTTTGCGAGCTTCGCCGAATATGATCGGTTCACCCGAGCGTGGCTGAAGGCCGCCCGCCGCGTGATGAAGAAGAACGCCACGCTTTGGGTGATCGGCTCCTATCACAACATTTTCCGCGTCGGCACCGCGTTGCAGGATCTTGATTACTGGATCCTCAACGACATCGTCTGGCGCAAATCCAACCCGATGCCGAACTTCCGTGGCCGTCGCTTCACCAATGCGCACGAAACCATGATCTGGGCATCAAAGGGCCAGGACGCCAAGAACTACACCTTCCATTATGAGGCGATGAAGGCCGCCAATGAGGATGCGCAGATGCGCTCCGATTGGCTGTTCCCCCTATGCACCGGCGATGAGCGCCTAAAAGATTCAGACGGCAAAAAGGTCCACCCGACCCAAAAGCCCGAAGCCCTGCTCGCCCGCATCATGTTGTCCTGCAGTAACCCCGGCGATGTGATCCTTGATCCGTTCTTCGGCTCTGGCACCACCGGCGCGGTTGCCCGCAAGCTTGGGCGCCACTTCATCGGGCTCGAACGCGACACGGTTTATGCGGAAGCCGCCCGCAAACGCATTGATGCAGTTGAACCACTCGACGCTTCAGCGGTTTCCACCGCCCCGGCCAAGCGCACAGAAACGCGCGTGCCCTTTGTCTCGGTGATTGAAGCCGGACACATCAAGGCCGGAGAAGTGCTCACCGACGACAAGCAGCGCTTCTCTGCCACCGTGCGCGCCGATGGCACTTTAGCATTAGCGGGGATTGTCGGGTCGATCCATAAGATCGGTGCGCTGTCGCAGGGTCTACCCTCTTGCAATGGCTGGACTTTCTGGAACGTCAAACGCGGCGAAAAACTTGTGTCAATCGACACCTTCCGGACCGAGATCCGTGTCGCTCTCCGCCATGTCGCTTGAAAAGCGGTGACATGGCGTCAGCTTATCAATAATATTTCTGATGCTGGGGAGCGACAGGAGGTAATATGCCTTTAAGCAAGTCCGAAAAAAAGACCCTCAAGCGGCTCGAAAAATTCATCGAGCCCTATCGGGTCACTGGCAAGGATTTCAAGCTCAAGCAATTTGACCCCGATGACACCGGCAACCTTTCCTCGGAAGACAAGCCCGAAGCGATTGAGATGCTGGAACGCGGCGTCGATTGGCTCGCCGCCACCCAGGACAAGCTCTATGCCCAGGGCAAGTGGTCCCTGCTGATCATCGTCCAGGCCATGGATGCGGCTGGTAAAGATGGCACCATCAAGCACGTCATGTCGGGCATCAACCCGCAAGGCTGTGAAGTGCATTCTTTCAAAGCGCCCAGCAAGGAAGAGCTGTCACACAGCTTCCTGTGGCGCTATGCCCGGCAGGTGCCGGAGCGCGGCAAGATCGGCATATTCAACCGTTCCTATTACGAAGACGTGCTGGTGGTGCGCGTGCACCCCGAGCTCCTCGAAAGCTCCGGCATCCCGGAAGAGCTCATCACCAAGGATATCTGGGAAGAGCGGCTCGAAGACATTGCCAATTTCGAAAAGCACTTGATGCGCAACGGCACCATCGTGCTGAAATTCTTCCTGAACCTTTCAGAAAAGGAACAGAAGAAGCGCTTTCTCGAACGCATCGAAAAGCCGGAAAAGAACTGGAAATTCTCGGCAGCCGACCTCAAGGAACGCGCCTATTGGGATGAATACCAGAAGCGCTTTGAGCAAACCATCAAGGCCACCGCCACCGATGAAGCGCCATGGTATGTGGTGCCCGCCGATAACAAGTGGTATTCCCGTCTTGTCATCGCCGCCGCCATAGCCGAACGACTGGCGAAGCTTGATCTCGAATACCCGGAAGTCAGCGACGAACAGCGCAAGGCACTCGAACTGGCCAAAGAGCAGTTGGAAAAGAAATAGCGCTGAACGCCCTGTTCAGGAAATCAGACGCCCGGTCGCCTTTGGCAGCCGGGCGTTTTCATTACGCCTTCGCCGCCTTCTGCGCCACACGTGCTGAAAACTTCGCGGCATCAATGATGAAGCGCCCATGCGTGCCCTCGCAGATGATGTCGGTATCATCCCGGCCCGTCACTTTGAAGGTCAGCATCTTGCCCTCGATGGCGATCAGTTCAACTTCAATGGTCACGGTCATGCCAACCGGCGTTGCGGCGGCGTGGCTGACATTGACGTGGGTGCCCACCGATTTCTGGCCCGCAGCCATGAACGGCTTCATCGCCTCGATACACACCCATTCCATATACGCCACCATATAGGCGGTGGAGAAAACCGGCGGCATATCGGCGAAATCGGGGAAGCGGTCTGCCATAGACGGCACGGTGAGCTTATCGGTGATTGGCAGAGAAGCCTTGTGGCGTAAGCCGATGGCGAGTGCGGGCGTTGTCATTTTATCCTCCGTTTTCATGTTTCGGGGTGGTGGTAGATGTATCTGTCAAAGGTGATGTTTGCCCTCACCCTTTCCCCATCAATGAATCAAGCTTGGCATGAGCCTGCACCTTACGCATTACACTCGGCAGCGCTTCTTCGCTGAGCTCTTTGCGCGGTGTCCAGCGCATCCCCTCAGGCGTCTCGGCATTAAGCGGCGCGCGGGCGTAGAGCACAGTGAGCTCCAGGCGAAAATGGGTGAAGACATGCACAACCGTGCCCTCCATGCGCTTCCAGCGCAGATTGAGCGGCGCGTCGAGCATGGCTTTGGCGGGGTCGTAATCCTCTGTCCAAGCGCTTGATGGAAAAGCCGCCATGCCGCCGAGCAGACCAGAAGGCGGGCGTGTCAGCAGTAGCAAGGCCCCGTCTTCGCGCTCCACGGTGAAGGCTGCGCCTTTGCGTTGCGGCTTGGCAATCCTCGGGGTTTTGGCGGGAAGGGTTTCGGCAATGCCCGCTTTGCGCCCCTCGCAAGGCGGCATCCACGGACACAGGGAACAGGCCGGACGTTTCGGCGAGCAGAGGGTTGCGCCAAGATCCATCAAGGCCTGCGCGAAATCGCCCGGTCGGTCGGGCGGCATGAGCGCCAGTGTCTTCTCACGCACCACGCCCTTCACGCCCGGCAACGGGTCAGTGAGCGCGTAAAGGCGCGTCATCACCCGCTCGACATTGCCATCCACTGCGACAGCGGGAAGGTCGAACGCAATAGCCGCAATGGCGCCCGCCGTATAAGCGCCAATGCCGGGGAGTTTAAGAAGCCTTGCTTCGTCTGCCGGGAAAACGCCACCATATTCCGCGACGATCGCCTTGGCGCAGGCGTGGAGATTGCGCGCCCGCGAATAGTAGCCAAGCCCGGCCCAGGCCTGCATCACGGCATCTGCGGGGGCCTCAGCCAGGGCGAAAACATCAGGAAAGCGCGCGATGAAGCGCTCAAAATAGGGCTTCACCGCAACCACAGTGGTTTGCTGCAGCATGATCTCCGAAAGCCAGACGCGGTAAGGGTCGGTGCGTCCACCCGGTTTCGCCCGCCATGGCATATCGCGCCGGTGGCGATCATACCACACCAGAAGGTCAGCGCTGTGGGGGACAGAAGCAGAAGAGGACACGATGGGCACCAAAAGAAGCGGAACGCTAAGAGAACGCGCACCTCCATAACACATGAAAATCGGCAGCGGTATTGCCGGAGCGCAGACAGGCGTTACAATGCACCGTCCATGAGACACGAGAACGGCACCCCATGATCAAACCACAAAGAAGAAACAAGGCCCAGCCGCTCGCCGATCTGGTGGATGCATGTATTGCGCCCGCCCTTTCCGCGCAAGGGTTTGCCTCCTCTGACATCCTGCTCGCATGGCCGGATATTGTCGGTGAAAAGCTCGCGCTGTTCACCCAGCCGCTCGAGCTCCAGTGGCCGCGACGGCGCACCTCTTTCGATGACGGTGCCCGCCCGGACCCGGCGACCCTGATCGTGCGGGTTGAAAGCGCCTTCGCCCTGGAATTACAGCATTCCACCCCGTTGGTCATTGAGAAGGTCAACACCTATTTCGGCTGGAAATGCGTGGGGAAAATCGTTTTGAAACAAGGCCCGGTGCGGCGGGAAAGCCCACCTCCGGCTCCCGTGCCACTTACGGCAGGCGAAAAGCGCTTTGTGGAAGACACCGTCGCGCCACTGGAGGATGTCGCCCTGCGCGAAGCCCTACGCAGCCTCGGCGAACAGGTGATTTCTGCGGAAAAACGCCGCAGAGCACCAAAATTATAGTGCTCATGGCCGCGCTTGCCTTATTTCCACCGCCGTTCTACCAGATCAAACTCAAATCATGCTAAAAACGCCTCATCAGGGAGTGATGTGATTATGTTGAATCGTCGAGCAATTCTGGCTCTTCTCGGGCTTGTTGCGGGCTTTGCCACCATGGCACCCGTCACCGAAGCCAACGCCCAGGACGCCTCAATGCTGGAGCTTGGCGTGCCCTCCCCGGTCGGTGATCTGCCGCTCGGCGCGGCGGACGCCAAGGTGACAATCTATGAATACGCTTCCTACACCTGCAGCCATTGCGGTGAGTTCCATAAGGAAACCTACCCGGAACTGAAGAAGCTCTATATCGACACCGGCAAGGTTCGCTATATCCGCCGTGAAATGGCTTGGCCGACCGATCCTCTGGCCCGTGGCGCAACCATGCTGGCACGCTGCTCCGGCCCGGAAAAATACCAGGCAGTCTCCGATATGCTCTTCAAATTCCAGGAAAAATGGACTTTCACGCCGAACCCACTCGACAATCTGCGCGCCCTCATGCGCCAGACCGGCATGTCGGATACCCAGTTCAATGCTTGTGTTCAGGACACTGGTATGGCCGCCAAGGTCGCGGAAGCGACAAAGCGCGGTGGTGACGTGCTGAAGGTTGATAGCACACCAACCTTCTTCATCAACGGCAAGCGTCTGGTTGGCGCGCGCCCCATCGCCGACTTCCAGCAGGCCATCGACGCCGCGCTTGTTGCGGCGAAGTAAGTACCCACAAACGGTGAATTGCGTGGATGGCTCATGCGTGAGAGCCTTCCAACCCAAGATCGCGCTTTCAAGAAGGCGCCCGGTTGACTAGAACCTAACAGTTCCTTTTTGGAAGCCGCCTCTCTCCGGGGCGGCTTCCTCGTTATCGCCACGCTCCTGTCCCCGGAAGGCCGCATGAAACTTACGCGCCTGCGCATTGCAGGGTTCAAGACCTTCGTTGAACCGACGGATTTCCTGATTGAGCCGGGCCTCACCGGCGTGGTCGGGCCGAACGGCTGCGGAAAGTCGAACCTGGTCGAAGCGTTGCGCTGGGTGATGGGCGAAAGCTCCTACAAGAACATGCGCGCGTCCGGCATGGACGATGTGATTTTTTCCGGCTCCAACAGCCGCCCGGCGCGCAACACCGCCGAAGTATCAATCGCCATCGACAATGCCGAACACACCGCGCCGGTCGGCCATAACGACGCCGACGCCCTCGAAATCTCGCGGCGTATCGAACGTGAAGGCGGTTCCACCTACCGCATCAATGGGCGTGAAGTGCGGGCACGCGACGTGCAGCTTCTGTTTGCCGATGCCGCGACCGGTTCGCGCTCACCCGCGCTGGTGCGCCAGGGCCAGATCAACGAAATCATCTCTGCCAAACCCCAGGCCCGCCGCCGCATTCTCGAAGATGCCGCCGGTATTGGCGGGTTGCACGCCCGCCGCCATGAGGCGGAACTGCGACTGAAGGGCGCTGAGGAAAACCTCCTGCGCGTCGATGACGTACTGCGCGAAATAGAATCACAAAGCGAGAGCCTGAAACGACAAGGCCGTCAGGCGGCGCGCTATCGTGGTGTTTCAGCGGAAATCCGCAAATACGAAGCCCTGTCTTACGCCATCGCATTCGCCGATGCCCGCGAAGAGGCGGAAGAGGCCCGGCTCCAGACCGAAGCCGATTTCAAGACCGTGGCCGATGCCACCGAGCAACAGACCAAAGCGGCAACCGCCCAAGCCGTTGCGGCGCATAATCTTCCGCCCCTGCGCCATGCCGAGGCCGAAACCGCCGCCGCCCTCCAGCGCCTCACCCACGCGCAGGCAGAGCTCGACGCCGACGAAAAACGCGCCCGCGAACGGCTCGAAGAACTGAAGCGCCACATCGCCGAGCTTGAACAGGATATCGCCCGTGGCACAGCGGAGCGTTCCGATGCCGCCGCCGCCGTTATCCGCCTGAAGTCAGAAAACACCACACTCGTCGAGGAAGAAAGCGCTTCTACCGAAACACGGCACGCAGCGCAGCTTGTGGTCAACGAGCGCAGTGCGGAGCTTGCACAAGAAGAAGCCGCTTTGGCGGTGTTGCAGGGCGAGATTTCCGATCTCAATGCCCGCCGCATGAGTTATGAGCGCGCCATCCGTGAAGAGGAAGAGCGCATCGCCAAGCTCAACGGCGAGCGCCGCAACCTTGAGGAAACGCTGGCGACGCTCACGCGGACCCAGGAACAGCAATCGCCGGTTCCCGGCCTGCGGGAGCAACTGGCGAGCCTCACTGTTTCAGCCTCGCAGGCCGACGAAAACCTCAACCTCGCCCGCAAAACGCTTGCGGAAATGCGTGAGGCGGAAAATCGTTTGCGCGGGCCGCTCCAGGAAGCGCAACGGCAGGCACAGAAGCTCGAGACGGAAGTCCGGACGCTGGCCAAACTCCTGGCCCCCGCTCCCGGCATGCCGGATGGCAGCATTCTCGACCGAATCAAAACCGACAAGGGTCTTGAAATGGCGCTCGGTGCTGCGCTCGGAGATGACCTTGATGCCACCGACGATATCAAGGCACCCGTTCACTGGCTGCTGATTGACGGAAGCATCGGGCAGAAGCTGCCGGAAGTGGCCACGCCGCTTTCCGATTATGTGGCCGCACCCGCCGCCCTCCATCGGCGCCTGAGCCAGATCGGCGTGATCGACGCTGCCCATGCATCCACTGCGCAAAAGCAACTCTTGCCCGGCCAGCGCCTTGTTTCCCGCGATGGCGGCCTGTGGCGCTGGGATGGCTTCACCGCTGCCCCCGACGCCCCGACACCCGCCGCGCGCCGCCTTGCCGAGAAGAACCGGCTGGGCGACATGGAAATAGCCGCGCGTGAAGCCGCCGAAATTGTCAGCACCCGGCAAGTGGAAATGGAAAGCGCGCAACACAATGTGCGCCACGCAGCGGAAGCGGAAAATGCCGCGCTAACCGCAGCCAACACCGCACGCCGCGCCCTCGACCGGGCACGCGAAGAGCTTGTGCAGGCCGAGAAGCGCGAAGCCGAGGCCCTGAACCGCATAACCGCGCTCACCGACACCCTCGCCCGCCTCGCTGAAACCGCCCGTGAAACAACCGAGCACCTCACCGAGCGGAAATCCGCCTTTGAAAAGCTGACGCCTGCGCCGCATCTCGATACCCTGCTGCTCGCTCAGCGCACCAAGGTGGCTGAATTGCGTGTGGCCACCACCAATGCCCAGGCGGCGTTGCAGCAACTCACCCATGAAGCCGCTTTGCGCGCCCGCCGACGCGAGGCAATCGCCGCGGACATCACTTCCTGGGCGAAGCGCATGGAACGCGCTGAGGAAGCCGCGCAAGCCCTCAATGACCGCCTTTCCCGCGCCCGCAAGGAGCATCAGGAGCTTCTGGACGCACCAGACACCTATTTCATCCGCCGCCGCGCGCTCATCGCCGAGGTGGAGAAGGCGCGCGAAAAGCAGGTGGAGGCATCCGACCGCCGCGCCGCCGCCGAAACTGAACTGGCAGAGACCGACAAGATCGCCCGCCAAGCGCTCGAATCACTTTCGGTTGCGCGTGAGGCCCGCGCGGGCTCGCAGGCCCGCCATGAAGCGGCCATTCGCCGCGTCACCGAAACGACCCGGCAGATCGCCGAAGTGCTGGAAACCACTCCCGCCGGGCTGATCGAACTGGCCGGTCTGAAAAGCGGCGATGCCTTGCCCGATCCCAGCGAAGTCGAGCAGCGGCTTGAGAGCCTTAAAGTCGACCGCGAACGCATGGGTGCCGTCAATCTGCGCGCCGAGGACGAGCTTCAGGAGATCGAAAGCAAGAAGGATGCGATTGTCTCGGAAAAGAGCGACCTCGAAGAAGCCATCAAGCGGCTGCGTCAGGCGATTTCAAGCCTCAACCGCGAGGGCCGCGAGCGACTGCTGACCGCCTTTGATATCGTCAATGCCCATTTCCAGACGCTGTTCACCACGCTGTTTTCCGGCGGCACCGCCGAATTGACGCTGGTGGATTCGGACGATCCGCTTGAGGCAGGGCTGGAAATTCTCGCCCGCCCCCCCGGCAAAAAGCCGCAGACCATGACCCTTCTCTCGGGCGGCGAACAGGCGTTGACCGCCATTGCCTTGATTTTCGCCGTGTTTCTGACCAACCCATCGCCCATCTGCGTGCTCGACGAGGTCGATGCGCCGCTTGATGATGCCAATGTGGAACGCTACTGCGACCTTCTGGCCGACATGGCTGGCAAAACCGAGACCCGTTTCATTGTCATCACCCATAACCCGATCACCATGGCGCGGATGGACCGCCTGTTCGGTGTCACCATGGCGGAAAGGGGCGTTTCGCAACTGGTTTCGGTCGATCTGGAGAGCGCCGAGCAACTGGTGGATGCGGGGTGAATTACGCCCTTCGGAACACAAAAGTGCGCCCGTACACCAATACGCCAAGACCCACCCGCATGCCCCCATGGAAATATGCGCAAATTTTCTTAAATAACAAAGCATTGCAGCTGGTTTCGAGGGGGCGAGATGTGAGGCCATACCTTCGTCTAACGTCCTTGACACCCCTGCCCCCCCCCCATATGGTGCCCGCGGCTTTCGGAGCCTGGTTTTTCGATTTCTACGCGGGTTGTCAGAGGGTTTCGCGATGACGGATCCATCAAAACATACCAACGTTGACGCCGAAAACACCAATGATGTAGGCGACACAGAACTGGAGGCGCGGCTGGCTTCCCTTGATGAGCGTTTCAAAACCATTGAAGCGCGCAAGCAAGAAGAAGCCCGGCAAAGCGACAAGGCAGGCGAAAGCCAAAATGCACTCGGTATGGCCTTCAGGCTTTCTGCCGAGTTCGTTTCGGGTATACTTGCTGGCGGTGCGGTTGGTTGGGGTGTCGATACATTATTCGGATGGTCTCCCTGGGGGCTTCTGGTTTTTCTTTTGCTCGGTTTCTGCGCAGGGATGCTGAATCTTTTCAGATCTGCAGGCGTCCTGAACCGACCGGGTAAAAAAAACAACCACGAGTCCTCCTGAAGTTAGGAAACGGTTCTTACCGGCGAGTGCAACGTATGGATCACAGTCCTCTCGAACAGTTCCAGATCAAGTATCTGTCTCAATCGATACTGTTCAGCAATGCCTCTCTTTTCATGGTGATCGTTCTCGCGGTCATCGTTGGCGGACTGCTGCTTGCAACCAGCAAACGCGCCATCATTCCCGGACGGGCTCAGGCTGCGGCCGAGGGCCTGCACGATCTCATTTTCAACATGCTGACTGAATCCGGCGGCAAGGAAGCGCTTCGCTTCTTCCCGCTGGTGTTCTCGCTGTTCACTTTCGTGCTCGCATCAAATCTGATCGGCCTTGTCCCCTACGCCTATACCGTTACCAGCCAGCTCGTGGTCACCGCTGCCCTTGCGATTCTGGTGATCGGCACGGTGCTGGTTTATGGTTTCTGGCACAACGGCATGGGTTTTGTGCGCCTGTTCCTGCCAAGCGGCGTGCCAGGCTGGTTGCTGCCGCTTCTTGCAGTCATCGAAGTAGTGTCGTTTCTCTCACGCCCGATCAGCTTATCGCTGCGTCTGTTCGCCAATATGATGGCGGGGCACGTTGCCCTCAAGCTGTTCGCCATGTTCACCGTGGCGCTGGGCGGCGCGGGTGCGCTCGTCGTTCTCTCACCCTTCCCGCTGTTGATGGCCGTCGCCCTGATGGCCCTCGAACTGCTGGTGGCCTGCTTGCAGGCTTACATCTTCGCCATTCTTACCTGCATCTACCTCAACGACGCCCTGCACGTTGGTCACTGACCAAAGCCGGGCACATTCCAATTCTGGCATTTCGACCATCATTCTGAAGGAGATCACGATGGATCTATCTAGCTTTAAATACCTCGGCGCAGGCCTCGCTTGCCTTGGCATGGGTATCGCTGCGCTCGGCGTTGGCAATATTTTCGGCAACTTCCTTTCGGGTGCCCTGCGCAACCCGTCGGCCGCCAGTGACCAGTTCAAGAATGCGATGGTCGGTGCAGCGCTTGCCGAAGGTCTCGGCATTCTGTGCATGGTCATCGCATTCCTGATGTTCGTCCTTTAATCGTTATCTGCACGATGGTCGGAAGGCAGGCTTTGGTCTGCCTTCAAAAAACCTTACCGGCGGGTTGCCCCGCCGTCTCCGGCATTTTCGGGATTTAACGCATGGCTAGCAGTAACACGCACGCCGGAACCGAAGTTTCCGGGCAGGCTCACAAGGACGTCGGCTTTCCCGCCTTCGATACCAAGACCTATCCGGGCCAGCTTCTCTGGTTGGCAATCACCTTTGGTGCGCTTTACCTGATGATGTCGAAAGTCATCGTGCCGCGCATGAAGTCGATTTTTGACGAACGCAACGCCATTCTCAACCGCGATCTTCAACGCGCGGAAGCTGCGCGCGTCAGGGCCGAGGAAGCCGGCAAGGCTTATGAAACCTCGCTCGCTGAGGCACGAAACAACGCCCATAGCCTCGCCCAGGCCGCCCACGCCCGCCTCACAGCGGAAACCGAGATGCGGCGCAAGGCGTTGGAGGAAGAGCTTGCCGGTCGCATGACCGAGGCCAACGCCACCATCGCCAAGACCAAGGCAAAGGCCATGAAGAACGTTCGCTCCATCGCGGCGGAAACCACTACCACGCTGATCGAACACATCATCGACAAAACGCCCACCAGCGAAGCCGTCGACGCCGCCCTTGACCAGGTCAAGGCGTAAGGAGAGACCGATGTTTGCAAGTCCCGAATTCTGGGTCGCCGTCGCCTTTCTGATTTTCGTCGGCATTCTCATCTACGCCAAGGTTCCGGGCATGCTCACTGCCGGGCTGGATCAACGCGCCCAGAAGGTTGCCGATCAGCTCACCGAAGCCCAGCGTCTGCGTGAAGACGCAGAGAACCTGCTGGCCGAGTTCGAGGCCAAGCGCACCGCTGCCGAAACGGAAGCTGCCGAAATTGTTGCAAATGCCAAGGCCGAAGCCCAGCGCATTGAACGCGAAAGCCAGCAGAAAATGAAGGATTTCGTTACCAATCGCACAGCAGCCGCCGAAGCCAAGATCGCCCAGGCCGAAACCGCCGCCGCAGCTGAAGTGAAAGCCGCAGCCATTGAGGCCGCCGTCAAAGCCTCGGAAATCATCCTGCGCGCCGAGACCAAGGGCAAAGCAGCAGAAGCCTTGATTGGCAAAGGGCTTGAGCAGGTTAAACGGCATTTCAACGCGTGAGCGGCGTGTTTATTTTTTTCCGCATGACCGATATTTGTTCATGCGTCGCATGGCAAAATTAACCTCGCTTCCAAATTTGATAGAATCAAAGGTTCTCTGGCTCGCGGCGTTGTGCTAAAAATCTATTCTGTGTGCTGTGTGTGAGAGTTTAAGGTGTTAAAATTTCAGGTTGAAAATCTTGGAAGAGTTCGTTCTGCGGAAATAGAGCTGGCTCCTCTTGTCATGCTGGTAGGCAAAAACAACACTGGCAAAAGCTACATAGCATCTTTACTTTGGGCAATGTCCAACCTTGACGATCTGCTAGTCAACAACTCTTTGGCGCTCGATTATTTTCCTCATTCTAAAGAAATTCAGGAAGAGTAATTTTTTTCTGTCGAAATAACTAATGAACTAATCAGAAGTATCGCCAACCATATAAATGGTTGCTTCGTAAAGAACGGTCGTAAATTTCTTAACGGGATCTTCGCATACGACAATTTCTCAAAAACAAAAATAAAAATCATCTCAAATACCACAAAACCGTTCTCTCTTAATGTCAGAATTTCAAAACGAATCCCAGATTTTTTGATAATTGAGCTGTCTGTTGAAAAACGGCAAGGAGAAGATCCTTTTCTGACAAGGATAGGGCTCCCGATTAGACTTGGGAACAAAGCCATAGCACTAACTATAAATAATTATATTCATAAGGCTATTATCAATTTCTGCCTTTTTGGATCAAAGTCGGCAACCCTCCACCAACCTGTTTATATTCCGGCGGCCAGAACTGGTCTGATGCTGGCACTTAAGAGCCTGACTCATAATCCATAGGTTGCGATTTTTCGTATTGTTGCTCTGATACTTGCGATGGTCATCCATGCTTCAGCGCTGAGTATTGAGCGTTCGAAATCCTTTGCCAGACGCCTATCCTGACCGAGTATAGCGA
>JAVBJU010000045.1:0-29488 GCA_031546825.1 Microvirga sp. | reverse complement strand
GCGAAGGCGCTGCCCGCACCAGCCGCAAACGCGAAGGTGTCGGTTGAGGCCGCGAGGCCAACCTGAAGCAGACCCGTCCCGGTCAAGGCATTGCTGAAGGTGTAACTACCACTCGTTGGCGCATCGACGAACAGCCGGGCGCTGGAGGCGATGTTGGCGCCGCCGCTACCGATGGTGCCTGCGCCCGTCAGGCGCAATGTGCCACTGCTGACGGTAGTGCCACCGCCATAGGAGTTTACCCCGGTCAGCGTCAGTACACCGGAGCCCGCCTGCGTCACCGTGCCCGTGCCAGAGATCGCACCGGCTTGCGTAATTGCATCAGAACGGTTGAACAACAGCGCGCCGTTATCAACAACAGCCCCGGTGCCCAAGGTGCCCGAAGTGCCGCCATTGCCAACCTGCAACGTGCCGAAAGAGATGGTGGTTGTGCCAGTATAGCTATTGCCACCGGTCAGTATGGTCGTGCCAGTACCCGCTTGCGTCAGCGTGCCGGAGCCAGAAATCGCTCCCGCTTGCGTGACCACATCCGAACGGTTGAACACCAGCGCGCTGTTATCAACAACAGAGCCGGTGCCCAAAGTACCCGAGGTGCCACCATTGCCAACTTGCAAGGTGCCCGCAGAAATCGTGGTTGTGCCGGTATAGCTGTTGGCACCGGTCAGGATGGTTGTGCCGGTTCCCGCCTGCGCCAGCGTGCCGGAGCCAGAGATAACGCCGACGTAGGCACTGCTATCGGTTCGATTGAATACGACCGTGCTGTTGTTGGTGATGTTCCCCGCATAGGAGCCGGTCGTGCCGCCAGCGCCAATCTGCAAGGTGCCTGAGGAGACGGTGGTCGTGCCGGTATAGCTATTGGCGCCGGTCAGGATCAGCGTGCCGCCGCTGAGAGTGAGATTACCAGCAGTCCCCTGGACCACACCGCTGAAGGTGCCGCCATTGGTGAGGGTCAGATTCCCGGCGTTGATATTGAGGGAACCCGCGCCACCCAGGGCACCGATGGTCTGGGTCTTGCCACTGATATTGGCGGTTGCGCCGCTGTTGATCGCCAGGAGGCTGGTCGCGCCCAGCGCATTGTTGCTGCCGAGAATGAGCGTTCCGCCACTGACGGTGGTCGTGCCGGTATAGCTATTGGCGGTGTTGGTCAGCGTGATCGCAGTGGTGGCGTTGATGGCGAGATTGCCCGAACCGGTAATCAGCGCCTTCATCTCGGCGGCGCTCGCCGGTGTCGTGTCGCCGGACAAGGTCAAGGTCTGGCCTGCCTGCAGCGCAAGCTGACTCAAAACATAAGACGCATAAAGCCCCGAGCCGCCCGTGCCGGTGGTTGCGAGCCCGTAGCCATAGGTGCCGATGGCAACCGTGTTGCCGCCTTGAATGATATTACTGGTCCTACTGGTTAAGGCCGCACCCGACAGATCAGCCAATGTCAGGTTTGAGGCGTCTGCATTCACAGTGGTGGCGCTGATGAGTTGCGTCGCCGCGCCATCGTCCTGGCTCAGAAGGTTCGAGCCGCCCGCCGTGATGATATTGGTCGGGTCAATCCGCACCTGACCCGGGCCGGACAGATCCACCTCTCCGGTGCTAATGGTACCCAGTGGCGTGCCGTTGAAAGACAATGTGCCACCGTTGAAAATGAGGTTGCCGATGGTCTGAACGCCGGTGCCGACCGTGGTAGTGTTGCCCGCGTTAAGCTGCAACGTCGCGTTGGTCAGGGCGGTGGTATTGGCGCCACTCAAAGCAAAAGTGCTCTGCCTGAGCAGGACCGTACCGGTGAAGTTACTCCCCACACCCGCACCGAAGGCGAACGTGTCGGTCGCTGCTCCGAGGGCAACCTGAAACAGGCCGTTGCCAGTCAGCACATTGTTGAAGGTGTAGCTGCCGCTCGTCGGGCTATCAATGGTCAGTATCGCGCCGGAGGCGATGTTGGCCGGGCCGCTGCCGATGGTACCTGTCCCCGTCAGACGCAATTGGCCGCTATTGACCGCCGTGCCGCCACCATAGGTGTTGACGCCGGTCAGCGTCAAAACACCATTACCTGCCTGAATTAGCGTGCCTGCGCCGGAAATCACACCTGCTTGTGTGATGGCATCAGAGCGGTTGAAAACCAGTACCCCGTTATCAACAATAGGCCCGGTGCCCAAAGTTCCGGTGGTGCCACCGTTACCAACCTGCAAGGTACCGTTGGAAATAGTGGTGGTGCCAGTATAGGTATTGGCACCGGTCAGTATGGTCGTGCCAGTGCCCGCTTGCGTCAGCGTGCCGGTGCCGGAAATCGCACCGGCTTGTGTCATTGTATCAGTACGGTTGAAGGTCAATGCGCCGTTATCAATGACAGCCCCGGTGCCCAGAGAGCCCGATGTGCCGCCCGCGCCAATCAGAAGGGCCGTGCCGGTGTTGATCGTGGTTGTGCCAGTTAAAGTGTTGTTGCCGGTGAGGGTCAGGGCTCCCGTGCCCGCCTGGGTGAGCGTGCCGCTGCCGGAGACGACACCCGCGTAGGTCGTGGCATTGGAATGGTTGAAGGTCAGCGCGCCATTGTCGACGATATTGCCCGTCAGCGTGCCGGTTGTACCGCCAGTGCCGAGGTTCAGCGAACCACCGCTATTGATGGTGGTGCCACCGTTCGCGCCTGCCTGGGTAATCGCGCCCGTCACCGTCAAGGCACCGCTCACATTGAGCGTATCGGCCGTCGTGCCGCTCATATTTATCTTGCCGCCAAGCGTCCATACGCTCCCCGCGGACGAGGTGATTTTGCCCATGCCCTGAGCGGCTGTCTGGCCGAGAATATCGCCAGCCAGATTTCCGGTGCCGTTCAGCGTAAGGGTGTTACCAGTGCCGACACTGAGAATGGCGACATTGGTGCTGCCGGCTGGCACCGCCGATGAAACGCCGGTCCCCCCAGTGATCACCGCTCCAGTATTTAATGTGATCGAGTTGTTATTGCTGCCCAGTGCAATGCCCACTCCGGTTGCACCGCCAGAAATGGTTCCGCTATTAATCAGATTAACAGTTCCGCCGGAAGCCCATATCCCCGCGCCTGAAGCGTTTGTAGAGCTGATCGTGCCAATGTTCGTGAGAGCCAGCGCACCGCTGAGGACGCGGACCCCAGCATTCACTCCAGAGTTGCCAATCGTCCCGGAATTTACCAATGTGGCCGAACCGGTGGTTTGAACGGCGGAAGCATTGCTGCTTGTCACCGAGGCTCCACTATTGACGGTCATGGTGCCGCCGTTCAGCGCGACAAAATTGGCACCAAGATTTGTTACCCCACCAAGCGTCAACTGCCCCGATACGGTCGCTGTGCCGGTCAGCGTCAATGTCGCCCCTGCACTGCTGCTGGCGACAGCACCGCTGTTGACTGTCAATGCCGCAAGCGTGTTGCTCGTCCCGCTCTGGGTGAAATTGAGGCTCGCTCCGCTGGAGACGGTTGTCGCGCCAAAGCTGTTTCCGGTGCCGCTGACATTTAATATCCCGGCAGTAATCGCCGATGTGCCCGTGATAGTAAGGTTGCTACTTTGAAGATTCCATATTTTCCCGCTGGCATCCACATTCAAGGTTTGAAAGCCACTACCGGTGAAAGTGTTCGACACGGTGCCCGTGGCCGCTGTGCCTCCTTGGAGATTAAGCGTATTTCCGGTGGCTGTGGTGGTACTGACGATACCGGTGATAACTGAAGTGGTCTCGAGGTTAATGGTGTTGTTGGCCGCCGTCACATTAATGGCAGACGTGCCAGATACCGTACCCGAATTAGTGAAAGTAGTAGGATTGGTGGACGCAAGCAGAACCGCATTACCCGTCGCTGAAATAGTGCCGGTGTTGGTAAAGCTGCCGCTACTACCACTGCGATATGAGAGAGCGACACCGACACCCGTCGCATTAATGATTCCAGCGTTCGAGCCGGTTAATGTGCCATTATTAACAATAACGCCGTAAGTACCCGTAGTACCATTACTATCAATCCTTCCCGTGCTGCCTTGATTGAAAGTGCCACCATTGGCAAGATAGACCCCGGTGACATTCGTTAAAATCGTGCCGTTATTGACAACATTCGTGCCGGCAGCTGACGCGAATATTGCGTCGGAATTACTCTGAATGGTCGCTCCCGCTAAATTGGTTAAGGTGCCGCCACCAGCCATGAGTATGCCGGCATTACCTCCGCCGGAGCCTCCTCCGGTAGTCACGATGGTTCCAGAGTTCACAATGGTTGACGACGACGCAACGGAAATGCCATTATTTGTGGAGGTAATACTGCCATTATTGGTTATGTCCCAGTTCAGGGAGCTATTCCCGCTAATGCCTATTCCGGAAACATTGATGGTGTTACCCAATGGGAGGATAAAGACCGTCGACCCGGCGGGGCCGGTACTTTGCAGGAAAACAGTCGATGTTGAACTCGGAATAAGAACTTGCGCCTTCAGCGGAGCGGCGATGGCGAGGAACCCCATTGACAATGCGAGCAGCGTAACCCCGCCACAGGCTAAACTTGGCCTGAAGTTGCCCCCGCCATTGCTGCCGACAGACCGATCGCTTCCCGGCGCGTTTGCAACATCCGGAAAACCAAGCAAAACCTTCGAAAATGTCGATAAAAGCCCTGACCGTAGCGCCCGGTAGGAAGAACGCTTTTGCAAAAATTCCGACGCAACAAATCCGGCCTTAGACTGATTGATAAAAGATGTCATTTGGTGTCCATCATTAAAAAAATAAGAGCAACCATCGACGGCGGCAATACAACTTGAGCTATATATATTCAGCTTGGCCTCGCTTTCAACCCGCCGGGGCGCTTCCTGGTATCGGGTTGCTCATATCTTTCAGAAGCATAGACCGCGAAAAATGCTCACCGGTAGCACCGCATGACCGGGGCCAAAGCAAAACGCAAAACACCGCCCGTTGGGATATCGGGCGGTGTGTTACTTACAGTCAGGAATAACGAAGGGCCTTATTTGCCCAATAGATGCGCCACATATCAAAAGAGCCCGTGCACATCCCCATGGGCATCGACGGAAATCCCTTCGGCGGCGGGAACGCGCGGCAGGCCAGGCATGGTCATGATATCGCCGCAGCGCGCCACCACGAAGCCAGCCCCAGCTGAGAGGGTTACCTTACGAATGGGAATGATATGACCTTCCGGCGCACCCATGCGGGCCTTGTCGGTGGTGAAGGAATATTGCGTTTTGGCGATGCAGACCGGCAGATGGCCAAAACCCGCATGTTCGAGCCGAGCAAGGGTTGCGGCCGCCGCCTCGTCGAGCGCAATGTCGGCTGCGCCATAGATGTTTCGGGCAATGCGGCGCAGTTTTTCCACGAGCGGCAGATCGTCGGGATAGGCCAGTTGCAGCGACGACGCCCCTTTCTGCACCAGCTCCATGACATGGCGAGCCAGATCTTCCGCGCCGGCGCCACCAAGCCGCCAATGGTCCGCAACGACAGCGTCCACACCAAGTTGCGCGCGGCAGAGTTTGCGCAACGCGACGAACTCCGCCTCAGTATCGCTGGAAAACTGATTGACGGCCACCACCACCGGCAGCCCGAAGCTCTTCATATTGGCGACATGGCGGGCAAGATTGGCAAAGCCCCGCTCCACCGCCGCAACATCCTCTCGCCCGAGATCAGCCTTGGCAACACCACCGTGCATCTTCAGGGCGCGCAATGTTGCCACCACCACACAGGCGTCGGGGGCCAGACCAGTCTGGCGGCACTTGATATCAAGAAATTTTTCCGCGCCGAGATCCGCACCAAAGCCCGCTTCCGTCACCACATAATCGGCAAGGCGCAGAGCGGTTTCAGTGGCAATCACCGAATTACAGCCATGGGCGATATTGGCGAACGGGCCACCATGCACCAGCGCGGGCGTGCCTTCGAGCGTCTGCACGAGGTTCGGCTGCAAGGCGTCGCGCAACAGAGCCGTCATGGCTCCGACGGCGTTGATATCGCCTGCGGTCACCGGTTTCTTGTCAACGGTTTCAGCCACCACCATGCGCGATAGCCGCGCTTGCAGATCATCAAGGTCGCGGGCGAGGCAGAAAATCGCCATGACTTCAGAAGCCACGGTGATATCGAAGCCCGAGCCATGGGAATACCCATTGGCCACACCGCCGAGACCGACGACGATATCGCGCAAAGCGCGGTCGTTCATGTCGATTACCCGACCAAGTGCGATGCGGCGGCTGTCGATATTGAGCGCATTGCTCCAGTAGATGTGATTATCCACCATCGCCGCCAACAGATTATGGGCGGCAGTAATCGCATGGAAATCACCGGTGAAATGCAGGTTGATGGCCTCCATCGGCACAACCTGAGCGTAACCGCCGCCGGTCGCCCCACCCTTCTGACCGAAGCACGGGCCAAGAGAGGGCTCGCGGAGCGCCAGCATCGCATTGGCGTTGAGACGGTTGAGGGCATCACCGAGACCGACGACGGTGGTGGTCTTGCCCTCCCCCGCCGGGGTCGGCGAAATCGCGGTAACCAGAATGAGCTTGCCACGCGGTTTGTCGCGCAACGTCTCAATATAACTCCGGTCAAGTTTGGCGATATTACGGCCATATGGGATCAGCGCATCTTCTGGTATTCCAGCGCGCGCAGCGATCTCGGTCACGGGCTTCAGCGGCTGAGCGCGGGCGATGTCGAGATCTGTCTGGTTGTCCATGTCGTGCGATTATCCTTGTGGCGACCAAGTCAGCACCGCATACCCTAAAGCCGCCGCCGAAGAAATCCCTTCAATGACATGTCACCCATGAAAATGCCGAGACAGGTTGTCTCGGCGGATGGCTTATAACGCCCCGACGCTCTTTAAAACCGCCGCGATTTCCTCGCGGGCGGTGGCGTTCAACGGGCGTTGTGGCGCTATGGGATCACCCACCTTGAACCCTTGCAGATCGAGCGCCGTCTTGATGCAGGCGGCAATGGAGTATTTGGCGAAAATCTCGTTGATGCGCCATAACGGGCGCTGCAACTCCATGGCTTTCGCCCAGTCGCCAGCTTTTGCCGCCCCATAGAGCGCGAGGCTCTGGTGCGGAATGACACAAGCCGGACCGGCCATCCAGCCAACGCCACCGATCAGCATCACGCAGGCGGGGATATGGGCGGAAGCCGCGAAAACCTTCATGCGATCGCCAACGCGCTCCATGATGGAGAGAAGGCGACCGGTATTGGTGGAGGCATCTTTTATATAGCCGATATTGTCGATGCGGCTCAGGCGCTCGATCACCGGCAGCGATAGATCAGAGCGTTGAAACTGCGGGTTGGTGTAGAGCACCACCGGACGGCCCTTGGCGGCCTTGGCGATGGCCGTGAAATACGCCTCGATGCCCTCATCGCTCACCGGGAAATAGGCTTCGAGCACGGCAAGAATGCCATCAGCCCCGAGCGCGACCATTTGCTCCGTCTGCGCCACCGCATCGGCAATGGCAGTGGAGGCCACCCCCGCCACCACCGGCACCCGCCCCTTATTGGCAGAGATGACGGTTTCGACCACCTTGTAACGCTGGGCGTGGGAGAGATATGCAAACTCGCCGGTACTGCCGAGCGGCGTCAGCCCATTCACACCGGCATCAATCAGATGCTCAACCAGTTCCGACAGGACCGGCGTCATCACGTTGCCCGAAACATCCACCGGTGAAACGAGATAGGGAAATACACCGTGAAAGGACATGACGTGCTCCGGGAAAACGGGAAGTGTTTCTTATATAGACCATTTCCGGCGGGGATGCGCCGGGGGAATTTCTGGCAAACGCCAAATTATTCTTTTGAAACAAAAAAAGGGCGCGGAACCATCGCTCCGCGCCCTTGTCATTTCGTCATTCCGCCCACGCTCAGCGCGAGAATTTCTTGTACTTGATGCGGTGCGGAATGGTGGAATCGGTGCCGAGGCGCCGCTTCTTGTCTTCTTCGTAATCGCCGAAGTTGCCTTCGAACCATTCCACATGGCTGTCGCCCTCAAAAGCGAGGATATGGGTGGCGATGCGGTCGAGGAACCAGCGATCATGGCTGATGACCACGGCGCAACCGGCATAATCCTCCAGCGCCTCTTCGAGGGCGCGTAGGGTATCGACGTCGAGATCGTTGGTCGGTTCGTCGAGCAGCAGGACGTTCGCGCCGCTCTTCAATATCTTGGCGAGATGCACGCGATTGCGCTCACCACCGGAGAGCATGCCGACCTTCTTCTGCTGATCGCCGCCCTTGAAGTTGAAAGCCGAGGCGTAGGCACGGGAGTTGATCTCGCGCTTGCCGAGATAGAGCACGTCGTTGCCATCGGAGATTTCTTCCCATACCGTGGCATTGTCCTTCAGCGCATCACGCGACTGATCAACATAACCAAGCTTGACGCTCTCGCCGATGGCGATGGTGCCCGCATCCGGCTTTTCCTGTTCGGTGATCATGCGGAACAGCGTCGATTTACCGGCACCGTTCGGACCGATAACGCCAACGATGCCACCGGGTGGCAACCTGAAGGAGAGACCGTCAATGAGAAGCTTGTCCTCGAAGCCCTTCTTGAGATCGGTGAAATCGATAACGTTATTGCCGAGACGTTCGGCAATGGGAATGATGATCTGAGCCGTGCTCGGAGCCTTGTCATTGGCCTTGGCCACCAACTCATCATAGCGTTGGATACGCGCTTTTGACTTTGCCTGACGGGCCTTGGGCGAAGCAGAAACCCATTCGCGTTCGCGATTGATGGTGCGCTGATGGGCCTCGTCTTCGCGGCCTTCCTGAGCAAGGCGTTTCTGTTTCTGATCGAGCCAGGTAGTGTAATTGCCCTCATAGGGAATGCCACGTCCGCGGTCGAGTTCGAGGATCCAGCCGGTTACGTTATCGAGGAAGTAGCGATCGTGGGTGACGATCAGGATTGCGCCGGGATAATTGCGCAGATGGCCTTCGAGCCAGCCGGTGGTTTCGGCGTCAAGGTGGTTGGTCGGCTCATCGAGGAGCAACAGGTCGGGCTGTTCGAGCAAGAGCTTGCACATGGCCACGCGGCGGCGTTCACCACCCGAGAGCTTGTCCACGGCCCAATCATCCGGCGGGCAGCCGAGCGCGTCCATCGCCTGCTCAACCTTGGAATCGAGATCCCACAGGTTCTTGGCCTCGATTTCATCCTGAAGACGGGTCATCTCATCCGCCGTCTCGTCGGAATAGTTCATGGCGAGTTCGTTATAGCGGTCAAGAATAGCCTGCTGGGGGGCCACACCGAGCATCACGTTTTCGCGCACATTCTTGGTGTCGTCGAGGTGGGGCTCCTGAGGCAGATAGCCGACGGTGGCGCCTTCAGCGACCCAGCCCTCACCGACCCATTCCTTGTCGATCCCGGCCATGATGCGCAACAGTGTCGATTTACCGGAGCCGTTGACGCCGAGCACGCCAATCTTGGCATCGGGGTAGAATGACAAGTGGACGTTGTCCAAGACTTTCTTACCGCCGGGATAGGTCTTGGTGAGACCCTGCATATGATAGATAAACTGACGAGACACGGATTGCCGCCTTGCTGTTGACGTCACTGATAGGGGATTAACGCCACCGTTAGCAGGCGCAAGCATTTCCGGCAAGCCGGTGTGCACCACGCGATGCCCGGCATCGCAACCATGAAATGAACACACTTCGGCCACAACCTGGACAAAACGCGCCACTACAACACCCTTAGCCCAACGGGTTGCCGCTGGTTTCGGCTCCATTTGCTACTGTCACTTCCAAAAAGTGACACCGGCGCGACTGAGACCCGGCGACGCCGCAATACGACCCTTCTTTAACGCCTGCGACCACGGATGTACTGGCGTAGCGGGACAAGCAAAGGTGGATAAGCGGCGTAATGGAAGAGCTGGACATCACGGTCCGGCTCTTTTTTTATGCCCAACCATGGGCACGCAACGCCAAATGAAAAGCGGCGAACCGAGGTCCGCCGCTTTCGGGTAACATCACATCACTTTCGACGCGATCATTTCTGCTTCATGAAGGCTTCGACCTGGGCGCGGGTCGGCATGGGCGCAACAGCGCCCTGACCCAGTGTCGACAGAGCGGCGGCTTCATTGGCGAAGGCTGCAGCGCGGAAGGGGTTTTCGTCCTTGAGCCATTCGGTCAGGAAAGCACCGTCGAACACATCGCCCGCGCCGGTGGCGTCAATGGCCTTAACCGGATGGGCGGCGATCACCTGACGTTCCTTGGCGGTTGCAACCATGGTGCCAGATTTTCCTAGCGTCAGGGCAACGATGCGACTGCCATTCTTGAGGTAGTAATCGCAGATTTCTTCCGGCGTTTGCAGGCCGGTGAGCTGCTGGGCATCATCAAGGCCGGGCAGCGCGATATCGGCAAAGGCGCAGGCGGCGTTGATAACCGCACGGGCGCGGTCAATGTCCCACAGGCGCAGACGCAGATTGGTGTCATAGCTCACCACCACACCATTGCGGCGCGCATGGTGAATGGCGGCAAAGCCAGCATCGGCGCAGGAGCCGGAAATCGCCTGGCTGATGCCCGAGACGTGGAGGATGCGTGTGTTTTCAATGGCCTTAAGCGGCAGGTCATTATTACCGACGAGGCTCGAAGCCGAACCCGCGCGCAAATAGGTGAAGATGTGGCCTTCCGGCCCATAGGAAATGAAGTAGATACCGGTGCGCACGCCCGGCCGAACCACCACCGTCGAGCGGTCAATGCCTTCGCGGTCCCACAGGTCAAGGAAATCAGAGCCGAACTTGTCTTCGCCGAGATGGGTGAAGATACCGGTCTTGGCACCGAGCCGTGCTGCTGCAACAATGACGTTGGAGACGTCACCGCCAAAGCCCGGCAGATAGAGATTTTCCTCACCGCGCTTGGTTTCGGCCAATTCCATCAACGGTTCGCCAAAAGCCAGAATGTCCAGTTTCTTCATCGGTTTTCTCCAACGCGTGTCGTTCACAACCGGGGACCAACCCCAATCGCAACAGATATATTACTGACAAAAGTAGCATAAGGATATGCTCCCGTCATGCGGTCGAATGTCCCGCCCCGGAGGTTTCCCCTGCCATAATTCAATTTGCTGTCACGCCCGCGGCAAACCCACCCCGTGAACTTCTGGTTATGCCGATTAATCCTCGCGCGGGGCGCAGGTGGCAAAGCTCTCATAGTCAATCAAATGACCCGCTTTGTCGCGTTTGGTGGCGAGATAGCTTTTGTTTTCGTTGGTGAGGCGGCCGAGCACACGCTCATCCGACACAACATCAAGCCCGCTGTCGCGCAAAGCGGCGATCTTGACGGGGTTGTTGGTGAGGATGCGCACGCGCGCCACGCCTAGCTGCTTGAGCATATTGGCCGCATATTCAAAACGGCGCTGGTCAAGATCAAACCCCAAAACCTCATCGGCAGCATAGGTGTCATAGCCTTGCGCCTGGAGTTTATAGGCCCGCATCTTGTTGGCGATGCCGTTGCCCCTACCCTCCTGGTCGAGATAGAGCAAAATGCCGCCGTCATGTTCGGCCATCCAGCGCACGGTGGCGCGCAATTGATCGCCGCAATCGCATTTGAGACTGCCAAACAAGTCACCGGTCAGGCACGCGGAATGAAGTCGCACATAGACCGGCTGATTGAGATCGGGCGCGCCAATGATGATGGCCACCTGGTCACGCATGCCCTCGCCGCCACGGAACACGACGAACTCGCTGTTTTCAGCGCCTTCGAGCGGAACCGGCGCGCGGCTGATGAGACGCACTTCGGCCGCGGCCTGCTGGCGATAACGCCGCACAGCAGCCCCTTCGACCCGGAGTACATCTTCATATGCGGGATTGTCACCATCAACCGGCAAAACCAGAACGGCTGGCAGAACCAACGCGAGACGCGCCAACTCCAACGCATCCTCGTCCGCCGCTTGAGCGGCGATAACGGGTGCATCAGCCCGTCCGCTAGCGTTCAAGGCAAGCTCGATAATGCGCTTTGTGTCGATCTGCGGCAGAGCGAAAGAACCGGCGACGTCGGTTTCGAGACCAAGCGTCCGCAAGCGCGCTTTCGGCAGAACCAGGCGCGCCCCACCTTTCGCAAGCGTATCAAGTTTGTCTGCCATCGACGTGTCGAGGTCTTCTATGCCGATAATGAGAATCGTGCCATACGCGCCACAGACCACGACCGGACGGGCGCTGCGGAATTCAGCAAGGGCACGCTCAACCGCAATGTGGCCTGAGGTTTCGCCGTTTTTCTTCAAAAGCTCGTTCATCTCAATGCGCTCGATCACCTTGGTCGCATGAATAGCCTGCGAAGGGCTTTTGTAAAGGAATGATTCACGCCGTTTTCAATCGGATCGCGGCTGTTAACTATCGTTTACCGAAAGTAGGGCTGAATGGGTGCCATGTCACAAACAAATCCGAGTGTAGCCATGTCCACGCCTCGCCTTGCATCCAAACGGCTTCTTCCACCGGCAGCGACGCCGCTTTCGAGCGTCTTTTCCGATAAAATCGCCCGTAGCCATCCACTGGGCAACCTGGTTGCCATCGCATCGGCACTGAGTGGCATGGCTTTGATCCTCGCCTTCGGTTTCTGATCCGAATACTTGGCGCCAGCCCGTGCCTGCGCAAGAGCGCTACGGCACGCGTCCGGCGGGTTCACTAGATCATTCCATGCCGGTGAAGTTCCGGTCCCCTTGAGGAGCCGCCAGAACCAGCGCCCAATAGGTGCGATAACCAGACGCCGTGGTCACCCGCGCAAATCCCACCTGACGCGCTTCCGGCATCAACAGATTTTCATTGTGGCCGGGCGATTTTTTCCAGCGCTCGACAACCGCCGCCGCCGCGTTTGAACCTGCCGAGAGATTCTCCGCCGCAGCGCCGCGGATCTGAAATTCATGCATGCGCGCAGAGAAGTTACCGTGCGACAGCCGCCCCATCTTCGCCACCGCCTCAGCCTGAAACACGGCAGCCCGGTTCAATGTTGCGTTGACAGTGACCGGCGTGAGCCCGCGCGCCACACGGTATTCGGAGATGAGACGCGCAACCTGCGCGGCATCGGAAGTTGAGGTTCCCAAAATCCGTGCCTGTTGCGTGGGGGCATCCGAACAGGCGGTAAGGCCCAGAAGAATAGCGGCACAGACAGCCAGGAAACGCATCATGTTCAAAATCTCCAAAAATACCGCGTGCTTCTAGCGGCCTGTTCTAACCCTTTACCCCGCTTGTGCCAAGCCAGAGGGAAGAGCTTGAAATGGCCAGGTAAAACCTGTTATCTGCTAACGTCCATGGGGCTCGGCATGCCCGCCGCCCGATTATCCTGTCGCACGAAGAATAAGCTGGAGCAGGTTCTGTGATCATTAAATCGATAGAGACCAAACGGCTCTATGTGCAGATCGCGGATCAGCTCAGAACCCTTATTGATGAGAAAAAAATCGCAGTCGGTGACAGGCTGCCGCCTGAACGCGATCTCGCGCGCCAGCTCGGCGTTTCACGACCTTCTCTGCGTGAAGCGCTCATCGCTCTCGAAATTGAGGGGCGCATTGAGATCCGCATGGGTGCCGGAGTATTCGTCTGTGCCCTACCCGCCTCCAAACTGGCAAAGGATGATGCCGCTCTCGGCGAGAGCCCGCTAGAAATTATGAAGGCGCGCGCGCTGATTGAAACCGCCATAATAACCCAGGTAGCCCCGCACATCCGCCCGAAAGATGTCCAGTATCTCCGACAATTGACAGCGAAAATGAGCAAGGGCGCTTCAAACGCTACCGAGCACCTCACCTTGGACCGCGCCTTCCACGTCCATATCGCCAGTCTCGCCGGTAACGACGTGCTGGTTCGCATCGTCGGCGAGTTGTTTGATGATCGCTTCAGCCCGATCTCGGCGAAGTTCAATACCCATTTTCAAACCAGAGACACGCTCGCCGGTGCAAATATCGAACATGTTGGCATTGTCGAAGCGCTCGAAGCGAAGGACGCTATTCTCGCCCGGGCGGCCATGCATAAGCATCTGACATCGGCTTACGAGCGCATGGTTGTGAACATCCGTAACGGCAAGTAGAACATCGGTTCGGAACCCGCCCCATGGCTGCGGCGTTTTTCTCTCTGTTCGCATTTATCACATCTTATAGCAGCGCTATTGACTCTCGCATGCATCTGTGTCGATAACTGGTCAGGCCACCTCTCCAATTTTAGCCTCGCATATTTGCGGACGCTCGCGTGTCAAAACTGGGGAACAGACAGAACAATCGAAGGGGGAGTCGTTGTTTTGCAATTATCATAATGGTAGTCGCCTTACGGATAAATCATATGGCGAAGCCAAACCGCCCTGTCGCAAACGACAGCCACATAGATTTTGGCCTGACCAATTCAAGCGCCTCTCGCTTATCTCTGATAATTTGCCCTGCCAGTCGCGCGGACTGAAAAGCCTCGAACCGCGCACAGCAAACAGGGCTGCTCCGAATCTATGCAGATAAAGGATTTTGCTATGACTGAACGCACAGCATCCAGCAAAAGCAACGCAGGAATTCTGAAAAAAAACTACCGGTGGATCATCATATGTATGTTCATCGCCGGCGTAACATTGAACTACATTACCAGAAACTCGCTAGGGATCATGGCTCCGGAGCTCAAGAAGACCTTCGATATGAGCAATGAGCAATATGGCTACGTCACATTAGCTTTCCAAATCGCCTATACAATTTTTCAACCGCTTTGCGGCTGGTTCATCGATGTCGTTGGCACCAAGGTCGGCTTTGCGCTTTGCGCCATCGCTTGGTCTCTTGTCTGCATGTTGCATGCGGGGGTTGGAAGTTGGGTTCATCTCGCCGTATTGCGCTTTTTCATGGGCGCCACGGAGTCGGCGGCAACGCCTGCTAACGCCAAGGTCATGACCGAATGGTTCCCCAAGAAGGAGCGCACCGTCGCCAATGGCTGGGGCGGTGTTGGCTTCTCGATCGGCGGCATGGTCGCGCCTCCGCTGATTTATTTGCTGCATTTTCAATTTGGCTGGCAGGCTGCCTTTTTCGTCCCCGGCCTCTTCGGAATCGTCTGGGCCATAGCCTGGTGGAAGATGTATGATCCGCCAGCCTCCAGTAAGATCATTTCCGAGCAGGAGCGTAACTATATCCTCTCCGATCAGGACCCGCCTTTTACCGGCAAGAAGCTGTCATTGGGTGCGGCTCTAGGCCAATTATTGGTTACGAAAAAGTTCTATGGCATTGGTATTCCAGCCTTTTTGTCGGAGCCTGCCTGGCAGGCGCTTGGTTTCTGGGTCCCGCTCTATATGTCTCAGGTTCACGGCTTCAAACTGGTCGAAATCGCCATGTTTGCCTGGCTGCCCTTCTTGATGGCAGATCTTGGTAGTTTGGCAGCCGGATATCTTGTGCCAATCCTGCGTAATCGCTTTAACATGAGCCGCCTCAACGCCTCCATTGCGACAACATGGAGCGGTGCGGTCGTAATGCTTAGCCTCGTGGGGGCAGCCTTCTCCACAAACCCCTATATCGCCGTACTGCTAATTGCGATGGGAGGCTTCGGGCATCAAATGATTTCGGGCATGCTTGGTGTTCTCGTCATGGAAACCACGCCATCCCAACAAGTTGCCACCGCCAATGGCCTGCGCGGGATGTTCGCCTGGGTGGCCGCGGCCATATCGACCGTGGTCATCAGTCGCCTAACGTCCGATGCAGGCCTCGGTGCCGCTGGCTACTTTTACGTCTTCCTCGGCCTGGGTGTGTTCGACCTTCTGGGTGCGGCGATCATGACCGTCATTCTTTGGGAAAAGAAGAAGTCTGCGCATCAAGCGGGCCTTTGAACCGCATTACGTTATAGCGGGGCGCGAAACGGCTTGCGCCCTTGAGACCGCAATAACCTAGGACGACCCCATGAAATCTCTCAAATCCTGGACACTCTCTGCACGCCACCCAGAACACGTTGACTTCACCGTGGATGGCAAACATCTTCTGAGCCTTTATGTGCTTGATGAAAAACTCATGCGCGTTCTCATCCGCCGTCAGGGTGAATGTGCGCTGGATCGGACGTGGCTCATCGCCCCGAATGACGAAATTGCACCTTGGGCCGGTCGCAATCGGCTCGACTGCACGGGCTTCCCCTGCCCTGGATTTCAGATTGAAGAGCGTGAAGACACAGTCGTCATTTCCACCGAAAGCCTGCGCGTCACGCTGCATCAACC
Source organism: Microvirga sp. (assembly GCA_031546825.1). Classification (GTDB taxonomy): domain Bacteria; phylum Pseudomonadota; class Alphaproteobacteria; order Rhizobiales; family Beijerinckiaceae; genus Hohaiivirga. The sequence continues at coordinate 13,417 of JAVBJU010000045.1, read as the reverse complement.
GTTATGGCTGGAATGGGAATGCCGCGATGTCTCTGGGGATTGGCAACCTCTGATGGCCGACCGCAAGACCGGGGCCTATATGCTCGATGCACATGGAACAAGTCTTGCCCATTTCCAGCAGCGCGACGGCCGGGAACAGTTCTTTGGCCTCGGCGAAAAGAGCGGAGATTTGAACCGCTCCGGGCGCCTCTTTGAAATGCGCAGCCTTGATGCCATGGGTTATGACGCGGAAAAAACCGACCCCCTCTACAAACACTTCCCATTCTACATCCGGCGCAGTGGGGGCATTTCCTGCGGCCTTTTTTATGATAATCTCGCCAATTGCTGGTTTGATCTTGGCAATGAACTCGACAATTATCATGCTTGGTACACCCGGTACCACGCCGAGGCGGGAGATCTCGATTATTACGTCTTGTTTGGCCCGACCGTTAAGGATGTAACGCAGGGCTTCGTTCGCCTCACCGGTCGCACAGCGTTTCTGCCCAAATGGAGTCTTGGTTATTCCGGCTCAACCATGAGCTATACCGACGCACCTAATGCCCAGGAATGCCTGCAAGAATTCATTGTCCATTGCCACCAACACGCTATTCCCTGTGACAGTTTCCAGCTTTCGTCGGGCTACACCTCGATCGGCACCAAACGCTACGTCTTCAACTGGAACTACGACAAGGTACCGGATCCCAAAGGTCTCTCTGCTGCCTTTAATAAGGCGGGAATGCGCCTTGCTGCCAATATCAAACCATGCCTGTTGCAAGACCACCCAAAATACAAGGAAGCGGAAAAAGCCGGGCTTTTTATACGTGATTCCGAAGCGGATAAGCCGGAGCGCTCGGTATTTTGGGATGATGAAGGCTCACACCTCGACTTCACGAACCCGGATACCATCATGTGGTGGAAGGGCAATGTCACCACACAGCTACTTGAAATGGGCATCGGCTCCACATGGAACGACAATAACGAATATGTGGTGTGGGACGGCGAAGCACGCTGCAACGGCTTTGGCAAAGGCATCTCCATAAAGCTGATCCGTCCCTTGATGTCGCTTTTGATGATGCGCACGTCTTACGATGCGCAAAGGGCTTTTGCCCCCGAAGAACGCCCCTATCTCATTTCGCGCTCGGGCTGCCCTGGCCTTCAACGTTACGTGCAGACATGGAGCGGTGACAATCGTACGGATTGGAAGACCATCCGCTACAACCAGCGCATGGCGCTCGGGATGAGCCTTTCCGGCATGTACAACATGGGCCACGATGTTGGCGGCTTTGCTGGACCGAAGCCTGGCGAGGAGTTGTTTGTCCGCTGGGTGCAGAATGGTGTGATGCACCCACGCTTCACCATCCACTCCTGGAATGACGACCAAACGGTCAACGAGCCTTGGATGTATCCGCGCGTCACAGCCATTATCCGAGAGGCTATCAACTTACGTTACCGGCTTATGCCTTATCTCTATACTACGCTGTACCGGGCACATGCAGAGCACGAGCCAATGATGCGCCCGACCTTTCTCGACCATGAACACGACACCAAAACCTTTTCAGAAAACGACGAGTTTTTGCTCGGGCAGGATATCCTCGTGGCTTCGGTGATGGATGAAGGCGCACGTGAACGCGCACTCTACCTGCCACAGAACGATAGCGGTTGGTATTGCTGGCATTCGGGTCAGTGGTTTGCCGGGGGTCAGAGCGTGACGCTTGATGCGCCGCTTGAACGTCTGCCGCTTCTGGCACGTGCCGGTGCGGTAATTCCTCTCTCCAGTCGTCTGGCCCATGTCGTGGCAGACGATACCGAGGAAATCCGGAACTTTGCCCTATTCCCGCATCAAGGCCGAGGCTGTACAACCAGCCTCCTGTTCGAAGATGATGGCCTTAGCTTCGGTTATGAGAAGCATAACGCGCTTTGGCTGGAGCTGACGCTTGATAGTTATCCGGACAGAATTGAGATAAAAACCGCAAGGCGCGGCGTTTACCAGCCCGCGTGGCAGAGGGTTTCATTCCAACTTCCCGCGGGTGAACACCGTCCGCTCTTCGTCAACGGCAAGCCGGCTACAGGTGGCGCAGTGGTTGAAGCGGATGTGCTTAAATAATTTACCAGATTTGATGCAAACAAAGGCGTGGCATTGCCACGCCTTTGTTCTCGAGAGTAATGCGCTTTTTTAAAGACGACCGGTTAAACGCGCTTCGTTTTACCCTTTGCATTCCCCCTGCCTGCGCCCGGCACAATCGGCAAGCCGTTATGCTGCGTCAGAATGCGTTGCGTCCCATGCTTTCTGCCAATGCGGCTGCCTTCGCCGCCGCCCTTGCCGGTGCCAGCCGGTTGCCAGGTGGGGATGAGATGGTGTTTGCCATTGCCGATGAGGTCGGCGCGGCCCATGGCTTTTAGTGCATCGCGCAGAAGCGGCCAGTTTTCGGCGTCGTGGTAGCGCAGAAAGGCCTTGTGCAACTGGCGTTGCTTCAGGCCCTTGGGGGTGAAAACACGCTCTTCCTCGCCCGAGAACAGGCTCTTCAATGGGTTGCGCTCGGTGTGGTACATCGCGCTGGCGGTTGCCATCGGGCTTGGCAGAAACGCCTGCACCTGATCGGCGCGGAAGCCGTTTTTCTTGAGCCACAGGGCGAGGTTCAGCATATCCTCGTCGGTGGTGCCGGGATGGGCGGCGATGAAATACGGGATGAGGTATTGCTCTTTGCCCGCCGCTTTCGAGGCTTTGTCGAACATTTCCTTGAAGCGATCATAGGCACCAATGCCTGGCTTCATCATCTTCGATAACGGCCCGGCTTCGGTGTGCTCGGGCGCGATTTTCAGATAACCGCCGACATGGTGGGTCACGAGTTCTTTGACATAAGCCGGATCGCGCACAGCAAGGTCATAGCGCAAGCCAGAGGCAATCAGGATTTTCTTGATGCCGGGCAGTTCACGCGCCCGCTTATAGAGCCGGGTCAGCGGTGAATGGTCGGTGTTGAGCTGCGGGCAAATATCCGGGTAAACACACGAGGGCTTGCGGCAATGCTTCTGCACATCCGGCGATTTGCAGGCGAGCCGATACATATTGGCAGTCGGACCACCGAGATCGGAGACGGTGCCGGTGAAGCCCGGCGTCTTGTCGCGGATCGCTTCGATCTCGTCGATAATCGACTGCTCCGACCGGTTCTGGATAACACGGCCTTCGTGCTCGGTGATGGAGCAGAAGGTGCAGCCGCCAAAACAGCCGCGCATGATATTGACCGAAAACCGGATCATCTCATAGGCGGGGAGACGCGCCCCGCCATAGGCCGGATGCGGCACACGGGCGAATGGCAAAGCAAAGACCGCATCCATCTCTTCCGTACTCAGCGGGAAGGGAGGCGGGTTAAGCCAAACATCGCGGTCGCCGTGGCGCTGGACAAGCGCGCGGGCATTGCCCGCGTTGGTTTCACGATGCACGAGGCGTGAGGCGTGGGCGTAAAGCACCTTGTCGCCGGTCACATCCTCAAATGACGGCATACGCAAAACCGTGCGGTCACGCTCCGGGTTCTGGGCGGAGGGCTCTGCTGCATGGGCATCAACCTCGTTCCATCCCTCCGGCAGCGGTTCCGACGCTTTACGCAGGAAGGCGGTGCCGCGAACATCGCGCATGTCCTTGATCTTCTCGCCCTTGGCGGCCCGGTGGGCGACCTCGGCCAAAGCGCACTCGGCGTTGCCGTAGAGGAGAATATCGGCCTTGGCGTCCATCAGGATGGAGCGCCGCACCTTGTCGGACCAGTAATCATAATGGGCGGTGCGGCGGAGCGAAGCCTCAATGCCACCGAGCACCACGGGCACGTCCGGGTAAGCCTCCCGCGCCCGTTGGCTATAGACAATGCTGGCGCGGTCAGGCCGCTTGCCGCCTTCGTTATTGGGCGTGTAGGCATCGTTATGGCGGATTTTGCGGTCGGACGTGTAGCGGTTGACCATCGAATCCATGTTACCGGCGGCAATGCCGAAAAACAGGTTGGGTTTGCCAAGCACCTTGAAGGGTTCGGCATCCTGCCAATCGGGCTGAGCAATGATGCCGACACGAAAGCCTTGGGCCTCCAACAGGCGCCCGATGATCGCCATGCCAAAGCTCGGGTGATCCACATAGGCATCACCCGTCACGATGATGATATCGCACGAATCCCAGCCGAGCGCTGTCATCTCCTCCCGCGACATTGGCAGGAAGGGCGCGGTGCCGAAGCGTTTGGCCCAGTATGGGCGGTAGGAGAATAGTTTTGGGGCGCTCGCGCCCGTGGTTTCGGCGATCTGGTTCATGACACGTGTTGATAAGAAGCCTAGCGTTGTAAGGCAAGTTGTTTCAAGGGATGAGGCCTTGCCGGTAAATAGGGTCCTTTTGACGACCAACAGCCAAGCTCTTGACGGGAAACCCGATTGGTGGCACATTGTGAACAATGTTCATTTTCGAATATCAACCACCCCTGATGGAATTTTGAACGCGGAGCGGCAATGACCCTTTACGATATTAAACCCCGTTTTCAGGCTCTTCTGCGTCCCCGTGTGGTTCAGCTCGCCGCAGCCGGGGTGACCGCCAATCAGGTGACGATGGCAGCCGCCGTTCTGTCGGTTCTGATCGGCGCGGTGCTGATATGGCTCGCCGAATGGCGCTTACTGTTCTTGATCCTCCCAGTCTGGCTTTTTGTGCGCATGGCGCTCAACGCCATTGACGGCATGCTCGCCCGCGAACATGGCCAAAAATCCGTACTGGGCGCTTACCTCAATGAGTTGAGCGATGTGGTGGCCGACGCCGCCCTCTATGCCCCTTTCGCATTCATCCCCCCCTTCACGCCGCTCACCATGGGCATTGTTGTGCTTCTGTCCATTCTCACCGAATTTGCAGGCGTCATGGGCCCCTCCATCGGCGCGGACAGGCGCTATGACGGCCCGTTCGGCAAGAGCGACCGTGCCCTTGTGTTTGGCGCTCTGGCCTGCGTTGTCGCCCTATGGCGTCCCTTGCCGGAGTGGTTTGGCTACGCGCCCCATGCTTTGATGGTGCTTCTGGCACTGACCGTGGCCAACCGCGTTCGCAAAGGCATGAAGCAGGCGCGCGAAAAGATCTGATCTCGACACCCCTCCTCACACATTCCGGAGTTTTTCATGTCGGCCACCTCCCCCCTGACCCGCCCTGTCGAAGAACACCGTTTTGCCTCCCATGACGGACTGGAACTGTTTTACCGCCATTGGCCTGCGCAAAGCGAAAATCCACGCGGTGCCATTCTCATGTTCCATCGCGGACACGAGCATTCCGCTCGCATGGCGCATCTCGTCGCCGAACTGAACATGCCGGATTTCGCATTCTTTGCTTGGGACGCGCGCGATCACGGGCTCTCAAAAAACGAGAAATTCACCGGAACCCGCGTGTTCGACACAACACGCGACGTGCAGGCGTTTGTGGATCACATTTCGGCGCAATACGGCTTCGCCGTTCAAGACATGGCGGTCATCGGCCAGAGCGTGGGCGCGGTGCAGGTGGCAGGCTGGCTGCATGACTATGCGCCGCCCGTTCGCGCCGTGACACTGGCCGCTCCCGCCTTCTCCATCAAACTCTATGTGCCCCTCGCCCGTACAGGGCTCGGATTGATGAGGAAACTGCGCGGTAATTTCAGCGTGACATCCTATGTGAGGCCGGGGCAACTCACCCACGACACGTCGCGCCAGAAATCTTACAAAACCGACCCGCTGATCACGCCGAGCATCTCGGTTGATATGTTGCTCGATGTCTACAACCTCTCCGACCGCATCGTTCAGGACGCCCGCGCCATCATCGCCCCGGTTCAGGTGTTGGTGGCCGGAAGCGATTTCGTGGTGCGGCACGCCCCCCAGCACCGTTTCTATGAGCGCCTTGCTTCGCCCTTCAAGGAGCGGCGCACATTCAGAGGCCTGCGCCATGATCTTCTCGGCGAGGAGAAGCGCGCCCCGGTGGTTGCCGAAGTGCGCCGCTTCATTCTTGAACGGTTTGAGGCAGAGCCCGCGCAACCCTCCCTGCTCGACGCCGACAAGCATGGCTTCACGCGCGATGAGTTTGACCGCTTGTCATCACCGCTCCCCATGCTTTCTCCGTGCGGGGTGTATTGGAGCGCCCTCCGTACCAATCTCAAAATCGGCGCGATGCTATCGGAAGGATTGAAGCTTGGGCAGAAAACCGGCTTTGATTCCGGTTCAACCCTTGATTACGTCTACGAAAACACACCACGCGGACGCTGGAAAATCGGTGGGCTGATCGACCAGAACTACCTCAACGCCATCGGCTGGCGCGGCATACGCCAGCGCAAGATCCATGTTGAGGAGATGCTATCCGAAGCGATGCAGCGGCTGAAAGCCGCCGACATGCCGGTGCGCATCATGGATGTTGCGGCCGGGCATGGACGTTATGTGCTCGACGCGGTTGCCAACAGCCCCATTCAGCCGGAACGGGTGATGCTACGTGATTTTTCCGACCTCAATGTGACGGCTGGACGCAAGTTGATTGCCGAGCGGAAGCTGGAAAACATCGCCACTTTCGAACACGGCGACGCCTTCGATGGCGATAATATCGCGGCCATTGAACCGAAGCCGACCGTCACGGTCGTTTCCGGCCTTTATGAGCTTTTCCCCGACAACAGCATGATCCGCAAATCACTCGCAGGCATCGGGGCTGCAGTGCCTCCCGGCGGGTATCTGGTCTATACCGGCCAGCCCTGGCATCCGCAGCTTGAAATGATCGCGCGCGGGCTCACAAGCCATCGTAATGGCCAAGACTGGATCATGCGCCGCCGGACGCAAGCCGAGATGGACCAACTTGTGGCCGATGCGGGCTTCGAGAAAGTTGACCAGCGTATTGATGAATGGGGCATTTTCACCGTCTCGCTCGCCCGCCGTCGTGGCGGGGCAGTGACGGTCAGGATCACCACCAAACGTCCGGTGCGCAGCAAAGCTGGGAAGACCGCGTGATACCTGCCTCTCAAGCCATGGTGGATGAGGCGCGCGAGCCGCTGCTATATCGGTGGCGGCGCGCGGCGTTGTGGCTGTTGTGCCTCGCGCCGTTCTTCTATCTCACCTACGGCTTTGCCAACTGGTTCACTTCAATCCGCGCTGATGTCGGCACCTTCGTCTTCGATTGGGAACGGCACATCCCATTCGTGCCGTGGACCATCCTGCCCTATTGGTCGATCAATCTGCTCTACGGCCTGTCGTTCTTCATCTGCACATCGCGCCGCGAAATCGACCGCCACGGCAAAAGGCTGCTGACCGCCCAAGTGATCGCGGTGGCCTTTTTTCTGCTGTTTCCGTTGCGCTTCACTTTTGCGGTGCCGGAAACGAGCGGCTGGCCGAAACTCCTGTTCGATATGCTCGGCAGCTTCGACAAGCCTTTCAATGAGGCGCCCTCGCTGCACATCGCCATTCTCGTGCTGCTGTGGCGGCTCTATGCCAACCACACCCCGCGCCGCAGCCATTGGTTTTTGCATCTGTGGTTCTTCGGCATCGGGCTTTCGGTACTCACCACCTATCAGCATCATCTTGTCGATATCCCGACCGGTGCAGCCCTTGGTCTGTTTTGCCTGTGGCTGTGGCCCGAGCATTTCCCCTCGCCCCTGCAAGGCGGGCTGACGGTCAGCAAAAGACGCCAAAAGATCGCTCTCGGCTATTTGGCAGGCGCGGTTGTCTTCGGCCTCATGGCGACACTTCTCACATTCACCGTCGCCAAGGTTTTCTTCTTTCTGTGGTGGGCCGCGCTGGCTCTGGCGCTGGTCGCCTGGAATTATGCGTTTGCCGGTGCCAGCGGGTTCCAGAAATATGAAAATGGCCGCCATCGCTTAGCCGCAGCACTACTCTTCGCGCCTTACACGCTCGGGGCCTTGATCAACGCCTGGGCGTGGACGCGAAAGAACCGCACACCAACCCATATTGCTGGAAATCTCTGGCTCGGCCCCTTGCCACGTGCCAATGAATGGCAACCGGGCGCGTTCACCGCCCTGCTTGATATGACGGCGGAATTGCCGTGGCGGGTCACCGATGGAACCCTGCACTACCGCGCCCTGCCCTCGCTGGATCTGATTTATGGGTCCACAGAGGCCCTCAGCGAAGCCGTCACCTTCCTCAACGCGAACAGAGATCGGAAAACTCTGGTTTCGTGTGCCCTCGGCGTCTCCCGCAGCGCCGCCGTGGTGGCAACATGGCTGGTTCACGCAGGTCATGCCGCCAACGTCGAAGCGGCTGTTGCACTGTTACGCCAAGCGCGGCCATGGGTATTATTGAAGCCACAACAAATCACCGCCATCGAAGAAGCCTTGATGCTGATGGGGAAAACACCAAATGAATGACCGCGACGAAACCCGGATCCTCGCCGCCCTGCTTGCGCAGGGAAGCAGCATTCATTTGTTTTCTTGCGCCATGAGCATCGCTGCGATGCTTCTGTTTTTCGCCTCTGCCTCATTCCGCGGGATTGGGTACGGGAATATTCTGGTCCTGGCTATGTTGCTGCTCGGCGTCGTTGAAACAGTGATGGCGTTTCGCGTTGGATTTGACGCGAGGCTTTTCGGCGATATCGCCCAAGGCACACGCGACAGGGCAGAAGAGCTTGACGCAATGGACGAAACGCTGTGGCATCTCGGGCTTTTGCCCATGAAAAAAGCTGGCCGGTCATTTGCCGCGCGTCGTAAAGGCGCGGTACGGCTTCTGAAAGTGCAAGCGGGCTGTGCTCTCGGGCAATGCACAATCCCCATCGGGATTGGCCTATTTTGTCTTTTTTAGAAGGAAGCATCCCCTTCCCGTCGGCATTGGCAAAAAGGCCTCAGCGGATGCCCGCTTTCTCGCGCGACATGTCAACCGGCTGCGGCACAGGAGGTGTGGGCTCCGGCGCTCTACGCTGCACGAAATGATCGGTGACATCCTTACCACCGGAAAGATTGGTGCCAAGGCATTGCAGCGAATAAATCGGTCCCCACGGGATGCCCCACCACCCCGCAAACAGCGTAAGGAATGTATAGGATAATCCCTTCTTCACGGCAGATTCACCAGCCCGAAGAAAGTAGACGTCGGAACTGCGCTTGAAGGTCATGACGAGGATGGACACGCACCAGATATAATAGACAAAGCGCCCGCCTTTTTCGACTTCCGCAATGATCTCCGCATCGGTCATGCCGTCTGCACCAACAATATTTGCCATTTTATCCCCCGTTTTGAACCGCATATGCGGTTGAATCCCATGAGCCTCGATAGCGCAAACAAAAGCCGGGGAACAGGCCCCGGCTTTGTCGATTTTGCCTTTAAACAATGGACAGGAATGTTTCCTCTCCGTGTCGTTATTTACTCCGCAGGCATGGAGAGGGCCTGACGATTGAGAACGCTATTCCTGTAGCCATAGAGGAAGTAGATCACCAGACCGATGGCACCCCAACTCACAAACAGCATCCAGGTGAATTTCTCCAGGCCTGTCATGATGTAAAGGCAGGAAAGAACCGCGAGCGGCACCACGATCGTCAGCGCCGGGCAGCGGAATGGACGCTCCAAATTGGGCTGTGTCCGGCGCAGAACGAGCGCGCTGCACGTTGCAATGATGAAAGCAAACAGCGTTCCGATATTGCACATTTCAGCAACGATACCGATTGGCGTGAAGCCGGTGATGAGCGTCACCACTGTGCCGACCATCAGCGTCACCTTGTAAGGGGTGCCGTATTTCGGATGGATTTCACACAAAGCCGCTGGCAGTAGCCCGTCACGCGACATCGCAAAGAAGGCGCGGGTTTGCGCGTAGATCATCACAAGGCACACGGTCGAAAGTCCGGCAACTGCGCCGACACCGACGATGGCAGAGCCAAAGTTGAAGCCAATTTTACGCAGAACATGGGCAACCGGCTCAGCCGTATTGAGTTCGGTGAATGGCACCGCACCCGTCATAACTGCGGCGACCGCCACATAAAGTACCGTGCAAACCAGAAGCGAAATCAGAATGCCCATGGGCATATCGCGCTGTGGATTGCGGGTTTCTTCCGCTGCAGTGGCGAGCGAATCGACACCGAGATAGGAGAAGAAAATCACCGCAGCACCTGCCGAAACACCCGCCCACCCGTAAGGATAGAATGGCGTCCAGTTGGTCACGTCGACATTGGGGCCTGCGAGCAGCAGGAACAGGAAAATCGCTGCAAGCTTCACCGCCACCAGAATGCGGTTGACGTTGGCGCTCTCCTTGACACCGCGCACCAGCAGGAAGGTGATGAACATCACGATCAGCATGGCGGGCAGGTTCATGATGCCGCCGTCGTGCGGAACCGCAGTGATCGCGTGCGGTAGCACAATGCCGCCGGATTTGAGCAGACCGACGAGATAGGCCGACCAGCCCCCCGCCACGGCCGACGCGCCAACCGAGTATTCGAGAATGAGCGCCCAGCCGACCATCCAGGCTACCACCTCACCAAGCCCCACATAGGTGTAGGTATAAGCACTGCCGGCAATCGGCACCATGGAAGCGAGTTCGGAATAAACCAGACATATGAAAATACAGGCGATGCTCGACAGAACGAACGACATCATGATGGCCGGGCCTGCATGTTGGGCGGCGGCTTTGCCGGTCAGCACGAAAATGCCCGCGCCGATGATGACGCCAATGCCCATCAGCGCAATATCCCAAGCCCCCAGGGTCCGCCGGAGGGATTGCTTATGGGCCTCTTGCTTCAGATTTTCGAGATTCTTGGTACGGAACAGGTCCATGTGGCCTCCTTCGCTATCCATGATAGCGCAAAAGAAGGTGTGGCTCGTTCTTCTTGGGGTCGTCATCACCAGAAAACGAGCATCGGGCAGGTTGGCTGACTTCCGTTACCCCCGTTTGTCAGTCATTCCGCCCAGCGAGTTTCGGCACCAGACAAAGGAAACCGGGAGGGGAAAACACCCCTTCCCGGTCCGTGTCACCTCACGCGAGAGGTTTGAACCGCGCAGTGAAAAAGCGCAGCACTTTCGGCTCGAACACCATTTCGAGGCCTTTGATTTCCTTACGCTTCTTGTAAAGCTCGATGCAGGCATCCGCAACCACATCAAGATGGGCGTAGGTGTAGACGCGGCGCGGAATGGTCAGGCGCACCAGTTCCAGCTTGGGCCGGTGGTGGTCGCCGGTTTCCTTGTTACGACCAGCAGAAACGATACCGCGTTCCATGGAGCGCACGCCGCTCTCCAGGAAGAGCTGGGCAGCAAGCTGCTGGGCCGGGAATTGCTCCTGCGGGATGTGCGGCAGGAAAGCCTTGGCGTCGAGAAACACCGCGTGTCCACCCACCGGACGGACAATCGGCACGTCAGCCTTGACCAGTTGGTCGGCCAGATATTCGCACTGCGACACGCGATGGTGGATGTAGTTGTAATCGAGCGCCTCGACAATACCACGCGCCATCGCTTCCATATCGCGACCGGCCAGGCCACCGTAGCTCGGCATGCCTTCGTAGAGCACGACGAGTTCCTTTGCCTTGTCGAACAACGTATCGTCATTCACGCACAGGAAGCCGCCGATATTGACCAGACAATCCTTCTTGCCCGACATGGTACAACCATCGGCATAGGAGAACATCTCCAGGATGATTTCGCCAATGGTCTTGTTCTCGTAGCCCTTCTCGCGGATCTTGATGAAATAGGCGTTTTCGACACAACGGGTGGCGTCGAACATCACGTTGATCTTGTGCTTGGCACACAATTCCTTGACGGCCCGCATATTGGCCATCGACACCGGCTGTCCGCCAGCGAGGTTCACGGTCACAGCGAGGCAGACATAGGGGATCTTGTCAGCACCGACCTTGTCGATCAGGTTCTGCAGCTTCTTGATATCGATGTCGCCCTTGAAGGGCAGATCAATCTGCGAGTCATGCGCCTCATCACGGATGATATCGACGAAGTTTGCGCCCGCGAGTTCCTGATGGGCGCGGGTGGTGGTGAAATACATATTGCCGGGCACATAATCACCGGGCTTGATGCATATCTTGGCAAGCAGGTTCTCGGCACCACGGCCCTGATGGGTCGGGATGATGTGCTTGAAACCGTAATATTTACGAACGACATCCTGCAGGTGATGGAAGTTGCGGCTTCCGGCATAGGCCTCATCGCCCAGCATCATGCCCGCCCATTGATTATCGCTCATGGCGGTGGTGCCGGAATCGGTCAGGAGATCAATGTAGCAAACCGAAGAATCGAGCAGGAAGGTGTTGTAGCCCGCTGCTTCCAACGCCTTCGCGCGCTCGGCGCGGGTGGAGACGTGAACAGACTCGACAACCTTGATTTTATACGGCTCGGCAACCCATTTTCTTTGCATGATAGCTCTCCTGAGTAATGGCTAAATACACCTCATAACCGATGCGACCGCTCTTCCCCCTCGATGAGGAAAGCCGCAAGCGCATTGATATCCGTGACGACAATGTCGTGGGTATGCTCGTCGAGCAGTCCCGCGCGCTTCATGGCGCTGACGGTGTTGCTGACGGTGACGCGATGGATGCCGAGCAGATCGGCAATGGTGGCATGGGAAAGGGGCAGATGGCGGGAATTACGCGCCAGGCACAGGCCATAAAAAAAACGCCCAAGCCGCTGCGGCACAGAGAGAAACGTGCTCTCCTCCACCTGGGAGGACATGATGTAGCATTTGGTGGCTAGGTTGCGCAGCAACGCTTGGGAAAGATCGGGGTACTTCACAAGAATCTGCTCAAACACCACCTTGCGCGAGAACTCGTAAGCCTCGCAATCCTCAACGGCGGTGATGTGATGCATATAGAGCTTATGGCCAAACAAGGCCGCCTCGCCCAGCACACTGCCGGGGCCCATCAACCACAGTGTGCGCTGCAAGCCTTCCCGGCTCGCCGCTGCCACCTTGATCACACCGGAGCGGATGAGGAAAATGCTTGGCACCGCATCCTCGGGGGACTGGATCACATGTTTGCTTTTCCATGTGACCTTGCGCCCCAGATGCAGCGCCTTGTCCCAGCCCGATTGATCCTTGAACTCGATCCATGGGATGATCGGCGAATGGTCATATGTTTCGTGATGCACATTCATCACAGAGATGCCCTTTCCCGCATATGCCCAAGATCGCCCAAAGACTGTTCTTAGTCTTCGCGAACCTTAACGGCATAAGCGACTCGTTTCAGTAGCGGACCCTACACTATGGCAAAATTATATAGCGCTGCGACAAAATGATCCCGATGAAGGCGACAACGCATTACACCGCCTGCAAAAACAAGGCGTGATATTTTTCACACCGATTGCTTTGTGTAGCCTTCGCTACAACAAGTAATGGGCATGTCAAGACTTCCATGCGGACAGGCCGCTAAGAGCCTGACTCATAATCCATAGGTTGCGATTTTTCGTATTGTTGCTCTGATACTTGCGATGGTCATCCATGCTTCAGCGCTGAGTATTGAGCGTTCGAAATCCTTTGCCAGACGCCTATCCTGACCGAGTATAGCGA